>JAZLHL010000060.1:0-54759 GCA_045616765.1 Acutalibacteraceae bacterium
GGACGGACACGATTTCTTTGTCCTCGACGTTGTAGGTTTTCGCATCGGCGGGGGTCATGTGGATGTGGCGTTTCGCGGCGATAACGCCCTCGGAAATCTCGACCTCGCCTTTCGGGCCGACGATTTTGCAAGCGCCGGAGCCCGCGATGTCACCGGACTCGCGCACCGGCGCGTTCACGCCGATAGAGCGCGCGTCGGTCAGCGACAGTTCCACCTGAGTGGCTTTGCGAATCGGGCCGAGGATGGACACACCGGAAAGGGTGCGTTTCGGGCCGACAATGTCCACGCGCTCTTCGCACGCGAACTGACCCGGCTGGGACAAATCTTTTTTCGAGGTGAGTTCATAGCCCTCACCGAACAGGATGTCGAGATGCTCCCGCGTAACGTGCAGGTGACGTGCCGAAGTTTCGACCAAAATACCGTTTTCCATGATAGTATTCTCCGTTTCTTTATATTTTTCGATACTATTCTAAATTGTACCGCAATTTTTCTTTCTTTTCAAGAGCAAATGTGCTATAATATGGAAAAAGTTAAAATTTTTTTGAAAGAGGACGGATTTGTATGAGCGATATTCGGAAAATTGCCGATTTTGATACGTTGACCGCGGAGTGTCTTGCCTGCGAACGGTGCGGCCTGTGCAAAACCCGCCACAACGTGGTGGTCGGGGTCGGCAACAAGCAGGCGGAAGTGCTGTTTGTCGGCGAGGGTCCCGGCGAAAACGAGGACTTGCAGGGCGAGGCGTTTGTGGGCAAGGCGGGGCAGCTTCTTGACAAATACCTCGAGGTAGTCGGTCTTTCGCGCAAAGAAAATGTGTATATAGCGAATATCGTAAAATGCCGTCCGCCGCAGAACAGAGACCCGGAGCCTGCCGAGCAGGCTGCCTGCATTGACTGGCTGCGCGCGCAGACGCTGCTTATCAAGCCGCAAATCATAGTCTGTCTCGGCAGGATTGCCGCGCAGAAGCTCATAAGCGAGGATTTTCGCGTAACCCGTCAGCACGGCGAGTTTATTAAGAAAGGCAACATTCTTTTTATGGGGACTTTTCACCCTGCGGCGCTTTTGCGAAACCCCGCAAACAAAGCCGATGCTTTAAGCGATTTTCAGGCTTTGAGGGAAAAAGCAAAGGAAATCGGAATACTGTAAAACATAAAAAGATGCAGGCTTGCAATCAGCATTACACTGTTGATTGCAAGCCCTTTTTTATTGCCTTTATTATGCCGAAATCGCTTGACTTTACAGTGTCGAAAATCTATAATATACAATGTATAGTTGTATACACATATTGGAGGTATTATTATGTCTGAAAAAGTAAGGCTCGGTATTATCGGTATCGGTAATCAGGGCGGCAATTATCTTAAATGCTACGCAAACGGTGATTTTCCCGAAATGGAACTCACCTGCGTTGCGGATATTGACCCGAAAAAATTTGAAAACGCAAGGGAGAAAATCCCCGGTGTTGTGTGCTTCAACACCGCAGAGGAGCTTATAAACTCCGGGCTTTGTGATGCTGTTGTGGTGGCGACTCCGCACTATTTCCACCCCACTTATGTTATAGGCTGCCTTAAAGCAGGTCTGCACGTGCTCAGCGAAAAGCCTGCCGGCGTATATACCAAGCAGGTCAAAGAGGCTATCGAATTTTCAAAGAAGTCAGACAAGACTTATGCCATGATGTTCAATCAGCGCACCAATCCTATTTTCAAAAAGGTGCGCGAGCTTGTTAAAAGCGGCAAATACGGCGAGATGAGGCGCGTGAGCTGGATTATCACCGATTGGTACAGAACTCAGGCTTATTACGATTCGGGCGCGTGGCGCGCAACCTGGTCGGGCGAAGGCGGCGGCGTAATGCTCAACCAGTGCCCGCATCAGCTCGACCTCTGGCAGTGGATATGCGGTATGCCCTCAAAGGTGCACGCATTCTGCCACGAGGGCAAATGGCATAATATTGAGGTTGAAGACGATGTAACGATTTATGTTGAATACCCCAACGGCGCCACCGGCACATTCATCACAAGCACGGGCGATTTCCCCGGCTCAAACAGACTTGAAATCACGCTCGACAAGGCAAGAATAGTCTGCGAGTGGGATGCCGAAAAGAAAGAGCACACCATTAAGCTCTGCAATATCGAAAAGCCTCTTTCCGAATTTACATTCGGCGCAGAGGGCGGCTTCCAGAAGCCTCAAATCGAGTGGGAGCATATCCCCGTTGAGGGCGAAAACGGTCAGCACGTAGAGGTGCTCAACAAATTTGCCGCGCACATTCTTCGCGGCGAAGACCTTGTGGCAGACGGCCCCGAGGGCATAAACGGTCTTACCATTTCAAACGCCGCATTCCTTTCAAGCTGGACGGGCGAAACCGTTGAAATTCCGTTTGATGACGAGCTTTATTATGATTTGCTTATGAAAAAAGCGGAAAATTCCAAATACAAAAAGACCGTCAGAGAACAGGTTCAGGAAGATATGAGCGGAACATTCTAAGGAGAAATTATGGCACAGTTAAAAATGTATTGGTTACCGGGCACTCCCGTTAAAGAGGAAACGCTGCCCGAGGGTTATTCTTTTTCAAATTACAAATGCGAGGCGGATAAACTCGAGTGGTGCGAGTGCTGCAAAAACGGTCTTGTTGCCGACACCGCAGACGAAGCCACATTCTATGACAGAATCGCTTCGCTTGAAAATATCAACATTTATGATGATGTTTTCTTTCTTGATTACAACGGTCAGCATATAGCCACCGTTACCACGGTGCTTCATTCAAGCGGCATCGGCGTGGTCGAAATGGTCGGTATGAAAACCGAATGGCGCGGCAAGGGGCTCGGCAAATACCTCAATTACATAGCGTTAAAGACATTCAGTCAGCGCGATGTTAAATTCGTTGAGCTTACCACGGATGAATGGCGCAAGGGCGCCGTTAAAAGCTACCTCAATGCAGGCTTCCTGCCGGTTGAGTATGCCATCGGTATGCAGGACAGATGGGAGCGCGTGCTCGAAACCTACGGCATCGAAAGCGTGCAGATGGTTTATGAGGACACAACGCCGTTCAAGGTGATTTACCGCAAGAGCAAGGCTCCCAAGGTGAAATTCGGCGTGGTCGGCTCCGGCAGGGGCAGAACAATGATGGACTACTGCCGCAAGGTCGATAATGCCGAGCTTGTGGCGGTGTGTGAAAATTCACCCGAACGCCTTGCGGCTGCCGAAAAGGATTTCGGCGACGGCAAAATAAAATTCTATGCCGATTACGACGAATTTCTTAAACACGATATGGACTGTGTGGTGCTTGCAAACTTTGCCAATGCGCACGCGCCGTTCGCAATAAAAGCACTTAACTGCGGCAAAAATGTGTTGAGCGAGGTGCTTCCCGTTCAGACTCTCAAAGAGGCGGTCGAGCTTATAGAAACGGTTGAAAAAACCGGTCTTACTTACGCCTACGCAGAAAATTACTGCTTTATGCCCGCACCGAAAAAGATGCGCGAGCTGTACCGCAAGGGCGTGCTCGGCGATTTTGAATACGGCGAGGGCGAGTATGTTCATAACTGCGAGCCGGGCTGGCACCGCTACACAGGTGCAAATCCCGAGCATTGGCGCAACACTATGAGCGCATTTTATTACTGCACTCACTCAATGGGCCCGCTTATTCACATAACCGGACTTCGCCCCGTGAGCGTTACGGGCACCGAGGTCGCATTCAATGCAAGAATGATGAGAATGGGCGCCAAGGCAGGCCCCATGGGCATTGAAACGGTAACACTTGAAAACGGCGCGGTGCTTAAAAGCCTGCACGGCGTGGGACCGTCAAAAAATTCCATATGGTATTCGATTTACGGCTCAAAGGGCAGAATGGAAAGTGCCCGTGAGGACAGTGAAAACGGCGGAGTGAATACTCTGTATGTAAACTGCGATAAAAACGAGGGCGAAAATCGCTCATATTCCGTAAAGACCTCCACCGACGATGCCATTTCGCAGTTCGCCGCGGAAAGCGGCCACGGCGGCTCCGACTTTTATGTTATGTATAACCTTGTGCAGCATCTGCGCGGCAACAGAAATGCCGATATAGTAGATGTTTACGAGGCACTCGATATGTTCCTGCCCGGTCTTTTCGCGCATTTCTCGGCGCTGGAGGGCGGCAAGCCCATGGCAATACCGAATTTACGCGATAAGGCGGAGCGCGACAAATACCGCAGCGACACGCGCTGCACCGATCCCGCAGTTGCAGGCGAGTCGCTCATTCCCTCATATTCAAAGGGCAATCCGGAAATTCCCGACGAGGTTTACGACAGACTTCGCGGTATATTAAATGAAAGTGCAGATGACAGTAATATGACAAGAGAACCTATTATGGGTATTCAGCTTTATACCCTGCGTGACCACATTCAGAATGCAGACGATTTTGATGCCACACTCAAACGCCTTAAAGCAATGGGCGTAAACGATGTTCAGATTTCCGGCATAGGTGATTTTGAAACGGCGGCTCAGGCAAAGGCACTGCGCGTAAACGGTATGGAGTGCTGTGTTACACACAAGAGCTTTGAAAAGCTCTGCGAGGACCTTGACTGGTTTATTGACTACCATAAGGCTATCGACTGCGATGCGATCGGCATCGGCAGTATGCCCGGCGAGGTGCGCGATACATACGAAGCCGTAAAAGGCTTTATCGCCAAGGCTGAAGAGCTCGGCGCAAGACTCAAACCTCACCACATGACCTTCAACTACCACAACCACGATTTTGAGTTCAAGGGCGTTGAGGGCAGCGAAAAAACAATTATGGATATTCTGCTTGAAGAAACCACTCCCGACCTCTTCCGGTTCATTCCCGATGTTGCGTGGATTCACTTCGCAGGCAAGGATCCTGCCGAGTATCTTCACAAAATGAAGGGCAGAGTAAAGGTCGTTCATTTCAAGGATTATATTATTGATGAAGAGGGCAAAAGAAAGTTCGTGCCGCTCGGCGAGGGTGTCGTAAATCTCAAAGAATGCTACGAAGCCTGCAAGGAGCTTCACATTCCCTACATTATGTATGAGCAGGACTGTGACTGGCCTGAAAATGACCCGTTCCTTGCAACCGAAATTTCGTGGAAATTTATGCAGTCACTTGTAAAATAAACTATCGGAGGATCTTATGTATAAAACTACCAAAAACGGAACTTACAGATCAGGCAGCTTTACACAGTACAAAAAAACACTTTTTAAGGTAGCCGACGGACTTCTTTCCGACAAAGTAAATAAACTGATTTTCGATGCTGACGGAGTTCTCTATGCCGCCACAGACAACGGTCTTTGCCGCAAGGAAAACGGCAGATTCGTGCCCGTTTTCGATGATGTTTTCGCAGGCAATACAGGCGCACTCGCGCTTGTTCGCGGGGGCATTCTTGCCGCAGCAGAGGGCAGCAAGATGTACTACATAGAAAACGGCAAGGTGCGTTTCGTACGCGAGTTCGACAGTGCGGTTGTCGATATTTACGACTTCGGCGGCGATGTCTGGGTGCTCACCGAGCAGCGCATAGTAAGAACCGATTTCGATGCGAAAAACGACAAGGTGAACCGTCCGCTTGAGGGCGGCAGGGGATTAAGCCTTGCAGTAAGCGAAGCAGGCATCTATGTTGCCACCGAAAACAGCCTCAGCGTTGTTCACGGCAAACGCCAGGAGTGGAAGAACATTATGCCCCGCTTCTGCAATATGCCTGCCGACCACATAAATGCACTTTGCTTTGACGGCGCGGGCTACCTCTGGCTCAGCACCGACGGCGGCGCGGTCATCCACGATAATGCAAACCTCTGGCTCACGCCCGAAAAGCTCGCGGCTCTGCCGAAAAACGCGGTTTATAAAACCGTTACCGATGAAGTCGGCGGCAGATATTTCGCCACCGATGTCGGCGTGATTTATCAGAAAAGCGGCAAGCTCAAGCACTTCTGCGCCGAAAGATGGGTACCTGCCGACAAGGTGAACGATGTTGCGGTTTCCAAAGACGGCAAGTTCATTTATGCCGCAACCGACTGCGGTATAGCCGAAATCAATGCCTACCAAAGTACACTTTCGGAGAAAGCGGCGTTCCATGAGGATTTTATAGAAAAATATCATATCCGCCGCGGCTTTCTTGCCTGCTCGAATTTTATAAATGATGACCCGACCACCGCAAAGCCCTATATTTCCGACAATGACGGTTTATGGACTGCCTGCTATGTTGCGGCGGAATCGTATCGCTATGCAGTAACCGGCGAAAAGGATGCGCTTGAAAAAGCGCGCCGCGGACTTAACGCGATGCTGCTTCTTACCCGCATTACCGAAATTGACGGCTTCACCGCAAGGGCGGTGCGCTACCCCGGCGAGCCCGGCTTCAATGACGGCGATCACGAATGGGTTAAGACCTCTGACGGCGAGTGCGAGTGGAAATGCGAAACCTCCAGCGATGAAATGACGGGGCACTTCTTCGGTATGTCCACATACTATGACCTTTGCGCCGATGAAAGCGAAAAAGAAGAAATCCGCGTTGCTCTGTGCAGGATAGTTGACCATATCGTAAGAAACGGCTACCGCCTTATCGACCACGACGGTCTGCCGACCACATGGGCGAACTGGAATCCCGAGCTTCTTAATTACGACGACAAGTGGTTTGCCGAGCGCGGCATAAATTCGCTTGAGCTGCTTGCATTCCTTAAAGTCGCATACCACATCTCCGGCGATGAAAAGTATAGCGCTCTTTACGGCGAATTTGTGAGCCGCCACCACTATCCGCTCAATGTTACAAAGCACAAGGTGCGTGATGCGCACATCTGCCATATAGACGACAATCTCGGCTTCCTTGCAATGCTCACACTTCTCCGCCTTGAAGAAAACGAGGCTCTGCGTTCTCTCTACCTCTGCGGTATGGAGGATCACTGGGAATACGAAAGAATTGAAAAGCAGCCTCTTTTCTGCTTTATTCACGCGGCATTCTCCGGCAGGGACGACGATCTCTGTGAGGGTGTGCAGTCATTAAGAGAAATGCCCTGCGATATGTGCCACTATAAGATGAATAACTCCAAGCGCAAGGATATCGTTTACGATACCGAGCAGGCGGAATGGTTTGAGGATGCTCAGCCGAAATATCCGCTTCCCTACGATGAAAGAAATCTTTGCAGACCAGACGGCGGCGTTTTCGAGCTTGACTGCGGCGAACGCCACAGCATTCAGGACGGCGTGATTTACTTACTGCCCTATTGGATAGCACGCTTCTACGGTCTTTTAGATGAAGAATAAAAGGAGGAAATATGATGGCTAAAAAGAGAAATTCGGTTTTACCCGTTATTCTGTTTGTGGTGGTTTTCGGTGCGCTTCTTCTCACCGCGACATTTACCGATCTGAATGTAAGTAAAATACTTACCAACGGCGTTCTGCCTGCAGGTCAGTATTACGCCAACGATTTTTACGGCGTTATGATGGAGTGTGTAGGCACATCGCCGGTATATCTGCTTGCGGCATTCATATTCCAGATATGGTTCTGGTATATTAAACGCTTCAACACAAAGCATCCGCTTGCCGAAATCCTTTGCGGACTTTTCGCAATTTTGAGCGTGGTTGCCGATTATATCTGCGTAAACGATACCGTAGGCTATGTTTTCGAGCATTACGGCGTTGAAAAGGACGGTTTTCTTGACGGCATCTCGATTTTCTATGCGGTTATCATCACTGTTTTCTCGCTGCTTGCGGTCAGAAATTTCTCCGACGAAAACCTTAAAAAACTCAACCGCTTCGCATTTGCCGCACTCGGTATGATAGTTCTGGGCAATGCATTTGTAAATCTCGTTAAAATCCCCATGGGCAGAATGCGCTTCAGAGCAATGAACACCATAGGCGATTATTCCGGCTTTACAAAGTGGTTTATTGCCAACGGTCAGCCTGACAAGGCTGAAATGATAGCGCTTTACGGCACTGCCGATGCCTTTAAATCGTTCCCGAGCGGCCACACCTGCGCCGCGGGTATGAGTTACAGCCTTATTATGCTCATTGATTTGTTCGATATAAAATCAAAGGGCAAAAAGGCGGCAATATGGCTTGGCACCATAGCCTTTACCGGTATGGTAGCCGTAAGCCGCATTATGGTAGGCGCGCATTTCTTCAGTGACGTGCTTATGGGCGGCACCATAGCTTTTCTTTGCATGGTATTATTCCGCGAGCTTATAGTTCGCAAGGGGTCAAAAAAATAAAATTAAATTAAAGGGGATATGCAATAATGACTGACAGAATTATTGTTGCGGGCGGCGGCCATGGCGGCATAGTTGCGGCGGCACACCTTGCAAACGCAGGTTACGATGTTACCGTTTACGAAAAGAACACCCGCGAAAATATGGGCTGGGACTGGACCGATATTTTCGATAAAAAGGGCTTCACTATGGCAGGTATGGAAATGCCAGCACCCGAAAAATACAAGCTCAAAACAAATATGACTTTCTATTCGCCCAACGGCAAGGTCAAGCTTACACAGCACACCCCCGAGGATGAGCTTGAAATACAGATGGAGCGCCGCGAGATTTATAACCATATCATAGCTTATGCCGAAAGCTGCGGCGTTAAGTTTGAATACGGCGTAAATATCGAAGGTCCTCTTATGCTCGGCAACCGCGTTGTTGGTATAAAGACCGACAAGGGCGATCAGATAGCCGCACTTGTTATAGATGCCGCCGGCATCAATTCGCCCGTTCGCCGTAATCTGCCCGCGCACCTCGGCATACAGAACGAGGTCGAGGAAAATGCGCAGTTCTATGTTTACCGCGGCTTTTACAACAAGACCGCCGAAACAGAGGAGGATAAATGGCAGCTTCATCTTCTGTATGAAAATATACTCGGCATCTGCTGGGTCGCAGCCGAAGAAAATTACACCGATGTGCTTATAGGCAGATTTGAGCCGTTCGATATGGCAGAGGTAGAAAGAACTCTCAACTCTCTGCGTAAAGAAAGCCCCGCACTCGGCACAGAGCTTGTTCGCGGCGGTCAGTTTGTAAATATTCCCGTACGCCATCCGCTTGCAGTACTTGTTGCAGACGGCTACGCTGCAATCGGTGACTCTGCATTTATGACCGTACCGATCATCGGCTCGGGTATAGCAAACAGCCTTAAAGCCGGCGTAATACTTGCAAATGCAGTTAAAGCGGATATAAACGGCTGTTACAGTGCCGCAACGCTCTGGAAATATCAGCGTGATTTCTACAAGCAGTACGGCAACGGCCTTGCACCGCTCGGCGCAATCAGAGTTATGCTCACAAAGCTCGAGGACGGCGACCTCGATTACATATTTGAAAACGGCATACTCAATGCCGATGATATGACCATGGGCGCAGATTCCAACAACCTCAAGGCATTTATGAGCGGATTTGATGCAGTCGGCTTAAAGGATAAGGCACTCGCGCTTAAGGGCAATATCCCCGTTGCGAAGAAAATCATCCGTATGGGCACGCAGATAGGCGAGGCAGTAGCCGCAACCGCCGCAATGCCCGCAACTTATGACCTTGATAAAATCAAGAAATGGGCAAAGCTCTATGATGCTTGCTTTAAGGGATAAGGTTTTGATAACGAATATTCAGAACGAATGGTAGGGGAGGCACACTGTGCCTCCCGGGTCAGTCGCGGAGCGATTGACAAATGAAAACCACATAAATCACAAAAACCGCGTTGATTACACGAAATCAACGCGGTTTTTACTTTGCCCTGCGGGCAAACGGGCGGCACGGGGTGCCGCGCCCTACCGATTTTTCTTTATTTTTGCAATTCAAACCGAAAGATTATCGCAAACTGTCAACCGCCTTGGGCACATACGGTGCCACTCGGCACTTGACCCGGGTTGCAGCACTGCGACCCCTGCAATTTCCTCCGAATTTTCGCTGTCAAACCGTATGGCTGACTATTCTTTTTCAATACTTATCCCTTTTTTCGCTAAAAATTCTGCGGCGGTTTTTTCAAATTCGCCGTATGTAAAGAATGTGGCGTTGTATAGGTCGGCGGTGTCGCCGCTTTTCAATATCAGCTCAATATGCGGGTCATCGCTTATTTTGTCATCCTTTTCGTAGCCTTTTTTTATTACGGCGCGGTCTATGGCGGAATATTCTACCGCATAATGCGAGGTCGGGAAAAACGCATCGTTATAAGCAACCTTGTTTTCATAAAAAACGCATTGTGAATACATTGAAACAAGGCAGCCGACAATAACGAGCGCTTCGCTCATAAGCGTAAATGCCTTGAAGGTGTTTTTCTGTGCCTTGCTTTTCACCGCCGCGGCAGCATTCTTTTTTTGCCGTGCGCGGTTTTCATAGCCTTGCGCTATTGCATAGGCGGCGCAGGTACCCGCCGCGCAGTTGAATACGGGCAGCGTAACAAGGCTTTCCCAAAAGCCGAAAATGTAAACGGCATTTTCAAAAAACAACGGTCTGCACAGGTAACATATAAGCGCCGCCGCCGCGCTGAAAACGAGCGTCAGCACAACTGTCAAGCTGAAAAAGAGGATTCTTTTTTTCGTTGTATCGCGCATTCTGCCGTCATAAATATACGGTGAGCCGTGTGCTTCGCCGCCTGCCTCGATATAGGCGATAAGGTTTTGCTGGTACTGCGTTTTGCGGCGTATACGCTTCAATGCTTTCAGGCATTTTTTGCTGCCGCCTGCATAAAATGCGCCCTGACCGCCGAAAAGCGATTCTTCGTTCTGGTCATCTATGTAGCGCGAAATCAGCGCGTTCACAAGCCTTGCCACCGACGGCACCGAAAAATCGAGCACATCAAGCGGCTGACCTATGTAATTGCCCACAGCATCACGCTGTGCGGCGATTATTTTATTTATAACCGTTCCGTCTTCGCAGGCGTTTGCAACAAGCGGTGCGAGCTCGCAGAGCTTTTTAGTAACTATATTATAGTATTCGCTGAGCTTTTCGGGCGTGTCAAGCTGCGTAAATACGCACGGCTCAAAATCGCCGGGCTTAACTGCGGCGAGTATGTCGTAAACCGAGAACGGCAGCCAGTCGCAGCGGTCAAAGCACGCAGTCACAAAAAGTGTGTTTTCATAGTAGCGGCGAATGCCCTGCTCTATGAAATACACATTGAACTGAAAGCCGTCAAAGCGGAATATCGCACAGCCGCCGCTTTCGGTTTTGTGCTTGCGCGGCGCGAGCTTGCGTAAAGACGGCGTGCCGCAGCCGAGCCTTTGACCGGCGGCGCGTGAAAGTGTAATGAAATGTTCAAAAAGTTCCATAGTTTTCCTTCCGAAAGTAGTTTATACTTATATTACCCTAAATTCACACAATACGCAAGAATGATTTTATTGTTGAACTTCATATATAAATGGAGTATTATATATTTATAAAAAGGAAAGGGGAGCGCATTATGCTTTCAAGAAAGTTTATTTGTGCTACGCACGATTATTCCACCTACACAAAGGCGGTACCGTCGCCTTATTTCAGAAAAACCTTTATTGCGGATTTCATTCCCTCAAAATGCACCGTGACCGTCGGTTGTGCGGGCTTTTATGAGCTTTATATAAACGGGCAGAAAATCACAAAAGGTCTGCTTGCGCCGTATATTTCAAACCCCGATGATATTGTTTACTACGATGAGTACGATATTACCGGCTATATTGCCGAGGGCAGAAACGCTATCGGTATTCAGCTCGGCAACGGCTTTCAGAATAATATCGGCGGTCAGATTTGGGACCTTGACGATGCTGAATTCCGCGGCGCGCCCCGTGTGGCATTTGCCCTGGAGGTTACGCGTCAGGACGGCAAAACCGCCGTTATTGAAGCTGATACATCCGTAAAGACCGCGCCGTCGCCCGTGCTTTTTGACGATATGCGCTGCGGCGTTGTCTACGATGCGCGCCGCGAGATTTCGGGCTGGTCACAGGCTGATTTTACGGATGATGAATGGGCAAACGCACTTGTTGCCGAAACTCCGCGCGGCGAGCGCAGACTATGCACGGCAGACCCGATTTTACCATTAAGGCATTTAAGCCCCATATCCGTTAAAAAGTGCACTCTTGCCGATTTCAGACCGCGCGGCGATGTGCCGAAAACGCCCAACCCCTACGCAAGCACCGAAAAGGTCGGCTACCTCTACGACTTCGGCATAAATACCGCCGGCATTGCGCGCCTTAAAATCAGCGGCGAACGCGGTCAGCAGATTGATTTGCAGTTCGGCGAGTATATCAACGAAAAAGGCGAGGCGGATATTTCCAATATAAATTTCTACCCCGACGGTTACAGTCAGCGCGATGTCTATATTCTTAAAGGCGAGGGCGAGGAAATTTTTGAGCCGCAGTTCACATACCACGGCTACCGCTATTGCCTTGTTTTAGGTCTTACAGAGGCGCAGGCAACCGAAAACCTGCTTACTATGATAGTCTGCTCATCTTCAATAAAGGAGCGCGGCGGCTTCCGCTGCAGCGATCCCGTTACCACAAAGCTGCAGGCTATGACCAAAAACTCCACGCTTTCCAATTTCTATTACTTCCCCACAGATTGCCCGCACCGCGAAAAGAACGGCTGGACGGGCGATGCCGCCGCATCCTGCGTGCAGACAATGCTCAATTTCTCACCCGAAAAGAGCTATGCCGAATGGTTGAGGAACATTCGCGCCTGCCAGCGTGCCGACGGTGCCATACCCGGCATAGTGCCTACTGCGGGCTGGGGCTTTAAGTGGGGCAACGGTCCCGAATGGGATACCGTGCTTACAAAGCTGCCGTATTACATCTACATTATGCGCGGCGACAAAATCGTGCTTGAAGAAAATGCCGATGCCATTTTCCGTTATGTTACATACCTTGCTAATCACCGCACCGCGCGCGGCACGGTCGAGCTCGGCTTAGGCGACTGGCTGCCCGTAACGGTAATAAAATCCCCGCTTGAATTTACCGACAGCGTTATTTCACTGAATATTCTCGATATGGCATCGTATATTTTCGGCGTGCTGAATATGGCTCATCAGAAAAAATTTACCGATGATTTGTATTCGGAAATTCGCGCGGCGGTCAGAAAATACCTTGTTGACTTCAACACAATGACTGCCATAGGCGACTGCCAGACCTCACAGGCACTTGCGATTTACCACAATGTTTTCGAGCCCGGCGAAAAGCCTGCGGCATTCAAAAAACTGCTTGAAATAATCAAGCGCACAGATGACCACATAGACTGCGGCTTTATCGGTATACAGGTGCTGTTCCGCGTGCTTGCCGACTTCGGCGAATATGACCTTGCATATAAAATGCTTGCAAGACCCGACTATCCGTCATACGGCAATTTCGTTACACGCGGTCTTACCGCGCTGCCCGAGGATTTCAAGCGCGGCGATGAGTACCCCAATTCGCTCAACCACCACTTCCTCGGCGATATTTCGGCATTCTTCATTGAATACATCGGCGGTATAAAGGTAAACCCCAACCGCGAGGATGTTCACAGTGTAAATATTGAGCCGTGCTTCATAGCCGCCCTTGATAATGCCGCCGCCTACCACGAAACAGTTGACGGCAGAGTTACCGTTAAATGGGAGCGCATGGGCAAGGATTATAAGCTTGTCGTAAACGCCCCCGCGACCTTAAACGGTCAGATAAAGCTGCCCTCCGGCTTTATGTTCAAGGATGAGCAGTGCTCATTCACGGAGCTTTGCAGCGGCGAGTATGAGATAGTGAACCTTAATGCAGCGGCGGAAAACATTATTGAGTTATAAATAAAGAAAGCACCGCGTGGATTTGAAAAATCCACGCAGTGCTTTCTTAGTATAATCGGCGCTTGCGCCCCGCAATTATTCATTAAGCTTGCGTTACATACTTTCGGGTGCTTCGATTTTAAGCATCGCAAGCACATTTTTAATTGTATCGCGCACGCAAACGCACAGGAAAATTCGTGCCTGCATAAGCTCCTCATCATCCACCATAACGCGCTGCGCATTGTAGAAGCGGTGGAACTTTGTTGCGAGGTCGGTCACATAGTGCGTAACTCTTGCCGGGTCATACGCCTTGGCGGCGGTAACTATCGTACCGGGCAATGCTGCAAGGTGGGCAATAAGGTCTTTTTCCTCATCGCTTGAAAGCTTCATAAGCATTTCCCTTGTGGGTGTTTTTGCCTCAACGCCGTCGGAAGCGAGCTTTCTTAAAATGCTGCATATACGCGCGTGTGCATACTGGCAGTAGTAAACGGGATTCTGGCTCGATTGCTCGACCGCAAGGTCAAGGTCAAAGTCCATGGCGCTGCCGGCTTCACGCATATTAAACAGAAAACGCACAGCATCAATCGGAACATCATCAAGCAGGTCCACAAGTGTAATTGCCTTGCCCGTGCGCTTCGACATTTTAACGGGCTTGCCGTCTCTTAAAAGATTTACAAGCTGCATAAGCACAACATCAAGGCGGTCGGGGTCAATGCCCACTGCCGACATAGCACCTTTCATTCTTGCAATATGACCGTGGTGGTCGGCACCCCAGATATCAATGGCGGTGTCAAAGCCGCGCTTTTCAAATTTGTTGCGGTGGTAGGCAATATCGGCGGCAAAGTAGGTGGGGTTGCCGTTCTGCCGGATAAGCACATCATCCTTAAGCTCAAGGTTTTCAATATCCTTGTCGGATTTGCCCTCGCGTTTGAGCATTTCGGTCTGTATCTCTTTATTCTTATACCACAGCGCACCGTCTTTTTCGTAGGTGTAGCCGTTCTTTTTGAGTATCTCTATCGTTTCCTTAAGCTCGCCGTCATTGTGCAGAGTAAGCTCGTGGAACCATGTGTCATAATTTATGCGGTATTTCGCCATAGCCTCTTTCATGGTGGCTATGTTTTTAGGCAGAGCAAATTCCACAAGAGCCTTGCGGCGTTCCTCCTCGCTTGCGTTGAGGTACTTATCGCCGTAAACCTCAATAAACTGCGCGGCGCGTTCCTTAATATCTTCGCCGTGGTAACTGTCCTCGGGCAGTTCTGCGGCATCTTCACCGAGCAAAAGCTGCTTGTAGCGTATATCGAGCGAAAGCGCGAATTTGTCTATCTGGTTGCCGGCATCGTTTATGTAAAACTCGCGTGAAACCTCGTAGCCCGCATAGTCAAGCACGGCGGCAAGGCAGTCGCCGAGAGCACCGCCGCGGGCGTTGCCCATGTGCATGGGTCCCGTGGGGTTGGCACTTACGAATTCAACATTTATTTTTTTGCCCTTGCCGTAGTCGCTTCTGCCGTAGGAATCGCCCTTGTCGGCAATATCGAAAAGCACATCGGCGTAAAAATCGGGTTTAAGGAAAAAGTTTATAAAGCCGGGGCCTGCGACCTCGCAATGCTCAAAATAAGTGCCGCCGAGGTCGATTTTTTCAAGTATCGCCTCCGCGATTTTGCGCGGCGCATTTCTTAAAGGCTTTGAAAGCATAAATGCCGCGTTTGCCGAATAATCGCCGTTGGTCTTGTCCGCAGGGATCTCGGTTTTGAATTCGGGGATTTCAACCTCTGCGAACACGCCGTCAGCCACATTTTTGAGTATGGCGTTCTTAACGGCTTCGATTATCTGTTTTTCTGCTGCCTGAACTACTGAAGACATATTGTTTCCTCCTGAATGTTTAGAAAGGTGAGTGTGATTTCATTTAAAGAGGCTTCCTCGCCGCCGTTAAAAAGGCGGTATTTTAATTTAAGGGTAAATGAACTGCCGCTTTCTTTGGTGCTTACGGCAATGCCGCGCACTTCAAGCGGAATTACGCCGTAGCCGGTGTCATATTCGCACGGGTGTGCCTTGCCTGCTTCCACCGTCATGGGTGTTGAATTCTGCCGTTCTATAATTGCAACCCGGTTTTTTACGGTAATGACCGTCTGCATTTCTCCGCCCTCGAAAATCTCGGTGTATTTTACGGTGTGAACACCGTTCGATTTTTCGTAACTGCCGAAAACATTTGTGGTGAAGCTTGTCTTTTCGCCGCAGGCGGTCTGCGAGGTAACTATTTTAATATCGCCCGTCATTTTGAGTGTTTTTCGAGTGCATATTCTATAAGTCTGTCAAGCAGAGCCGAATATGCAATGCCCTCGTGTCCGAACAGCTTCGGGAACATTGAAATCGAGGTGAAGCCGGGCAGGGTATTTGCTTCGTTAAAGTAGATAACGCCGTCATCGCCGTAGAAAAAGTCGCATCTTGAAAGACCGCTGCAATTAAGAGTTCTGTAAACCTTTACGGCTTGCGCGCGGATTTTATCCTGCACACCGTCGGGCAGCTCCGCGGGTATTGCAAGACCGGTGTTGTTGTCGGTGTATTTTGCATCGTAATCGTAAAATTCCGCAACGGGCAGAATTTCACCCACGCAGGAAGCAACGGGCTTTTCGTTGCCCATAACGGCACATTCGACCTCTCTGCCCACAAGTGCCTGCTCAAGCACCGCCTTGTAGTCGTTATCGAATGCGAGTTCGAGTGCTTTTTCGAGCTCGGCGCGGTCGTGCGCCTTGCTTATGCCGACCGAGGAGCCTGCATTGGCGGGTTTAACAAAAATCGGGTATTCAAGGTACGCGGCTATTTCATCAAGGTCAACCGAGCCCTCGTCATATTCGGCGCGGGTGAATGCACGCCACCTTGCCTGCGGAATACCTGCGGCATCCGCCATAACATTGGTAACGGCTTTGTCCATACACATCGAGGAGCCGAGAACACCGCACCCCACATAAGGAATGCCGGCAAGCTCAAACAGACCCTGAACGGTGCCGTCTTCGCCGTTTTTGCCGTGGAGCACGGGGAATATAACATCAATTTTAACCTTTTCAATGCCGCTTTCGCGCATAATGAGCAGCGCTTTTTCACCGCAGTCGGGTGAAAGGACTGCGGGAACGGCATTCTCGAACCAGATATTATTTTCGATTTCGCTTACATCGCCGTCAAAATAACGCCAGCAGCCGTCGCGCGTGATACCGACCTTGACAATATTGTATTTGGTCACATCAAGATTTTTAAGTACCGAGGCGGATGAACGCAGCGAAATGGTGTATTCGCTTGAATTGCCGCCGAAAAGAACGAGCAGAGTTTTCATAAAATCACCTTGCTGACAAGAAATAAAAATACACAGTAATAATACCACACCAGTGCAGTTAAATCAATGTATAAAATAATATGATATTTTAATAATACTGTTTACCTTTTTATATAAAAATGCTACAATGTAATAAAGATTGCAGTAAAGGACGATTTTATGGAACTAAAAGAAATTCTCACCCATGTTGACCACACACTCTTAAAGCAGGAGTCCACCGCCGGGCAGATAAGGGCTATTTGCCTTGACGGCGTTAAATACAACACCGCAAGCGTCTGCATACCTCCGAGCTATGTGGCGGAATGCGCAAAGGAGTTCGGGGGCAAGTTGAAAATCTGCACGGTGATAGGCTTCCCTAACGGCTACAATACCACCGCCTGCAAGGTTTTTGAAACCGCAGATGCCGTTAAAAACGGTGCGGATGAAATTGATATGGTAATAAATGTGGGCTGGCTTAAAGATAAACGCTATGACGATATCATCAACGAAATAAAGGCAATAAAAGAAGCCTGCGACGGCAGAATATTAAAGGTCATTATCGAAACCTGCCTGCTTACCGATGACGAAAAAATCAAGATGTGCGAGCTTGTTACCGAGGCGGGTGCCGATTTTATCAAGACCTCCACGGGCTTTTCAACGGGCGGCGCGACATTTGCGGATATTGAGCTTTTTTCAAAGCATATCGGCAGCGGCGTGAAGATGAAAGCCGCGGGCGGCATTAAGTCGCTTGACGATGCCGAAAAATTCCTTGCGCTCGGCGCAGAAAGGCTCGGCACAAGCCGCATAGTTTCCATTGCCAAAAGCGAGCAGGGCAGCGGATATTAAATAAAGGAGTTTTCGTATGAAAGAGCTTTTTACTCTTAATATGGAAAAATACTATGTTCCCACCGCGAAGGTCATACAGAAGCACGAAATGATGATGGCGTGGAACAGAACGAATGATATTTTAAGAATTCTGTGTTTTATTTCGGCAATTGCCGATTTGCTGCCTGTCTTCTCGCGCTGCTTTTATACGGCTCCCGCAGCCGTAATAATGGTGATATGCGGCTTCCTTATAAGGCAGAACAATAAAAAAGTGTACTGTGTCACGGCGTTTTCGGGGCTTGTGATAGCCGCGGCGGTTTATGCCTCGGAGGGCGGCAAAGTGGTATTTACCATGCTCTGTGCCGACGCCGCAGTATTTGTACTGCCGCTGTTTTTCGCGTTTAAGTGCCTTTATAATTACGAGAGCGTGTTTGTGCCGCTTTCAAAAGCAAAGGGCTTTCCGCATTTTGTATTCAGCACCACCGATGTTTACGGCAAAAAGATGTATATTCAGGACGGTGAAAAGTCCGTAGCAGCCGAGCGCGAAAAAGAGTCGTTCAACGGCTTCAATACCGCCGAGGATGCCGAAAAGGAACGCTTTGAGCGTTCGCAGAAGCTTGTCGCAAAAAAAGAAGCCGAGCCGCAGACGCTCGATATTCTTGACGGCGAAAACAAGCCGAAAAAAGAGGTTAAATATAAATACGGCAAAATGCTCGGTAATTTTGAGCTTGTGTTTCTGCATAACGATATTCCCACGCTCAGCTATTACGAAAAAAAGCTGCTTATAAACAAGTGGAACGCGGTGGTTGACGGGCTTTCAAATGAGTTTGCCACAAAGCTTTTTCTTATTCTCGGAATTATGATATTTCTGCTTATATCGTTCGGCAAGGAAGCAATACTTCTGTGGATCTGTGTGTTGCTTTTGATATTCGGCACAAGCAATATCAAAATGGGCAAATTGCACGGTGTGTTCTATGTTGTTTCGGCGGCGCTCATAAGCTTGTTCCCTGCGGTCATGGTCATAGTGCAGGATAGATTTGAGGACATTACGGGTAAGCTTGCAATGGCATTTACACTTGTGCTGTTTGCGGTTTTCGTGCCGTCTATGCTGCGTGCGATTCACCTGTGGCTCAACCGCGATATTTACAGACAGCTTAAAAAGGAAAAGGGCTTCCCCTCGTTTGTGCAGACGGCGACCGAGGAATTCGCTTCCGAGATGTTTATTGCGGCGCAGCCGATGCCTAAGATCGACAAAAGCAAAACGAATGCAGAGCCGATAATTATGAACATCGGCTTTGAGGAGAAAAAGGAAAGAAAAAAGGCGTGGAACGCCTTTGACTATATGGATAATGAGGAGGATAATAATGAAAACAACGCTGATTAAATCCGAAATAAAGGAATTTATTTACCCCGAATGCTCCGTAACGCCGAGTTGTCACGCATCCACCGTACTGCCGCTTGAAAACGGCAATGTGGTTGCTGCCTGGTTCGGCGGCACCAAAGAGGGTAAGGACGATGTTAAAATATGGGTGAGTGTTCGCGAAAACGGCGAATGGGCGCCGCCTTACAGCGTAAGCGTAAAGGGCAAGGCTCTGCCCCATTGGAATCCGGCACTGTTTCAGCGAAAAGACGGCTCGATTATTCTGTACTTCAAATACGGCAAGCCTATTCCGAAGTGGGTGACATACTACGCAATTTCCAAAGACGGCGGCAAGAGCTTTTCAACTCCGAAAGTGCTTGTGCCCGGCGATGAAGACGGCGGCAGAGGTCCCGTTAAAAACAAACCCATACGCCTTGCGGACGGCAGAGTTATAGCACCCGCCTCAAAG
This sequence comes from Acutalibacteraceae bacterium, assembly GCA_045616765.1. Classification (GTDB taxonomy): domain Bacteria; phylum Bacillota; class Clostridia; order Oscillospirales; family Acutalibacteraceae; genus DTU089. The sequence goes on from JAZLHL010000060.1 coordinate 19,610, forward strand.
GAATCGAAAAAGAACGGCTGGAAATGCTTTGTCGATATTTCCGACGATGACGGGCTTACCTTCAAACATTCCAATTTCGTGTTGAGACCGAAAAAAGGTATAAAGCGCGTGGATATGATTCAGCCCACACTGTGGGAGGATGAAGCCGGACTTCATATGCTTGTGAGAACGAATGCCGGCAGCATCTACCGTGCTGACAGCCGCGACGGCGAAGTCTGGTGCAAGGCTTACGATACGGGATTGCCGAACCCGAACAGCGGTATTGATTTAACAAAGCTCGCGGACGGCTCGCTTGTGCTTATTATGAATCCCGTGAGCGAAAACTGGGGCGACAGAGCACCGCTTGTGCTTATGCGCTCGGTTGACGGCGGCAAGACCTTTAAGGAATTTTACAAATGCGAAAAGATCAAAGGCGACCACGAATTCAGTTACCCTGCAATAGTTGCCGACGGTATGACCTTACATATGACCTACACTTACGAAAGGCGCAGTATTGTGTATATTAAAGTTGAGCTTTAAGGTGATAGTATGGATGAAATGTGCAAATATATCTGTAAGGATTCAAGGGACCGCATAACCTGCTTTGTTATAGGTCTTGTATTTGCCGCCGCCGCGGTGGTGCTGTTTATCAGAGACAGCAGCTTTTTGGCTACGGCAATGCTTTGCATAGGATTGGTGCTGTTTTTTGAAGCTTTCACTGCCGGCATACGAGACCGCAAAAAGCTGAAAAAGCAGACGGCGGACGGCACGCTTGAAAAAGCCGCCGCCGATTTTGCATCAGCGGTGTTTTATGCGGACGGGGAAATAAAGCTCGGTGACGAATATATCTTCCGCCGCCAGATGAGCGTGATAATAAGCTATGCCGATATTGTGAAAGCCGAGCATTATCAAAGCTCCGATGTGCAGAACAGGAGCCATAACGACTGCATTCGGGTGAAGCTTAAAAACGGCAGATACGAGCCGCTCTGCACGGTTTACGGTGTGAATAAGAAGGAAGAAATCAACGACATTTTTTCGGTGATGAAATACTACAATCCGTCAATCGAATTTTCAAACCCGTTTGTGAATTAAGAAATAAAATATAAATAATAATGAACAAAAAGGGGCTGCGACGAATTTCGTTGCAGCCCCTTTTCATATTCTGTTTGATTTATCGGGGGGAAAATCGCGGACAATCTTTCGTTTTCGCTGCGCTCAGATCCCCGATTCGTTATTTTATTGTGATTCGGGTATCGGCGTGTTCATACTGCGAAAGGTCGCCGCCCAGCATGGTTATATAGTCTGTCAACACCTGATAATCCGGAATTGCTTCGTCAAGCACAAGCTCGTGATCAGCAAGGAATTTGAGCATACCGGAGCCGCCTTCTTTGATCATATATGCAAGGCTTGCAAGCGTATAGGTCGCATCGGGGTCGATCGGAACATAAACGCCGTTCTGAAGCACCTTGATGTCGCTTACGCGGCGTTCTCCGCTTACACCGATAAATACATCGGCTTCATCCGCCTGCACGCTGCCGGAGATTGAGGTGTTTACGGTAAAGCTGAGTCCCGAGACCTGCTGAAAGCTGCCGTCCTCGCCGTATGCGGCGCCGTCCTTTTTATACTCGCTTTGCACATAGCGGCAGAAGTATTCAAGCATATCCGCAATTTCGGCACCCGTAACCTTGACAACGCAAAGCGAATGTCCGTAGGGGTTGACGGCTATGACATCCTTGTAGGTTATATCGCCGCTGTTCAGGTCAGCTCTGATACCGCCGCCGTTGCTCATACCGATATCGGCATTGCCGATAATACGGTAAGCATCCGCCACGAAATCACCCATGCCGATCTCACGCGAGCGTATCATGCGTATTCCGTCCGAGTCATAACAGGAAAGGCTTGTGTTTATATTACCGACTACCGTATTCATCTGTTTCTCGAAATCGCTGCGGACTTCTTCTATTTTCGCGGTAACGGCGGCATCCTTTTTTGTGTAAGAATCTACGTAGCCGACGGAAGCGGTGCCGTCCTGTGTGAGCACGAGCTTGCCGATTTTTGCGAGCTTTGTGCCGGTGGAGGAAATAAGCACATCCTCGCCGTCTTTGTTTTGGCGTACCCAGCACGAGGCTTCCGTGTGCGAATGTGCATCCAGCACAACATCTATGCCTGTGGTGTTTTGCGCAAGTTCGACCGAGGTGAACGGGGTATCCGTCTCAACATCTGTGCCGAGGTGTGAAAGCACCACAATGTAATCCGCGCCGTTCTCAAGGCATTCGTCTACGGTGTTCTGCATATTTTCATAGAAATGCTCTGCACCGTCGCTGCCGCAGAAATCGTATACAAATTCATCATTCTCCATAAAATATGCGGGAGTAGTCGAGGAAACGGACCACGGAGTAGAAACGCCGATAAATGCGACCTTTGTTTTGCCGCAGGTTTTTATTGCATAGGGCTTTGTGTTTTGGGCGAGCCAATTCTCACCGCTGCCGGTATATGTAATACTGCAGTTCAGAATATTTGCATTAAGGTGTTGTATGTTCTTTTTGAGCTGCTCTGTGCCGAAATCAAATTCGTGATTTCCGAGAATGGCAAAATCGTAGCCGACAGTGTTCATAAGCTCAACAATACATTCGCCCCTGGTGACCGAGCCCTCATATCTGCCCTGCGAAAAGTCGCCGCAATCTGCCAGAATCACATATTGGTACTGTTCCGACATATCTTTTTTGTAAGCGGCAAGCCCGTCATAACCTATGTTATCGTCAATTCCGCAGTGCACATCGTTTGTAAACAGTACAATAATATCGCTGCTTTTGCCGCTGCCTGCACTGCACGCCGCAAGATTGAACAGTATTGCCAGACAGAGCAGGATAGGAAGAATTCTTTTTTTCATCTTTACCTCCGGGTTTTATGTTCGATTCGCTGCCTGTGGCGTAATTGCCGATATAATCGCCGGTTATACCGCCGGTATTATAGCCGGTGACCGTGCCACACGGTGTTTTCACGAATTCAGTCGGAAATGGATAAGCTTTTCCCATATGTATTTTATCACTCCGTATTACGGTATATTCTATCAAACTGCAACAGATTTTTCAATCAATAATAATTTCAATCAATAATAAAATCGGCAGCCTTCCAGCCATACTGCATTTACTCTGTCAGGGTATGTAATATTTTGAATGAAGACGCTCGCAATAAAAACATAAGTTATCTCAATGCGCAGTATTGTATTATAGAATTTAAGGAATCTTTAATGGACTGATTAATAACCATCTAAGCATATAAGCTTGGGTGGTAATTTTTATATACGATAACTTCTATCGTGCGAATAATTCATACTAATAACAAATAGTATTTTAATCTTCCAAAAAAGTAAGGTAGAAACCAAAGTTCCCACCTTACCTGGTCGAGGCAGCGAGACTCGAACTCACGACGTCCTGCTCCCAAAGCAGGCACCCTACCAACTGGGCCATGCCTCGAAATTTATATATTAAATTGTTGAATTGCTTCGGTCGCCCGGTTTGCGGTGCCCGAAATTTTATGCTCGCTTTTGCTCGCAAAATTTCGACCGCTGCGCCATCCTCACCTCGCTGCATCCGCCGCAGGCGGCGCTCGGTGACGATGCCCAAAGCAGGCACCCTACCAACCGGGGCATGCCTCGAAATTTATTGATCGGATAAAGCTTGATTATTATATTTGATTTTTGCATAATTGTCAAGAAGCGAAATAGTGAAATCCTCGAAATTGTGAAATCTTCGAGATGTCAAAGTGTTTTAAAGCAACCGTTATTTGTTGCTGCGTTTGACATAAATGCGGTTTTAGGCTATAATTCATTACTTGTATTTTGATTTTTGGAGGGTATTATGGATATTGAAGTGCGCAGGGCGCTTGTGAAGCGCTATATGGGCAGAAGCGTTGAAATCGAAATAGACAGACCTGTCGGCTATATGCATAAAAAAGAGGATTACTCGCTGACCTATCCCATAAACTACGGGTATATTCCGGGCGTTTACGGCGGTGACGGCGAGGAGCTTGATGTTTACCTGCTCGGCGTGAGCGAGCCGCTTGAAAAATGTGTTTGCAGGATAATCGGCGCGGTTTACCGCAGAAACGATGTTGAGGATAAGCTCGTTGCCGCACCCGAAGGAGTGAACTTTACCGCCGAAGAAATCCGCGCGCAGGTCGATTTTCAGGAAAAATGGTATGATTCCGAAATATATGCGATGCCGCATTTTATTGACGGAATTAAAGAAAATGCCGATTATTATGAGCGCCCGGGCGCATATTTTCTGCCGGTCAAGGGCGGTAAAATCGGCTTTGCCACCAAAAACGGCAGCAGTCTTTTCTTTATAGGCGGCGGCAGGGAGCCGGGCGAAACCGACGAGCAAAATCTCACGCGCGAGGTGCTTGAGGAAATCGGTTACGGCATAAAAATCGGCAACTGCTTCGCCACCGCCGAGCAGTTCAAGCCCGACCAGACCGATATAGGTTATTTCCACCCGTATCAATATTATTTTACGGGCGAGCTGACGGAAAAAATAGCGGAGCCGATTGAAAAAGACCATTTTCTTGTGTGGGTGGAGCCGGACAAGGCGCAGGCGAAACGCTTTGCACTGAAAATGCACCAATGGGCGTTCGGCGTTTTCTGCGACCTGCTGAACGGCGGTAACAATAAGATTGTAAACAGTGAAATAATATGGTAAAATATAGAAAAAATATTCGAGGTAGTTATGAGATTAGATAAATATTTAAAGGTTTCAAGAATAATCAAACGCCGCACCGTTGCAAACGAGGTTTGTGATGCTAAGCATGTCGAGGTCAACGGCAAGGTCGCCCGTGCTTCCTACGAGGTAAAAGAGGGCGATGTTATAGCGATTCAGATGGGCGCAAATCTTACTAAATACAAGGTGCTTTCAGTCAACGAATACGCCAAAAAAGATGAAGCTGCACAGATGTATGAGGTAATAAACTGAATAACAGACGAAAAAGGCTCCGGCGGGTAAACCGGAGCCTTTCTCAAAGGGGTAAATATGGAAATAAGGAGATAGGAATGAAAACTTCCGAAACGGATTGGGAGTTCTCCGTTTCAGTGACTTCAGTATATCAGCAATAAATAAATTGCGTATTACGGTTTTGTGAACTTTCTTTAATATTCGGTGAACAAACTGTAAATTCGTTTTTCATCACCCTGCACCAAAGTGCATAAAACATATTGTTCCGTTTGTGCAAAATGCGGAAAATTGCAAAATTTGTAAAAAATCGTTACATTTTGTCATATATGTGCTATACTATATTTTGTTGTGTTGCATATTTGTTGTAACAATATCTTGCATTTGGGGTGTAGTTTTGAAAACACTGCTTGTTCACTGCTCCGGCGACGAAACCGTTGCCGAGCTTTGCCGCAAAAGCGCCGCGCGCGATATAGATGTTCTTGAGCTTCGTGAGCTTTCAAATTCATCTGCTTTTGTTAAAAAAATTCATAATTTCTGCGGCAGGGCAGCCGGTGTCCCGGGCGGTTACGATAACCGCGTTGAAGATTACGATAAAATCATTATAGCCTGCGACGGCTGTCTCGGCGGAGTTTACCCGGTCGTTAATGCGTTTATAGAAAAGCATGATCTGCGTTCAAAGGATGTTTCGTGCGTTGTATTCGGTGAGGGCTTTATTGCAAAACGCGCGAGTGATGCTTTGCGGGTCTGCGTTTCGCTTTCGGGCGGCACAATACGCCGCATTGTTTCGGTGCCGCGCCGCAGTTTTGTACGCGATGAGGAAGCTTTATTGTATTATGTGCGTCACGAAATGGTGATTTAATTGTGAACAGACGGTAAATCTTTTTTCAAAAACAGATTATAATATTATTATTGTATAAAAAACAACTTGAAATTTGGCTAAAATTTCAAGTTGTTTTTTCTCTGTTTTGTTGACACGGCAAGGGTGTTTGTGCTATATTTAATATGCGTGTAAATACACACTAAAATCCCGAAAGGAACGGTATCTATTATGAAAAGAACTATTTCAGTTATACTGTGTCTCATTATGGTGCTTTCCTGCTTCGCCTCTCTTACGCTCGTGGCAGAGGCTGCAGATGTTACACAATATTTGAGAATTGCCGCAACCGAATGTGTAAACAATCAAATGACTGTTTATGTATATGTGGCAAAAGGTAAAGCTATTAAAGGTGCTACGATTTTCTTTGAGTACGACCCGTCGGTTGTCGTGCCTGTTACAGGCGGCGTTGAAAAAGCTGCAAGCTCGGCTTTGGAAGTACATGGCGACAATGTTTATACCCCCAACACTTACAGTGTAGGCTTTACCGGCGACAAGCTTATCGGCAGTGCAACTGCACAAGTCGCCGTACTTTATGCAAAATTCAAGGTGATTAATCCGGCTAAGCTTAAAACTTCCATCAAGCTTTACTGTGATCAGCTTCTGCTGGAAAGCAAAGACCTTGTGAAGAGAAATGACAATGCCTCGATGTACTTGATGACACTTAATTTTGACACTGTACCGAGGGTAAAAGACCTCAAAATCGCCAATAATGACGGCGTTGGTCTTGTGCTTTCGTGGAGTGCTGTTGCCGGTGCAGACAAATACCGCATTTTCAGATGCGAAGTTGATGGCAACGGCAAATTCCTTACGGATTATGTGAGGATCGCAGAGGTCGGCAACACTGTAAAATCATACACCGATTCAGGCACTGTGCTTAATAAGAGTTACAGATATTTTGTTCTGTGCGTTGCAGGCAATATAGCCGGCGATGTCGGTTCGGTTGCAACTATGAAGTTCACAACTGCTCTTACGCCACCCGCCAAGGTCACTGTGACTAACGGCGCAGGAACAATGGTAGTAAGCTGGCCTGCTGTAAACGGTGCTTTGAAATACAGAATTACAAGGCGTGTCGTCGATGTGAAAAACGGCTATTACGGTAACTGGGTGACTGTCGGCGATGCTACCGGCACAAGCTTTGTTGACAGCTCTAAATTTGAGGTTGGCAAACGTTATGATTACAGCGTATGCGCTTTAAGAAACAGAGCTTACAGTGCTCCCTCTAATTATGGTTCGGCAACATACACCAACAAGATTCCCGCTGTTGCTTCTGTTGCTGCGGAAAACAAAGCCGACGGTACTGTCAGAGTTTATTGGAAAGCCTGCACAGGCGTAAACACCTATGATGTTTACAGATGCGAACTTAATGCTAACGGTACTGTTAAAACCGCTAATGTCAAAATCGGTCAGGTAAGCGGCAAAACCGAAATTATTGATTCTGCCAAGGGCCTTGTTAACGGAGCAACATATAAATATTCAGTAATCGGCGTAGTTGGCGCAAATGTCGGTCCTGCAGGCGATACCGCCAAACTCGTTTACAAAGCACCGGCTCCGCTTGCAGCTCCCACAGGCGTTGCGGCAGGTTCCTACACAGGTGCTGTTAAGGTTATGTGGAAGGCTGTTCCCGGCGTGACCACATACCGCGTTTACAAGCGTATGGTAAATAAAAACAATACCGTAAACGAATGGAAAATGATTGCCGAGGTCAACGGCACAACCTATATTGACACCTCAAGATTGGAAAGAGGCTGTCGTTATGATTACTGCGTAGTCTCCGTAAAGGGTCAGCAGCAGAGTGCTTTCAGCGCAACCGACCGTACAACATATAACTGCAATATTCCTGCGGTTACGGCAATTTCTGCAGAGAGATCAGCCAATAAAACCGTAAAGATCAGTTGGAAGGCTGTTCCCGGCATAACAAAGTACCGCGTATACAGAAGCGAGATCGACCCGAATACCAATGCCGAAAAGACAGCAAAGGTCAGAATTGCCGAAGTTGATAATTTGACATATTTCGTTGATACCGCAAAGCTTGCTCCCGGCAGATATAAATACTGTGTTCTTTGTGCAGTCGGCGAAAATTCAGGCGATGTCGGCGATACCGCAAAAATAACCATATCTTAAATAACTTGTTTTTTCACCGCGCATCGAAAGGTGCGCGGTGCTTTATATCTGACTTCACAAATCAGTACGGAATATTTCCGTTTTTTTACAGTTTTGTTAATTTATAAGCAATGTGTTGCAATAATATAATATTTATGGTATAGTGTTTCTGTTTTATGTTTATGTTGTTAATTGATAGGTGTGTGTTTTATGGCAAAAAATAAAAACAAAGCCGCAAAGGGTAAAAAACTTATAGTGATTTTATGCGTGCTGCTTGCTTTGGTTATTGCAGTGTTTGCTGCAGGTTTTGTGTATTGGAGAACATTGTTGAATACCGTTCCGGAAGTGGAAGATACACTTGTGTATGATTTCGATGATGAAACTCAGCCTGCAAAGCTTGAGGATGATCCGAACTTTGCCGATATTTTTGAAGGCGATGTTTACGGCTTTGAAGCTGCACTTAAAGAGTGGGCTACAAACGGCGGCGACACTATGTACGATAAGGATGTTATAAATGTTTTGTGTGTCGGCGTTGATACACGCAATAAAACCACGATTTCCGGTCTTACGGATTCTATGATGATTGTATCCGTAAATAGAAATCTCGGCAAAATTACCATTACATCAATCATGCGTGACAGTTTCGCCTACCTTGAATCACCTGAAGGGTACGGCAGCTTTAATAAAATCAATGCGGCATTCCCTTTCTACGGCATTGAAAATCTCGTGAACACTATCGAAAGTCACTTTAAAATCAAAATTGACGGCTATGCAATGATAAACTTTGCATTTTTCAAATCTGTAATAGATAAGCTCGGCGGTGTAACCGTAGAGGTACAGCAGTATGAGGCAGACTATCTCAATTCCGGATACGGTTTCGGTCTTGAGGCAGGCAGTGCGGTTACACTTAACGGTGATGAGGCACTTGCATTCTGCCGCAGCCGCCACTGTGATGCCGACGGTGATGTGAGCAGAACACGCCGCCAGAGACAGGTAATTATCGCTTTGCTTAAAAAAGCACAAAGCATCGGCATTGATGAGGCGACAACCTATGTAAAAGAATTTGTGCCGTATCTTGAAACAAGCTTCAGCGAAGCTGAAATGCTTTCATATGCAACTAAAGCGGTAGTGGGTGAATGGGCAAAATTCAGCGTTGAGCAGGTTTTAATGCCCAGCGAAGAATGCCGCGAGGCACACAGCGAGGAAATATGGTATTGGGCTGTTGACTATCCGCTTGCCGCCAATATCCTGCAAAATAAGATTTACGGTTACAGTAATGTAGTCCTCGATGAAAACAGACTCTCACCCCTCGATATGTAAAAAAAGCGCAGAATAAATGTGAACAGTAGGGGCTGCATAGTATGCAGCCCGGGTCAATCGCGCAGTGGCGCCTTGCGTGCCCGAGCGATTGACAGTTTGCAGTCGCTTTTTGGTTTTGATTGCGGAAAGAAAGAATGAATTGTAGTGGAGGCACACTGTGCCTCCCGATTTGTCCGTAAATCTGCGATTTCGGGCAAAGGGCAAACAACGCAGTTTCCACGAAACCGCGTTGCTTTTTTCGCGGTGTCGATGTATCATATAAACAGTAATTTTTCTTTTGCAGGAGGTGAGCGTGTGGTAATTTATCCGGAATCGTTCAGCGTAAAACCGAATACCGAAGCGACCGAGGGCTTTCGCAATCTTTTTAAGACCGCAGCCGAAATGCCGGCGCCAAAAACGCTTACGCTCTTGAAGGGTAATTATGTGTTTATGCGTAAAAATGCCAATGAGCGTGAAATACATATTTCAAACACCATTTCAACCGATGAATACAGCCTCGGCGAGCAGAAAAATCTGCGCAGAGCGGCAGTTGTAATCGAAAATGTCAGCGATATGGAAATCGACTGCGGTGGCTCATCATTTATTATGAATGGCATAATGACGCATATCGTTATGAAAAACTGCAAAAATGTTACGCTGAAAAATCTTAATATCGAAACTGTTGCACCAAATGTTCATAAATTTACGGTTCTGAAGGCTTCGCCGTTTTATGTAACCTTTAAGCTTGACAGTGTAAGCAATTACCGCGAGGAGCGCGACGGCTACTGGTTTTACGGCAGCGATTATAAATTTCCGTTTGTTATGCACGAAAACGGCGGTTGGGCGGGCGGCTGGATGATAACAGCGCGTCCCGGCAATTACAGCCACACCGTAAGGAACGGCGTGCATCCGTTTTCGGGTGCCGCATCTGTGCGTGAAACCTCCGAGCGTGTGTTCAGTGTGCGCTTTATTACACCCAAGGATTACGAGCCGGGGCAGATATTTTATTTTTACCCTGTTGAAAGGTACGAGGTCGGCATACTTGCCGATTCGTGCAAAAACATTAAGCTTGAAAATGTGCGCCAGAGCTTTAATAATTCGCTTGCTTTCATAGCGCAGAATTGTGACGGTGTAACGCTTGAAAAACTCGATTTTTCACCGCCCGCAAATTCGGAAATCGACCTTACCTCTTACGCGGATTTTCTGCAGTTCAGTATGTGTCGCGGCAATATAGCGGTGCGCAACTGCAATTTCGACAACGCCGGCGATGATGTATGCAATGTTCACGGATTTCACTTCAAAATAGTTAAAGCGCAAAAGGAAAAACTGACTGTGAAATTCTGCCATCCGCAAAGCTACGGTTTTGAGTGCCTGCGTGCAAACGATGTGATTGCATTTATTGATCCGGAAACGCTGCTTGAAGCAGGCAGAACAAAAATAGTAAAAGCGACTTTGCGCGATGAATACTTTTATGACCTTGAAATATCCGGCTGCGAGTCGCCGCTCGGCGTGGGCGGCTGCATAGAAAATCTCTCCGCCTGCCCGAATTTTGAGTTCAGCGGCAATACCGTAAACAGAATCGTAACACGCGGCGTGCTTGCCACCACGCGCGGCAGAGTGCGTATTGAAAACAATAAATTTTTAAATACCGGTATGAGCGGTATACTCATTTCCGACGATGCTTCAAGCTGGTACGAAAGCGGCTGCGTGCAGGATGTGGCGATACGCGGCAATGCCTTTATGAACTGCGATGAAAATGCCATACTCATTAAGCCCGAAAACACAAAATACGCGGGTGCGGTTCATAAAAATATACTTATAGAAAATAATCTGTTCATACTCAACAATACTCACGCACTCAATGCGAACTGTGCCGATAATATTGTTATGCGCGGCAATGTTTACCGCGGCAGACCGAAAGACGGCAAATGTATCGTGACGGAAAATGTAAACAATATCGTTACCGATGAGCCGAAATGAAAACCGCGCAGCAACAGCGCTGCGCGATTTTGTTTGAATTCAGTTTAATAAGTCTTTTCTTCAAATGAACGGCAGCAGGTTGCATCGCTCGAATGAGTTGAAGTACAGTTGCAGGCGCTGATTTCGATATTGCTCTTTGAGCAGTAGTCGCAGTCGCCGCAATGGTATTTACAGTCTTTTACATGGCAGCCGATGCTGCTGTTTTTAAAGTTTTCCATAATAATTCCTCCTTATTTAACGGCTTGTGCCGTTACTGATATTATGGCCGATTTTCCGGCGCTTATTCGTGTCATTCCATGTGAAAGGAACATTATGAAATACAGTATTATTAAAAATTGTTATAATATTCTCGAAAACCGAACACCCTTAAAGCACGACTGCGGCAAAATATGCGGCGGCGCGTGCTGCAAGGGCGATGAGAATACCGGTATGGTACTTTTTCCCGGTGAGGAAAAATACATAGACCCAAGTATGAAAGTAATTGAAACAGACGGCATAAAATACGCTGTTTGCGGCGGCACCTGCGACAGAAGCAAACGCCCGCTTTCATGCAGAATATTTCCGTTGTTCCCGTATATGTACCGTGAGAGCGAACGCGTGCGTGTGAAGGTGGTGCGCGATATACGAGCCGCGGTGTGTCCGCTTTGCGAAGATGATATTGACGGGGATTTTAAAAAAGCAGTGCGCCGCATCGGCAGATTCCTTGCCTGCGACAGTGAATTGTGTGAATTCACCCTGACGATGAGTGCCGAGCTCCGTGAGCTTGCGGAGCTCAAAGAAAAACTGCATATAAAAACAAATGACCTGCCCTGAGCACAGCTCGGGCAGGCGGTTTAATGCTGTTCGTATTTAAGGCACACCATAACTATTGCACCGTACAAATCATTTTTTGTCGGAGCGACCTAAGATATAATCGGCGCTGACCTCGTAGTAATCGCATAACTTTACCAAGTGGTGAACCGGGATCTCATTGGCGCCGCGTTCATAACGGGCATACATAGTTTGCGATGTTCCCAAAACTTCGGCGATTTGCTTTTGTGTACAGTCGTTGTCTTCGCGCAAATCACGAATGCGTTTAATATATCCTTTCATAATATCACCCACATAAATCGTATCATATTTTATCAATAAATAATAGGTTTAGTAAATATTTTTGTGAATAATTTGCGAAATAAACAAGAAAAATACGGGAATCGGCTGGCTTCGACTGCTTTTTTCGACAAATGCGGCGTGTGTGCAGTTGCTTTTTTGCATTTCGGCAGTATTGTTAAAAAAATGTCGAAATATCAAAAAAAGTAAGTTTTTACTATGGACATTTCAGTAAGCAGTGTGATATAATCATCTCGTATGTTAAGGTGGGGGAAAGGGAGCTTTCTCCTTTTCCTTGCTGACAATATCAATTTCTGAATGGGAGGATTTTCAATGGTCAAGAAAATCAGCAGCATACCTTTCAAAGGTACGCCCGAGCAGAAGGCTAAGCTTGACGCGGTTATTGAGGAATGCCGCGACGACAAGAGCCGCCTTATGCATGTTATGCAGCAAGCACAGGATATTTACGGTTATTTACCCCGTGAAGTCCAGGTCATGATTGCTGAAGGTATGGATGTTCCGCTTGAAAAAGTTTACGGCGTAGCAACATTTTACGCGCAGTTTTCGCTTTCCCCCAAGGGCGAGTACGATATTTCCGTTTGCCTCGGCACAGCTTGCTATGTTAAAGGCTCACAGGAAGTGCTCGACAAAATCTGCGAAGTTCTCAATATCGAACCCGGCGAGTGCACGCCAGACGGCAAGTTCTCACTTGATGCATGCCGCTGCATAGGCGCCTGCGGTCTTGCTCCCGTATTCACCATCAACGGTGAGGTTTACGGCAAAGTTACTGCCGACGATGTACCCGGCATACTTGCCAAATATATGAATTGAAAGGAAGAGCGTTAATGAATTCAGTTGAAGAATTACTTGCTGTAAAAGCACAGGCACAGGCAAAGATGGCTGCGCGCGGTGCTGACGGCAATGACGGCATAAGAGTTGTTGTCGGCATGGCTACCTGCGGTATAGCGGCAGGTGCGCGCCCCGTTTATGAAGCAATAAATGCAGAGCTTGCAAAAGCCGATGCAAAAAATATCGCAGTTGCCCAGACAGGCTGCATAGGTATGTGCCGTTTCGAGCCCATCGTTGAGGTCTTTGAGCCCGGCAAAGAAAAGGTCACTTATGTTCTTATGACTGCCGAAAAGGCACAGAGAGTTGTTGCCGAGCATCTTCTCGGCGGTAAGCCCGTGGCAGAGTACACAGTCGGCGCCGTTGCCGATGAAAAAGATGCTTCCAAGCCTCTTAAGGACACAAACTTCTACAGAAAGCAGCACAGAGTTGCGCTTCGCAACTGCGGCTATATCGATCCCGAAAGCATCGACGAATACATCGCTGTTGACGGCTACCAGGCTCTTGCAAAAGCCCTCACAAAGATGACTCCTCAGGATGTTATTCAGACCGTTATGGATTCCGGTCTTCGCGGACGCGGCGGCGGCGGATTCCCCACCGGCAAAAAGTGGAGCTTTACCGCAGCTAACAGTGCCGATCAGAAATACGTTGTCTGCAACGCCGACGAAGGCGACCCCGGTGCATTTATGGACCGTTCCGTTCTTGAGGGCGACCCGCATTGCATAGTTGAAGCTATGGCTCTTTGCGGCTACGCTACCGGCGCTACCAAGGGTTATGTTTATGTTCGTGCAGAGTACCCCGTTGCAGTTAAGAGATTGCAGAAGGCTATCGACGATGCACATAAATACGGACTTCTCGGTAAAAATATATTCAATTCCGGCTTTGATTTCGAGCTTTACATCCGTCTCGGCGCAGGCGCATTCGTATGCGGCGAAGAAACCGCTCTTATGACCTCTATCGAGGGCAACCGCGGCGAGCCCCGTCCCAGACCTCCGTATCCGGCAGTTAAAGGTCTTTTCAATAAGCCCACTACTGAAAACAATGTTGAAACATTCGCCAATGTTGCACAGATCGTTCTTAAAGGTGCAGAGTTCTTCAACACAATGGGTACCGAAAGAAGCAAGGGCACCAAGGTGTTCGCACTCGGCGGCAAGATCAATAACACCGGCCTTGTTGAAGTACCCATGGGCACCACCCTTCGCGAGATCATCGAAGATATCGGCGGCGGCATTCCCAACGGCAAAAAGTTCAAGGCAGCTCAGGCAGGCGGCCCCTCCGGCGGATGCCTTCCCGCTTCACTCCTTGATGAGCAGATCGACTACGACAACCTCACCTCCAAGGGCGCTATGATGGGCTCCGGCGGACTTATCGTTATGGATGAGGATGCCTGCATGGTCGATATTGCCAAGTTCTTCCTTAAATTCACGGTTGATGAGAGCTGCGGCAAGTGCACTCCCTGCCGCGTAGGTACCAGAAGACTTCTCGAAATACTCGAAAAGATCACCTCCGGCAAAGGCACTCTCGAAGATATCGACAAGCTCGAAAAGCTTTGCTACTACATCAAAGACAACTCTCTCTGCGGTCTCGGTCAGACTGCACCGAACCCGGTACTTTCCACCCTTACCCGTTTCAGAGAAGAATACATTGCCCACGTTGTTGACAAGAAGTGCCCCGCAGGCGTCTGCAAAGACCTGCTTACCTTCTCTATCGACAAGGATACCTGCATAGGCTGCGGTATGTGCGCAAAGAACTGCCCCGCATCAGCCATCAGCAAGACCGATTACGTTGCCGAGGGTCACAAGCTTCCCTCTTACGAGATCGATCCCGCAAAGTGCGTAAAGTGCGGCGTATGTATGCAGAACTGCAAGTTCAAGGCAATTTCAAAGAAATAAGGAGGAACTAATGATGGAAAATGCAGTAAACATTAAAATAAACGGCTTTGATTATCAGGTTCCTGCCGGCAGCACGATCCTCGAAGCCGCTCATATAGCGGGTATTGAGATCCCCACTCTTTGCTATCTTAAAGATATCAACGCTATCGGCGCTTGCCGTATCTGCGTTGTAGAAGTCAAGGGCGCAAGAAGCCTTGTTGCCGCTTGCGTATTCCCCGTAAACGAGGGTATGGAAATCATCACCAACAGTCCCAAGGTCATTGAGGCAAGAAAGACCACCCTTAAGCTTATACTTTCCACACATAAAAAGGAATGCCTTTCCTGCGTAAGAAGCCGCAACTGCGAGCTTCAGAAGCTCTGCAAGGATTACGGTATTGAGGATGAAAACGCTTTCGCAGGCGAGATGATCAACTACGAAATCGACAACACCGCAACCCATATGTACCGCGATAATTCCAAGTGCATACTCTGCCGTCGCTGCGTAGCTGCCTGCGATAAGCTTCAGGGCTGCTCCGTGATCGGCGCAAACGCCCGCGGTTTCGATACTCACATCGGCTCTCCGTTTGAGTACGGTCTCGGCAATGTTGCCTGCGTAAACTGCGGTCAGTGCATCACAGCCTGCCCCACCGGCGCTCTTTCCGAAAGAGACGACACCCAAAAGGTATTCGATGCCATCAACGATCCCGAAAAATTCGTTGTTGTTCAGACCGCTCCTGCAGTTCGCGTAGGTCTCGGCGAAGAATTCGGTTACGAGATGGGCTCGGTCGTTACCGGCAAAATGGTTTCCGCACTCAAGATGCTCGGCTTTGACAAGGTGTTCGACACCAACTTCACCGCCGACCTCACCATTATGGAAGAAGCCACCGAATTCCTTGACAGATTCGGCAAGAAGGAAAATCTTCCCCTCATCACATCCTGCTCACCCGGCTGGATCAAATTCTGCGAAACATATTATCCCGAATTTATAAAGAATCTTTCATCCTGCAAATCTCCCCAGGGTATGTTCGGCTCGGTTGCAAAGACCTATTATGCCGAAAAGCTCGGCATAGCACCCGAAAAGATTTTCGTTGTTTCCATTATGCCCTGCACCGCAAAGAAATTTGAGGCTGAAAGACTTGACCACACCGCAGTTAAGGGCCTTGCAGATATTGATGTATCACTCACCGTAAGAGAACTTGCGAGAATGATCAAAAAAGCAGGCATCAACTTCAACGCTATCCCCGATGCAGAGTTTGACGCTCCCTTCGGTCTCGGCTCAGGCGCAGGCACCATCTTCGGTGCTACCGGCGGCGTTATGGAAGCTGCACTTCGTACCGCTTACGAGGTCGTTACAAAGAAAGAGCTGCCCGATTACGATGCATTCAAGGCCGTTCGCGGCACCGAAGGCATCAAGGAAGCCGAATATGACCTCGACGGCGCAAAGGTTCGCGTAGCTGTTGCTTCCGGTCTTGCAAATGCAAAGGCTTTGCTTGATATGGTTAAATCCGGCGAAAAGTCTTATGATTTCATTGAAATCATGGCTTGCCCCGGCGGCTGCGTAAACGGCGGCGGTCAGCCCATAGTTCCCGCATCCGTTCGCAACTTCAGCGATGTTAAGGCCATCCGCGCTCAGGGACTTTACAATGATGACAAGAATCTGCCCATCAGAAAGTCTCACCTTAACGAAGATGTCAAGAGAGTATATGCCGAGTACTTTGAGAAACCCGGCAGCCATAAGGCTCACGAAATTCTCCACACCGCATATACCGAAAGAAAGAAATACTGAGAGTAAAAAATTCTGCTGCGAAATGAAAATTTCGCAGCAGATTTTTAATGTTTTCAGTTTTCAGTTTTCAGTTTTCGGTTTTCAATTTTCAGAATTTTCGCGGCGAAAAATGAGAACGAACGGGAATTGCCCCGCGGTTTTCCACGCGAAAAAACAGAACTAACGGGCATTGCCTCGCGGTTTTCCAATGCGGAAATTCAGAACAATCGGTAGGGGAGGCACACCTGTGCCTCCCGGTTTGCCCGCAAATCTGCGATTTCGGGCAAAAGGCAAACAACGCAGTTTTCACGAAACCGCGTTGTTTTTGTATTATGCGTTATTTCAAACTGTCAATCGCTGCGCGATTGACCCGGGTGGCACGGGGTGCCACCCGTACAATTTTCTCCGGATTTTCGCGTGGGAAATCGTGGGTTATGCGGGCGGCGCGGGAGTGCTGCCCGTGCTGTTTTCTTTCCGCAATTCAAACCGAAAGGTTTTATCTTAATTATTTAACTTTCAATTATGATTGTTGCAAAATCGGAAAATATGTGGTAATATGAAAATGTATATTTATATTCTTTCAAGGAGGAAATTATGAAAAGGAAAGCTTTGAGTTATATACTTGCCGCAGTTATGGTGATCGGTATGATCCCATTCACCGTGTTGCCGGCAAGCGCGGGCACGGCAGAATTTAAAGGCGTGACCATTGATTACGGAAGTGCTCTCTCCAATGTTGTAAGTGAGGATTTGGTTCTTACTTTCGGCAAAGGAGCAAATGCCTTGGTTCTTGACGGTGATGTTATTGCCGATATTCTTGTTGTCGGCGGCGGCGGAGCGGGCGGAACCATAAAAAGCTCAACATATACCAGTTGGGCAGGCGGTGGCGGTGGCGGTGCCGGAGAATTTGCCGAAAATAATGATGTTACGCTTTCTGCCGGCGAGTATACAATTATTGTTGGCGAGGGCGGTGCCAAAAGCGATAGTAACTCTGTGGCTGCCAACGGCGAGTCGGGTAAGCCGAGTACAATACTTTTTAATAATGATGTATTCATCGTTGCCTGCGGCGGCGGTGGCGGCGGCGGTCAGGCAGCAGGTCTTGACGGCGGTTCCGGCGGTGGAAGCTGTGCGGGCTCTACCGCCATGGAAAGTGGAGGTGCATCTATTAAAACTGCCGGGGGCTTCGGCAATGTGGGCGGCGGCAGTATCAAGCGCTATGGCGGCGGCGGTGGCGGTGCCGGCAGCGCAGGTGAAGCCGGTGTAACCAATATAGCAGGCAACGGCGGTGCAGGCAGACAATCCGACATTACCGGCATACTTACTTGGTATGCGGCAGGCGGTGGCGGCGGAACGACATTTAGCGGAAAAACTCCCGGCGCAGGCGGCAGCGAAATAGGCGGAAACGGTTCAGGTGTTGCAAAGGATGACTTTGCCGGCGATGGTGCCGACGGTACCGGAAGCGGTGGCGGCGGCGGATCGAGATATTCTGTCGGCGGCGCAGGCGGCAGCGGTACTGTTATTATCAGAATCAAAGATGTTCCTGTGGTCGATGATGGAAAGATTCATGTTAAGACAGACGCAGAACTGACCGAAGCTCTTGCAATCGGCGGTGAAATAGTACTTGATAACGATATTAAAGCAACTGAATTCACTATGGCGAATGATGCACCCGAGGTTATGCTTGACCTGAACGGCAAGACTCTTACGGTCGAAACCGCCATGATGACCGTTGTGTCTATCGGTACAGGCACTCATTTTACACTTAAAGATTCCTCTGCCGAACAGACCGGCGTGTGGAATTTAGTATCAACAAGAGCATCGGGCAGCGCTCCTCAAATGGCTTGGATAGGTTCTGCTGTTGATATTCTCGGCGGCACCGTAAGAATGAGCAACAGTTACGCCGACACAGGTACTGTCAGCGGATTTACCATGAGAAATTTAGGGCCAAGTGTTTACCTGAATGTCAGCGGCGGCAAAATCGAAAAAATGACGGGAACTGCCGAAGGCGTAAGCCTTAAAGCATACACCGCCACGGTTTCCGGCGGCGAAATCGAAGATTTTGATTCCTCAGGCTCCTGGAAAATTTCCGGCGGCGTTTTCGGCAAAAAGCCCGAAAATACTATGATTGTTACCGGCTGCAAAATTCTTGAAAATACACCCGTTGAGGGAAAGTGGACTGTTGTAAGTCCTAACGAAATCACAAACGGCACATCATTGGATGATAAGGATACCAATAACGGTTATATTACAACAGATGCGCAGAAAGCATGTGCAGGCGATACAGTTACTGTTGCGATTTTCCCGGATACCGGTTATGTTCTTAAAGCACTTAAATATAACGATGGCGAAGACCATACCGTTACTGCCGACGATCAGGGTGTATATAAATTCACAATGCCCGATTCTGCCGTAACGGTTTCGGCGGAGTTTGATATCCCGCAAATCCACGATAATATTATATTCACGCCGTGGAGTGAGACCGACAGCCTGCCCGACACCCCCGGCAGTTACTTCCTTACCGAAGATGTAACACTTTCGGAAACATGGAATGTTCCGGCGGGTGAAACCAATCTCTGCCTGAACGGCTGCGCAATTATCATAACCGACTGGGTAAGTGCCGTTTATGCAGGTGAGGGTGTAACATTAAACCTCTTTGACTGCAACAGCGAAACCGTACATAACGGCTACCTTGATGAGAGCGGTTTGTGGTACCTCGGAACACCGCAAAACGGTGAAACGGTAAAAAATATCGCAGGGGGCATTATAACCTCCACTGCCGAAAACAAGGCGGATATGGGCGGTTGCAATGCTGTGGTTGTAGAAAACGGCGGCAGCTTTACAATGAACGGCGGCACATTTGCAGGTATTGCTCAAGACGGTGCCGGTGTATACGTTGAAAGCTACGGCACATTTACAATGAACGGCGGCACTATTGCATATAACAAAGGCTTCAGTAACGGCGCAGTATGTGTGATGTGCGGCTGTGAATTTACAATGAACGGCGGCACCATTGCTTACAATACCGGCGAAAGAGGCGGCGGTGTATATATCGATTTGGATTCAGACTTTACAATGAACGGCGGCACCATTGCTCATAATACGGCGGAATCGGGCGGCGGTGTATTTATCGCTATGGATTCCGGCTTTACAATGAACGGCGGCAGTATCACCGCGAATACGGCAATTGAAGGCGGCGGTTTGTATGTCGAGGAGGCTCCTGCACGTATTAACGGCGGTGAAATTACCGCAAATACGGCGGACTATGACGGCGCCGGCATAACCGTTGGCTGGGGCAGCGTTGTAACTTTCAGCGGCAAGACAGTTGTTAAAGGCAACACCAAAGACGGCAAGCCCGCTGATATCATCAACTATGACAGTTCGTTGATTCTTGAAAATCCCGAACAGGGTATGTGCATAGGTCTGTGCGACGGTGTAGTTGTCGGCGGTGCAAACGCAGGCGATGAAGAATACTTCTTTGCAGCCACTTACGGGAAATATGTTAAATATAATGAAAACTCGTTGATGGTTGCGGATATCATGACCTGGAATAATGGCGCAAGTGAAAAGGACGGCTGCATTTTCGATGTTCCGCTTAAGGCTTCCGGTTTTTCGGATTATATTGAAGCGGCAGACGGCTTTGAGCTTGTGTTCAGCACAGAGTCACCCATTACCGGTACTGTTGTGACCGTACTTAAAGACGGTGCGATTCAATGTGTATTCACCGTTGTAATCAGGGGTGATGTGGCTGCCGACGGCGTTTGCGATGTGCTTGACCTTGTGGAATGTGAGCGCACCGTAAATGGCCACACCGAGCTTGAGGGTGCATATTTTATGGCGGCAGACTGCGACGGAGATACCGCAATAACCGCAGACGATTATTCGGCAATGGTCAACCTTGCATTAGCGGAATAATACAAAACGAAAAACAGAACGAACGGGAATTTCCATTCGGTTTTTCAAAGCGAAAATTCGGAGGAATTTGTAGGGGGCGCATAGTATGCGCCCCGTTTGCCTGCAAATCTGCGATTTCGGGCAAAAGGCAAACCGCGTTGATTTGGTGCAATCGGCGCGGTTTTCATAATATGCGTGGTTTTGAGCTGTCAATCGCTCGGGCACGCACGGTGCCGCTCCGCGATTGACCCGGGCTGCATACTATGCAGCCCCTACAATTCGTTCTTATTTTACGCCGCGAAAATTCGGAGGAACTCGTCAATTCGTTCTCATTTTACGCCGCGAAAATTCCGAGGAATTTGTAGGGGGCGCATAGTATGCGCCCCGTTTGCCCGCAAATCTGCGATTTCGGGCAAAAGGCAAACAACGCAGTTTCCGAGAAACCGCGTTGTTTTTTATTTTGCGTTATTTCAAACTGTGAACTGCCTCGGGCAAAAAATGCCGTCGGCAGTTCACCCGGGCGGCACGGGGTGCAGCCCGTACAATTTTCCCCCGAATTTCCGCAATCTGAAAACTGAAAACCGAAAACTGAAAACTCGAATAATCGGCGCTTCGCGCCCCGAAATTATTCGTTATTCATCATGCATTATTCATTACAATGTTATTCACCCACACCCGTTTTTTAAGGAGCACAAAACCGAATGCGACCTTTAATATGAACAGTGCATTTACTATGGGGAATGTCACCCAAATGGAAACGCCGAACACATAGTAAAGCAGAAATGCCGCAGGCACATTTATTGCCAGCACGAAAATGCTGTCCATAAGGAATGTAATAAATGTTTTGCCGCCGCTTCTTATGGTAAAATACGAGGCGTTTGCGAAAGCGTCGATAGGTGCAACAAGTGAACTTATCTTAATAAAATACGCGGCAAATTCCTTGGACTCTGCCGAGGTATTGTAAAGCTTCGGTATAAGTCCGCCGAGATTGAACACAACGACCGCGATACACGCGCTTATCGTTACCGAAAATGCTATGAGCTTTCTTGCGGTGTCTATGGCTTCATCGAATTTTCCGGCGCCGAGCAGCTTGCCGACTATTATGCCGATGCTTGAGCCGAGCGAAAGGAACGCTATATTTGAAAGATTCATAACAGTTGAGGAAATGCTGTAACCCGCTACGACCGAAATGCCGTGCAGGCTGTATGCCACACTCAAAAGCGACATACCGCTTGACCACATAAATTCGTTGAATAAAAGCGGCATACCCTTAACGGTTATTACCTTAAACACCGCCTTTGGTATTTTAAGCGACTTGAACAGACCGTTTACATAAACGAAGCGCGAACGCTTCCTGATAATGTAAACTACTATTATCGCGAGTTCTACAAAACGCGAAATCACCGTAGCCGTTGCCGCACCGACAACGCCCAAAGCGGGCGCGCCGAATTTACCGAAAATAAGTATGTAGTTGAAAAGGCAGTTTGTAAGCACCGCTATAAAGCCTGCCGCCATGGGCGCAACGGTTTCGCCCGTTTCGCGCAGGGTGCTTGAAACGGTCTGTGCCGCCGCAAAGGGGATAAGTCCCCATACCATTACCGCAAGGTACTGCTTGCCGTAGTTGAGTGTAAGCAGTGGGTCTGCGCTTTCATCCGCTTCGTGCAGGAACAGATTTATAAGCGGCTCGTCAAAGAGTATCAGAAGCACTACAAATGCCGCAACAAGCAGTGTGACCGAAAGTATTTTGTACCTGACGGTGTAGCGGATACCGTCGTTATCATCCTTGCCGTAGAACTGTGCCGTAAAAATTCCCGCGCCGCTCAATGCGCCGAAAATCGCAAGATTGCAGATGAATAAAAGCTGATTTACCACCGCAACACCGCTCATCTGCTCGGTGCCGAGCGAGCCGACCATAAGATTGTCGAGCATACTTACGAAATTCGTAATAAAGTTCTGTATCATTATGGGCACGGCTACCGTAAGCGTTGCCTTGTAAAAGGCTTTTGTACCTATATATTTTTTAATGCCGTGAGTTTCAGTCATATTATTTATTCAAATCGTTCTCTTTAATGTAATTTACAACTTCGTCAACCGTGGTGAACGCAAGCGCGACCACCGTATCGGCGCCGCCGTAATAGATTGCTATTTTACCGGTTTCGCTGTCGGCAAGTGCTGCGCAGGGGAATACAACATTCGGTACATCGCCCACAAATTCATAGTCCGTCTGCGGTGAAAGCAGGTAACTGTCCGCTCTGTGCAGTACCTTCCACGGCTCGTTGATATCGGTGATCATAGCGCCCATACTGTATGTGAAGCCGTTGCAGCTTGTAATAACACCGTGGTAGAAGCACAGCCAGCCCTCATCGGTCTCAATGGGGGTGGGGCCTGCGCCGACCTTTGTCATCTCCCAGTTATTGACGGGGCTTATCACGAAGCGGTGCTTGCCCCAATATGTAAGGTCGGGGCTCTGACTTAAGAAAATATCGCCGTAAGGGGTGTGGCCCTTGTCGCAGGGGCGTGTAAAGAGCATATAATTGCCGCCGACTTTCCTCGGGAACAGCACGCCGTTACGCGAAACGGGCAGCACGGCATTTTCAAAACGCTCCCATTTTTCAAAATCGGTGGTTGCGGCAACGCCTATCGAGGTGCCTCTTTCGGTGTAGCAGACCCATGTTAAATAATATTTGCCGTCAATTTCGCAAAGGCGCGGGTCATAGCCGCGAAAGATTTTTTCATTATTGAGGTGCCAGTGTATGCCGTCTGCGCTCTCGCCGGTAACGAGGTACTGCTCGCGTGTGCGGTCATCCATTCTGAAAACTCCTGCGAAGCCGTCTTTATACGGTACTACTGCCGAATTGAAAATACTGTTTGCATTCTTTACAAATGTGCGGTCGATTATGGGGTTTTCCGTGTAGCGCCACACGGGATCAGTACAACCGGCGGGCTTGTCCTGCCACGGAATGTTTTTGATTGAAGAATTAAGTATTTTTGCCATAGGTGATTACCTCCTGCTGTCAAAATAATTAAGTGTTTCAATAATAAGTGCGCCGACATCGGTCACGGTTTTGCGCTTAACTGCCGAAAGCTTGTCGGCGTGTTTTGTGAAAGCCCTGCCGATTTTTTTCTTTGATGTGCCGAGCGAGCACGAGGCAAGACCCTGTGCCGAAAACGGCGTGTATGAAGCGCTGCCGAGCAGCGAACGCTCCTTGCTCAGCTCAATATTGAGGTTGTCGGCGGCATCGGCTATTACCGAAGCGATTTCGGCGTTGCCCTTAACACCGCTGCCGTCGCGGAAAAACACGCACAGATCCTTTGATGAGGTCATTTCATCAATCGGTATGAACACCGTAGGAACATCCGAAAACAGTCTGCGGTGCTTGCGTGCAAAAGCATACGCACCCGCACGCGAGGAATAGTCGGAGCCGACTATAAGGCAGCATATTTCGGTACCGTCATAGCGTTGTGCATTCTCAAAAAACTGCTTGATTATGCCGATTATAAGTGCCGACGGCACAAGCGATGAGCTTATGCCCGAGGCAGTCGCACGCGGGTCTGTTATGATGAGTGCCGCGGCATACA
The DNA here is from genome assembly GCA_045616765.1 of Acutalibacteraceae bacterium. Classification (GTDB taxonomy): domain Bacteria; phylum Bacillota; class Clostridia; order Oscillospirales; family Acutalibacteraceae; genus DTU089. The sequence continues at coordinate 43,832 of JAZLHL010000060.1, forward strand.
CGGGCGCGAACAGAAAGCTCATTACGCAAAGTGCCGTGAAAGCGGTATTTTTCTGCGGTGCGCCGGAAAACAGGAATGCCGCTTCGCTGCAGAACAGCAGAGTGTTGCCTATTATTGAAATAACGGAAATCATAAACGGTGTCTGCGCGCCGAATACGCGTGAACGCAGGCACGGCGGCGCATCGGCACGCGAAACGAGCACCACGCGGTTTCTGACCTCGCCGCGCGGATACCTTTTGCCGAAAACATTTACGGAATACTTTGATTTTATTATAAAATTAAGCTTGTCGCCGTCAAAAATGAATTTGTATGCGAAAATCGCAAAGCAGAAAAGACTTACCGCAAGCGAAAGCCCCGCGCCGAAAGCCTTGCCGCTTACTGCCGATACCGCAAACAGAATATTGCATAAAATCAGCAGCACGCTCAATGCCTTTTGCGTTACGGTGCCTGCGCCGGGGTGGGTGCGAAATTTTTCTTCAAGCGTTTCGTCGCAGTATTTCATAAGCTCGCCCAGAAAAATCTTCTGCGCCTTTTTTTCGCCCTCGGAGCCTGCGCGGCGTTCTGCGGTACGCTCGGTTATATCCTGCGCGGTTTCAAATACATATTCGGTCGTTTCGGCTTCAAGATGCGGAACTACCGTCATAATATTACCGCCTTGAATTTTTCATAAGCAGCTTCCCAGGCATCGCAGTCGGCGGGGGAGTAAAGCTTCAGGTTTTCGCCGTCGGCGATTATCTTTCTTACCTGCTTTATATCCTTTACCGCACCGCAGGAGAGAAGCTGAACGGCTATGTTGCCGAGTGCGGTGGCTTCAATGGGGCCGCCGTAAACATCCGCACCGCAGCTGTTTGCGGTCATTTGAAGCAGCAGTCTGTCCTTAGTGCCGCCGCCCATAACATGGATTCTGTCGTAATCCTTGCCGGTGCAATTCTTTATGCCGTCAAAGGTGTAGCGGTATTTAAGCGCAAGGCTTTCGTATATGCAGCGCATAATTTCGCCCACGGTTTCGGGCACATACTGATTTGTTTTTCGGCAGTATTCCTTTACACGCTCGGGGAGGTTGCCCATTGAGCCGAATTCCGGTGAATCGGGGTCGATAAAGCATTTGAAAGGCTCACATTCGAGAGCTCTTTTTTCAAGCTCTGCATAGCTGTATTCCGAGCCCTCGCGTATCCATTGGCGGCGGCTTTCCTGAATAAGCCACAAGCCGCAGATATTTTTAAGGAATGCCGTTGTATAGCCGTAACCGCCTTCGTTCGTAACATTGAGCTTTTTGCTTGCTTCGTTTATTATGGGCGACTTGACCTCGGTGCCGAAAAGCGACCATGTGCCGCAGCTTATGAACACAAAATCGTCATCCCGGCAGGGGGTGGCGGTAATGGCACTCTGCGTATCGTGCGAGCAGACCGCAACAACATCGGCTTTGGGTATGTCGAGTTCACTGCAAATTTCGTCGCTGAGCTGACCGATGACCGTGCCGGAGGGCACAATATCGGTGAAAAGGCTCTTTTTGATGCCGAAAGCATCAAGAATTTCATCCGACCAGTCATTTGTGCGCAGGTCTACCATCTGTGATGTGGTGGCTATTGAATATTCCGTGGCTTTCACGCCCGTAAGCATATAGTTGAGCAAATCGGGAGTAAAAAGCAGCTTGTCGGCTTCGTCAAGTATGTACGGTCTGTTCTCCCTGAGCGAAAGGAGCTGAAAAACGGTGTTGAAGTCCATAAACTGTATGCCCGTGATGTCATACATTATTTCATGCGGCATATATTTTGCGGCTCGCTTTACCATACCGTCGTTGCGGCTGTCGCGATAATGCACGGGGTTTTCAACGAGTGTGCCGTCCTTGCGCAGCAGACCGAAATCGACACCCCAGGTATCTATGCCTATGGAGTCAAATCCGCCGTCCTCCTTGGCTTTGAGGATGCCCTGCTTTATTTCAAAGAAAAGGCGCTGAATATCCCAGTAAACCGTGCCGTTAATATTGACGGGGTCATTTGAAAAGCGATGCACCTCGCGCAGCTCGATTTTTTCGCCGTCAAAAACGCCGACAATCGCTCTCCCGCTTGATGCGCCGAAGTCAAATGCAAGAACTCGTTTTTTCATAAGATACCTCTTTTCTCATTTAAGGAAACAGTTTATTATAATATCCTCGGCTTCCTGCTCGGTTTTGCCGAGAGTCTGTAATTTAAGAAGCTGGTCGTTGTTTATTCTGCCGATTGCCGCTTCGTGAATGATATTTGCATCACAGTGGTTTGCGGCTATTTCGGGAATGGAGCGTATGTGAGCATTATCCATAATTATGGAATCACACTGCACATGAGCGCGGCACGGGGCGTTGCCGACTGCGCGCGGGTAGAACACCTGCTCGGAATTACCCTTTGCAACAGAGCGCGAAATTATCTGCGACGAAGCGTTTTCGCCGTTAAGCTCAATAACCACATCAGAGTGTGCAAGCTGATTGCCGTGAGTCATCAGCTTTTCGAGTATCACAAGGCGCGCACCGGCGGCAAGCTTTGCCGTAGTGTTGCGCTTTGTGGAGTCCACGCCCTTTATCTGCACGGTTTCCATTTCGCAGAATGCGTTTTCATCCATAATTATTTCGGTGGTGGGGTTGAGTATTCTTTCGCCCGTACCTTCACCCTCGCCGTAGTGCTTTTCCACATACTTTATGCGTGCGTTTCTGCCTATGTGGAAACGGTGGATGCCGTCGTGCTCACTCTTTTTGTCGCCTGCGTTGTGTATGCCGCAGCCTGCAACAATAAGCACGTCTGCATCCTCACCGATATAAAAATCGTTGTAAACGAGGTCGTCAATGCCCGTTTCGGTAATTATTACGGGTATATGCACGCTTTCGTTTTTTGTGCCGGGCTTTATTGTGATGTCGATACCGGGCTTGTCCGCTTTGGGTTCGATAATAATATTTTCGCTTGAACGCCTGCCGGCGCTTTCGCCGTTTTGCCTTATATTGTATGCGCCCTGCGGCACTTCGTGCAGGTCTGCTATCGTTTCAAGCATATGAAGTTGAGTTTTATCCATTTTTCGTCCTCTTATCTGAAATTACAGGTATTGTTGAACTGATTCATAATTTCGGGCATTATTTCATCGGGGGTGCCGCGTTTTGTGACAGAGCCGCCTGCGACTATTGCGATTTCGTCGGCGATTTTCATAATGCGCTCCTGGTGCGAAATTATAATCATACTCTCTTTGCGGTTCTTCGCTATGCCGCGAAAGCTTTCCACAAGCATATTGAAGCTCCACAGGTCAATTCCTGCCTCGGGCTCATCGTATATTGCAAGCGAAAGGTCGCGCGCCATAAGCGTGGCGATTTCAATACGCTTTATTTCGCCGCCGGAAAGCGAAGCGTCTACCTCGCGGTTGAGGTAATCCTTTGAGCAGAGTCCCACATTCGTAAGGTATGCGCAGCACTGGTCCTCGGGCAGAGTGCTGCCGTGGGCAAGGCTTAAAAGGTCGCGCACGGTAAGTCCCTTGAAGCGCGGCGGCTGCTGAAAAGCGTAGCCTATGCCGAGCTTTGCGCGTTCGGTTATTGTGAGGTCGGTAATGTCGGTGCCGTTCCATATAATGCTGCCGCCGGTGGGTTTTTCAATACCCATAATCAGCTTTGCAAGCGTGGATTTGCCGCCGCCGTTCGGACCCGTTATTACAAGAAATTTTCCGTCATCAACGGTGAGCGAGAGGTCTGCGATGATTTCTTTCTCGCCGCGGTCGTCGGAAACATTGAATGAGATGTTTTTTAACTCTAACATATTCTTCTCCAAAAAAACGGTGTATTGAGCAACATATTTACTCAAGTATAAATTATATATAAAAATATATATTTATTCAAGTGTTTTTCAAAAATCCTTGTTAAAGTGCAAAAGATGTGTTATATTAATTACATTACAGCTTAGGGAGGTTGTTTATATGAAACCTATCGGCGGCAACGATGAGAAAGAATTATCCCGTGAGGAACTCGAAATGGTGCTGACCGAAGCCGTCGGCGGTATAGCCGTGGTTTCTCCGCGTTCTGACGGAATAAGCCTTGACTACACCAATGAAGGCTTTTTCAGCATATTCGGTTACACTCGTGAGGAATACGAACTCCTCGGTGATGATGTGAGGCTCAACCTTTTCAATCCCGGTGATTTTATGAATCTTATTTCAAAAATCAATACCGTAACAGAGCCGGGTTTTGAGCAGAAATTCGAGTGCCGCATAAACAAAAAAGGCGGCGAAAAGGGCTGGGTGATCATAAATACCCGTAAACCGCGCAATGCGAAGCCGGGCGACCAGGTGTTTGTTATAAACATAATTGATATTACCGATCAGAAAAAACTGCAAATGCAGATACAGGAGGAAAAGGAAAGGTACGAAATCGTTGAGGAAATTTCCGATAATATCCTTTTCACTTACGATGTTTTGGAGGATGTCCTTGACTGCTCACCGAAGATCCTCAGGGGTCTGCGCCGCGGCACCCGACTTGAAAATGCCATTGAGGCTATAACATACGGCGATTACCTTGATCACCGCGATGTTCCCGTATTTATTGAAGCACTTTCAAATGCACTTTCGGGCAAACGCCTTAATATATTTGATGCGCGAATTCTCAATATGCACGATGACGGCATATGGTACCGCGTGAAATTTGCAACTGTATTTAATGAGGAAGGTTCACCCATTAAATTTATAGGCACCATGATAGATATTGATAAGGAAAAGAAAGAAAAATCCCGTCTTATAGTTCAGGCTGAAACCGACCAGCTTACCGGGTTTATGAATAAGATTTCCACCGGGCTTAAAATCAGCGAAGCCATTAAAGAAAAACCTGATGACTGCTGTGCAATGTACCTGCTTGATATTGACGATTTCAAGAAGCTTAACGATACTTACGGACACCAGGAGGGCGACAGCTTTTTAAGACAGTTCACCTCCAAAATGTCATGCGCGTTCAGAACAAGCGATATTCTCGGCAGGGTAGGCGGCGAGGAGTTTGTTATATATATAAAATCAGTTAACAAATCTCCGAATATCGTAGAGGAAAAAGCAAAGGAAATCGAAAAAATTTGCCACAGTATTCGTATAGCAAGCGCGCCCGAAAAAGAGTTTTCGTGCAGTATAGGTATCGCGCTTTATCCCGAGGCGGGGCTCACATATTCACAGCTTTACGAGCGCGCCGACAGGGCTATGTATTATGTTAAGAAAAACGGCAAAAACGATTACGCGTTTTTCGATGAGTTCAAAATGTAATTATTTGACAAATACGGCAAGAGGATTTATAATTGCCGCATAATTTTTATAGGAGGAGTATGAATAATGAAAAAAGTAACAGCAGTTATATTGTCGTTATGCCTTGCGGTGCTGCTTGCAGTTCCGTCGCTCGCTTCATATAAAAGCGATGCGATCCTTCGCTTTGATGAAGACGGCAAATTTAAAATCATGGTGCTTGCCGATGTGCAGGATGTTTACCCCATGCACGAGGCTGAACTTGCATTTATAAATGAAGCACTCGATTATGCTCAGCCCGACCTTGTAATATTTGACGGCGACAATATCGTTTGCTCCGAAACAGAGGCTTATGAGCAGCTGCTTACTCCGCTTGTTGAAAGGAATGTTCCGTTTACATTCGTTTTCGGCAATCATGATGATGAATGTTCTGACCTCAATAAAGAGGAAATACTCGCAGAGTATCAGAAATACGCAGGCTGCCTTGCTTTTGATGCCGACCCCGCACTTCACGGCTGCGCAACACATAATCTGCCCGTACTTTCAAGCGACGGCAGTAAGCTCGCCTTTAACCTGTGGATGTTCGACAGCGGCGACTATGCTTACAACAGCTTCGGCGAACAAGTCGGTTATGACTGGGTGCGCGCCGACCAGATCGAGTGGTACAACACCGTGCGCGATGAAATGACCGAGGAAAACGGCGGTGAAGTCGTTCCGGCACTTGCTTTCCAGCATATAATTCCCGAGGAACCCACCAAAAAGGTATTTACCGAAGTGCCGGTGGCTCTCGGTGACCTTACTATTAACTTTGATGACGGCACATCCGTACTCAAAGTTCCCAACATCCACAATTACAACGGTATGATCTTTGAAGCAAGCTGCCCCGGTGCCGGCAATGACGGCCAGTGGCAGGCAATGGTTGACGGCGGCGATGTGCTCGGTCTTGTTGTAGGTCATGACCATGTAAATAACTTTATTGTTAATGTTGACGGCATCGACCTTATCCAGACTCCCGGCGTTACCTATCATTCATATTATAACGACGGTTATCAGGGCGCAAGAATCATCGAGCTTGATGAAAATCACACCAACACATACGATACCTATATCCTCACCACTGCCGAGCTTGCACTTAAAGACGGCTCCGCAATCCCCGAAGCAGGTGGCAGAAGCATTTCAAACTACAAATTCTCAAGTGTTTTCTACAAAATTCTTGAATTCATAATTGATTTCTTCCGCAGCTTTGTGGCTGATGCACTGGCATAAAGCTTACGCTGCGCTTAATTGAATGATTGAAGGGGCGCAAAAGCGCCGATTATTAAGGATCAGAGGTCGGAATTAAGAGCGAAATGCTCAAAGTTCCGACCTCTTTTATTGCGGTTCATTTCTTATTGAATATGAACACAACTTGTGTTATTATGTAAAAAAAGCCAAAAGGAGAATTGCCGTGAAAAAGCTATTATCTATTTTTTTAATGGTCACATTCGTTCTTTCGTGCGGAGCGATCGGCTTGCCCGTTTTTGCCGCATCACAGAAAACCGGCGAAAATGATATTTTCGTTTCGCCCAATGGCGATGACGGCGCAGCGGGTACCAAAAACGCACCCCTTGCCACTATCGGTGCCGCCAAGGAAAAGGCAAAGTCGCTTTCGGGCGCGGTTACGGTATATTTCAGAGAAGGTACATACACCTTTAACGATACCGTTGAATTCAATTCCGCCGACAAAGCTGATGTCACCTATAAGGCATATAACGGCGAAAAGGCTGTGTTCACCGCAGGTACCGCGTACACGGGCTTTGAAGAATGCACCGTAAACGGTGTCAGGGCGTTTAAAAAGAATGTCGGCAAGTCTGCGAACATAAGCACGCTTTTCAATGAAAAAACCACGCTTAAAGTGACCCGCTACCCCGAAAAAGGCTACCTTTATCCCACTGCGGTGGATGAAAAATATTGCCTTAATCCCGAACTTGCAGGTACCGACAACGGCATTTTCCTTTCGTACTCGGCTATGACCGTAAATCCCGACGATTTGCCGCAGCTTAAAAATCCCGATGCCGTTGTTGCGAGAATTCTGCACTGGTGGAAGGATGAGCTGCTGCCCGTAAAGAGCTATAACTCAAATTCCGGTTTAATGGAATTCACCAAGGGCGCGGCTATGAGAATAAACGATAATGACAGATATTTCCTTGAAAATGTCTTTGAAGCGCTCAACAATCCTTATGAATGGTATTTTGACAAAGCCGAGGGTATTCTTTATTACATCCCCGCAACCGGCGAAGTTGCCTCCACGCTCACTCTGTGGGGCGGCAGCCTTGAAACTCTTATAAGCGTAAACGGCGTTGACGGCATTTCGTTTGAAAATATAATTTTCAGGGGCAACGGCTACACGGTGAATCCCGGTGTTGACTCCTCGCAGGCGGCTTACAATGCAAAATCATGCCTTGCGTATGAAAATGCGCATAATTTCAAAGTGCAGAACTGCGAATTCAAAGACCTCGCATCCTGTGCGGTATTTATGGGAACTGCCGTTACCGATGCCGCAGTCGACAGCTGCGTTTTCAATAACATCGGCGCGCAAGCGGTTTATGTAAAGGGCGAAAATGTTGAAGTCGAAAGCCCGAGTGTCACAAAATACATCAAAATAAATAACAACATTATTTCCGGCTACGGCAGAATTTTCTACAACGCAGTTGCGGTTCTCGTAATTCACGCAAACAGTGTGGATATTACGCATAATGAAATCCACGACGGCTACTATTCCGCTATCTCGGTCGGCTGGGTGTGGGGCTATGCCTATACCGTGACCTACAACAATAAAATCTGCGATAACCTTATATATAACATCGGCCAGGGCTGGCTTTCCGATATGGGCGGCATCTACACGCTCGGCAATCAGCCCGGTACGGTGATTTCCGGCAATGTGATCCACAATGTTGCGGCTGACCCCGACGAGGGCGGCTACGGCGGCTGGGGAATATATCTCGACGAAGGTTCGGCATACATTCTTGTTGAAAAGAATCTTGCCTACTGCTGCGGAAGCGATGCCTACCACCTCCATTACGGTTCCTATAACACTGTCAGAAACAACATATTTGCACTGAGCGGCGAATCACAGGTGCGTGCAGCCTCCGCTCCGCAGAGAGTTCCTGCCATTGACGGAAGCGTGAAAACTGCCGATTTTACAAACAACATTCTGCTGACAGACAAAAAGGTACGCACATTCTCATATCTGATGAATGACGAATGCTACGATGAGAAAAACAACATTTTCTGGGATCTTACCAACGGCGATGAAATACTTGTGGGTAAGGACGGCAATATTGATAAGGGCATCAGCCTTGAAAAAGCCGTTCGCAAGGGGATGATAAATAACCCCGTAGTTGCAGATCCCGGCTTTAAGGATGCCGCGAACTACGATTTTGAGTTTTCGGACGATTCCGCGGCAATAGCGGCAGGCTTCAAGAAGTGGGATTATTCGCAGGCGGGCACTGTTAAAGGCAGTACCGTGGGTATTGATACCGAGGGCGGCACAACCGCCTACAATGCGGGTGCGAAATCTGTGGATATGAAGTCCTCAAAGGATCCGCTTCACTTTTTCAAGGTGATATGGGAGTGGATTTGCAGACTTTTTATTGCATTTTTGAATGCTCTGTAAACTGATCGGGAGGGGTTAGTGTGGTTTTGAAAATCAAATCAGTGTTTATGGCGTTCGTTATTGCTCTCGGCGGCATCTCGATGCTGTTCAGACCCGCCGTACCCGCGGCAATCGGTGTTGATGAGCTTGAAAAAATGCCGCAGATAATAAACACCGTACCGCTTGCCGAAAAGGTGTATGTTGTCAGCATGGGCAGCTTTAAAGAGGAAGAACTCGATACCGCAATATGCCTGCAGGGGCTTGTAAACCGCGAAAAAGCAAAGCTTTATATGACCGACGGCGGCATATACAAAGCGTACCTCGATGCGATCTGCAAAGAGGGCGTTGAGGTCGTAACTTCCGATGCCGACGGCAGCGACTGGACTTTGCAGACGCTAATAAAAGAGTTTAAGTCCGATATTACCGACGGCGGCTATGTACTTTACAGAAACAGTGAGTTTGCCGAGGGACTTAACACCGCCTGCAACTACGCCACATTAAACGGCTGGCTTGCCGTTCCCGAAGAATTAAAGGATTTGGCCGAGGAATGCGGACTTACACTTAAAAAGGATATTTCAAAAGATGATTACGATTTCAAATATCTTGATAAATTCTTTGAGGAGAACAAGGACGGCTTCAATAAAAATGCCGTAGTCCATGTCAAAACGGTTTTCAAGGGTCTTCGCGACCTCGCCATTCAGCAGAAATTCTTTATAACATATTCGGATGAAACCGTTTCGGGTAAGAGCCACCTTAAAAAAGTTATGAAATGGACGGGCGGCAACTCCTTTATTCTGGGCTGGGCGGAAACCGAAAAGCATTTTGTCAGATTTATTTCCGGGTACGGGTGCGCGGTCATTCCCTCCGACCACAGCCGCAACACCAGCTTTTTGAATGCGTATAAATGCGAAATTCCCGCACAGACCGGCAAGGGTGAGCCGATCAAAGCGGATTTCTCCAAGCATTATGCCGCAATAGTTTTCAGCGACGGCGACAATTCGCAGTGGGTGCAGAACGATTTCGGCGCGTATTACCAGAAAATCGGCTCATTCGATACATTCCCAATGACCTGGACATTCCCGCTTATTCAGCAGGAGATAAACCCGGCTTGCTCCGAACGCATATATAACCTCGCAGGCAAAAACAACAGCTTTGCGGCAGGCGTTTCGGGCAGCGGCTATATGAATCCGTCGCAGTATAAACCGAAATGCCTTGATAAATACACCGCTCAAACTGCGGCGATGATGCTCAAAAGCAATATTGATGTCGTTACGATTCTTGACGATAAGCCGTCGCTTTTGGGCGAAAAAGCCTACGCGCAGAGCTTTGACTATTACTCGCGCTTCGAAAATATACGCGGCGGCATCGTTATGCAGGACCCCGGCAGATATGAGTCCGGCAAGGGCAGGGTGTGGTTTTCAAACGGCAAGCCGTTCATAAGCGTTCGCCTGTCGCTCTGGTACACAGAGGGGGCAGAGGGCGAAGCTGTGCCGAATGAGTGGATAGAGGCGCAGGCGGCAAAGGTGAATTCCTCCGCCAAAAACCCCGCATCAATAGACGGCTACACGGTAATAAATGTAAACCCGTGGACATTCACGGTGGAAAATCTCGTTTACTTTGTAAGCCTGCTTGATGAAAATGTGCAGCTTGTCACCGCCGAGCAGCTTATAGACCTTGTGACTGAAAATGCGGAACATATAAACGCCGCACCGGCAGAGTATTAAAATGAAAATCAATTAAAATGCCTTTTATCGAAAAATTCTTTAAAAAATCTTAAAAAAACTGTTGACAAACGCGCGATGTAATGCTATATTATTTAAGCACTCGCGAGAGTGGCGGAATTGGCAGACGCGCACGTTTGAGGGGCGTGTGGTATCCCCGTACGGGTTCAAGTCCCGTCTCTCGCACCAGAAAAAAGCACTTCGTAAGAAGTGCTTTTTTCAATGATATTCGTTCCTTGCGGAACGGGTGATATATCTTCGATATGATATCCGCCTTCAGCGGATGATATACGCTTCGCGTATGAGGAACGGATATTATCTCATATTTGCAAAGCAAATATATCATACGG
>JAZLHL010000061.1:0-32450 GCA_045616765.1 Acutalibacteraceae bacterium
CCGCCGCACTCGTAGAACGCGTGGTGACCGATTGATTTTACATTTGCGGGAATGTAGAGATATGTGAGCTTGCCGCATTTACTGAAAGCATCGGAGCCGATTATTTCAAGCGAATCGGGTAAATCAAGAGTTTCCATAGCCGAGCACTTAAAGAACGCCATGGTTTCGATTTCTTCAAGTCCGGCGGGGAGCTTGACCTCAACGAACTTATCGCAATAAGCGAAGCAGAGCTGACCGATTTTTGTAACGGTTTCGGGCAATTCAAAGGTTTTGCCGACCTTGCTGTTTTCATCGTCGATAACCGTTGTAAGTGTGTTGATGTATTCGTCATTAAGGAATTTTTGGGCTAACTTTTCAGCCGCCTCGGCATCCGCAGGTACCTCATCACCGAGAGCAAGCGCCACCATATAGCGAGTATGCTGCTGCGGGCACAAAACGGCTTCGGTTATAACGCCGTTTTCCTTCCTGTAAAGCACGCCGTCAACGGAAGCGTAATTCTCGTTTGCCGGGTCAACAAAAATCGCATTCAGCGCCGTACAGTAATAAAACGCGGTTTTTTCAATGTCGGCAACATCCTTGCTGATGAATATGAACTGCAGCGTATCGTTACCCGTAACGGTGTATTTTCTGACTGACGAAACAACTTTGGAGTTATCAGGCACGCTTTCTTCATCACGAACAAAGTCGATATTTAAAACAGTATCGACCTTCTGACCGTGAAAAGCGTTGAGCTTATATGTGCCGTCTCCAAGCGGTGCGAACTCATAACGCGCTTTGCTTATGCTTGAAAAGCTGAAAAACAGTGAGCCGCCAATGGCAGCCGCAAGCACAATTATAAAGAGCACCTTTTTAACGATTGCTTTGCCGAGAAAACCTTTTTTTTCGTTATCTTTCCAATCGAGCTCCGGCTTTTTTGCAAACATCGGGTCATACAGGAGCTTGCCGTCGCTGACTTTTACGGGATCATCCATAGGTTATCCATCCTTTCGGGTGTATTTTTTGTACCTTACTCCTATTCTATTATACAAATATATAAAAATCAGCTTTAATTATGTTCGGATTCAAAAAGTCGTGGTTTCATATAAATGTCATCTTCATTTATACCGCATTTTGACGAAAGTTCGCACAGTAAAGCATACAAAGCAGCCATTGCATTCAGTGCATTTTCAAGATTAGCCCCCCACAGTACATTTCTGCCGTTCGGCAATTCTTGAAACCTGTTATGTTTAAGCTCGTTATATGCCTTCCACCACGGTGCGCTTCCGGCACCGCTTTCGCTCACATCGAACTTAACGAACGGTGTCAGATGGATTTTTTCAAACGGAAATCGGGTTTGAATTTTAACAAACCTGAAATTATTTTTCATTTTAAAAAATGCATCAAGTCTTGCCGGAACACTGTTGTTTTTTGCAAGTTCGGGCACAAGCACGGCGGTAAGTGAATCAATTTCACCGCAGGTGCAAAGTATCAGTTTCAAATACTCATTTGAAAATGTCGAATTATTCTGTTTTGATATACTTACATAATCCGCGGTATCAATAAAATCCTTTTCAAGCAGTTTGTACTGCCGCCAATAATTCAAAATAAAGCCTTTATCATTCATTTTAGCGGTTTCGGTAACTGTATTATTTTCGTTATACTCGTTCAAAATCATCACCTCAAGGCAATTATACAACACTCGGCAGATTAAATCAATATAATAATTGAAAAACACAAAAAACACGAGCCCCGATGTGAATCGGAGCCCGTATATTTCAGGTAAATCAGTCTTCGTCGTCGGAGTTGACCTGTGCGGCTTTCTTAACGCGAATTTCGTTAAGTTCCATATACATTCTGTCGCGTGTATCCTTGTCGATATTGTAACCGAGCATCGGGAGGATACTGATAATTGCAAGGATTGCGGGGATAAGAGTCGCCATGGCGAAAATCCACTTCTGAGCGCGTATGGGCTGAGGTCTTACCTCTGTGTAAGCGGTAAGGTCATAGCCGATCCACTGTTTGATCTTAGGCTGAAGAATGGCGTTCAAACGGCTGGGGACCTTGGTGAGAATGGTGCTGGCAACGGAAAGAGTAGCCTCGTTTCTGTAACCGCATTTCCACTCGATGTAGTCGTTGCACTCGTTTCTGATTTCATCGCCCGAAATGCTTCTGAAGCCGGAGCAGGCTGCATAGATGCACTCCCAGACAGCGGTAATGGGAAGCATAGCCCAACGGTTTGTGAAAAGTCCCTTACCGTCTTTGCCCTTAATAAACATACCGAACATGAAAACGGGAATATAAGCCGCCTTCGGAGTAACCTGACTTATCATATAAATTTTCTTTGTGGACTGTCTTTCCGAAACCTTGTTGTACTTTGCGTAACCGATAGGCTGGAATGCAACCGAAGGAATACCTGCAAATGTCTCGAAGGTTGTCATAAAGAGAACCCAGCGGTAATAGTTGTTGGTTGAAATACCTGTGCCGAATGAGCCGAGAGCGTTGGAAATCATATACATGAGAACCGGCTTGTTTGTGAAAACTATCTTGAGTGACTGTTTGATAGAGGGTGTTTCGATACTCTGGTGAACACGCTCTTTGGCGATGGTCGAATACCAGAGTGTAACAAGACCGGAAACTACCGCGGTCAGAGGCCCGAGAGTTACAAGAGCCGTTCTGATCATATCAGCCTCGGTTTTGCCGTTCTTCGCCTTAACGATGCCGTTGGTGATGAAGTCAAGCATAAACTCAACGAGAGTATTCGGAAGACCTGCGTAGAACAGGTTGAGGTATTTGGTAACCGCAAGCAGCCTGCGCCTGTCAGACGGGAACGGCGTTATGGTGGAAAGGTAACCGGATGTTGCAACGGTTCTGAAGTTGGTTACCATTTCAATAAGCATTTCAAAAACAACATACGCAATGAACTTGGGTATGTAATCGAAATTATTGATATTTGTTTTGAAGATAATGGGAAGCAGCCAGTAAATACCGACTATAACTGCATAGGGAAGACTCGAAAGGAAAAGGTAGGGAACAAATTTGCCCCAACGGGTACGGGTTTTTTCAACTATACTGCCGATAAGAAGGTCATCGACAATGTCCCATACACCTGCGATAGCCTGGTAAATGGTCTGTTTGTTGAAGCTGATTTTAAGAATACTGTCAACAAAAAGTTCCTTCTGGCTGTCAATGTTGAAGCCCTGGCCGCCGTCAAAGAGCATATAACCTATGGTCTCTTTGCGTGAAACGACACGTCTGTCAACCTTAACCATTGTTTTTAATCCGTCAACGACTTGGTCATGAGTGCCGTTTTCGGCAATTTCAAACGCTTCGTTTTTGGTAAGTTCTGTCATTTCTTTGCTGCCTCCTCTTCTGCCATTTTCTGTTCTGCTTCTTCCTGAAGCACGGCAAGTGCCTTAAGCATCTTTCTGTGAATATCCTCTTCGCTTACGCCCTGCTCTTTGAGCTTGAAGTACTCTTCGCTCGGCAGACCGCCGATAAGGCACTGTGTATAGGTAACATTTATGCCTTTCTTTTTAAGGCGAATATTGTTGATAAGCTGTGCAACGAGGAATATGAGATATACAAAACCTGCGAAACCGATCGAGCCTTTGATATCGGCTGCGGAAATGATGGCTTCTCTTTCATTTTCGTTTTCAAACTTCTCGTAGAGGGGAGTGAGAACGCTCTCATCGGTAAGAGCATTGAGTGTATTCTTATAGTCAACAAGGATCTCGGTGATCTTGTTTGCGGTTTCGGTTTCTACCGCATCGGGCTCCTTGGGAGTGACATTGTCGCCCTGCATAACATTGACGATCGGCTTGCCCGCTTCTATTTTTTCAATAATTGCCTTGATTTCGGCATTCTTGCCCTTTGAAACTTTTTCGGGATCCTGACCTTCTTCAGGTGTCTCACCTACGAGAGCCTCAAATGATTTTTCCGAATAGATGCCGTCATCGTTCGTGATGGCTGAAGCATAGGCATAAGCTGCCTTCAAGCCGTCAATATTGCCGTATTCAACGGTATAGCCGTATTCATAGCACTCAAAGTTATGAGTGTGTTCTTCATTCTCCGTCTTTTCACAGACGAGTTTCTTAAATGATTCGGCGTCGATGTCTTTGACTTCAAAACTATCTTCGTCTTTGCCGTTATAGAAGACTTTTACATCTTTTTCGGTAAAGGGTTCGAATGTATTGACCTGAGTCATAATCGCAGAAGCGCAATTTCTGACATCGTCTATGGTGATATCCGATTTTTTAACAGTCGCCTTTGCCTCGTCGAGAGCCTTTGTAAGTTCGGTGACCGTATCTTCATGATAAAAACGGTTTTTCGCATCGGCAAGAGCCTTTTCGCCCTCAACGATCGCTCTTTCAAGAAGTCCGGTATCTACGGTTGTGTCGCCCGTGAAATCGCGGATTTTCTGAACGGCAGCATCAACAGATGACTGACTCTTGCTGTCAAGAACATATTCCGCTTCATTAAGCACGAAGTTATAGTAATCGTTCTTGGGGCTGCCTGCAAAAATAAAGGTGCAGACAAGCGAAGCGACAACAAGTGCGATCGAAATGCACGAGAAAACAATGTTTCTCTTAAGCCCTTTTTCGGTGCCTGCGGTTATCTGCAAGGCTGCAAACACAATGCCGAGCACCACGGGAAGAGCGATAAGCACTACACCTATTATAATGGGAGAAATGTTGCCGAGTACCTTGCCGATATCCACGGCTGAAACAAGATTATAAATGTCGATGGCATTATAACCCTTTTTTTGACCGGATACCGTAACAAAGAATATCGGTAAAAAGAGTGAAACAAGCGGAATGATGAAAAGCACAAGACGAATAATGTTGTCTTTGGTGCCGATAGTCGCGTATTTTACTCTGTCGGTTCTGGGTTGTGATTTGGCATGCTCGATTTCAACCTTTTCGGAATCGTCAAGCAGCTTTTCGTTAGCCTTAAAATAGTTAAGGTTAACGCCGCACCCCGGGCATTCGGGGCGCCAGTCCGTTATATGCAGCTTTCTGCCGCAATTCGGACACTGTGCCATAAATATTCCTCCTTAATTTTTTCTCATTGCGGCAAGGTCGCGGTAGTTAATGAGCTTAATACCATTTGCCTCAATGTGCTGACGGGTTTTGGGGTCATTGAGAATAAGGTATTCCCAATAACGGTGCTCCCAGCTGCCGGTGATGCTCTTTATTTCATCGGTGGGCAGCGCCGGGTGCATATAGGTTTCGGTAACACCCTCGGGGAACGAACTGTAAAGGTCGTATATGTACTCTCTGAATTCTTCAAAATCCCTGAAGCTCTTGCCGTCCCATTCATTCGGGATAAGGAAATCGGGAAGAGCAACGCCCTTTTGTGCGGCGTAGCCGGTAAGCTGACCGAGCAAACCGCTTATGACGTCGTGGTCGATTTTGATTTCGAGAGTGGAGTTACCCATCTGCTCCTCGGATATCTGACTCGGGAATCTGAACGGAAGACCGTACTCACCGGCAATATCAAGCGCAAGAGTGAGCAGCTCAAACCTGCCGGTTTCAATTCCGTAAATAGAGCCCATGTGATTGTCAAGGTGCGACGGAGTTAACCCGAATCTTTTGCAGAATTCGATCTGTGCACGGATTTCGCGGTCAAGCTGAGCGAGGTCTGCGTGCTTTTCAACATCAACACTTTCGTGCCACATAAAGCCTTCCTCGTCACGCAGCGAAGAGGTATCCCCGGTGCTGACGGGCGCCCAGCGGTAATCGCCCCATTCACTTGTTAAGGTGAGGTGTGTGCCGATTGCAAACTGCGGATTTTCTTTGGCGAATTTGCAGGCGGCTTTTGCCCACGGGCAGCAAGCCATGATCGTTGATGATGTGAGCGCGCTTTTTTCATTTTTGAAAAGCTCTGTTACAGCCTGAACGGAGGCGTTGCACATACCGAAATCATCTGCATTGATTATAAGGTATCTGTCTGACATTATATCCCCCCAAAAGTGAGTTAGTAACTAATTCATTTTACTACATATTGCCGCGATAGTCAAACTATTTTTTATATAAATATCTCTTAAAATTACAATAATTTATTGATATTGACTTTTTTCTGTGCTAACATTGGTAAAAAAGGAGGATTTTGTATATGGAAACTCTTGATCTGGCATACAAAGCCGTAAAAAAAATAGCTTCGGCTTCTGCGGCGAAGACCGCAAAATGCGAGAAGCCCGTTATTGCCGATGCAAAACCCGTAAATATGAAAAACGCGAAAAGCGACCGTTTCAATGTCGGCTTCGCTTCACGCGATATTACTCCGAAAGATATTAAAAGCCATACATATTGGATGGCGGGCTACCGCATCGCAAAAAAGATTCGCGGCGTGCTTGACCCCATAACCGCAAATGCCATGTGGCTCGACTGCGGCGACGGTCAGGGCATGGTGCTTATAAGCTGCGATTTAATAGGTCTTACGGGGTACGATGTTACCGAGCTGCGCCGTTCGCTCACGGAATTCTGCTGTGTAACGGGCTGCAAGCATATTACCGTAAGCTGCACGCACACCCACGCCGGTGTTGACACCATGGGTTACTGGGGCGTGCTGCCGAAAACCGGCAAGGATAAAGACTATATGCTGTATTTAATGCGCACGCTCCGGCAGCTTTGCATTGAGGCATACAACAACAGAAAGCCCGGCAGGCTTTTTTACGGCAATGTTGAGGCGCCCGAGCTTATTGACAGATGGCGTCAGCCGTATTTTTCAAACAACACCCTGCATCGTCTGCGCTTTGTGCCGGATGATAAAAGCACCGAAACCTGGTACATCAATTTCGGCGGGCACCCGAACACGCTCGGCGGCGACAATGTACTTTTAAGCGCCGATTACCCGTGTTATATGCGCCGTGAAATAAACAGAAAGAAAGAGACGAACATACTTTTCTCCGTTTCCACGATAGGCGCCACGGATATAGGCAATGTCGCAAAGGAAAACCTTGACCGCACGGTTATCGGCGGCACGATGCTCGGCAAAAAGGTGCTCGGAATAAAAAACGAGCATCAACTCAAGCCCGATGTTACGGTTATTTCACAGAATTTTGTTATGCCCATTGACAATACCACGCTCGCGGCGGCAGAGTCGGCACACGTTTTCACAAGCCGCAAATGCCCCGCGGAATCCGATGTAGGCATAGGATTCATTTCAGAGCTTACATACATAAGAATAGACGATGTGCAGATACTCACAATGCCCGGTGAGACCTTCTCGGAGCTTGTTTACCCCGGCGGATATACGGATGCAGAGCACTCCACCACCGGTGAGGGCGCAGAGGTCAACTCAACACCGATATGTGAAATATTCGGTGACAATAATCTGATTGTTTTCGGCGTTACAAACGATATGGCGGGCTACGCGCTTACGCCCAATGAATTCTTACTACACGAAACGCAGCCGTATATAAGCAGAGCAAAAGACCGTTTCGGCAGAAATCACTACCACGAAACGAACTCCTGCGGCATACGCACAGGGCATGTCATGGCTGAAACGGCGCGCAGAATAGTAAAAATACGCGACGGGAAATAAGCAATAAAAACGCTGACGGATATGAAAAGGCTCACCTTTTCATATCCGTCTTTTTTACGGTAAACAATCTTGAATTAATAAACAGCATCAGCTGATTGAGGTCTTCGGGTGAAAGTGCGGCTTTGGGAACGGTGACAACCTGCCTGCGGTTGCTTTCAAACAGCAGCATTTCACGCGTTTCTATTACAGATTTCACATTTTCGTAACGCAGCGAGGTTTCGGTTATTTCAAACGGTGTTTCGATACGGCAGTAATAGTAATCGTCATAAAAGGCGATGGTAAACGAAGCGCCCAGAAGCGGATCAAACGATTTTTTCATTTTTTGCGGCGTAAGGCGAAATTCTATCACACACGCCGCAGCGCCGTAAAGCAAAGCCGCCGCAAAAAATATGATGCCGTCGGCCTTACCCCTGATTATTGCAACCAAACCGTAAATGAGCAGTGCCGCTACCAGAAAAGCGAAAACAACTATTCGCGTAAAATATGCTTTGTGAGCATAATACTTGTAACTGACATACGCGAGCACATCTGCAATTCTTTCATCAAAAACGAATTTTGAAGTTATGTTCATACAATCACCGTCCGCTAAAATAGTATCATATACAGCAATAAAAATCAACGCAAAAAAAATTCGGCTCTTCGCATACACGAAGAGTCGAATTTTTGGAAAGAGAAAATGAAATGTGTTTGCAACCAATGTCTGATATATTTATATAATATTGTTGTTGCATCAACTTCATATTTCTGTGAACAAATTGTTAACAAATGTTGCAGCATTTTGTCAAAGCGCAATAGCGGTATTATTTTACCATCAAATCGCTTATAAGTCTGCTGAATTCAGCCGGCTCTTTGACCGAAACACCGCTGATAAGGCAGCCCTGCGCATACAGAAGCTTTGCATAATCCTTAAGTGTTTCTTTGTCGTTTTCATAAAGAGCTTTCAGCTTTTCGGCAACGGGATGTGCGGCGTTGATTTCAAGCACGACCTCGGCTTTCACCTTGTTATCGGTGGGCATGGCGTTGAGCACACGCTCCATCTCAAGCGAGATGCCACCCTCGCTCGTAAGGCAAACGGCGTAATTCTTCAGCTTGTTGGTGAAGCGCACCGCGCTGATGTCATCGCCGATTTCATCCTTAATAAAATCGAGCATATCTTTAGAGCTCTCGTTTTTCTCCTTAAGCTCGTTCTTCTCCTCATCGGTTGCAAGGTCAAGCTGTTCATCGCAGATATTCTGGAATCTCTTGCCCTCATACTCATTCATCATTTTAAGGCAGAATTCATCAACATACTCGGTGCAGTAAAGTACCTCGTAGCCCTTTTCCTTAACGGCTTCAAGCTGCGGCAGCATATCTATCTTGTCGGCAGTTTCGCCGCAGGCGTAATAGATTTTTTCCTGCCCGTCTTTCATTCTCGAAACATATTCGGCAAATGTGACATACTTTTTCTCGTTTGAAGAAACGAACATAAGCAGGTCTTTAAGCTCCTCCTTATGTATGCCGAAGCCGTTATACACGCCGAGTTTGAGCTGAATACCGAAGGTCTTGAAGAAATCCTCGTATGCTTCACGCTCGTTTGCAAGCATTTTTGAAAGCTCGCTCTTGATTTTCTTTTCAATGGTTTTGGCAATAAGCTTGAGCTGACCGTCCTGCTGAAGCATCTCGCGCGAGATATTCAGTGAGAGATCTTCGCTGTCGACAAGCCCCTTTACAAAGCTGTAATGGTCGGGCAGCAAATCGGCGCACTTTTCCATAATAAGAACACCGCGCGAGTAAAGCTGCAAGCCCTTTTCATACTCTTTGGTATAAAAATCATACGGTGCGTGCTTGGGTATGAACAAGAGTGCGCTGTATGTGGCGTTACCCTCGGTTTTTGAATGGATTATTTTTGCGGGTGCTTCGTAATCGTAGAATTTATCGGAATAAAATGCGTTATACTCCTCATCGGTTACTTCGGATTTATTCTTTTTCCAGATAGGTATCATACTGTTGAGCGTGCGGTCTTCCATTACGGTTTCGTACTCGTCCTCGGTACCCTCTTTTAGCTGAGAGGTTTCCACCGTCATTTTAATGGGATGACGGATATAATCGGAGTATTTCTTTACAAGGCTTTCAAGTCTGTATTGCTCGGTGTACTGAGAATATTTATCGTCATCGGTATCGTCTTTAAGGCAGAGTGTTACAACCGTGCCGAAGTCCTGCATATCACATTCCTCAACGGTGTAGCCGTCTGCGCCGTCGGAAAACCAGCGGAAAGCCTTTTCGGCACCGTAGGGCTTACTTTCAACGGTAACGCTCTTGCTGACCATAAATGCAGAATAGAAGCCTACGCCGAACTGACCGATGATATCGACATCGTCGGTCTTTTCGTTTTCGGTTTTGAATGCAAGCGAGCCGCTTTTTGCAATAGTGCCGAGGTTGTTTTCAAGTTCTTCCTCGGTCATACCGCAGCCGTTATCGATTATTTTAAGGGTGCGCGCATCCTTATCGGCTTCAAGGCGAATTACGAATTCATCCTTATTAAGACCTATGCTCGTGTCGGTAAGCGAACGGAAATAAAGCTTGTCGAGCGCATCGCTCGCGTTGGAGATAAGCTCCCTTAAAAATATTTCCTTATTGGTGTAGATGGAATTAATCATAATATCCATCAGTTTTTTGGATTCGGCTTTGAACTGCTTTTTACGCATTTTTATATCCTCCGTTTATTTAATTATTAATTCAGTGCCGTCTGTATCAACGGTTATGCAGCTGCCCTGCTCCACATTGCCTGCGATAATTGCCTTTGCAATGAGTGTTTCAAGCTGCGCCTGCAAAAATCTTTTAAGCGGGCGCGCACCGAGCACCGGGTCAAAGCCGCCGTCAATCAGGTAGGCTTTTGCGCTGTCGGTGACTTTGAGCGAAAGCTGCTTTTCGGCAAGGCGTTTTTCAATATCCTTAAACAAAAGTTCCGCAATATTGCCGACATCCGCCCTTGTAAGCGGCTTGAAGAATATAATTTCATCAAGTCTGTTCAAAAACTCGGGGCGAAAACTGCGCTTCAAAAGTGCCTCAACATTTTCACGCGCGCTGTCGCTTATTTCACCGTCGGAAGTAATTCCGTCAAGTATTATATCCGAACCGAGGTTCGAGGTCAAGATGATAACCGTATTTTTAAAATCGACCGTTCTGCCCTGACTGTCGGTAATTCTGCCGTCATCAAGCACCTGCAAAAGCACATTGAACACATCGGGATGCGCTTTTTCCACTTCATCAAAAAGAATTACGGAATACGGCTTCCTTCTTACCGCTTCGGTAAGCTGACCGCCCTCGTCATAGCCCACATATCCGGGAGGCGCACCGATAAGGCGCGAAACGGAATATTTTTCCATATACTCGGACATATCTATTCGCACCATGGATTTTTCATCATCAAACAGTGCGGCGGCAAGCGTTTTTGCAAGCTCTGTTTTTCCAACGCCCGTGGGACCGAGGAAGAGGAACGAGCCGACGGGTCTGCGCGGGTCCTGAATACCTGCGCGCGAGCGCAGAATTGCATCACTGACTTTTTCAACGCCCTCATTCTGTCCTATTACGCGGCGGTGCAGAATACCGGAAAGTCCCAAGAGTTTATCGCGTTCACTCTCTGCAAGCTTTGAAACGGGGATCCCCGTCCACCTTGAAACGATGCGGGCGATTTCGTCATCTGTTACTTTATCGCGCAGAAGTGTGTGCTTCTCGCGTTCCTCGCCTGCAGCTTCTGCTTCTTCAAGCTGTTTTTTCAGTTCGGGGAGTTTACCGTATTTCAGTTCGGCGGCTTTCTGCAAGTCGTAACCGTTCTGCGCCTTCTCGATTTCGGCGTTCACATCCTCTATCTGCTCACGGATGCGCTGAACTTTGTTTATTGAAGATTTTTCGTTTTCCCATTTCAGCTTCATTTCATTGAAGTTGTCACGAAGCCCGGAAAGCTCTTTTTCAATATCGGCAAGGTGTTCAACGGAAAGTCTGTCGGTTTCCTTTTTAAGTGCCGCCTGCTCAATTTCAAGCTGCATTATTTTGTGCGATATTTCGTCAAGCTCGGTCGGCATTGAGTTCATTTCGGTTTTTATAAGCGCGCACGCCTCGTCAACAAGGTCGATTGCCTTATCGGGCAGGAAGCGGTCCTGAATATATCTGTCCGAAAGCATCGCCGCCGAAATAAGCGCGCCGTCCTGAATTTTCACGCCGTGGTAAACCTCGTAGCGTTCTTTAAGTCCGCGAAGAATTGCAACAGTATCTTCAACCGTAGGCTCGCCCACAAGTACGGGCTGAAAACGCCTTTCAAGCGCGGCATCTTTTTCGATATATTTGCGGTATTCATCGAGCGTAGTTGCACCTATACAATGTAGCTCACCGCGTGCGAGCAAGGGTTTTAAGAGGTTGCCCGCATCCATTGCGCCATCCGTTTTGCCCGCGCCGACAATAAGGTGAAGCTCATCTATAAACAGTATTATTTCACCGTTGCTTTTCTGCACCTCGTTAAGCACGGCTTTGAGCCTTTCCTCAAATTCGCCGCGGTACTTCGCGCCCGCGATAAGCGCACCCATATCGAGCGAAAAAATCGATTTGTTTTTAAGGTTTTCGGGCACATCGTCCTTGACTATTCTTTGAGCAAGCCCCTCCGCGATTGCGGTTTTGCCGACGCCCGGCTCACCTATAAGGCAGGGGTTGTTTTTGGTTTTGCGCGAAAGAATACGGATAACATTACGAATTTCGTCATCCCTGCCGATTACGGGGTCAAGCTTGCGGTCGCGCGCGAGAGCAACCAAATCTCTGCCGTATTTTTTAAGCACATCGTATGTGCTTTCGGGATCCTCGGAATTGACATTACTGTTGCCGCGTACGGTTTTGAGTGCTTTTAGGAAAGCATCTGTCGTTATGCCGTATTTTTTAAAAAGCGATTTCACATCGCTGCTCGGATGAGCAAGAATACCAAGGAAAATATGCTCTACGGAAACGAAGCTGTCCTTCATATATTCCGCCTGCTTTTCGGCTTCGCCGAGAGCTGCGTTCAAATCCTGCGAAAGATATACATCCCCGCCGCTGACCTTTGGCAGCCTTTCAACAAGCGCCTGCAGTTCACTTTCCAACGATGCGCTCTGCGGTGTTATCTGTGCCGTCAAGCCGCCTATGATGCCGTCTTGCTGCTGCATAAGCGCAAGCAGCATGTGAAGCTCGGTAATTTCACTGTTGCCGTATTCACTTGCCAATGACTGCGCGTTATTTACGGCTTCAATGCTTTTGCGTGTAAATTTCTGAAAATTCATACAGAACGCTCCTTTCGTATTTTTACGATACAAGTATAGTATGCACATATTTAATTAAAATGAATTAAATATGAACAAACTGTAAATATTAGCACTCCGCACACAAGAGTGCTAAACAATGTTTTCTTGACTGAAGCAATAAAAGAGTGTAGAATATACTCATTAACACTCAAGGAGAATACTATGGATATTTTAAAACTTATATCAGAAGAATTTTCGCTGAATCGAACGCACGCCGAAAACATAATATCACTTATTGATGACGGCAACACCATCCCCTTTATCGCCCGTTACAGAAAGGAAATGACAGGCTCCTGCGATGACCAGAAATTAAGAGAAATAGACGATAGGCTCACCTATATACGCAACCTTGAAAAGCGCAAAGAAGAAATCATTTCTTCTATCAGCGACCAGGGCAAACTGACAGATGAGTTACTTGAACAAATCAATGATGCACAGATACTTGCAGAGCTTGAGGATATTTACAGACCCTATAAGCAAAAGCGCAAAACGCGTGCCTCCGTTGCGAAAGAAAAAGGTCTTGAGCCGCTTGCCGAGCTCTTGTTTTCATTCTCAATAAAGGGCGCGGACTTAAATGAGATCGCCGCAGAATATATTGACGAAGAAAAAGGCGTCGCTTCCGCCGAGGAGGCACTCGCCGGCGCTTCGGATATTATTGCGGAAATCATTTCCGATTCCGCAGAATGCCGCAGGCTCCTGAAAGACCTGATTTGGAAGCGCGGCGCAATCGTTTCGCAGGCAAAGAAAGAAGAAGACAGCGTTTACTCGATGTATTATGACTATCGCGAGCCTGTTGCGAAAATCCCGAGCCACCGCATACTCGCGGTAAATCGCGGCGAAAACGAAGAATTTTTGAAGGTCGGAATAGACATAGACGAAGCCGAGGCTTTAAGAATAATCGACCATCTTTTCATAAAAGAAAACAGTTCTTCCACCGAGTTTTGCAGAGCCGCGGCGGCGGATTCTTATGCGCGCCTTATATTCCCTTCGCTTGAACGCGAAATAAGAAATGCACTTACCGAAAAGGCAAACGAGCAGGCTATAAAGATGTTCGGCAGCAACCTCAAGCCACTGCTTATGCAGCCGCCGATCAAAGATAAAACCGTACTCGCGGTCGACCCGGCATACAGAACGGGCTGCAAGCTTGCAGTGGTTGACGGCAACTCAAAGGTACTGTTTACGGGTGTTATTTACCCCACTCCGCCGCAGTCTAAAATCGCGGAATCCGAAGCGAAGGTGCTTGACCTTATAAAAAAGTACAACATCGACTGCATATCAATAGGCAACGGCACCGCAAGCAAGGAATCGGAAATTTTCGTTGCCGATACAATAAAAAAATCGCCTCGCCCCGTAACCTATATGGTGGTAAACGAGGCAGGCGCATCGGTATATTCGGCATCAAAGCTCGGCGCGGAGGAATTCCCCGATTTTGATGTTTCGGTGCGTTCGGCGGTTTCGATAGCAAGGCGCTTGCAGGACCCGCTTTCTGAACTTGTAAAAATCGACCCGAAAAGCATCGGCGTAGGTCAGTACCAGCACGATGTGCCGCCCAAGGAGCTTGAAGAATCATTAAACGGCGTTGTTGAGGACTGTGTAAACGCAGTAGGCGTTGACCTCAACACCGCATCGGTCTCGCTTTTAAAATACATCGCCGGCGTTTCATCGGCAACGGCAAAAAATATTGTAGCATACCGCGAGGAAAACGGCGGTTTCAAATCAAGAGCAGAGCTCAAAAAGGTTAAGGGATTGGGTCCGAAAGCCTATGAGCAGTGCGCGGGATTTTTAAGAATACCGCAGGGTAAAAAGGCACTTGACAACACGGGAGTTCACCCCGAAAGCTATGACGGCGCGGAAAAGCTCTTGAAGCTGTTTGAATACTCGGATAAAGATGTTGCCGCGGCAGGTGCTTCGGGCATAACCGTAAAAGCCGAGAGCTACGGCATAGAGAAAGCAGCGGCAGAGTGCGGCATAGGCGTACCCACACTTAATGACATACTCAAGGAGCTTGAAAAACCGGGCAGAGATATTCGTGACGAGCTGCCAAAGCCGATGCTCAGGAGCGATATAATGAGTATGGAGGACTTGCGCGAGGGCATGGTGCTTACCGGCACGGTGCGAAATGTTATTGATTTCGGTGTATTCGTGGATATTGCCGTTCACCAGGACGGGCTCGTTCACATTTCGCAGATTTGCAACAAGTATATAAAGCATCCGTCGGAGGTACTCAAGGTCGGCGATGTGGTCAAGGTCAGAGTTCTCGGCGTTGACCTTGCGAAAAAGCGCATAAGCCTGACGATGAAAGATGTGGAATGATTATTTAATGAATAACGAATGATGAATAACGAATAATTTCGGGGCGCGAGCGCCGATTATATACCGCCTGCGGCGGTATATAAATGAATATACAACATAAAAAACAACGCAGTTCGTGAAAAACTGCGTTGTTTGCCTTTTGCCCTTCGCGTGCATTCTCGCGCATACGCGCTTCAAATACCGCGGCGGGCAAACCGGGGCGCATACTATGCGCCCCCTACAAGTTACCCCGAATTTTCGCGGCGAAAATAAAGAACGAACGGGCATTGCCTCCCGGTTTTTCGTTACGGAAAATCAGAACGAATCGTAGGGGTCGCATAGTATGCGACCCGGGTCGATCGCGCAGCGATTGACAGTTGAAACAGCATATATTATAAAAACCGCGTTGATTACACCAAATCAACGCGGTTTTCATTTTGCCGTTCGCGTGCATTCTCGCGCATACGCGCTTCAAATAGCGCGGCGGGCAAACCGCGGCGCATACTATGCGCCCCCTACAAGTTCCTCCGAATTTTTGCATCCAAAACCGAAAACATTTACTCCGAATTTCCGCAATGAAAAACAAAACAGCGCGGCTCATACGAACCGCGCTTCTGAAATCTGAAATCTGAAAACTGAAAACTTGAATAATCGGCGCTTTGCGCCCCGAAATTATTCGTTATTCATTATGCATTATTCATTAAACTCAATAGTCCAGCACTCGAAGTATCGCTTTAACATCAATCGGCAGTGTTTCAATCGCGGCACGCGCTTCCTTTTCACGCATAACGGGCAGAATGAAAGCGATTTCGTTCTTGGGTGCATTATCGCGGTGCAGAATAAGCGGCGAGTCGAATTTGGCATTTACCGCGTTGAATGCCGCAACATAGTCATCGGCTTCGGCTCTTACATAGAGCGAGGTGTACTGAAGCTCCGGTGCTATAACATAATCGCTCTGTGTGGGGCCCCAGCCGAACATTTTGCGCTTGGTGTTGTGGCGCGCACAGTCAATAATATCGGCAACCACGGCGCTTGCGGTGGGGAACTTGCCCGCACCCTTGCCGTAAAATACCACATCGCCTATGGCGTCGCCGCGCACAAGTATCGCATTGAAAACATCGTCAACACTTGCAAGCTGGCTGTGCTTCTGAATAAAGCACGGACCGACCGTTGCGCTGATTTTTTCATCGTTTATTTTCTGCGCTTTGCCTATGAGCTTTATAACACCGCCCCAGTTATTTGCGTATTCAACATCCTCGGGAGTGATTTCGGTAATACCCGTTGTTTCGACCGCATCGGGATAAACATGCTTGCCGAAGCAAAGCGATGCGAGTATGCATATCTTTCTTGCCGCATCAAAGCCGAGAATATCGGCAGAGGGGTCGCGCTCCGCATAGCCGTTTTCCTGTGCAAGCTTCAGCGCATCCTCAAACGCCATTTTGTCGCTTATCATCTTTGTGAGAATGAAGTTCGTGGTGCCGTTGAGAATACCTGCGATTTCTTCGATCTCGTTAGCGGCAAGGCACTGGCTTATGGGGCGAATAATGGGAATACCGCCGCCGACGCTTGCTTCAAACAGAAAGTTCACATTATTCGCTTTTGCAAGCTCGAGCAGCTCAAAGCCCTTTGCAGCAACAAGCTCTTTATTGGATGAAACAACATTTTTGCCTGCCGCAAGGCATCTTGAAACATAGTCGTATGCCGGGGTAAGACCGCCCATACATTCAACCACGACACCTACCGACGGGTCATTGACTATATCCTCAAAATCTTTTGTGAACAAATCACTCAACGGATGATCGGGAAAATTCCTTATATCGAGAATATGTTTAACATCGAGCGAGGTTTGTCCGCTTTTTTTAACAATGCTTGCCTGATTTTTCAGCAGGAGTTCGGCAACGCCGGAGCCGATTGTGCCGAAGCCCATAATTGCAATTTGCAAGTTTTACACCCCTTAACAATAAAATCATTGATAAGTCTAACATATTTTCGGCAGATAATAAAGAGAAATCTTCAAAATTTATTAAATTTTTTCGAAAATCTGTATTTTCGATTGTAATATATGGAAAAATAGAGTAGAATAGTATCTGGAATTATATGACTCGGAGGGTACAATGGATACGGCAGTTGAAAAACGCAAAAATTTCATAATAAACTTTATTTACGCCTGCATATTTATAGGTCTGTATTACTGGGCTATAAAATATGCCATGGGCTATGTTTTTCCTTTTGTTTTTGCAGCGGCATTGGCTGTTTTTCTGCAAAAACCCATAAACGCCATCAAGGGAAAATTGCATATAAAATCGCACAGCTTCGTTTCTACTGTGCTGGTGCTGCTTATAGTTGTGCTTATTATAGGCTTATTGAGCCTGCTTTGCTATATAATAGCAGAGGAGCTTAAAGAATTCCTGCAATTCCTGTTCGGTCAGTTTTCATCGCTTGATTCGCTTATTGCCACCACCGAAACCAAAATTATAGATATTGTTGCAAAACTCCCCGTAAGTATAAAAACCACCGTTGCAAATTATGTTACTGATTTGTTTGAAAATCTGCGCAGCGGCTCCGTTGCCCCCGAGGAAGGAATGTCGTTTGACTTTTCGGTGCTTTCCGCTCCCATAAGCGGTGCGTGGAGCGTGGTCAAGGGAATACCTTCGATTTTCCTTTCGGCGCTCGTCACGATTATTTCCTGTGTGTTTATGACGGCGGATTATGAAAATATCAGGGATTTGGTTCTCGGGCTGTTTTCCGAAGAAAAAGCTCAAAAGCTGCGTGCTTCAAAAAGAACCGTATCCAAGGGCGTAGGCAAGCTCTTTAAGGCTTATGCCACAATAATGCTCATTACATTTTCCGAAATGTTCCTCGGCCTGTACCTTATGAAAATCATCGGTGTTTACAAAGGCGGCTATATCGCAATAATCGCATTTGTGACCTGCATAGTCGATATTGTTCCAGTGCTCGGTACAGGTACCGTTGTAATTCCGTGGGCGGTAATTTCGCTGTTCCTCGGTAATTACGGCTTGGGCATAGCGCTTTTGATCCTGTATGCCGTAATTACGGTGTTAAGGCAGGTAATCGAGCCTAAGCTCGTTGCAAATCAGGTGGGGCTCCCTGCAATAGTTACAATTATGGCTATGTTCCTCGGAGCAAAGTTGTTCGGTGCTTTCGGCATAATAATTCTTCCCCTTTCGGTTATCATATTTAAATTGATGTTTGATGAGGGGGTCATCGGGCACAAAAATGAAAAAAAGACCGCTGCGGAGCCTGAAAAAGCAATAGCTGTATCATCAGCTGAAGAAAGCGGGGCGGAGCAATGACGGATATTCACTCCCATGTTATATGGCGTATGGATGACGGCGCAAAGCGCCACGCGGAAACAGTTGAGCTTTGCCGTATTGCCGAACAAAGCGGCACCGATACGCTTTTTGTGACACCGCATTTAATGTATTGGGAAGAAGCCGAGTTCCTATATGATCAGCTTGAGCTGCGAGTTGCCGAACTTGAAAACATACTTGAAGATGTCGGAATAAATCTGCGGCTTGTAAAAGGCTTTGAAATTCTCTGTGATGACGATGTTTTCAACATCAAGTATTTTAAACCGTACACTCTGTGCGGCTCGCGCTACATACTTATTGAATTCAGCTTTGACAATACCACCGAGGAGGATGTAACTGCCTGGTGTAAATACCTGCTTTCCTGCGAGCTTGTTCCGATTATTGCGCACCCCGAGCGTTATGAATTTGTGCTTTCCGATACATCGGCGCTTGAACGCCTTTCGCAGCTCGGCGTGTTGTTTCAGATAAACGCCGGCTCTCCCGCCGGTATGTTCGGTGAGGCGGAAAGCATTATCGCGCTGCGTATGCTCAATGCCGGTTATGTCGATTTCATCGGTTCCGATGCTCATAATACTTATACAAGAAATACCGATATGCAGGACTGCTTTGACAGGTATCCGAGATATGCTGATATGCGGATGGTGGAAAAAGCGGTAAACGAGAATCCTCAGTATATTCTGAATGATAAAAAATATATCCCGTTTCGCAAAAATTTCCCTTGATTTTTATAATAAAATGAGATATAATTCGAATACGGAAAAATAATGAAGTGTATTTGTGCTATCATATACCCGTAATATTGTAATGAAAGGAGGATAACATAATGTTAAATGCTATATGGCAGCTTCTTGCCGATAACGGTCTTGACACTGCCGGTATCGCCGAGTCAATGAGAGAACTTTTCTATGTTGAAAACGGCGTTCCCCAAGGTAAACTTGCATCACTCAGCGATTTCCCGATAATCGGTATACTCCTTAATCTGCTTGCAAGCTTTGCTCCTACGTTAGCAGAAAAAACCACCCTCTTATAATTTTCAGTGTGAATTATTGCAATAGTTTTCACGGAGGAGTGCTCGGGCACTCCTCTCTTTTTGGAAATATTCAGGTATATACCTATTATATATTATGTTCTGCGGAGGTTCTTATGAGCGAACAGAAAAAGGGTAGTTCAAATAAACTTACTGTTATTCTTATTGTTCTCGGCATACTGATGGTTGCAACGGTTATTACAATAGTTGTAATTGTCAGTTCGCTTATCAAAACGGGTGATAACACCCCGACACAATATGTCATTTCTACTCCGCAGACCGAAGCCGTCACGGAAACTTCGTGGACTTATCCTGCTGAGCTGACTACGGAGTATACAGATATCAATATAGGTGAGACTGTTATATCCGATGTGGTTGCCGATGCTGCAACACAGGGGGATAACGAATATTCAGTCCCGACACCTACTGAACAGTCAAATGTGAGTACGACCTCAGGAGAGGATCTTTTTAACGAACTTAAGAACAAAACCAAACAAGGCGATCCTGTTCTGAACGACTCACCCGATAATGAATTCATCTCGCTTATAAGCAGTAAATATAAAGTGTCACCGGAACTGCTTGTTGCAATCTATTCGGTTCCCGACAACGGCACGAATTTTGTTCTGCAATTTAAAAACGAACGCGATGCCGATGGCAATGTCGTTAAAAGCCCCGATACTCTTGAAAAGGTCTATAATATAGATAAAGACCGCAGTATTAAGATAGCAACGGGCAAAATGACCGGTAATGTCGGAGTGAATTATGCGGAAAGTCTCCTGTGTTTTGGTCTTGTAACGGAATCCGTTATGTGCCAATACCCGGATTATTTCACCGGAGTTGAGGATAAACGCCCCAATCATTAAGAAAAAAATCGTAAAATTCCTCAACTTTGTAAAAAATAACGAATTTTTACAAAAAAATTCTATAAAATGACAAAAAAACACTTGCATTATTGAAATGTATGTGATAGTATATTAGGGCGTGCAAAGGGCGTGTCCTAATATTTTTATGCCCTTTTGCCGCAGATATGCGTTGATGCGGGAGGTGGCTGCCCTTGTTGAGGCAGGGAATTTCCGCGGAGTATGTCCGATTTAAAACCGGGCGTTTTTAATACCGTTACAAACCGTTTGCCGTCCTTAACTGCGGCTTCGGGCTTGTACGGAGCGTGAGTTTACCCCGGAATTGCCGTTCCGGTTTTTAAACGGAGCAGGCGAGAAGCCCGGGGGAGTTGTTGAAATTTGCGCAGCCCGCCAAAAAAATTCAGGAGGCGTTATTATGGCAGTTAAGGAAAAAATCAGAATCAGACTTAAAGGTTACGATCACAACCTTGTAGACAAGGCAGCGGAAAAGATCGTTGAAACCGCAAAGCGCACAGGCGCACAGGTAAGCGGCCCCATCCCGCTCCCCACCGAAAAAGAAGTAGTTACCATACTTCGCGCTGTTCACAAGTATAAAGACAGCCGTGAACAGTTTGAGCAGCGTACTCATAAGAGACTCATCGACATCCTCAGACCTTCAAACAAAACCGTTGAAGCTCTCACAGGTCTTGAGCTCCCCGCAGGCGTTGATTTTGAGATCAAGCTTTAATCCGATAAAAGTTTGATTTTGAATATACCTATTATATATATAGTAGGTGCAGGTCATGTTGAGTAAACTCAACCAATAATCTGACAGGAGGAAAAAACAATGAAAAAAGGTCTTATCGGAAAAAAGATCGGCATGACTCAGATCTTCGACGAAAAGGGCAATATGATCCCCGTAACCGTAATCGAAGCTGGTCCGTGCGCAGTCGTCATGAAAAAGACGATTGAAACTGACGGTTATGAAGCCGTTCAGGTTGGTTTCGGCGATGTTAAAGCCAACAAAGTTACCAAGCCCATGGCAGGTCACTTCAAAAAGGCTGATGTCGCTCCCAAAAAGGTACTCAAAGAGTTCAAACTCGCTGATGCCTCATCGGTAAATGTCGGCGACATCCTCAAGGCTGACATCTTCGCAGCAGGCGATGTTGTTGATGTAGTCGGCACAAGCAAGGGCAAAGGCACCGCAGGCGCTATTAAGAGATGGAACTTCTCCAGACTTAAAGAGACCCACGGTTCAGGTCCCGTTGCAAGGCACGCAGGTTCCCTCGGTGCTTGCTCCGATCCTTCCCGCGTTTACAAGGGCAAGAAGATGGCAGGTCACCTCGGTTCAGAGCGCGTTACCGTTCAGAATCTCAGCGTAGTTAAAGTCGACAGTGAGAACAACCTTATCGCTATCAAGGGTTCCGTTCCCGGAGCAAAGGGCAGCATCGTTGTTATCGCTGACGCAGTAAAGAAAGCATAAGGAGGCGTGACAGATGAGTAGTTTAGCAGTACTTGATATGGCAGGCAAAAAGGTCTCCGACATCCAGCTCAATGACTCCGTATTCGGCATTGAACCCAATATGTCAGCTATGCACCTCGTAGTTGTCGGCTATTTAGCAAATCAGCGTCAGGGCACTCAGTCCACACGCACCCGTTCAGAAGTCAGCGGCGGCGGCAAAAAGCCGTGGCGTCAGAAGGGCACCGGCCGCGCAAGACAGGGCTCGACCCGTGCTCCGCAGTGGTATCACGGCGGTATCTCACACGGTCCCAAGCCCAGAACATACGGCATCTCCATCAACAAGAAGGTAAGAAGACTCGCTATGAAGTCAGCTCTTTCTTCAAAGGTTGCAGCCGATGAAATGATCGTTCTCGATGCCGTTAAGGTTGAGGAAATCAAAACAAAGGCTATGGTTGAGATGTTCGCAGCCATTAAGGCAGCAAAGAAAGTTCTCGTTGTTCTTCCCGAGAATGACGAAAAGGTTTACAAGAGCATCCGCAACATCGAAGGTGCTAAGGTCACAACCGTTAACACTCTCAATGTTTACGACATTCTCAACTGCGATTCGATCGTAGTTCTCAAGGATGCTGTTAATAAGCTCGAGGAGGTATATGCATGAAGCTCGCACAGGATATCATCGTAAAGCCCATAATCACAGAAGCTTCCATGATGGGCGTTGCCGAGAAGAAATATACCTTTGAAGTTGCCAAGGACGCTAACAAAATCGAAATAGCTAAGGCTGTTGAAGAACTTTTCGGCGTTAAGGTAGCTAAGGTCAATACCGTAAGAGTAAACGGCAAATTCAGAAGATACGGTGCCCATGAAGGCTACACCGCTTCCTGGAAAAAAGCAATCGTTACACTTACCGAGGATTCCAAGACCATCGAATTCTTCGACGGTGTTATGTAATCTGTAAAACTTAAATAACTATACACCATGGAATAGTATGGAGTTGACATTCTCCGCAAAACCATTATAGGAGTGTGAATAAAATGTCTATTAAAGTTTATAACCCGACTACAAACGCAAGACGCAATATGTCGGTTACAGATTACTCCGGACTTTCAAAAGTTGCACCTGAAAAGAGCCTTCTCAAAGCGCTCAAAAAACATTCAGGCCGCAACAGCTACGGCAGAATCACCGTTCGTCATCGCGGCGGCGGCAATCGCCAGAAGTACAGAGTAATCGACTTCAAGAGAAACAAGTTCGATGTTGAAGCAACTGTTAAAACTCTTGAATACGATCCCAACCGTTCAGCACACATCGCTCTTATTGAGTATACCGACGGCACCAAGGCTTATATCCTTGCTCCCGTAGGTCTCAAGGTGGGCGACAAGGTTGTAGCAGGCCCCACGGCTGATATTAAGCCCGGCAACGCTCTTCCTCTTACAAATATCCCCGTAGGTACCTTCATTCACAACATTGAGCTTTATCCCGGCAAGGGCGGCCAGCTTGCAAGAGCAGCAGGTAATGCTGCACAGCTTATGGCTAAAGAAGGCGTTTACGCTCTTCTTCGTCTTCCGTCAGGCGAGCTTCGCAATGTTCCCGTTGAGTGCATGGCTACCATCGGTCAGGTCGGCAACATCGACCACGAAAATGTTAAAATCGGTAAAGCCGGTCGTACCCGCCATCTCGGCATCAGACCCACCGTTCGCGGTTCTGTTATGAACCCCAACGACCACCCGCACGGCGGCGGCGAGGGCAAATCGCCCATCGGTCGTCCCGGTCCCGTTACTCCGTGGGGCAAACCCGCCCTCGGTTATAAGACGAGAGCCAAGAAGAATCGCTCCGATAAGCTTATCGTGAAGCGTCGCAACGGCAAATAAGCCGGAAAGGAGCAGTGTTTTATGAGCAGAAGCATTAAAAAAGGACCTTTTGTACAGCCTAAGCTGCTCGAAAGAGTTCAGAAAATGAATGAAAACGGCGAAAAGATCGTTCTTAAAACATGGAGCAGAAGCTCAACAATCTTCCCGGATTTTGTTGGTCACACTTTTGCAGTTCATGACGGCCGCAAGCATGTTCCGGTTTATGTAACCGAAGATATGGTCGGTCACAAGCTCGGTGAATTCGCTCCCACGAGAACCTTCAGAGGTCACGCGGGTTCCAAAACTTCAAATAACGGTAACTAATCGGCGAAAGGAGTGTATGAATAATGGAGGCAACTGAAATGCAGGTGCTTGAAGCAACCGCTAAGGCTACTTTTATAAGAATAGCACCCCGTAAGGTTCAGATAGTTCTTGACCTTATCAGAAATAAGCCTGCTGATGAAGCGTTAGCAATTCTCAAGTACACACCTAAGGCCGCTTGCGAGCCGCTTGAGAAGCTTCTCAAATCTGCTATTGCAAATGCAGAAAACAAAAATCTCGACGTAAACAGACTTTACGTTGCAAAGTGCTGGGTAGGCCAGGGCCCCACTCTTAAGAGAATCAGACCCCGTGCACGCGGCAGCGCTAACAGAATCAACAAAAAGACATCTCATATCACCCTTGTACTTAGGGAAGCAGAATAAGCGAGAGGAGGAAACATAATGGGCCAGAAAATAAATCCTACAGGATTAAGAGTAGGCGTTATTAAAGATTGGGAATCTCGCTGGTATGCTAAAAAAGGTGAGTTCGGTGATGTGCTCGTAGAGGACAACAAGATTCGTGAATTCCTTCTTGAGCTGCTTGCACCCGCCGGCGTTCCGACTGTTGAAATCGAACGCGACCCCAAGAGAATACGCATCAACATTCACTGTGCTAAGCCCGGTATCGTAATCGGCCGCGGCGGTGCAGAGATAGACAAACTTAAAGATACCGTTAAGAAGCTTATCGGTACCGATAAGGAAGTTTTCATCAACATCAACGAAATCAAGCAGCCTGACCTTAACGCTCAGCTCGTAGCAGAGGGCATTGCCGCTCAGCTCGAAAAGCGTGTATCCTTCCGCCGTGCCCTCAAGCAGGCCATCGGCAGAACCATGAAGGAAGGCGCAAAGGGTATCAAGACTCAGGTTTCAGGCAGACTCGGCGGTGCCGAAATTGCCAGAGTTGAGACTTATCACGAGGGAACTATTCCCCTTCAGACCATCCGTGCCGATATCGACTACGGCTTTGCAGAGGCAAAGACAACCTACGGTCGTATAGGTGTTAAGGTTTGGGTCTACAAGGGCGAAGTTCTTCACGAGTCCCGCAAAAAGAGGGAAGGAGGAGCCAAGTAATGTTATTACCTAAAAGAGTTAAATACCGCAGAGTTCAGAGAGGCCGTCTTAAAGGCGCTGCTCACAGAGGAACCAAGGTCAACTACGGTGATTTCGGTCTTCAGGCTCTCGAACCCGCATGGATCACTTCCAACCAGATAGAAGCCGCTCGTATCGCTATGACAAGATACACCAAGCGTGGCGGTAAGGTTTGGATAAAGATTTTCCCCGATAAGCCTATCACAGAGAAACCCGCCGAGACCCGCATGGGCTCCGGTAAAGGTTCGCGCGAATATTGGGTAGCCGTCGTTAAACCCGGTAAGGTTATGTTCGAAATCGGCGGCATTGAAGAATCAGTTGCACGCGAGGCAATGCGTCTTGCAGCTAACAAGCTTCCCATCAAGTGCAAGTTTGTCAGCAAGGCAGCAGAACAGGATGGTGACGCAGAATGAAAGCAAGTGAATTGAGAAAACTTTCTCAGGCGGAGTTGGATGCTAAGCTCCTTGAACTGAAGAAAGAGCTTTTTAACCTCCGCTTCCAGCAGGCCATCAATCAGGTTGATAACCCAATGAGAATCAGCGCCGTTAAAAAGGATATCGCAAGAGTTATGACAGTGATCCGCGATATGCAGCTCAACGGTAAAAATTCTTGAGACGGAGGGCAATTAAATGAGTGAAAGAAATTTAAGAAAAACCCGTGTCGGCATCGTAACAAGCGACAAGATGGATAAGACCGTTGTCGTATCCATTCAGGACAGGGTAAAGCATCCGCTTTATAAGAAAATAGTCAACCATACCCTCAAAGTTAAGGCTCATGACGAGAATAACGAGTGCGGTATCGGCGACCGTGTAATGATTATGGAAACACGCCCCCTTTCAAAAGACAAGAGATGGCGTGTATGTGAAATAATTGAAAAGGCCAAATAATTTGGTCCCTAAAAGGAGGCACACACTGTGGTACAACAGCAGAGTTACCTCAAGGTAGCCGACAACACGGGCGCAAAAGAGATTATGTGCATTCGTGTACTTGGCGGTTCCGGCAAGAGGTATGCCAACGTTGGTGATGTTATCGTGGCTTCTGTCAAGAAAGCAGCACCCGGTGGCGTTGTTAAAAAAGGTGAAGTCGTTAAAGCAGTCGTAGTTCGTACGGCAAGCGGTGTTCGCCGCGACGACGGAACATATATCCGTTTTGATGAAAACGCAGCAGTTATCATCAAGGAAGATAAAAACCCGAAGGGTACCCGTATTTTCGGGCCTGTGGCAAGAGAGCTTCGTGAGAAAGATTATCTCAAGATCCTCAGCCTTGCTCCCGAAGTACTTTAATGGGAGGTACAAAGATGAATAAAGTTCATGTCAAAACAGGCGACGAGGTCATCGTCATTCAGGGCAAGGACCGCGGCAAAAAAGGCAAGGTACTTCAGGTATCTCCCTCAGAAGGCAAAGTCATTGTTGAAGGCGTCAACATCGTTTCCAAGCACATTAAACCCCGCAAGATGGGCGAGCCCGGCGGCATAATCAAAGCCGAGAGCGCTCTCTATGCCGATAAGGTACAGCTTGTTTGCCCGAAGTGCGGCGCTGCCGCAAGAGTCGGCCACGACGGTACAGGCAAAGACAAAAAGCGCGTTTGCAAAAAATGCGGCGCAAAGTTTGAATAAGGAGGAAACTACTGATGGCAGCAAGACTTAAAGAAGTATATAAAGCTGAAGTAGCTCCTCAGCTTATGAAAAAATTCGGCTACAAGAGCGTTATGCAGATCCCTAAGCTCGACAAAATCGTTATCAACGTAACATCGGGCGAAATCAGAGACAACTCCAAGGCTCTCGACGCCATTATCGGTGACATCAAGCAGATCACCGGTCAGACTCCCGTAGTTTGCAAGGCAAGAAAATCAGTTGCCAACTTCAAACTTCGTGAGGGTATGGACATCGGCGCAAAGGTAACCCTTCGCGGCGACCGTATGTATGAGTTCCTTGACAGATTCTTTAACCTCGCTCTTCCCCGCGTAAGAGACTTCCGCGGTATCAACCCCAACTCTTTCGACGGCAGAGGCAACTATTCAATAGGTGTTAAAGAACAGCTCATCTTCCCCGAAATCGAGTACGATAAAATCGACAAGGTTCGCGGTATGGACATTTGCTTCATCACCACTGCGAACACAGACGAAGAAGGCCGCGAATTACTTTCACTTCTCGGCGCTCCGTTTGCTAAGTAAGGAGGGTCATCGTGGCTAAAACATCAATGAAGATAAAGCAGGCGAGACCTGCTAAGTATTCCACCAGAGAATACAACAGATGCAAAATCTGCGGAAGACCGCACGCCTATCTGCGTAAATACGGCGTTTGCCGCATTTGCTTCAGGGAACTTGCTCATGCAGGTCAGATCCCCGGAGTTAAGAAGGCAAGCTGGTAAGAGCAATTGATAAAGGAGGAAACACGGTATGCAGATTACTGATTCAATTGCTGATATGCTTACAAGAATCCGTAATGCAAGTTCAGCAAAGCACGATACAGTGCAGATCCCGGCATCTAACATCAAGAAGTCAATTGCTCAGATTCTTGAAGATGAGGGTTATATAAAGAGTTTCAAGGTAATCGAAGACGGCAAGCAGGGCGTTATTGAGATAGCTCTCAAATACGGCGCAAACAAGTCTCCGGTCATCTCGGGCCTTCGCAGAGTTTCCAAGCCCGGACTCCGCATTTATTCAGGTTGTGAGGATATGCCCAAGGTCCAGAACGGTCTCGGCATCGTTATCCTTTCCACCTCTAAGGGTATTATGACAGACAAGGACGCACGCAGCCAGAATGTCGGCGGCGAAGTTCTTGCATACATCTGGTAAGGAGGTTACAGTATGTCACGTATAGGCAGAATGCCCATTGCCGTTCCGGCAGGCGTTGATGTCAAGATCGACGGCAGCACTGTTACCGTAAAAGGCCCCAAGGGTACTCTTACCAGAACAGTCAACAGCAACATGAAAGTTGAGCTTGACAATGGCGTAATCACAGTTACGCGTCCCGACGATTCAAGAGAGAATCGTTCACTCCATGGCCTTACCCGTACGCTTATCGCCAATATGGTAACAGGCGTAAACGAAGGCTATAAGAAAGAGCTTGAAATCAACGGTGTTGGTTACCGTGCAGAAAAGCAGGGCAAAGAACTCGTTCTCAATGTAGGCTATTCACATAGAGTTGCCATGTCAGAGAATGAAGACATCAGCATCGAAGTTCCCGCTCCCAACAAAATCGTTATTTCCGGTCCTGATAAGCAAAAGGTTGGTCAGTTTGCTGCCGAAGTCAGGGGTAAGAGACCTCCGGAGCCTTATAAGGGTAAAGGCATCAAGTATGTTGATGAAGTTATCCGCCGTAAGGAAGGTAAGGCCGGTAAGGGCGGTAAATAATCCCTGAATTCGATTAAGAGGTGAAAATAATGGTACAGAGACCGAACACTAATAAAGCAAGGGTTCAGCGTCATAAGAGAGTACGCGGCAAAGTAAGCGGTACCGCTGCTTGCCCCCGTCTCGATGTATTCCGTTCGCTTCAGAATATCTATGCTCAGCTTATCGACGACGAAAACGGCGTAACGCTCGTTTCGGCTTCGACTGTTGAAAAGGATTTCAAGGATTACGGCGGAAACAAAGACGCAGCCTTTAAGGTTGGCAAACTTTTAGCAGAACGCGCAGCGGCAAAGGACATCAAGGATGTTGTATTTGACCGTGGCGGCTACATCTATCACGGCCGTGTAGAGAGCTTGGCCGAAGGCGCCCGTGAGGGCGGCCTCAACTTCTAAGAAAGGGAGGAAACAACTTTGGCTAAATTCGAATCAGCTCAGAAAGATTCTGAGTTTCAGGAAAGAGTCGTTGCTATAAACCGCGTATCAAAGACTGTTAAGGGCGGCAGAATTATGAAATTCTCTGCACTTGTAGTAGTTGGCGACGGTAAGGGCACTGTCGGTTTCGGCTTAGGTAAGTCAAACGAAGTTCCCGATGCTATCCGCAAGGGTATCGACGACGCAAAGAAAAATCTCGTTAAGGTTGCTCTTAAGGGCACAACAATTCCTCACGAGGTTATCGGCAAATTCGGCGCAGGCGTAGTCCTTCTCAAGCCCGCCGCACCCGGTACCGGCGTTATCGCCGGCGGCCCCGTTCGTGCTGTCATTGAGACCGTAGGTATTCAGGACATTCGTGCTAAGGCACTTCGTTCCAATAACCCCTGCAATGTCGTTAGAGCCACTATGGACGGACTTCTTCAGCTCCGCAATGTTGAAGATGTTGCTGCTATCCGCGGCAAATCCGTTAAGCATTTTAAAGACTAAGGAGGGCGGTAATTATGGCTAATATTAAAGTAAAGCTCGTTAAGAGCCTTATCGGTTCCAAGAAAGATCAGATTGCCACCGCCTATGCGCTGGGTCTTCACAAGATCGGCGATACTTCAATTCAGCCCGATAACGCGCAGACCAAAGGCAAAATCAAGAAAATCGCTCATCTTATTGAGGCTACAGAAGAATAAGCAAGGAGGTGCAATTTATGAAGCTTCACGAGCTTTCACCCGCTGCCGGCTCCAAAAAGGAAGTCAAGCGTATCGGCAGAGGTCCTGCATCAGGTCAGGGCAAAACAGCCGGTAAGGGTCACAAAGGTCAGAAGGCACGTGCCGGCCGCGGTATGCGCCCCGGTTTTGAGGGCGGCCAGATGCCCTTACAGAGACGCCTTCCCAAGAGAGGTTTTAATAACATTTTCGGCAAGGAGTTCGCAGTTGTTAACGTAGCGGCCCTTGAAAACAAGTTTGAAGACGGTGCCGTTATCGATATAGAGGCACTTCAGTCTGCAGGACTTGTAAATAAAACACTTGACGGTGTTAAGGTACTTGCTCACGGCGACATCACTAAAAAGTTCACCGTCAAGGTAAACGCTTATTCTGATGCAGCTAAGGCTAAAATTGAAGCTGCCGGAGGAAAGGCAGAGGTGATTTAACATGTTTCAGACCTTGGCCAATGCATGGAAAATCCCCGATTTAAGAAAAAAGATTCTTTTTACCGCATTTATCATCGTAATATTCAGAGTGGGTGCTAATGTCCCCGTTCCGTTCGTAAGCATTCCCGCTACCGGTCTTATTGATCCCACCGCAGGAACCACCTTCCTCAACTACCTCAGTATGATGACAGGTGACGCTTTCAACTACGGTACCATTTTCGCTCTGTCAATCACACCCTACATCAACAGCTCCATTATCATTCAGCTGTTAACGGTTGCGATTCCCTACCTTGAGAAGCTTTCCAAGGAAGGTGAAGAAGGCAGAAAGAAAATCGGTGTTATCACCCGTTACTGCACACTTGCTCTCGGCCTTTTACAGAGTATTGCTTACCTCATTTACCTCAATGCAAGAGGTTTCCTCCTTTATACAGGCGGCGGCTTTGCAAAGGTATTCCAGGCAATCGTTGTTATACTCGTTCTCACAGCGGGCACCACGCTCGTTATGTGGCTCGGCGAGCAGATAAATGCAAAGGGCATCGGCAACGGTATCTCGATAATCCTTTTCGCAGGTATCATTTCCCGTATCCCCACGGAAGCAACAATGCTCTTCGGTACATCTGAAGGTGCTACCGGCTACTTCGCAAGAGGCGGCGCATATTACTTCCTTGCTCCGTTCGTAGTTGTTATCTACCTTGCAATGATCGCTTATATCGTTTGGATGGATAACGCAGAACGCAGGATTCCCGTTCAGTACGCAAAGAGAGTTGTCGGCCGTAAGATGTACGGCGGTCAGAGCACTCACATTCCGATCAAGGTAAATATGAGCGGCGTTATGCCCATCATTTTCGCGAGCTCCATTCTTTCTCTTCCGCCCACGATTCAGCTTTTCGTGGCAAACAAGATTAAGTCAGGCGGCTTTTGGGAGACCTTCTTCGGTTGGTTTGAGCCCACCAGCGTCGTTTACGGCGTGCTCTACTTCCTTATGATAATCTTCTTTGCATATTTCTATGCAGCCATTCAGTACAATCCCACCGAAATGGCAAACAACATCCGCAACAATGCGGGCACGATCCCCGGCATTCGCCCCGGTAAGCCCACCGCACAGTACATTGAAAAGATTATCTCCAGAATAATCCTTCTCGGCGCACTGCTTCTCAGCGTTGTTGCACTTTTACCCACAGTGTTCTCACAGATCACAACACTTTGCCAGGTTCCCATGAACATTTCACTCGGCGGTACTTCCATAATCATTATGGTCGGTGTTGCTCTTGAGACGGTTAAGCAGCTTGAAAGCCAGATGATGCTTCGTCATTACAAAGGCTTCCTTGATTGATAGAGAGGAAACGTTGATGAATCTTATATTTCTCGGCGCTCCCGGTGCCGGCAAAGGCACTCAGGCGGAGTACATTGCTGCAAAACTCAGCATTCCCACAGTTTCCACCGGTAACATAATCCGCGAGGCTCTCGCGAACGGTACCGAGATGGGACTTAAAGCAAAATCTTTTATCGAGGCAGGCAAGCTTGTTCCGGATGATGTCGTAATCGGCATCATCAAGGACAGGTTGGCAGCCGAGGATTGCAAGGGCGGCTTCATTCTTGACGGCTTCCCCAGAACAATTCCGCAGGCAGAAGCCCTCGATGCAATGGGAATAATCATTGACCGCGTGGTCGAAATTGATGTTCCCGATGAAGTAGTGGTAACAAGAATGTCCGGCAGGCGTGTTTGCAAAGCTTGCGGTGCTTCGTACCATATAGTCAACAAGCCCTCTAAGGTCGAAGGTGTTTGCGATCTCTGCGGCGGCGAAACCGTTTGCCGTAAGGATGATGCTCCCGAAACCGTGCTTGACAGACTTAGTGTTTACCACGAACAGACCGAACCTTTAAAGGATTATTACGCAAAGGGCGGCAAGCTCCGCAGCGTAAACGGCACAGCGGCTATCGCAGATATCACCGCTTCCATCCTTAAAGCGTTGGAGGATTGAGCATGATAGTGCTTAAAAGCGAAAGAGAGATAAAGCAGATGCTCGAAGCCTGCAAAATCTCCGCGGAAGCACTAAAGGTGGCAGGCGAGGCAGTCGCTCCCGGCGTTTCGACCTGGGAAATCGACCGAATCGCAAGAAGGTTTATTGAGAGCAAAGGCGCCAAGCCCACATTTCTCAATTATAACGGCTTTCCTGCCGCCGTATGCATTTCCATAAATGACGAGGTAATTCACGGAATTCCCGACAAAGCACATATTCTTAAATCAGGCGATATTGTCAGTATCGACCTCGGAGCCTGTATCAACGGCTATACCGGTGATACTGCCGCCACTTTTGCATGCGGAGAAGTTTCCGCAGAAGCAAAGCGGCTGATGGAAACGACCGAAGCGAGCCTTTATGAGGGTATAGCAAAGGCGGTTCCCGGCGGCAGATTAGGGGATGTGGGCAGCGCGATTCAGGTTTACTGCGAAGAACGCGGTTACTCGGTCGTAAGGGATTACACCGGCCACGGTGTCG
>JAZLHL010000062.1:0-82847 GCA_045616765.1 Acutalibacteraceae bacterium
ATTCTGCACACCGTAGCAGGTGTTGCCGGTGTAAAGGAAGAATTTTTTGTACGGCTTTTCGGGCCCGCTCGTGTGCAGCGAATTTTCATTGAGCGGCTTTTCATATTCAGCCCAATTCGCCGTATCGTAGCACAGTATAACCTGATGATCGTTGTCGGCGCGGGTGTTATCCTCATAAATGCCGTAACAAACAAAAAGGTACTGCCTGCCGTCATTGCTGCCGGGCATCGGACCGAAAGCTGTGCCGTCTATGCCGCTGCAGCCGTATTTGTGGCTGACGGTTTCACCTTTTTTATTTACGCCCGTGCCCGTGTAATCATCAACGACCTCTTTGAGATATACGGCGGTCATTACGCCGTCCTGTGCGGCATCCATATCCATACGGTCGATTTTATCGACATCGAAAACCGCCGTATAAAAGCCGTCGGCATTTG
Source organism: Acutalibacteraceae bacterium (assembly GCA_045616765.1). Lineage (GTDB taxonomy): Bacteria > Bacillota > Clostridia > Oscillospirales > Acutalibacteraceae > DTU089. The sequence goes on from JAZLHL010000062.1 coordinate 435, forward strand.
CGCCGTCAACGCCGCCGAGATCGCGCTTTATGCCCCTGCCGATGCTGTCGTTTTTATACTCAAGCGAGCCGTAAACTCTGCCGTCGGAAACGTTGAAATCTATGCAGCCGAGGTGGCCCGTAAGCCCGTCGACACTGCCGACGATTTCGCCGTCGAGCGTGGCTTTTATGAGCTTTGTGGTAAACGAATAATAAATATAGCCTTTTTCAGCATCAACGGCTATGCCCTGAATGTGGCAGCTGCCCTGTGTGCCCGTGTATATGGATAATTTCACAAAAACCTCTCCGTTTTCAAGCTTTAATATATTTCTGATTTTTACTGTTCGGTTTATCGGGAACGGTCATTTTTATTTTGCCGCAAGAAAGCAGCGGTTTAAGTACATTAACCCTGAAATAATCGCGGCTTGCAATTCCATAAAACGCTTGCATTTCTCCCCTTGTTCTCGGAACAGAGCAAAAATCAATCAATTTTTGAAATTTATCTTGACCACCTACTTGACCACCCACTTGACCACTTGGAGTATTTTCCAACTGATTTGAATGAAATTTACCGCTTATGTGCATATCACGGTTATGCAGCGGATTGTTTTCACCCAAAAGTAAATTGATGTTTCATACCGTCGCCTCTATGCCGAGCACATTGAATATTGCCTCGGCAACGCCGCCGTCCGCCGCATCGCAGGTAACGATATCGCACATATTTTTAATGTTTTCATCGCCGTCGCCCATAGCAACGGAAATTCCCGCGGCGCGCAGCATATCTTCATCATTCACGCTGTCGCCCACGGCAACGCAGCGTTCACGCGGCACGCCGATACACTTTGCCGCCGCAAGCATACCCGTTGCCTTTGTGTGCCCCTTAGTGGTAAATTCGGCATAGTTGCCGTGCTGGCAGAGCGTGTAGCGCTCATTTATGTAATTGTATGTTTCTTCATCAAACACAACGGGCAGGTAGAGCTTTGAAATTATTTCGTTACCGAATTTTTCAAGCAGCTCGGCGCCGTTTTTCACGGTCGGGTAATCGGTGCGCTCAAGGTACTCGTTTTTCCAGACGGTGTGTTCGCCCTCAAAAATTATGCCGTATTTCTTTTTATTGAACATATCGAGCAGAGCGGCGACCTCGCGCATATCCATTCTGTCGCATTCGACATATCTGCCGTTTACTATAACGCTGCTGCCGAGCGATGACACATAGCCGTCAAGCTCGACCGAGAACACCACCTCGGGTATTATGCCGTATGAGCGCCCCGTGTTTATAAGCACAAAATGCCCGTCCTGCCGCGCTTTTGCAATGGCAAGCCGATTTTTAAGCGGTATTTCGCCGTGCACACACAGCGTGCCGTCAATATCAAGAAAAAACGCATATTTTTCCAAAGTGCCGCCCCCCGCAAAACAAAAACCATAATATAATTTTACCACCCGCTTTTTATTATTTCAAGGCTCGCAGATTGACTTTTTTTACATTTATCCGTATAATTTTCTTAATAAAACCGAAAGAAGTGGACTTTGTGGAAAAACCCGTACTTAAATTTCACGAAAACGGAAAATTCCGGGTTCTTATGGTGTCGGATTTTCATTGCGGCAAAAGCTTCAGCCCAAAGCTTAAAACCGGGCTCGGCACACTTATTGAAAACACCGACCCCGATTTTGTTATGATTGGCGGCGACCAGTGCCTGAATAAAGATACTTTCGACGAGGTCAAGGCATATATGACCGATGTTATTGAGCCGATACTTGAAAAGAAAATCCCCTGGGGCGCCGTATTCGGCAACCACGACAGGGAGGCGGGAATCGACCTTAACGACGAAATGCGTGCTTACGCCGAAATACCCTACTGCCTTGCAAGCGCCGGCCCGGAGGATATTACGGGCGTGGGCAACTACCGCCTGCCGGTTTACTCGGCAGACGGCACCGAGCTGAAATTCAACCTGTGGGCTATGGACTCAAACCACATGATGCGCGACTATATACAGAAATTCGGTCTGCCCGAGGACACGCGCTTTGTTATGCCGAAGCCTCTCAACGACGGCGGCGGCGACGGCACACCGCTTTTTGACCAGGTTATGTGGTACTACAACGAATCCGTGAATGTTGAGAAAGAAAACGGCAGAAAAATCCCCGGCATTATGTTTATGCACATAAGCCTGCCCGAATATATTATCGTTACGCGCAACCCCGAGCAGTGCGGCGCCATAGGCGCAAAGCGCGAAAGCAACTGCTCAACGGAGCTTAACAGTGGTCTGTTCCTTGCGGCTTTGCAGCGCGGCGATATAAAGGGCTTTTACTTTGGCCACGACCACCTTATTGATATTCAGGGCGAATACTGCGGCATTACGCTCGCGACAGATGCGGCGCTGGGCTACAATATGTCCGCGCACGATGACCTGCGCGGCGGCAGAATAATAGACCTGTTTGAAGACGGCACTACCGAAACGCGCACCGTAAAGCTTATGGATATTATGGGTAAGGATGCAATGCGTGACCCCGACTACTTTGAGGGCGGCTGTCGTTACCATATCCGCGTTTTATAAGGAGGAAGTTTATGACAGAATATGAACTCCACTCTTATGTGGATGAAATAGACCACCTTACAATAAAGCACCGTCAGGGCAAGGAGTTTGACCATACGCTCGCAAACAGACTTATACACCGCTGGAACGACTGGTTTCCGGAGGTGGCGGCACTCGGCATAGAACCGCTTACCGCAGATGAGCTTGCCTCGCCGCAGGCGGCGCAGCTGCTTACGGAACGGCTTGTGCCGATACGCGAGGCGCTGCTCTATAAAAGCTTCGGGAAATAAAAAATTACCGGCTGTGAAAAGTTGAACGCTTTTCACACCCGTTTTGTCAGTTCATATATCTTTTTAATTCCTCATAAAAATTTTCGCGTGTGCCTGCCATAATCACGACAACAATTTCGTCTTCTTCATACTCAACTTTATATGCGAGTTCGTAATTTGTCTTGTTATAAAAAATATCATAGCCGTAAATGCCGCGAAGGTCACCTGTTTTTGCCTCACCGACTGTATAATCCTCGCAGATCAAATCTATTGTTTCACGGTATAAGTCTTTCAGCCTTTTATCTTTGAGTTTCTTTAAATATTTAGTTGCCGGCGGAAGAAATCGTACCTGTGCCATATTATTCCTCCGTGCCGAATATGTCTTCGTAAGTTGAATATTCCCCGATTCCTTTTGCGGCATTTTCGGCATCTTTCAACATAGCTTCTACCGCAGGGCGTACCTTTGCCTGCATAGCCTTGAATTCGGAAAGCAACTGTTCACCGCTGAAACCTTTTTTTATCAAATCTTCAAGGATCATCTCGGCGAACTCACCGCCAGATGTTTTTGCAGCAGGACGAATAACAAGCTCGTTGCCCCGTACAATACATTCCGCTTCATCTGCAAAACCGAGATGCGTGAAAAACTTTTGCGGAATCGTAATCTGTCTTTTGGATGAAATACTGACAATTTTTTTGTCCATAACGGATGCACCTTTCACAGATACCGACGGCATATATTCTACCTCCTTTAGTATATGATAACCGCATAAAAAATATACTTCGCAAGATTCTTTGTTTCTTGGTTTCCAAGAAAATTATACTATCAGTTTTGCAATTTGTCAACACTTCGCTGCCTTAAAAAACAAAACTTATCCATTTTTTCACAAGATATATTCCGCAAGCTCCCCGTCAACGCCCATATCCCATGCAAGGCGCGAAAGAATGTACTTGTCGCGCACATCGCGCGTGGCAATGAACATAAACGGCAAAAGCGCACTGTCATTGTCGATATCCTCCGCACTCATCGGTGCGCCGAGGCGCTTCATAAGAGCATACAGCTCGGTGTAACGCGGAATTTCGGCAAGAATTATATTTTTGATTTCATCATAATCTGCGATTATTTTTTCAAGCCTTGCGGCGTGTGCGGCAAGGTCATATTTTTTCTCGCGCTTTTCGCCCTCTATCATAGGCTCGGCGCTGTTGCCGAGAAGCCGGCGCAGCTTTTCGTGATGCGCCGCAAGGTCAAATTCGTTTACGCTCTTTAATGCTTTTTCGCGGTCGGGGGTGATTTTCAAAAGCTCATCGTAAAGCTTCGCGGTAATAAGCGTACCAATACCGCATTGAATACCGTGCAAATCAAACGGTGTGCCGAATTCGGCGTTCCGCATATCCCATATATGCGAAATGTAATGCTCCGTACCCGAAGCGGGGCGCGAAAGTCCTGCATACGCCATGGCAACGCCGCTGATTATAAGCCCCTCGAATACGGCTTTCACCGCTTCCTCATCGCGGCTGAGAAGCCCGTCGGCATTGTCAACGCATTTTTTAAGCGCGCCGCGCACAAGCAGCGCCACATCCTCGCAGTAATATTCGCCGTTAAGGAGCTGACCTATGCGCCACTCGCATATACTCGGGTATTTCGCGAGCATATCACCGAGACCGCTCAGAAGCATTTTTACGGGAGCGCCGCGCAGAATATCGGTATCACCTATAATAACATCCGCACTGCGAGAATTTACGGAGACCTTTAAGCCGTCGCGTATAACGGACGAGGTATCGGAAGCAAACCCGTCCATAGACGGCGCGGTGGCAACGATTATAAACGGCAAGCCCGTCAGCTTTGAAAGAATTTTGCTCAGATCGTTCAGAACGCCGGAGCCGACTGCTACGATTATATCGCACGAGCGGTCAAAATGCAGCGCAAGCGAGCCTATCGCCTTTTCATCCGGCTCGGTGCGATTTTCGGTGAATATATGCTTTGAAAAATCAAAGCCTCCGTCTTTAAGGATTTTTTCGACCTTTTCGCCTGCGGCTTTAAAGGTGTTCACATCCGCTACGATAAACGGCTTTGTACCGCCGAGCGCGCTGATGTGCGAGCAGAGCGAATTTATAACGCCGCTGCCCGATTCGTATTTTACAAACGGAATTTTATGCACCTTGCCGCAGGCACATTCTTTGCCGTTCATCGCAAGCATTTTTTCGCTTATTTCCATAATCAGCCGTTCAGCTCCTTTTCAAATTGCGGCATAATATGCTTCGTTACGGTAAAAAGTATGACTTTCATTTCACCGAATGAGCATTCGTTAAGTTCCTTGTCCTCGCTTGCACATTCGGAGTTCAGCTGCGCATCAATACTGTAAACCGCCACAAGCGTATCGGGTGTTCTTATGAGCCTGCCGTTTTCATCTCTGCTGCCGTCAAACAAAAGCACAATATTGCCGTTATTGTCCGGCACGGTGTAAATCGCCGCAAGCAGCGATGAATCAAGGTTATATTTTTTTGCGACTGCGGCAAGATATTTATTGTCCGCACTGTCGGAAAATGCCATTTCGCCCGTCTTTTTAAGCTCATACTGCGTGGTGCTTTCGCCCTCGGCGGGCGCTTCGGTCACGGGCGCGGTGGTTTCTGGAGACTGCGGCGGAGCATCGGCAGATGCCTCACTTACCGCTTCGATTGTCAGCGGCTCGGTGTATGCTTCGCTTGCGGGCTGACTGAACTGTTGTGTGGTCGCCGTTTCGCTCAATGCGGGCAAAGTCGTTTCGGTTTGCCCTGCGGGCAGAGTAACATCGGCATTTATGACCTCGCCTTTACCGCAAGCCGCAAACAGACTTACGCAAAGTAAAACTGATAAAAACAATAATTTTTTCATAAAAAATCCCTATAAAACAAACAGCGGAAACCCGACGGTATTTCTTGCGAAAAGAAATAATCGAATCCCCGCTTTCTTTTTTATTTTCTGTTACGCGCTTTAAAAAGCGTTACTTAATTAAAAAGACTTCCGTAGAAATCGGTGAGTATGCCTACTATCGCGCCGAGGTCGTGATTGCCTGCAACGCCTACTATTGAACCGATAACCTTTGTAAGATCAAAGCCCTGGAAAAGATTCATAATAATATCAAGTACGGAACCCATAATTCTGCCTCCATTAAAAATAATTTACTCGCTAATGAGAATATCATATTTACTTAAATTTGTCAACAATAATAAATGATGTAATTATTTACATTATAGTCACAAATGAAAGTCTAAATCACCTTGACTATTGACGGCGCGTAGTGTAAAATATGCAATTGGAATGTGTTCGGATTTCCCGTTAGGAGGTATTTCCTTGGATTTTATAACTGTTAACAATCTCACAAAGCGTTACGGCGACCACACCGTGCTTGACGATATTTCCTTTACCCTGCCGCAGGGCGAGGTAATAGGTCTGTTCGGGCCGAACGGCTGCGGCAAGACCACGCTTATGAAAATACTCACCGGGCTCATTCACGATTTCAGCGGCTCCGTTGTAATTAACGGCAGCGCTCCCGGCGAGACCACAAAGAGCTTTACATCCTACCTGCCCGAGCAGACCTTTGTGCACGAATGGATGAGAAATATAGACGCCGTAAATTATTTTGCAGATTTTTATAAGGATTTTGACAAGGCGAAGGCACTCGATATGATGAAACGCTTCGGTCTGCCCGAAAAGCAGAAATCGAAGACGATCTCAAAGGGTATGCAGGAAAAGCTGCTGATGTCGCTTGTTATGTCGAGACGTGCGGACCTCTACATTCTCGATGAGCCCATGGGCGGCGTTGACCCCGCTACACGCGCAAGCATACTCGATTTTATTATGCAGAACTATGCGGAAAAATCCACTCTGCTTATTTCCACACACCTCATAAACGATTTGCAGTCGGTGTTCACACACGCGCTGTTCCTCGGCAACGGCAAGGTGCTTATAAATGACAGTGTAAGCAATATCACCGCCGGCGGCAAATCCATAGAAGATGTATTCAAGGAGGTGTTCGCTCATGTTTGGTAAGCTTCTTAAAAACGATTTGAAGGCTCAGTGGCATTCAATGAGCACTCTGTTCCTTGCAATTATCATTTCCACGGTCGGTATCGAGCTTGCGGTTCTGTTTGCAGACCACAAGGTAGTAAAGGCACTCGGCGGCGGCGCGGTAATGGCGGTGCTGCTTTTCGCGTGCGTGGTAATTCTTGTAGCGGTTTCTTCGGCATTCAGCAAGACCATGTTCGGCAGAGCAGGCTACCTCACAATGTCGCTTCCCGTTAAAACCGGCTCGCTCATAGCTTCCAAAACCGTATCGGGTCTTATCTGGGTGTTTGCGGTTTATGCGCTGTTTGTAGGCTCGTTTGCTCTGTGGGTCTCGCAGGTCTACGATGCAATCGGCGAGGAGATGCTCTCCACAGTCGAGGATCTGCTTTCGATGTTCGGTGTTCCCTCAATGGCAACAATAAGCGTAGGCGTTACCGCATTCTGCATAAGCCTTGCGGCAACCGTACTTGTTGCGGTGCAGGCGCTCTACCTCGGCGAAACGCTTTCACACGTGTCACCCGTAAGCAAATTCGGCAAATTCGGCGCAATAATCATCTTCTTTGCGGTGTTCCTTATTGTGCTGAAAGTTTCCGAAAAATGCTCATCGCTTGCCGATATAGGTATGGTGATAACAGACGATGCCATAAGCTTCACGACCGAAGCCGCCAAAACTCGCCGCGAGCTTAACGGCGCCGCCATGACGGTGGGCTTCACCTCCACGATAGTAAGGCTCATAATCGGCATTGCGATGCATTTCCCGATTACAAAGCTTGTAAAGGACAAAGTAAATATAGGTTAAAAATCAGGGCGTTAAGCCCTTCTTGAAACGGAGATAGATTTTATGGACAGTATGACAGGACTTAAAAGGACCGTATACTGCGGCGACCTGCGCGCCGAAAATATCGGCAGCGAGGTCACGGTATGCGGCTGGGTCGCCAAGCAGCGCGACCTCGGTGCTCTCATTTTCATTGATTTACGCGACAGAACGGGTATAGTTCAGCTCGCATTCGATGAAAACACCGACAAGGATATTTTTGCAAAGGCTTTTGCCGTAAGAAGCGAATATGTGCTTATGGCAAAGGGTATTGTACGCGAGCGTTCCTCAAAGAACAGCGAAATTCCCACGGGCGATATAGAAATCGATGTTAAGGACCTGCGCGTGCTTTCAAAGAGCGAAACACCACCCTTCGATATAGTTGAAAACTGCCAGACCGCGGAGCTTACGCGCCTTAAATACCGTTATCTCGACCTGCGCCGTCCGGATTTGCAGAAAAACATTCTTTTCCGCCACAAGCTCACGAAAATCGCGCGCGATTATTTTGATGAGAACGGCTTTATTGAAATAGAAACGCCAATGCTTATTAAATCAACGCCCGAGGGCGCAAGGGACTTCCTCGTTCCCAGCCGTATTCATCAGGGCAGCTTTTACGCTCTGCCGCAGTCGCCGCAGCTTTATAAGCAGCTTTCAATGGTTGCGGGCTTTGACCGCTATATGCAGATCGCCCGCTGCTTCCGCGATGAAGACCTCAGAGCCGACAGACAGCCCGAATTCACACAGATAGACCTTGAAATGTCCTTTGTGGATATGGAGGATGTGCTTAAAATCGGTGAAGGCTTTATGGCAAGAGTTTTCAAGGATGCTCTCGGCATTGATATTCCGCTGCCGCTGCCGCGCCTCACATATAAAGAGGCGATGGAGCGTTACGGCTCAGATAAACCCGATACCCGCTTCGGTATGGAGATTTTCGACCTCACCGAGGATGTTAAGGACTGCGGCTTCAGCGTATTTACCTCTGCAATCGCAGGCGGCGGCTCCGTAAGGGGCATAACCGCAAAGAACGCCGTAAACACCTACACCCGCAAGGAAGTCGACAAGCTCACCGATTTCGTTAAGGGCATAGGCGCAAAGGGTCTTGCGTGGGTAAGGCTTACCGACGAAGGCATAGCTTCATCCTTTGCAAAGTTTATGACAGAGGACGAAATGGCGGCTATACTTAAAAAAGCAGGCGCGGAAAAAGGCGATGTGGTATTCATTATTGCCGATACCAAAAACAGCACCGTGCTTTCAACACTCGGAGCACTGCGCAACGAAGCGGGCAAGCGCCTCGGCGTTATAGGCGACGGCTACAACCTTTTGTGGATAGTTGAGTTCCCGTTCTTTGACTGGGATGAAGACCTCGGTCAGTTCGTTGCGATGCACCACCCCTTCACCGCTCCGCTTGACGAATGCCTGCCCTACCTTGAAAGCGACAAGGCATCCGTTCGCGCAAAGGCTTATGACCTTGTGCTTAACGGCATAGAGCTTTCCTCGGGCTCCATACGAATTACCGACCCCGAGCTGCAGTCAAGAATTTTCGACCTGCTCGGTCTTACCAAAGAGGAAGCTTACCAAAAATTCGGCTACCTGCTTGATGCGTTCAAGTTCGGTCCTCCCCCGCACGGCGGTATGGGCATAGGGCTTGACAGACTCGTTATGCAGCTCTTAAAAGCCGATTCCCTGCGCGATGTTATAGCCTACCCGAAGGTACAAAATGCCTCGGAGCCTATGACGGAATGTCCCTCAATAGTCGATAATGTTCAGCTTAACGACCTCGGTATTGCCGTTATTGATGAGAAAAAATAAAAAAATACTTGCAAATGCGCGAGTATGTATTATAATATGATTGCTAAATAATATTTTTATTATTCGGAGGATTTATTTATGGCAGACATGATCAGTGCCGGCGATTTCAGAAACGGCGTTACTTTTGAAATGGAAGGCAAAGTTTACACTGTAGTCGAATTCCAGCACGTTAAACCCGGCAAGGGCGCGGCTTTCGTCCGCACCAAATACAGGGATGTTATCAACGGCGGCGTTGTTGAAAGAGCATTCAGCCCTACCGACAAGTTCCCCACCGCTTACATTGAAAGAAAAGATATGACCTTCTCTTATGAAGACGGCTCCCTTTACTATTTCATGGACCCCGAGACCTACGATATGGTTCCCGTTGATGCGGCTAACCTCGGCGACGGCTTCAAGTTCGTTAAAGACGGCATGGTTTGCAAGCTTCTCTCCTACAAGGGCAGCGTTTTCGGCGTAGAGCCCCCCACATTCGTTGATCTTCAGATCACCAAGACCGACCCCGGCTTTGCAGGCAACACGGCTACCAACGCTCTTAAGCCCGCTACTCTCGAAACCGGTGCGGAGATCATGGTTCCCCTCTTCATCGAAGAAGGCGAAATGGTTCAGATCGACACCAGAACCGGCGAATATCTCGGCAGAGCAAAATCATAATTTATTTTAATCACGGAGGTCGTCACTATGACACTTACAGAAAAAGTTGCTTATCTTAAAGGTCTTGCCGCAGGTCTTAACCTCGACAAAGAGTCCAAAGAAGCAAAAATCTTTGAAGCTATCTTCGATATTCTTGACGATATGAGCCTCACCGTTACAGCAGTTGACGAGGACCTCGCGGACCTTGAAGACTATGTTGACGAAATCGACGAGGACCTTGCAGATGTTGAAGCCGTTGTTTATGATGACGACGATTGCTGCGACTGCTGCGACTGCGACGATGATGACGAGCTTTACGAGGTTGAATGTCCCTCCTGCGGCGAAGAAATTCTTCTTGATGACGATATGCTCGATGAAGAATTTATTGAGTGCCCCAACTGCGGCGAAAAGCTTGAGCTTGACATAGAATTCGACGATTGCTGCGATTGCGATTGCTGCGATTGCGAAGACGAGGAGTAAGTTTTCAGTTTTCAGATTTCAGATTTCAGAATTTTCAAAAAACAGCGCGGTTCGTATGAGCTGCGCTGTTTGATTTTTGCGGAAATTCGGAGGAATATTGTATGGGTGTCGCTTTCGGTTTGGATTGTGAAAAGAAAGAACAATCGGTACGAGCGGCACTCCCGCCCGCCCGGGTCAATCGCGCAGCGATTGACAAATGAAAACCACACATATCCAAAAACCGCGCTGATTATAAAAAAAATCACCGCGACTTTCATTTTGCCCTTCGCGTGCATTCTCGCGCATTCGCGCTTCAAATACCGCGGCGGGCAAACCGGGCGCCCCGGGTGCGGCGCCCCTACCGTTCGTTCTCAATTCCCGCATTCAAAAAAAGAAAATCCGCGCTGTTTATTCGATTTCTGAAAACTGAAAACTGAAAACTCGTTAAAAACTCGCAAAAAACCGAAAACTTTCAAATCACAAATCACGAAAAACTTATTCCATTTACCGAAAAAATATATTATAATGTAAAAAACGCTGCAGGGAGAGATCATTATGGAATTTAACGCATTTATAAAGCAAGCGGCTCATGTAAAGCCCAATAAAATCCAACTCGGTATGCTGCGCGAAACGCCCTTTTACCTGTTCGTGCATTTCAGCCCCAACACATACACCGGCAAGGAATGGGGCGACGGCACCGAGGACCCCGCAATTTTCAACCCCACCGAGCTTGACTGCGAGCAATGGGCAAGAGCGGCGCTCTCTGTCGGCGCAAAGGGCATAATTCTCACCGCAAAGCACCATGACGGCTTCTGCCTGTGGCAGTCAGACTACACCGAGCATTGTATGAAAAACAGCCCCTACAAAAACGGCAAGGGCGATGTAGTCAGGGAATGTGCCGATGCCTGCCGCAAATACGGCATTAAATTCGGCTTCTACCTCTCCCCGTGGGACAGAAACAGTAAATACTACGGCACCGAGGAATACAACGATTACTACTGCAGCCAGCTCACGGAGCTTCTCACCCGCTACGGCGAAATATTCCATGTATGGTTCGACGGCGCCTGCGGCGAGGGCCCCAACGGCAAAAAGCAGGTCTACGATTTTGAACGCTACATTGGACTTATTGAAAAATACCAGCCGAATGCCGCACTCTTTAACGATGCCGGCACTATACGCTGGTGCGGCAACGAGTCGGGCACGGCGGCGCACGCGCAGTGGGGCGTAGTGCCTATGGAGCTTTGCCCGCGTGTTAAAGAGATACAGACGGGCGAGGGCCCGTTCTGCGGCACCCTTGACGGCATATATAATTCCGATGACGATATAGGCGCACTCAACAACATCATATATTCAAAAGGTCTTGTGTTCGCCCCCGCCGAAACCGATATGTCCATCCGCCCGGGCTGGTTCTACCACCCCGAGGAAGAGCCGCACAGTCTTGAAAGGCTCTTTAACACCTACCTCGGCACAGTCGGCGGCAACACCACCTTTAACCTCAATGTTCCGCCGATGCCCAACGGCAAATTCGATGAGCGCGACATCGCCCGCCTCAAAGAGCTCGGCGACCTTGTAAGAGAAAGCTTCGGCACCGTGATTTCCGAAGATGCCGTAATCGAGGAAACCGCTTTGAGCGAAACGCAGAGCGAGTACACCGTTACCCTGCCCGAAAAGCGCAAAATCTCATTTATAGAGCTTGCGGAAAATATTGCTGAAGGTCAGCGTGTGGAAAACTTTAAGCTTTTATATAAAGCCGAAAACGGCACAATTCAGCAGAAATGCTTCTGCACCACCATAGGCAGCAGGCGCATTATTAAAATGGATGTCACCACCGACCTTGTTATTGTGCGCATAACCTCCGCGCGCGACAAACCCGATATGGAATGGATAAAGCTCTATTAAAAATAATCTGACAGAGGCGATATTGTGAAACGAGAGGAAATTTTCGGCAAAGGTATTTTCGTGCGCCCGCAAAGCGAGTGCATCTCCCCTGTATTTACCGCAAAATTCAACGCCGACAGTAAAATTAAAACCGAAATAACCGTTTGCGGACTCGGCTTTTCGTACATTTACATAAACGGCAAGCGCGTGGGCGACGATGTTTTTGCCCCCGTAACGAGCTTTTACCACGATTACGAGGACTGCTGGTGCCGTGAAAAATTCGGCGAATATATGAAAAGCCGCATTTACGCAGTTAAATACGATATTACCGGATTTATAAAAGACGGCGAAAACACGCTCACGGTGTTCGCGGGCTTCGGCTGGTATGCAAATTACAGCGAAAATTGCGTGCTTTGCTATAAAATCACAAACGGCGAAAACGAATTTTATTCCGATGAAACCGTAAAATACGCCGACGGTCCCCTCACCGAATACGCCTTTACAAAGGGCGAAAAGCAGGATTTTACAAAATGCGATTTCGAAAAGCTTATTAACGGCGAAAACGCCGCGGCTTTCAAAAGCTGTGTTCCCGCCGAGCTGCCGGAAACCGAGTATTTTATTGCCGACTGCCCGAATGACAAGGTCATTCGCACGATAGCGCCCGTAAAAATCGGCGAAACAGACGACTGCTTCATATATGATGCGGGCGAAAATATTTCCGGCACCTGCGTTTTCACCTGCGCCGAAAAAGGCAAAACCGTAAAAATCACCGTCAGCGAGGAGCTTGACGAAAATAATCTGCCGCACGAGAAATGGGTACACGGTCAGACCGCCGAGTTTATCTGCGACGGCTCGGACAGAGAATACCGTCTGCTGTTCACCTGGCACGCATTCCGCTATTTTGCAATCACCAAGGGCGCTGAAAATGTGCGCTGCGACGTCATTCACGCCGACATTCCCGTTATTGCCGAATTTGAATGTGAAAACAAAGTTCTAAACAAGCTTTTTGAGATGTATATAAGAACGCAGCTCTGCAATATGCACGCAGGCATCCCTTCCGACTGCCCGCATATAGAGCGCCGCGGCTACACCGGCGACGGTCAGCTTGCCTGCGAGGCGGCTATGCTGATGCTCGGCTCGCAAAAATTCTACCGCAAGTGGATAGAGGATATCAAGGACTGTCAGGATACGGTTTCGGGGCATATACAGTACACCGCGCCTTATGTGCGCTCGGGCGGCGGACCCGGCGGCTGGGGCTGCGCTATTGCCGAGGTACCGTATACATATTACAAAATGTACGGCGACATCACTCCGTTTGCCGAATGCTTTGACGGTATGCTCAAATACCTTTCGTACCTTGACAGCCACAGTGAAAATGACCTGATAATAACCGACCAGCCGGGCGAATGGTGTCTCGGCGACTGGTGCACACCGCACGAAAAACACGGTATGCGCCCGGAAATCCCCGAGCCGTTCGTGAACAATTACTTCTATATCCGCACAATAGACCGCATGGTCGAGCTTTGCCCGAAAATCGGCAGAGATACCGAAATAAAAAATCTGCTTGAAAAGCGCAAAATGCTTGCAGATGCCGTAAACAGAAAATATTTTGATAAAAAAACGGGCGATTACGCCGAAAACCTGAACAGCGCAAACGCCTTTGCGGTCGATATCGGTCTGGGCGATGCGAGAACGCTTGAAAACCTTGTGACCCACATTCGCACAAAGCCGCTTGACACGGGCATTTTCGGCACCGACCTTGTTGTTAAGGTGCTCTGCGAAAACGGCTTTATCGGTGATGCGGTCGAATTTCTGTCGCGCGAGGAGTACCCCTCATTCGGCTATATGATAAAAAACGGCGCAACTACTCTGTGGGAGGAATGGCAGGACCCGCGCTCAATGTCGCACCCGATGTTCGGCAGTGCGGTTAAGTACCTTTTCTACTACATTCTCGGAATCCGTCAGACCGCAGATTCAACGGATTTTAACAAAATAACCGTTGAGCCTTACACAAATGACATTACGGGCGATGTGCGCGGCAGTATAATTACGCCGCACGGCAAAATCACCGTAAGAACAGACAGAAGCAAAAAAGCCTTCACCGCCTGCATACCCGACGGCGTAAAGCTTTGCTGAACTTTGAATTATGAATGAAAAAATAAATTACCAGAAACTGCTCGACGGCGAAATAGCTTCCTTAACCGGCAGAGTGCCGCGCCTTTTACTGCACGTGTGCTGCGCCCCCTGCTCAAGCTATGTGCTCGAATACCTTTCGCAGTATTTTGAGATAACTGTTTTTTACTATAACCCGAATATTGAGCCGGAAAGCGAATACCGCTTCCGCGCCGCCGAGGAAGAACGCTTTATAAGCGAAATAAATCCGAAGCATCCCGTTCATTTCATAAACGGCACTTACGAGCCGCACCGTTTTCACGAGGCGGCAAAGGGTCTTGAAGCCGAGCGTGAGGGCGGAGCGCGCTGCACCGAATGCTTTAAGCTCCGACTTTATGAAACGGCAAAGCTCTGCCGCGACGGCGGTTACGATTATTTTACCACCACGCTCACCATAAGTCCGCTTAAAGATGCCGACCGCCTTAACCGCATAGGCGAAGAAGCCGCAAAGGAGCTCGGCGTAAAGTGGCTCCCCTGCGACTTCAAGAAAAAAGGCGGTTATCTGCGCTCAATAGAGCTTTCACGCGAGCATAACCTCTACCGCCAGAATTACTGCGGCTGTGTGTATTCCAAAGCCGAAAGCGTTAACCGAGCGCAACATCAAGAGTCATCATTACAAGAAAACCTGCCATAAACGATATTACGCCGTCAGTCTTTTTTTCGCTTTCCGGTATTAGGTCGCGCACCGCCACAAAAATCATCGCCCCTGCCGCAAAGCTTAAAAGCAGCGGCAGTATCGGTACTAAAAATTCAGAAAGAATTACAGTAATTAAACCTGCAGCGGGCTCTACTGTGCCCGACAGAACGCCGTGAAAAAATGCACGGCGTTTTTTTATACCGCAAGCGGCAAGCGGCATTGAAATAATCGCACCCTCGGGAAAATTCTGCACACCTATGCCGAATGCAAGCGCAAGCGCCGCCGAACGCGAAATATCACCGCTGAGGCAGCCTGCAAGCGCCGCCCCCACCGCCATACCCTCGGGAATATTGTGAAGCACTACCGCAAACGCAAGAAAAACCGCCCTGCGCATATCGCCGCAGTTTTTTGCCGTGAAATTTTCAAGACGGGGTATTGCTTTATCGCTCAAAAGCAAAAACGCGACGCCCGCGGCAAAACCCACAACAGCGGGTATAAACGCAAATTTCCCGAGCTGCGCCGAGCGTTCGATCGCCGGCAGCAGCAGGCTCCAAACCGAAGCGGCGATCATAACTCCTGCCGCAAAGCCCGAAAGCACGCGGCTGACGGATTGCCGCAGCGCATTTTTCAAGAACAACACGCAGGCAGCTCCGGCAGCAGTGCCGAAAAACGGAATAAGAAGCCCCTGCGCAATTAATCCGACCATCTCAAGCTTCAACTCCTCGATCTATACTATGCGGAAACTATAAAAATGACACATATACAAAAACGGGATTTTATGAATACAGTCACCTGCTTTTTCATAAAATCCCGTTATATTCATTTTTCTATACCGCTATCAGCGTAATTGCAGGAATATTAATTCATTATCAGTCAAATATCCCTGCCATATCCGCCGAGGCAAACTCGCCGAGCGGGAGCATGACCTTTTCACCTGTTTTGCGGCTTTTATACACCGCAAGCACAAATTCCACGGCGCGCCTGCCTGCGTACAAATCAACATACGGGGCGCGTTTTTCCTTAACCGCGTTAATAAAATCAAGGTAGAGGCTTGTGTGACCGTTGCCGTAAACATTTTCGGCTTTTTCTTCAATAAATCTGCGGTCGCTGTCTGCGGCTTCCTCATCCTTGAATTTCCACACATCAACGGTATTTGCGGCATCACCGCCGAGGCGTACCGTACCGTTTTCACCGAATATGCACAGCGTTTCCTCAAGATCGCATACGGCGTTTACGGTACCCTCGACCGTAGCAACCGCACCGTTTTTGAACTGCACAACGGCAACACCGACATCCTCTGCCTCAATATACGGATGCAGAGCATTTCTTGTTATACCGTAAACACTTTCGATTTCATCGCCCATAAGCCAACGCAGCAGATCCATACCGTGTATGCACTGATTCATAAGCGTGCCGCCGTCACTTTGCCACTTGCCGCGCCATGCATCCTGCGAGTAGTAATCGTAACCTCTGTGCCAGCGAATATTCACGCTTGCGTGCGAAATTTTGCCGAATCTGCCGCGGTCAATGGCGGTTTTCAGCTCCTGCACGGCAATATTGAATCTGTTCTGGTGGCAAACTCCGGCAATAACGCCGTGCTTTTCAACCGCGGCTATAATTGCGTCAGCCTCCTGCATACTCATTGCCATGGGTTTTTCGGTGAGAAAATTCACGCCGTTTTCGGCGCAGAAAATCTCAATTTCGGCGTGCCTGCCGCTGTCAGTGGCAATAGAAGCAAAATCCGGCTTTATTTCGGCAAGCATTTTTTTGTAATCGTCAAAAACGGGGGCAGTCACGCCGAATTTTTCGGCAAGCACTCTCGCTTTTTCGGGTACAATATCGCACAAAGCTGCAATATCAAGCCCGTTTGCCTGCGCAGCTTTTATATGGCTGGGCGAAACTCTGCCGCAGCCTATAAGCACATACTTCATAAACAACACCGGATTTCAGTCAGACTTTTTAATATTTGCGCCAAACCATTTTATCTACAACGCCTGTGTAGCTCTGTATGATTTTGACTACCTTTGAAGATACATTTTCTTCAATATAATCGGGAACGGGAATACCGTGAGCGCCGTCCGCGGTCATATCAACGGCAGTTTCAACAGCCTGCAAAAGCGATTTTTCATCAATACCCGCAAGAATAAAGCAGGCTTTGTCGAGTGCTTCGGGGCGCTCGGTGCTTGTTCTGATGCACACAGCCGGGAACGGCTTGCCGACAGAGGTGAAAAAGCTGCTTTCCTCGGGAAGCGTACCGCTGTCGGAAACAACTGCAAATGCATTCATCTGCAGCTTGTTGTAATCGTGAAAGCCGAGCGGCTCGTGACGAATAACGCGTTTGTCAAGCTCAAAGCCGTTTGCTTCGAGCCTTTTTTTGCTGCGCGGATGGCAGGAATAAAGGATTGGCATATCGTATTTTTCAGCCATTTTGTTGATGGCATTGAAAAGCGAAAGAAAATTCTTTTCGGTATCAATATTCTCCTCGCGGTGCGCGGAAAGCAGAATATATTTTTTCGGCTCAAGACCGAGCTTTGTAAGAATATCGGAGTTTTCGATATCCGCAAGGTTTTCGTGCAGTACCTCTGCCATAGGCGAGCCCGTAACATAGGTGCGCTCCTTAGGCAGACCGCATTCGGCAAGGTAGCGGCGCGCGTGCTCCGAATACGCCATATTTACATCACTTATAATATCTACAATACGGCGGTTCGTTTCTTCGGGAAGGCACTCATCCTTGCAGCGATTGCCCGCCTCCATGTGGAAAATCGGTATATGCAGCCTTTTTGCCGCTATTGCCGAAAGGCAGGAGTTTGTATCGCCGAGAATAAGCAGCGCATCCGGCTTAATTTGCGCCATAAGCTTATATGAGCAGTTAATAATGTTGCCGACTGTGGCGCCTAAATCGTCACCCACGGCATCCATATAGATCTCAGGGTCATCAAGCTTTAAGTCCTTAAAGAAAACGCCGTTGAGGTTATAATCGTAATTCTGCCCGGTGTGAGCAAGAACGCAGTCAAAATACTTTCTGCATTTATTGATTACGGCTGCAAGCCTTATGATTTCCGGGCGGGTACCCACTATTATAAGCAATTTCAGCTTCCCGTTATTTTTAAAGCTCACATCGGAATAATCAAGTTTAATCTCCATACTTAACTCCTTTTATACCGGCTCACCGAATGTATCGGGTTTACCCGGGTCAAAGCATTCGTTTGCCCACATAACCGTAACAAGGTCCTCGGTATCAGAAAGATTTATGATATTGTGAGTGTAGCCAGGCAGCATATGAATTGCCTCGATTTTTTCACCGCTGACCTCAAAGCGCAGTACCTCGTCGGTGCCGATTTTGCGTTCTTCAATAAGACCGTGCCCGGAAACAACTATAAAAAATTCCCATTTGGTGTTGTGCCAGTGCTCGCCCTTTTTTATGCCTGGCTTGGAAATATTCACGCTGACCTGACCGCATTTATCGCTCCTTAAAAGCTCGGTAAAGCTGCCGCGCGCGTCAACATTCATTTTTAGCGGAAAGGCTATCTTTTCCTTCGGCAGATATGAAAGATAAGTGGAGTACAGCTTTTTTGCAAAACTGCCCTTGGGAATTTCGGGCATTGTGAGATTTTCCGGCTGAGCCTTGAAGCTCTCAAGCAGATCCACGATTTCACCGAGAGTTACTTTGTGTGTTACGGGTGCGGCGCAAAATGTACCATTCTCGCAAAGCACGGTTTCAATTCCCTCGAACTCGCAACGGTGCTCTTTGCCTTCAAGCGCATTGAGCATTTCATCCACAAGGTCATCTATATACAAAAGCTCAAGCTGTGTGCTTCTGTCATTTACGGTTATGGGCAAATCATTTGCAATATTGTTGCAGAATGTGGCGACCGCGCTGTTGTAATTCGGTCTGCACCACTTGCCGAAAAGATTCGGGAAGCGGTACACAAACACCTTTGCGCCGGTTCTTTTGCCGTATTCAAAAAATAAATCCTCGCCCGCTTTTTTGCTTTTGCCGTACTCACCGTCGGCATATCTGCCCACAAGCGTTGCCTGAATGGAGCTTGAAAGCACCACGGGGCATTTGTTGCCGGTTTTTTCGAGTTTTTCGAGCAGCTCGGAAGCAAATCCGAAATTGCCCTGCATAAATTCCTCGGGATTCTGCGGACGGTTAACACCTGCAAAATTAAATACAAAATCCGCCTTTTCGCAATACCCGTCAAGCAGCTCGTGCGGGGTATCGATATCGAAAAGATATATTTCGTCTATTTTCAGATTCGGGCGCGTTCTGTCTTTGTTATCGCGTATATTTGCGAGAGCGGCGGCGAGGTTTTTGCCCGCAAAACCCGCCGCGCCGGTAATAAGTATATTCATAAATCAACCTCTGCCCATAGCTTTAAGCTCACCGCGAATATATTCGAGGGTAAGAAGCTTTTGCTTTACCTGCTCCACATTAAGAAGCTCGGTGTTGCTTGAATTGAATTCGGTAAGTGTATTGCGCTCAACATTACCGGCAGTAAAATACTTATCGTAATTGAGGTCGCGCTTGTCGCAGGGAACTCTGTAAAAATCGCCCATATCTATGGCGTGCAGACATTCCTCGTTGGTAAGCAGAGTTTCATACATTTTTTCACCGTGACGGATACCGATGGTTTTGATCGCACCGCTGCCGCCGAATAACTCGCTGACCGCCTGTGCAAGTACGCCTATGGTGCACGCAGGAGCCTTCTGCACAAGAATATCGCCGGAAACGCCGTTTTCAAACGCAAACAGCACAAGGTCAACTGCCTCGTCGAGCGACATAATAAATCTTGTCATATCGGAAGCGGTAACGGTAATATCCTTACCCTGCTTTATCTGGTCGATCCAAAGCGGGATAACGCTGCCGCGGCTGCACATTACATTGCCGTAACGGGTGCAGCAGATTTTAGTTTTTTCGGGTGAAACAGTACGCGATTTGGCAACAATTACCTTTTCCATCATAGCTTTTGATGTGCCCATAGCATTTACGGGATATGCAGCCTTGTCGGTGGAAAGGCAGATAACGGTCTTAACCCCCTCGTCAATGGCGGCGGTAAGCACGTTGTCGGTACCTATAACATTGGTCTTGACCGCTTCAAGCGGAAAGAACTCGCAGCTGGGCACCTGCTTGAGTGCTGCCGCGTGGAAAATATAGTCAACACCATGCATGGCGTTCTTTACGGAAGCAAGATCGCGAACATCGCCGATGAAAAATTTGATTTTATCGCTTACCTCGGGCATTTTCGCCTGAAATTCGTGGCGCATATCGTCCTGCTTTTTTTCATCGCGCGAGAAAACGCGAATTTCGCCGATATCTGTTTTAAGAAAACGGTTGAGCACTGCGTTACCGAAGGAACCGGTACCGCCGGTAATCATTAAAGTTTTACCTTCAAAAAGTGACATTTTGTATTCCTCCGTAATTCTTACTGCTGTTTGGATTCTGCATATTCGGTATTTTTCGGGGTGAATGTCGGAACAAGTGCTTTTACCCAGTCGATCATTTCGGGTCTTGTAAGAGTATCGACCTTGCCGCGGATTTCATCCAGTTTTTTAAACAAACCTTCTGAATCGATCTCCATAGGTCTTGCTACATAAATAAGGTTGTTCTGAGTTTTCTGTATGCCTTCTTCGCTTATAAGCAGTTCCTCATAGAGCTTTTCGCCCTCGCGGAGCCCTGTGTATTTGATTTCGATATCTTCACCCGGAACATGACCTGAAAGCCTTATAAGATTTTCGGCAAGCTCACGGATTTTAACGGGTGAACCCATATCAAGTATGAAAACCTCGCCGCCCTTGGCAAAAGCGCCCGCCTGCAGTACGAGCGAAACAGCCTCGGGTATAAGCATAAAGTAACGGATAATGTCGGGATGTGTTACGGTTACGGGACCGCCTGCCTCGATCTGCTCCTTAAAAAGCGGAATAACACTGCCGTTTGAGCCGAGAACATTGCCGAAGCGAACACAAACAAACTCTGTTTCGGAGGATTTATTGAAGGACTGCACTATCATTTCGCATATACGCTTTGTGGCACCCATAACATTGGTGGGGTTGACCGCCTTATCGGTGGAAATCATTACAAAGCGTTTAACATGGTGCCTGTCCGCAGCTTTCGCAAGATTATATGTACCGAAAACATTGTTTTTTACGGCTTCCTTGGGACTATCCTCCATAAGCGGAACATGCTTATGAGCTGCCGCGTGGTAGACAAAGCTCGGTTTGTACTCGGTAAAGATCTCATCAAGTCTTTTTTCATCCCTTACGGAGCCTATCATTACCCGCAGGTCAACATTCGGATATTTTCTTCTTACTTCCTGCTGAATCTCATACGCGCCGTTCTCGGCAATATCGAATATGATTATGCGTTTTGCAACGCCGCTTTTTGCAACCTGCCTCACAAGCTCGCCGCCTATGGAACCGCCGCCGCCCGTTACGAGAACGGTGTGACCTTTAAGCAACTCAAATGCCTGCGTTAAATCAGGCTTTATCTGCTCCCTGCCCAAAAGGTCGGCATAATCCACCTTGCGAAGCTTACCGCCTATCTTACCCTTTTCATCAACAGCAGTAATTGCAGGCAGGGTTTTAAGCACGCAGCCTGTCTTAACGCATATACTTAAAAGCTCTTTTTTGTTCGCCTCGCTTATAGAAGGAACTGCAAGAAAAATTTCATCGATATGGTATTTTTCCGCAACGCGCACGATATCGTTGCGATTGCCGCATACACGAACACCGTCAAGATATTCGCCGTTTTTAAGCTTGTTATCATCAATAAGAGCTACAACATTATAGCGGTTAACATAGGTTGAGCTGCGCAGTTCCTTTATAAGTCTGCTTGCAGCACCGCCCGCACCGATTATCATAACATTTTTCTTTTTTGATGTACCGCGCTTACCTGCAATGACCTTATTGCGCCACAAATGATACCCCGAAAGTACTATAGTGCGCGAAAGCATCACAAGGAACAGGAACATCATAAAACACAGCGCCATCCAAGTCATAAACTCGCGCGTGTACACAGTCCATATAGTAAAGAACACCGCAAATGTTACGGTCTTTGAAATACAGGTGCCCAAAAACAGTTCAAGATAGTCGCCTGCCACAAAATACTGCCACATACGGCTGTAAATGTGCGTAAATATAAATGAAGCGATAGTTGCAACGATATCCACAAGCACTATAAATACTATTCGCGACTTGTACCATTCCGGCAGCTTGTCCATTTCATCGAATTTAAGTACGGTTGCTGCAAAAAACGCAAGCAGTATCGCAAGAATATCCGCTATAACAAGCAACCCTTTAATATGTTTTTTGGCAAAATTTGCCAATGTGATAACAGTACTCAATGTCTACCCCTCTAACATCTGTGCTTTACTGATAGGCACATTCTTTTACACCAACCCATAATTATGGATTTTAGCTTTAATATTTTATCACAAAATATTAATAATTGCAATAATACATTAATAATCTTTGCATTTATTTCGTATGTTTTTAAGCCATTATCTGTTTTTCCGTTGTAACGCCCGATTTTTTGTGGTAATATCTGGATGAGGTGACAGTTTATGAATGATTGGATGCGCGATTTGCCCGACGATGTAAATATATGCGATATCACTTTGCCGGGCACACATAATTCCTGCGCACGAAATGTTGATTTTAAATACTTTACAAAATGCCAGAATATGCGCATTTATGAGCAGCTGCAAGCCGGGATACGCTTGCTTGATATAAGAATAGAGCTTGACGGCGATACGATAAAAACCGTTCACAGCATTATAGATTGCCGAAAAAAGCTTTTCGGCAGGCAAAAGCTCCTTTTTGACGATGTGTTTGCGGATATTCGCGATTTTCTTGCCGAAAACCCGTCTGAAACAGTCCTTGCAATCATAAACCGTGATGACGGCGCACCGTCGGATGTCACCTTTGCAGCATTTTACCGCAGGTTTATCGAAAATAATGCTTTGTGGTTTACCGAAAACCGTTTTCCCGCGCTTTGTGAAGCAAGGGGCAAAATCGTGCTTTTAAACAGATGCACCGTGCCGTCCGAATTGGCAAAATCGCCTTGCGGTCTTGATTTTTCGGCTTGGCAGGCGAGCGACACAGCAAAAAGCGAATTCAAACGCGCCACATTAAAAACCTGCCGCGGCGAGCGCGGATACTATTTGCAGGATACATACAAGGCGGCACCGAAAAGCAAGTGGGAAAACGCAGTTCTGCCATTCCTTGAATTTGTGCCGACTGACGGCAGCGCGGTCATAAATTATTTTTCCGCAAACGATGCAATACACAGTCCGCGTATTACTGCAAAATATGTAACGAAGCAATTTTTAAATCATCCGACCGACTGCGTCGGGAAGCTTGGCTGGCTCGTGTTCGATTTTCCGACAAAGGAAACAATCGAAAAAACCGTAAGTGTTAATTTCAAATAATCCCCATAATCTAAAGGTCAGAATTATTTGCGGTTTTTCGCATTAATTCCGACCTTTTATTTATGGTTTTTATTTTCTGCCGCAGGCAGAATTATGATTCGGCACTTTCCACTTCTCAGTTATTCGCTTTCATTAAAATCAATCTCTGCCCAATACGGCAACCGGGTCCTGCACAACACCGTTGCAGGTCATTTCAAAATGCAGGTGACTGCCTTCGCTTTTTTCGCAGGGAACTGTACCGAGATAGCCGAGTAAAGTTCCCTTTTCGACCTCGGA
Source organism: Acutalibacteraceae bacterium (assembly GCA_045616765.1). Classification (GTDB taxonomy): domain Bacteria; phylum Bacillota; class Clostridia; order Oscillospirales; family Acutalibacteraceae; genus DTU089. Next base: position 24,359 of record JAZLHL010000062.1, read on the forward strand.
GCCGACCTCGATTTCAAGCGATTCCGGCTCAAACCCGCAGTACCTTGCCTTTACGCCGTTACCGTGGTCTATTTCCACCACCTGACCGTAAAGCGTATCATTATAAATACTGCTTACCGTACCCAGAGAAACCGATTTCACCTGCGAGCCGTCGGCTCCCGCGAAATCAACCGCAGTATGTGTGCGCCAATCGCCCATTGTTGCCGAATACACAGGCATATCCGGACTGTAATCCCTTGATATTTCTGTACCGAGCGGCAATCCGTAATCGCTTTCAAACGGAACGGCATATTTATTTGCTTCGGTTTCAAATACGGTCACTTTTATTTCTTCCTGCGTTACGGCAGGACGGGTATCCGGCACATCTTTTACATCGTTTGCCGCCTCAGTCGGCTTTTCGGTGCGCGGCTCGGTAAGCAGGTGAGTGTCTTTACTTGTGTAATCACGATTCGCCGTATATTGACTTTCAATCGGAACTTTAAGCGAGCCTATTGCCTTTTCGGTTGCAATTTTTGCGGCAAATGCGCCGCACAGTGCCAGAATGAGCGCACAGACATAGGCGATTTTTATTCCTTTCATCGTTTTGCTTTTTAACGGCTGCGCGCTTTCCGGTTTTTCCGACTCTTGATTCCCCGAATTATTTTCATTTTCTTCGGAAAGATTATGATTATCTTTTTCCTGCATAACAACAACTCCTTTTCACAAGAATTGTTGCCTGAAAAAACATATTTATACATACAATGAGAAAAAGACGACCCGGGGAGGTCGTCTTTTCCCGGACACCGTTAACACGGCGCCCTTACTTGAGGAGGGGTTGATTCCGAAGAATCAGTACGGGAAAAGGGTGCGGCTCCCTTTCTCGTACTAATACATTAAACTACTAAATTGTTGCGTTTTTGTGAACTATTTGTTAACAATGACAACATTTGTCGAACAACGATGTTTTTTCCGATATGCAAAATAAATCGGTTTAAATATTATGCAATATCACAAACGAATATAAAGCAACCTCCGACAGCTTTGTTAATCATTTAACACACAAACAACATTACAGAATTTGTTATGTTTCACGTGAAACATAACAGTTTTCAGTTTTCAGTTTTCAGTTTTCAGATTGCGGAAAATCGGAGGAATTTGTAGGGCGGCACCCCGTATCAAGCCCGGTTTGCCCGCAGAGCAAACGGCAAACAACGCAGTTTCCGAGAAATCGCGTTGTTTTTGTATTATGCGTTATTTCAAACTGTCAATCGCTCCGCAATTGATCCCGGCGGCACAGCGTGCCGCCCCTACGATTCCCTTCGAATTTTCGTTATCAAAACCGTGGGGCAAAATATAAACAGAGCGGTGCCGAAAAACCTCGCTGTTTTTGGAAAATTCTGAAAACTGAAAACTGAAAACTGAAAACTGAAAACTGAAAACTAAATTGTTTCACGTGAAACAAAACAACGCAGCCCAATTCAGACTGCGTTGTTTAATACTAAGAATATGAAAGCCGGAATCAATCTTCGTCGTCGTCTTCGATCTTTGCTTCTGCGATAACCTTTTCAGCGACATTCTGGGGAGCATCCTCATAACGGGCAAACTCAAGAGTGAAATAGCCCTTGCCGGCAGTTACCGAACGGAGCGATATAGCAAAGTCGCTCATTTCAGCCATGGGAACTTCAGCAATAAGCTCCTGCATCTTGGGTTCGTCTGCGGGGCCCATACCGAGAACTCTGCCGCGGCGCTTGTTTACGTCGCCCATAATATCGCCGAGGTCGTTGTCGGGGATATAAGCCTTAAGAGTACCGATAGGCTCAAGTATCGTGGGAGAAGCTTCGGGAATGGCAAGCTTGAAAGCCTTTCTTGCAGCAGTCTTGAAGGCCATTTCGGAAGAGTCAACGGGGTGGTAAGAACCGTCGTGGAGGGCAGCCTTGATGCCGACCATGGGATAACCTGCGATAAGACCGCCGGCTATGCACTCGCGCAGACCTTTTTCTACTGCCGGGAAGAAGTTCTTGGGAACAGCGCCGCCGACAACTTCATCGGAAGTAAATACGAACTCTTCTTCGCCCATATACGGCTCGAAACGGATCCAAACATCACCGAACTGCCCATGACCGCCGGACTGTTTCTTATGGCGACCCTGTTTATCGACTGTCTTACGGATAGTCTCTCTGTAAGCAACTCTGGGAATTGTGAGCTCGACCTCAACGCCGAACTTTGTTTTGAGCTTGGAAACAACAGTATCAAGGTGCTGCTCGCCGAGACCGGAGATGATAGCTTCCTTGGTTTCCTTATTTGTGTAGTAAAGGATAGAGCCGTCTTCCTCTGCAAGTCTGTTAAGACCGGAAGCGACCTTATCTTCTTCGCCCTTCTTGGTGCAGCTTACTGCCATTGAATAGCAGGGAGCGGGGAAATCAACACCTGCAAGTGTAACAGGCTTTTTGGGATCACACATAGTGTCACCGGTCTTGAAGCCGCTGAGCTTTGTAACAACGCCGATGTCACCGGCGGTAATGGCGGTAATATCTTCCTGCTTTGCGCCTTTAACAACAACGAGCTTACCGATCTTCTCGGTTTCTTCGGTGCGAGCGTTATAGGCGGGTGTGGAAGCATCTATCTTACCGGAAACGACCTTGAAGAAGCTCATCTTACCGACGAACGGGTCTGCAACCGTCTTGAAGCAGACTGCTGCAAGCGAACCATTGGGATCGCAGGCAATATCGCCTTCGCCCTTGGGTGCGGGAGCGAGCTTTGTAAGACCGTTCATAAGAAGGTCAACAGCATCGGTGGTAAAGCCGGAGCAGGCATATACGGGGATAACTTCGCCGCCGCAAACGCCCTTTGAAAGACCGCTGACTATTTCATCGTGAGTGAATGCTTCACCGTCGAAGAACTTCATCATAAGGTCTTCATCGGCAGTGGCAACAGCCTCGGTGAAAGCTTCGTGAATGGCATCGATATTGGCATCGGAGGGCATTGCGACCTCTGTAGCCTTGCCGTTTACATATTTATAAGCCTTGTTCTGCAGGAAGTTGATGTAGCAATCGACCGCATTGTTCTGCATATAGGGGACAACAACGGGGCAGATAGCTGCGCCGTATTCTTCTTTAAGGGCATCAAGTGTTTTGTAGAAGTCGGCGTTCTCAGCATCGGTACGGGTAACGGCGATGAACTTTGAAAGTCCGGCTTTTGTTGCGGCTTTAAGAGCCTTCTCGGCACCGACATCAACGCCGCCTCCCGCAACGAGAACCGCTACAAGCGTTTCGGCTGCGCGAACACCTTCGCTTCTGCCGCCTTCAAAGTCGAAAAGACCGGGAGTGTCGAGCATATTAACCTTGGTATTATTCCACTCAAAATAAGCGAATGCGGAAGAAATGGAAACTTTTCTTCTCTTTTCTTCTGCGTCAAAGTCAAGAACGGTGTTGCCGTCTGCAACTCTGCCGAGTCTGTCGGATGCGCCCGAAAGGTAAAGCATTGCTTCGGCAAGAGTGGTCTTGCCTCTGCCGCCGTGACCTGCGAGCACGATATTTCTGATATTTTCCTTTGCGTATACTTTCAAAAGAATTCCTCCCTGAACAGCGGCAAGCCGCTGATAATTGGTTTATTTGCAGCAGAAAATCGGTATAATCTGCGAGCATAAAACTGTACTTTGTGATTTTAACACATAAAATACAAGTATTCAATAATTTTTTTGAGTAAAACGCAAAATTATCCATTATATATAAGATAAACACACATTTTTTATGTAATATGTTGGTATTTTGTTTTACTGCAATTTCCGATTGAAAAATTAATAGATTTGTGTTATTGTATTATAGAATAGATATGTATATCTTTACTTAACTCATCTGGAGGATACAACAATGTCAGACAACGAAAAGAAAATAAATGATCCTGCTAATTCCGGCAAAAAGCCGTCTGCTCCGCCTATAAAGCCCAAGGAGCCCAACAATAATCCCAAAAAAGAAAAAAAGCCTGTTCCGATTGCAATTATTATTGTTGCGGCTGTTCTTGTTCTCGGCGGTGCAATTTTCGCAGCGGTTAAGCTCGCAGGTAATAAAAAACCCGGTCCCGTCGTTGTTACAGACAATAACGGCGTTGCCGTCACCACTCCCGATGGCGAACCGGTTACCGTGCAGCCCGAAACCGAGGTCATAACCTATGTCGATTCTTCGGGTAAAACTCAGACCACGGTCGTATATAAAGAGATAACCGTAAATGTAGCAGTTACCGATACCAACGGCAATACCGTTACCGAAAAAAACGGTGATGTCGTTACCACGCAAATAAGTTACCGTCCCGATATTCCCGTTGTCACCGACAATAAAAAGCCCGGTCCCGTCGTTGTTACAGACAATAACGGCGCCGTGGTTACAACTCCCAATGGCGAACCGGTCACCGTGCAGCCCGAAACCGAGGTCGTGACCTATGTCGGCGCCGACGGAAAAACGCAGACCACGGTCATGTATAAAGAAATTGATGTAAATGTTACTGTCACCGATGCCGCAGGCAATGCAGTTACCGAAAAAAGCGGAGAGGCAGCTACCACACAAATTCATTATCGCCCTGAAATGCCTTCTACTGTTCCTTCAACTCAGAAAAATAAGACCACAGAGAAAGTCACTGATTCAAAAGGTTCTGAAATTATCGGCAGTACTGTTGTCGCCGTTACCGACGGCACGGGCAATACCGGCGTTGACAAGCAGGGTGAAGTAATTACCACGGTCGTTCCCATAACAAGCGTTCCCGCTATTGTTGAAGAAGCCAAAATCGTATTCAAATCAACTCAGGGCGGCTCACAGCAGGATTATTTCTCTGATATTATCAAACTTGATGACGGCTCATATATCACCGCAAATGTCACCAACTCCACGGACGGCGATTTCACAAAATTCAAGGAATTATCACTTGTGGCACCTTATACCGTACTCTCAAAATACGGTGCAGACGGTTCTGTTATATGGCAGCAGACCTTCGGTTCTGTTGACGGCATCGCCGTTCTCACATCGCTCGCTCCCGCAGGTGACGGCGGCTTCTACGCAGCAGGCTACGGCAGATACATCGGCGGTGCCGACGGCTACGGCTATTATGACAGCGTTGTTTGCAGATTTGATAAAAACGGTAAGGAAATCTGGCACAAAACTTTCGGTACATCGACTGTTGACTTATTTAACGATATTTGCGTTACCTCTGACGGCGGCGTTGTGGCAGTCGGCTCGGTCGGTAACAATGACTACGATGCAGAAGAATTCAAACTTCCGGAACTCAACTCCGCAGCCTGCGCTGTAAAATACAGTGCAAACGGCAAGCTCGTATGGAAAAATGTGTTCGGCGGAAACCAGGATTCGCTCAACGGTGTTGTTGAGGGTACCGATGGCAGTATATTCGCAGTAGGCACATTCTATTCCGGCAAACTGTTTGACTGTGTGGGCAATTCGGATGCAGGCGTTGTCAAGCTTTCGGCAGACGGCAAATTTGCAGATGTAGCGCCCGTTGCAGGCACCGGTATCGAAAGCTTCAACGGCATTACTCTCGCCTCAGACGGCGGCATAGTAATAGTCGGCAGATCAAATTCCGCTGATGTTGATAACGCAAAGAGCTTCTTCACAAACGACCTTTCGGCAAGGGGCGGCTTTGATGCATATATTGTAAAGTTCACCCCGTCACTCAATGTTGCATTTGCAAAGCCTTTCAGGGGTCAGAATGATGACAGACTTTCCGCAGTAGTCCAAAATGCAAAGGGCAACTATATTGCGGTTGGTTATACCAATTCCTCCTCACGCGACCTCAAGGGCGTTACCACCCGCGGCGGTGACGATATGGTCATTGCCTGCTTCGATAAGAGCGGCGATTTGCTCTGGGCGCGCGCCTTCGGCGGCACCAAGAATGAAACTGCTGATGCAATTTGCCTCGGCTCCGACGGCGGCTATGTTGTAGCCGGTAAAACATATTCAAACGATGTTGACTTAAAGGGTATTGCTCCCTACGCCGGCGGAAAATCTGTTGCGGCGATAGTCAAATTCCCGGAATGATATGATTAAAATAATATGCGATTACCGTAACGGTGTTACTGCCGTTCCTACGGATCTGATTGATAAGCACTTAAAGCTTGCCCCTGCGGCGAGCTTTAAGGTTTTGCTTTTTGTAATGCGAAATCCAAACGGCGACTATACCGCCAAAACCGTTGCCGCCGGCACCGGAATGAGCGTGCAGGATGCAATGGACTGCCTTGAATATTGGAAAATAAGCGGCGTGATCGAAATAACCGACGGTGTTTCTGCTGACGGCAGCAAAGAAGCACTCGGCAATTTAAAGCGCCTTGATTCCGAAAACGGTTCTCCGGTTACTCAAAATAAAGTAAGGACACTGCCCGTTTCAAAACCCACACAGCGCCAAATTGCTCAACGCATCACCGAGGAACCAGAGCTTTCGGTAATATACGGCGAAGCGCAGAAAATTCTCGGCACATTCGGGTATGATACGCAGGCTCTCATACTTATGATCTATGATTACTACGGTTTTCCGCCGGAAGTGATTATTACGCTTTTACAGCACCAGAAGCAGCTCGGCAAGGCTTCATCGGCAGCCATAAAGAGCACGGCGGAGGATTGGGCAAAGCGCGGTATCGACAGCCTTGAGCTTGTTGAAAAAGAACTTTTAGCTCTCGAAAAAATCAAATCCGTTTACATGGAAATAAAAGCTTCGTCAGGTCTTACCGCCGAAAATCCCACACCGCGCATAAAAACTCTGTTACGAGATTGGGCGGTTGAGCGCGAAATTTCAAGCGAGCTTATAATATTTGCTCTGCAGGAGAGCGGCAACAGCTTCCCTGAGGCAAATAAACTGCTTAAAAAATGGGCTCTTGCCGGAATTACAAACCCCGAACAGGTAAAGCAGCGCAAAACGAATAATATTCCGGCAGATGTAAAAAAGACTTACGATATAAATAAAATCGGCAAAAACTCAATTCTTGAACGCCTTAAACAGACTAAGGAAAGGTCCGATAAACTATGAAATTTTCTGAAATAATATATACAAAAGCCGAAGCAGAGCTCAAACGCAGGCGCGAGCAGGCAGAAAAGCTTGCGACTATGCGCCGTAAAGAATTAACGGAAAAATATCCGCAGCTCACCGAAATCGAAAACACTATGCGAAATGCGGCTCTTGATGTTATAAAAAGCATCGGCAGCGGCAGCAATGCCGGCATAAATGTCGGTCAGCTTGCAATTAAAAATCTTCAGGCACAGGAGGAGCGCAAAAAGCTCATAGCCGCCGCCGGTTATCCCGAGGATTACCTTGACCCGCCGTACACCTGCAAAAAATGCAAGGATACCGGCATACTTGACGGCAAGCTGTGCGAATGTCACCTCGCTCTTTTGCAGCAGATATCGGTAAGCGAGCTGTCGTGCAGTCCTTTACTTGGTTCTTCAACATTTGAAACATTTGACCTCAAATATTACAGCACCGAAAAAGACTATGAAACGGGCTTTTCGCCGCGTGCGGTTATGGAGCTCACTCGCGATACATTGAAGGAATATGCAGAATGCTTTACCCCCGCAAGTGAAAGCTGGTTTTTCTGCGGCGGTACGGGTCTCGGCAAAACCCACCTTGCACTTGCGGTATTAAACCGCGTAACACAGCGCGGTTACAGCGTTTACTACAATACCGCCGCAAGCATAGTAAAGCAGCTTGAAAAGGCGCATTTCGGCAGGGGCGACTCCGATATCGAGGACGAACTCGAAAAATGCGATTTGCTTATAATCGACGATTTGGGTGCCGAATTCAGAACGAGCTTTTCGGAATCGGCAATAAACGAAATAGTGAACGATGCCATTCTCAACGGCAAAGCTATGATAATAATTTCAAATTACTCATTCGGTGAGCTGGAGGAGCGTTACGGGCAGCGCCTTGTTTCGCGCCTGAACTGCTTTAAGGTCGCAGGCTTTGTCGGCGAAGATATACGCCAGCTTAAAGGTTAAAATATTTTCTCGAAAAGGAGATTTTTATTATGTTAAAAGGTATCCCGAATATCATCAGCCCCGAGCTTCTTAAAATACTCGATGAAATGGGCCATGGCGATGAAATCGTTATAGGCGACGGCAATTTCCCTGCCGCTTCAAACGCACAGCGCCTTATCCGCTGCGACGGTCACAATGTACCCGAGCTGCTTGATGCGATTTTGCAGCTTATGCCGCTTGATACTTATGTGGAAAGCCCCGTAATGCTTATGCAGACCACCAAGGGCGACCCCACACCGACTATTTGGGCTGAATACCAAAATATTGTTGATAAGCACAACGGCAAAACCGAGATGAGCGAGATCGAGCGCTTTGCATTCTACGAAAGAACTCGCAAGGCTTACGCGGTAATCGCAACAAGTGAAATGGCACTTTATGCGAATGTCATTTTGAAAAAAGGCGTTGTAAAGGAATAATTCTTGAGAGCTGTAAATTATTTTACAGCTCTGTTTATTAGTATGTATAAATTTATACTCCGGTTTCTGTTTATTTCGTTAATAACCGCAATCCTTACCGTTTACGATAAAATCGCGGCGAAGCGCGGCGCGCGCAGAATACGCGAAAGAACGCTGCTGCTCTGCGGTTTTTTCGGCGGTGCGCTGTGCGAATACGCGGTTATGCTTTTAATACGCCATAAAACGCGCAAAAAGAAATTTATGATAACTCTGCCGCTGTTTATAATTCTGCACGCGGCATTGCTTGTTGTACTTATTTATTACGGGGTGATAACTTGGTAAAAGCCGATACCCGCATACAGTTCCTCAAAGGTGTGGGCGAAGCGCGCGCAAAAGCCCTTGAAAAGCAGGGGATATACTCCGTCGGTGACCTTTTACGCAATTACCCCCGCACTTACGAGGATTGGAACAATGTCGTAACATTGCGTGACGCGCCCGTAAATGAAACAGTCTGCCTCAGGTGCACTGTGGCGGACAGGGTGAGCGTTGCCCGTATAAAAGGCGGTATGCTGCTTTGCAAAACCGTGCTCTCAGATGATACCGGCTGGATAAATGCGGTATTCTTCAATAACAAATATATTAAAGATACACTCGTGCAGGATGAGGAATATCTGTTTTACGGCAAAATCACCGTCGACAGATTCGGCGGCAGAAGCATCAATTCGCCGCGCGTTGAAAAATGCCTTGAAAAGCAGCGCATACGCCCGGTTTATAAGGCAAGTGCTACGCTCAATTCCAAAACTATCGAACGGCTCACCGAAACGGCTCTGCGCGAAATCAAGGGCAATCTTCCCGAAATTCTGCCCGAATATTTAATTAAAAAATATCGTCTTATGGGGTTTGAGGAAGCAATACGCACCGTGCATTTCCCCGAAAGCGAGGAAAAGCTCGCCCTTGCAAAGCGCAGACTTGTATTTGAGGAGCTGCTGCTTCTGCAGCTCGGCATTTTCGGTGAAAAAAACAAAGGCAACGCCCGCAAGGCACTGCCCGTAAAGGAAGATTATACCGAAGAATTTTTCGCTTCTCTGCCGTTTGAGCCGACGGGCGCACAGCGCCGCGCCGTAAGCGAAGCGGTTGCGGATATGAAAAACGAAAAGCCGATGAACAGACTTTTGCAGGGCGATGTCGGCTCCGGTAAAACGGCGGTTGCCGCCGCGCTCATATACACCGCCGCAAAAAACGGTTTTCAGAGTGCGCTTATGGCTCCCACCGAGGTGCTCGCAAATCAGCATTACAAAACGCTGTGCGGATTTTTCGGTGATACTTTGAAAATCGAATTGCTTACCGGCTCGGTTACGGCAAAAAACAAGCGGCTTATACGCGAACGCCTTGAAAGCGGCAAAGCCGATATGGTGGTCGGCACGCACGCGGTAATTCAGGATAATGTGGCGTTTTCGCGCCTCGGTCTTGTTATAACAGATGAGCAACACCGCTTCGGCGTGGGGCAGAGGGCTGCACTTTCGGGCAAGGGCGTAAATCCGCACACGCTCGTAATGTCCGCAACGCCCATACCACGCACACTTGCCATGATGATTTACGGCGAGCTGGATATTTCGGTGCTTGACGAGCTGCCCAAGGGCAGACAGCCCATTAAAACATACTGCGTGACCACCGCTTACCGCGAAAGGATTTACGCATTTATAAAAAAACATATTGACTGCGGCGAGCAGGCATATATAGTGTGCCCGCTTGTGGAGGAGGGCGAAAACGAAAGCGACCTTGTGCCTGCCACCGAATACTACGATTATTTAAAATCTTCGTATTTCAGCGATTACACACTCGGACTTCTGCACGGTAAAATGAAACCCAAGGATAAGGATGCCGTTATGAAGCGCTTCTACGCGGGCGAGATTCAGGTGCTTGTTTCTACCGTTGTAATCGAAGTGGGCGTGGATGTACCCACCGCAACGGTAATGGCGATAGAAAACGCCGACCGTTTCGGGCTTTCGCAGCTTCATCAGCTGCGCGGCAGAATCGGCAGAGGCTCCGCCGAAAGCCATTGTATATTACTTTCGGATGCGCAGAATGAGGATGCGCGCGAGCGCTTCGATATTATGTGCCGCACCTGCGACGGCTTTGAAATAGCTAAAAAAGACCTTGAAATGCGCGGCCCCGGCGACTTTTTCGGCAGCCGTCAGCACGGTCTGCCGGATATGCGCGTGGCAAATCTTATGAGTGATACGCGCATACTTTATGAAGCGCAGAAAACTGCAAAGGAAATCGTAGACGGCGAAGCACCCGTAACCGAAGACGAGCTTAACGGGCTGAACTTTGAGGTCGAAAAACTGTTTACAAGAGTAAGCTTTAACTGATTATCTTACTTATTATCTTGCTTATTATCTTACTATATTGTTTGTAAAAAATCAATAAAAAATATATTTGTTATTAAGAAACGGCACTTGCAGAAGCAGGTGCCGTTTCTCTTAATTCTTAATTTTCAATTCACTCAGAACAGGTTTTTCAGGAACTGAACTGCCGCGCGAATATCCTTTTCGGGATCGTCGCCGACCTCGCGCTCAATGGTAAGGAAGCCGTTGTAGCCGATTTCTTCAAGAGCGGCAAGGTATTCGGGGTAGGGAACGCTGCCCTCGCCGAGCGGTACCTCTATAAAGCTGTTGCCGGTAACTATAACATCGGGCTTCATACCGTAAACGATTTCGGGGTCTTTATAAAAAAGCTGTTTGCCGTCTTTCGCGTGGGTGTGAACTATGTATTTTTTAAGGTTGTGAACTGCGGTCACGGGGCTGTCGCCTGTTACCATAACAAGGTTTGCGGGGTCAAGGTTAACGCCAACGCCCGTTGAGCCGAGACCGTCAAGAAAGCTCTTGAGTGTTGCGGAGGTTTCGGGGCCTGTTTCAATGGCAAAGTGCGCATCTATTGAGTCGGCATATTCTGCAAGCTCGTGGCAGGCCTCCTGCATAATTTTATATCTGTCGTGGTTTTTGTCCTCGGGCACAACACCGATATGTGTTGTAACAACATCGGTTTCAAGCTCTTTTGCGAGGTCGAGTATTCTTTTTGATTTTTCGATTTTTTCGGGATTCTGCTCGGGGTGAACGAATCCGCCGCCGCCGAGGTCGCCGCAGAGCGCGGAGATTACAAGACCGTTGTCCTTAACAAGATCAAGGAACTCGCGTCTTGCGCTGCCGACGAGATTTTCGGGAGCCATCGCGCCGCGTGTGGCATACACCTGAATACCCTGCGCGCCGCAGTCCGCCGCTTTTTTCACAGCGGCGGGAATGTCTGTTCTGAATGAGTCAACGATTACGCCAATGGGAAAAGTTTTCATATTTACACCTCATTTTTATTCTTCGGTTTTTTCTTCGTCTATATTTTTGTTCTGCTCATCGGCAGAGAAAATACTTACATAATTCTGTTGCGGTGCCTGCTGCACGGGCTGTGCAGGCTGATTATACTGCGGCTGACCTGCGGGAGCACTGCCGAACTGCTGATTAAAGCCCTGCGGATTTTGCGGCTGCTGCGGTGCGCCGTAAAAATTCTGCTGCGGATTGTACTGCGGCTGATTATATTGCGGGTCATAGCCCTGCGGCGCATTGTACTGCGGATTATAACCGCCCTGATTACCGTAATAATTCACATTCGGCGGAATTTCGCCGTAAAGGCGTTTGTATTCTTTAAGCTGCTTTTTCTTTTTCGAATACTTAACACCGAGCACTATCGCGGCAATTATAAGACCAATAGTGGGAAGCGAGAATAATATACATATAACGCGGAATACCGCCATTACTATCGCATCATCGTCTCCGATCTCACCGATAAAATCGTCATCGTCTTCGTAATCGCCATAATAGAATTTATCAAGGTCGAACGGCTCGGCAGATGTAAAATCGTGCTCAACGGTAAGCGCATCGCCGCCCGTATAAGTGCCGTTCATAATGAATGAGCCGGCGCATTTTGTAACCTCGGCAAGCTCTTCTGCGGTCATTTTCGCGGAATCCTTTTCAAACATAAGCAAAATTACGTTTTCCTCGGTCGTGAACATATAGTTCACACTGTATATAACGGAAGTATCTCTGTCGCCGTAATCGAAAATCTGCTTGCCCGTTCCCACGGCGGCGGTAAGACCGTTGATTTTCGTTTTGCTCATATTAAGCTGCAAGGCGGTATAGTCAGCGTATGTGTCGAGAATAAAGCCTTTCATATCCGAAATGAGCTTGTCGGTTTCATCTGTTGCGGCAACGGTGTTGCGCGTATTGTCGCAAACAAGAATGTCGAGCGAACAATCGTGATAATTACTGTAAAAATACGAAGATGTAGTGGGTTCTATATCTCCCGTAAAAAACACCGGTACTGTTAAACATAATAAAGAGTTATCGATTATGTAGCCCTCGCCTGCAAAAACGGGAATTGCGAATGTGCAGATAAGCACCGCGGCAAGAATGAAACTTAACGCTTTTTTCATTGCATATTACCTCCCTGCCCGTAGTTTGCGTTGTAATTCGGGGCAAAGCCCTGCGCGCCTGCGGGGTCATAGGCAGTGCGTGCGCCGAACATACTCTCATAACGCTTTAATTCTTTTTTTGTTTTGCTGTTTAGCACGGCGAATATTATTGTGGCAATAAGTGCCGGCATAAATAACATTCCTACAATGGCAACCGTTGCACCGAAAGCGAAAATGCTGTCCTCCATTTCGGGGCTCAGTTCATATTCTTCATCCTCGCCGTAGTATTCGTCGTAATCATCGAACGGGAACGGCTCTTCGTCGGGGATATCCTCATCCGGCAAGCCGTCCTTTTCTTCCACATACGGTATTGCTGAAACAGTTCCCGCGCCGCTTTGTGCGAATGCCGTAACGCTCAGAAAAGTTACCCCAAGCAAAACCGCCGCAAAAATGACAGTCAGTGTTTTTTTCATATAGCACCGTCCTTTTTTATTTTCTCCCAATACTCCTTTGCCGCCTGCTCGGTCTTATTGTCGCCGTATTCATAATAGCGGGCATCCTTCAAAGCATCGGGCAAATATTGCTGTTTTACCCATCTGTTCGGAAAATCGTGCGGGTATTTATAAAACTGCCCTTTGACTTCGGCATCGTCGCCGTCAAAATGCTTGTTCTGCAGCTGACGCGGTACGGGACCGCTTTTGCCGTTCTGCAAATCTTCGAGTGCGGCGTTGATTGCATTATGCCCCGTGTTCGATTTAGGCGAATTTGCAATAAGTATGACCGCATCGGCAAGCGGCAGGCGCGCTTCGGGCATACCAACCTGTAAAGCGATATCCGCAGCCGCCTTTGCTATTGGTAAAATCATCGGGTAAGCAAGCCCCACATCCTCTGCCGCGCACACGAGCATTCGCCTTATAGCCGAGGGCATATCGCCCGCTTCAAGCAGCCGCGCAAGGTAATGCACCGCGGCATCGGGGTCGGAGCCGCGCATTGATTTCTGAAAAGCGGAAAGTATATCGTAATGGTCGTCGCCGTCGCGGTCATAGCGCATGGCTGTTTTTTGCGTAAGTGCCTTTGCGCTTTCAAGTGAAATAAAACGGCTTTCGTTTTCCTTAGGCTTTGCCGCACCCAGATAGCACAATTCAACGGCATTGAGGCTTTTTCGCACATCGCCGCCGCATGACCGGGCTATATGCAAACATACGCCGTCTTCTATTTCAAGCTGCTCGTTCTTTTCATCGGCAAGCAGCCTGAAGCCGCGTTCAACCGCGCCCATAACATCCTCGGGCGTAACATACTTGAATTCAAATACCGAAGAACGGCTCAGAATTGCGCTGTAAACATAAAAATACGGGTTTTCGGTGGTGGAGGCGATAAGAGTAATGGAGCCGTCCTCAATGTACTCTAAAAGCGTTTGCTGCTGCTTTTTATTGAAATACTGAATTTCATCAAGGTAAAGCAGTATTCCGTTCGGTGCGGTAAAGCCGTTAAGCTCGTTCACAATATCACGAATATCCTGCGTACCGCCCGTTGTGCAGTTTATTTTGCGCAGCGTTCTGTCGGTCTTTTGGGCGATTATGCGCGCAAGCGTAGTCTTGCCCGTACCCGACGGTCCGTAAAATATCATATTCGGCAGCTCGCCGCTTTCGATTATGTTGCGCAGGGGCTTTCCCTCACCCACGAGGTGCTGCTGACCTACTATATCATCAAGACTTTGCGGACGGATTCTGTCCGCCAGAGGTGTGTGCATATATTATCCTTTCAAGCATAAGCTTTTTTATCAAAGATAACGAAATTCAAAGAAGCCTATAATTACCGCTATCCATATCGGCGCAGTTCCGCATTTTTTGTAAAGATAACCTTTAAAAACCTCCCGCGGCATTGCGGAACTGTCTGCATTTCTGATTTTTTTCGTAAGATTATTGAAATAAATCTTTGTTGCAAGAAAACCGAAAACGATTCTCAGCACGAACATACCTGCATAAACCGTTATGTCAAACCATTGCGGCGGCATCAGCTTTTCTGCTATTTCAATAAGCTCCTGCTGTTTTTGTGTAATCTTACTGCCTGACTGATCATTGAAGTAATTTGTCATATTCATAAGAAAATTCGGGTCTTCCTCGACACATTCTTTTACGGCATTATTAAATTCCGCATTAGTAGCATACGGCAGCACCGAAATTGCACCTAAAAGTAAATAAAATGCAAGAAAAATTACCGCAAGCTTATACAGCTTTCTGTAAAATGCCCAAGCCATAGGTGTTAAAAACGCCATAAAATTCCACATTTTAGTTTTTTCGGCTTTATCGGTAAGCATAAAGCGCGGAATATAATAACGCTGATTTTTACCTATTGCAGCTTCGTAAATATCTGCGGGAATACCGCCGATACTTAAATTTTCCATAGAGCTGTTGTTTATATTATCAATAACCTCGCGTACTGCTTTCTGCTCGTCATTTTCGGGTATTTCATCTGCTCTCTCACCGAAAAATATATCATTTTCGGATTGTTCCGAGATTTCTTCCCGAACAGGTTCATCAAATATTTCCGGAGTGCCGTGGAATTCCTCACGGGCGCAGTGACCTGCCTGCTTCCAGCACTCGCGATGATGAGGTGCACCGCATTCGGGGCAAACCACCACATCGTCATTTTCATTAAAAATCATGCCGCAAAGCGCGCATTTTTTACCGACTTGATTCATAAATCTCTCTTTTCATAAAGTATTTATATCCAATTTATGATTTTATAATAAACAACATTAAAATGCAATACGGTAAATGTTAATTTTTTACTTTACTTACTATATTGTGATTTTTAACCGTTTTGTATTATTTTTACCGCAGAAAACGCATAAAAACTGACATTTTACTCTTGAAATGTCAGTTTTTTAATCAATATTTATTGAAATATATAATGTAATATGATATAATCTATGAGAATGTAGATAATTATAATTAAAATTCATATTGTTTATTTTTTGGGGTGAAAATATTGGATAATATTAAAGATATGTGGGAGGCTGTAAAATACGAACTCAGTGCCGTTCTTGCCGATACGGTCATCGTTACCTGGATCGATTCTTTAGAGCCCGTGGCACTCAACGGCAACGCATTTCAGCTTAAGACCTCCACTGAATTCAAAAAAGGTGTAATTCTTTCGCGCTTTGAAAAACCTATTAAAGAAGCCTTTGAAAAGGTCATGGGTTTTGAAACAGAGCTTGAAATTATCGTTGAATCCGAAGAGGACAAGCAGAGCAATAAAAATCAAAGTTCCGCCAACGGCGAAAAATCTGTTATTGACCCTGTTGTTACAAAAGAGTCAACATTTGCCAATTTCGTTGTAGGTCCCACAAACTCGTTTGCATATACGGCTTCAAGGGCAATTACCGAAAATCCCGGTGCGATTCATAACCCGTTGTTTATTTACGGTGAATCGGGCTTGGGCAAAACTCACCTTTTAAAAGCAATTCAGGCTGAAATAAAACAAAAACATCCGACTTTGAATATTTTATTTACAAACGGCGAAAATTTCTTTAACGAAATGCTTACACATTTAAGCCATGAAAATATGGCGGAGTTTCACAACAAATACAGAAGTGCGGATGTTTTACTTGTAGACGATATTCAGTTCATAAGCGCAAAGCCGGTTGCGCAGGAGGAATTTTTCTACACCTTTGAAGCACTCATAAATCAGCATAAGCAAATCGTACTTACAAGCGACCGACCGCCGAGAGATATTGCAGCACTGGAAGACAGACTCCGCAGCCGTTTCATTCAGGGTTTACTCGCCGATATTCAGCCGCCGATGCTTGAAACGAGAATTGCAATCATAAAACAATCTGCAAACAACTATTATAATATGGACCTTTCAAACGATGTGATTGAATACATTGCGGAAAGACTCAAAAATAATGTTCGTCAGATTGAGGGTGTTGTGCAGAAAATACACGCGATTTACACGCTTTCCGGCAGGCAGATAACCATAGGCGTGGCAAATGATGTTATAAAAGATGTTGTTTACTACCAACAGCCCACTGAAGTTACCATCAATAATATTATTGATGAGGTGGCAAAAACAAGCGGCGTTTCATCCGAAGATATCAGGGGCGACAGAAAAAAAGCGGAAATATCAAACGCAAGACAGATAGCTATGTATGTAATGCGTGAAACAACAAATCTCACTTTTGAAGAAATCGGTAACTGCTTTGGTGGTAAAAAACACTCTACCGTTATTTATTCGATCGAAGCTATTGAAAGTAAAATGGAAGACAATGCCGAACTTAAAAACAATATTTACGATATTATGAAAAAAATAAAAAGCGAAAGAGAAGGTTAAAACTCACTTGTTTTATAAACATTTATACATAACCTGACAACTCGTTTTTCTACAATTAAACAAAAGCTTAAAAAGTTTGTTTTTTATGAACATTTTACAAACATAAAAGTTACAATTTCAAATAACGGAAAAGCAGCAGAAATAAAACAAAATTTCCGTAATTTTACAATTTGACACACACTACTGCTGCTACTGTTTATATTTATTATTTTTAACAAAATTTTTCAAAATTTCAACGGAGGTAACGTTATGAAATTTTTATGCAACACATCAATACTTGCAGATGCCTGTAACATAGTCCAGAGAGGTGTTTCCGTTAAAAGCACCATACCCGCGACCGAAGGTATTTATCTTCAGGCTAAAAATTCAAAACTCACGGTAACCGGCTACGACCTGGAAGTAGGTATTACCACAGTTATCGAATGCAGCGTTGAAAAAGAAGGCAGCATTATTCTCAATTCGCATCTTCTTTGCGATATACTCAGAAGACTTCCTTCGGAAGTAGTCACAATAGATGTCGATGAGCATAATCTTTGCAAAATCAAATCCGCAGAAGCAGAATTTTCTCTCATAGGCATTCCCACAAATGATTATCCCGAGCTTCCCGCCGTTTCCGGAGGATTCCCTATTTCCATAAAACAGGGTATGCTTAAAAATATGGTCAAGCAGACTATTTTTGCAGTTGCAAATAACGATTTGAAACCCGTTCACAAAGGTATTAAATTCGAGCTTACCGAAAATAATCTTCGCCTCATCTCCTGCGACGGCTTCCGACTTGCCATAAGAAATGAAACCATAGCTTATGACGGTGAAGAAATAACATTTGTCGTTCCCGCAAAAACGCTTGCCGAAGTTGTTAAACTTATTGATAATGAAGAAGAAAATATAGCACTTTCCGTAGGCAAAAAATTCATTCTTTTTGAAATAGGTAATTACAGAATCATATCAAGACTTCTTGAAGGTGAATTTTTCAATTACAAAAATGCCGTTCCTTCAAGCTGCACAACAGAAGCAAAGGTCAATGTTAAGCTCCTGCTTGACAGTGTTGACAGAATTTCACTGCTTATTCCCAATAAAATAAAAAGCCCCGTTCGCTGTGTTTTTGACGAAAATATCATAAAAGTATCAAGCGCAACAGCTCTCGGTGCCGCAAACGATAAAATCAGCGCGGCAATAGAAGGCAAAAGAGTAGAAATAGGCTTTAATAATGTATACCTTACAGATGCATTAAGAACTGTTGATGTTGACGAAGTAAAAATTGAACTCAACAGTCCCGTTTCACCTATAATTATTAAACCCGTTGAAGGTGAAAACTTTATATTCCTTATTATACCGATGCGCCTTAAAAACGAAACAATAGCCTGATATGAAAATAAAAGTTAAAATCGCAGAACGCGAACACATAAATTTTACTCTTAAAAATGAATATATACGCCTTGACGATATGTTAAAAAATGCAGGTGCGGTAAGCACCGGCGGTCACGCAAAAATAGTTGTGCAAAACGGTGAAGTCAAGGTAAACGGCGAAGTATGCACCCAGCGCGGCAAAAAACTGCGCACGGGTGATTCTGCCGAATTTAACAGAATAATATACGATATTAAAAACTGAAAACTCCGCGGAGGGTATTATGACCGTTGATTCAATAAAAACAGAAAATTTCAGAAATATTGAATTAACGGAGCTTTTACCGGAAAACGGTGTAAATGTTATTTACGGCGAAAATGCCCAGGGTAAAACAAATATCCTTGAAGCTATCTGGCTTTTTACCGGCTGTAAAAGTTTTCGTTCTGCAAAAGATGCGGAACTTATTAAATTCGGTGAAGATATCGCAAAACTCAAAATATCTTTTAATGACGGAATTCGCAATAAAACAGCTGATATAGCTATCGGTAAAAACAAAAAGAAAGCTTTTCTTAACGGTGTTGAGCTTGAAGGTACATCCGAGCTTATCGGGCAGTTTTATTCTGTTATTTTTTCCCCGTCACACCTTTCGCTTATTCAGGACGGTCCGGTATTCCGCCGCAGGTTTTTAGATACTGCACTTTGTGAATTAAAACCTAAATATTCCGATTATCTTGCAAATTATAAAAGAGCACTTGTTCAGCGAAACGCATTGTTAAAAGATTTATATATGAATGCCGATTTATATGATATGCTGGACAGCTTCGACGATTTATTGGCAAGATATTCTGCTGCCGTTATTGCGGACAGGCTCGAATATATTAAAATGCTTTCCCGGCATTGTGAAGAAATTTATTCCGGAATTTCCGAAAATAAAGAAAAAATATCTGTTTTATATTCGCGTGAAGAATTTTTAAATAATGATGTAAATGTAAAAGATATTTATATATCCGAGCTTGAAAATCTTAAAAATGCGCGAAAACAAGATGTTATTTTAAAAACAACTTCCGTCGGTCCGCACAGAGATGATATTGAAATAAAAATAAACGGCAACAGTGCACGCAGTTACGGCTCGCAGGGTCAGCAGCGGTCATGCGCGCTTGCATTAAAGCTCGGTGAGTCAGAAATAATAAAATCCTCAACCGGTCAGATGCCCGTTACGCTTCTTGATGATGTTATGAGCGAGCTTGATGAAAAACGCCAGGATTATGTACTTAACCATATAACCGACCGTCAGGTATTTCTTACCTGCTGCGATCCTTCGCAGGTATTGAGAATGTGCGGCGGCAAATCATTCCTTATAAAAGAAGGGAAGATAATATAATGCTTGTACATATCGGAAAAGACAAACTTATTTCGGATAAAAATATTATAGGTATTTTTGATTTGGAAAATACAACGAGCGATGAAGAAAGTGATACTGAAAAATTTCTTTCCGAAGCCGAAAAAAACGGTAATTTGGAATATGTTTTATCGCTTGATGTTTTTAAAGCAATAGATACACCGCGGGCATTTGTGGTGTGTAATTCAAAAAATAACGAAAATAAAGTATATATTACCGGTTTTTCTTCCGAAACACTTGTAAGAAAAACGGAAAACGCTCTTAAACGAGGGTATTAAACAGTAAATAATTATATTTATATATTATTTTTAATCTACTGCGGAGGTAGGAACTTTGGACGAAAATATTATTAAAAACGAACAGGAGCTTCGTGAGCAGGAGCTCGAAAACAGCGTTGTTATCAATGAAAATGACGAAACCATTGATACTTCAGTTACCGAAAAGTACGATGCAAGTGCCATTCAGGTGCTCGAAGGTCTTGAAGCGGTAAGAAAAAGACCCGGTATGTATATCGGCTCTACCGGTCCCAAAGGACTTCATCACCTTGTTTACGAAATCGTAGATAACTCAATAGACGAAGCTCTTGCGGGTTTTTGCACTCATATCGAGGTGGAAATTCTGCCCGGTGACATTATAACCGTACGCGATAACGGCCGCGGTATTCCCGTTGGTATTAATGAACAGCAGGGTCTGCCGGCGGTTACCGTTGTTCTTACCGTTTTGCACGCAGGCGGTAAATTCGGCGGAAGCGGGTACAAGGTTTCGGGCGGTCTGCACGGCGTAGGTTCATCAGTTGTTAACGCTCTTTCCGAATGGTTTGAAGTTGAAGTTTCGCAGAACGGTCATGTTCATTACCAGCGTTTTTCAAGGGGTACTCCCACTTGCGATTTAAAAGTAATAGGGGATACAGATAAAACCGGAACACTTATTCGTTTTAAAGCCGACCCCGAAATGTTTACCGAAACTACGGTTTACGAATTTGAAATTCTCGAGAAACGCCTTCGTGAGCAGGCATTCCTTAATGCAGGTCTTTCGATTT
This sequence comes from Acutalibacteraceae bacterium, assembly GCA_045616765.1. Lineage (GTDB taxonomy): Bacteria > Bacillota > Clostridia > Oscillospirales > Acutalibacteraceae > DTU089. The sequence goes on from JAZLHL010000062.1 coordinate 45,337, forward strand.
CGCTTACCGATAAGCGCGATCCCGAAAATATTAATGAACAGGTCTATTGTTACGAGGGCGGTATATCTTCATTTGTTGAATTTGTAACAACGACCCGCGGTCTTACTCCGCTTCACGAAAAACCCATTCATTTTTCCGCAGTATCGGGTGACAGAGAAGCAAATATTGCAATAATGTATAACGACAGCTACAACGAGCTTGTACTGAGTTTTGCAAACAATGTCCGTACTATCGACGGCGGTACTCACGAAACCGGTTTTAAAACCGCACTCACTCGTGTTTTCAACGATTACGGCAGAAAATACAATCTTTTAAAAGATAATGATAAAAACCTTTCCGGTGAAGATGTAAGGGAAGGTCTTTCGGCAATTATAAGCGTTAAGCTTACCGAAGCACAATTTGAAGGTCAAACTAAAGGCAAGCTCGGCAATACCGATATTACTCCGCTTGTTTCAAAATGTGTTTACGAAAAGCTTTCAACATATTTTGAAGAAAATCCCGCAGATGCAAGAGCAATATTCTCAAAAGCACTTGATGCTTCAAGAGCACGCGAGGCTGCGAGAAAAGCAAGGGATAATGCAAGGCGCAAATCTGCGCTTGAAACGAACTCGCTGCCCGGCAAGCTTGCCGACTGCATAGAAAAAGACAGCACAAAAACCGAGCTTTTCATCGTCGAGGGCGACTCGGCAGGCGGCTCTGCAAAAGAAGGCAGAGACAGAATGATTCAGGCAATCCTGCCGCTGTGGGGCAAAATGCTTAATGTTGAAAAAGCCAGAATAGATAAAGTCATAGGCAACGATAAGCTCACCCCCGTAGTACTTGCACTCGGTACGGGAATCGGTGAAGATTTCAATATAGAAAAGCTTCGTTACGACAAAATTATAATTATGGCGGATGCCGATGTCGACGGTGCTCATATCAGAACGCTTTTGCTGACCTTCTTTTTCCGCTATATGCGTGAAATAATAGAAACCGGCCATGTTTACCTTGCACAGCCTCCGCTTTTCAGACTGAGTAAGGGGCAGAAACACAGATATGCGTATTCAGATAACGAGCGCGATGAAATTATGGAAGAGCTCGGCACGGGTTTTTCAATTCAGCGTTACAAAGGTCTTGGTGAAATGGACCCCGTTCAGCTTTGGGAAACCACTATGGACCCTGCCGAAAGAATTATGAAAAGAGTTACTATTGAAGACGCCGAAGAAGCTGACGAAACTTTCTCAATACTTATGGGCGACAAAGTCGAGCCGCGCCGTGAATTTATTGAGAAAAATGCTAAATTCGTTAAAAACCTTGACATTTGACCGTATAAGAGAGGATATAAAAAATGGATGAATTAAATAACGAAAATACGGGTGTCACCAACGGCGTAAACAATCTTCCCAACCCGTATGAAAATGAAAAAATAGTAAATATTGAAATAAACAACGAAGTCAGAACGGCTTTCCTTGATTATTCAATGTCCGTTATCACTTCGCGTGCGCTTCCCGATGTGCGCGACGGCTTAAAGCCCGTTCACAGAAGAATTCTCTACACTATGTATGAGAATAATCTTACCCCGGACAAGCCTTACCGTAAGTGCGCCGATACCGTAGGTTCGGTGCTCGGTCGCTATCATCCGCACGGCGATGCATCGGTTTACGATGCAATGGTAAGGCTCGCGCAGAGCTTTTCAATGCGCTATATGCTCGTTGACGGGCACGGTAACTTCGGCTCCATAGACGGCGATCCGCCTGCCGCTTACCGTTACACAGAGTCAAGAATGAGCAAAATGTCGCTCGAAATGCTCACCGATATTGATAAAAATACGGTTGATTTCGTACCCAACTACGATGACCGTCTTAAAGAGCCCGTTGTACTGCCGTCAAGATTTCCCAATCTTCTCGTTAACGGTTCACAGGGTATTGCCGTAGGTATGGCAACAAACATTCCCCCGCATAACCTCGGTGAAGTTTGCGATGCGATTTCCTGCGTTATAGATAACCCAGATGCCGACCTTGAAGAAATAATGCAGTATATAAAGGGACCCGATTTTCCCACGGCAGGCATTATTATGGGCAGAGCCGGTATAAGAGCCGCTTACGCCACCGGCAAAGCCAAAATAATAGTTCGCGCAAAATGCGAAATAGTTGAGGGTAAAAACGGCAGATTTAAAATAGTTGTTACCGAAATTCCCTATATGGTCAATAAGGCAAGGCTTATTGAATCCATTGCCGACCTCGTTAAAGATAAACGCATTGACGGCATTTCCGACATCAACGACTATTCCTCCGGAAAAACCGGTATGCACATTGAAATCGACATAAAGCGCGATGCAAATGCGCAGGTCGTACTCAACAAGCTGTTCTCATATACACAGCTGCAGTCCACATTCGGCGTAATTCTGCTTGCACTTGTTAACGGTGAGCCCAAGATTCTTAATCTTAAAGAAATGCTCGAGCAGTACATAGAATTCCAGTGCTCTGTTATTACAAGAAGAACGCAGTACGATCTCAATAAAGCAAGAGAACGCGCACATATTCTTGACGGTCTTGCAAAGGCTATTGATATAGTTGACGATATTATTGCCACAATAAGAGCGTGCAAGGGCGGTCAGGCGGAAGCAAAAGCCGCAATTATGGAAAAATTCGACTTTGACGATCCGCAGGCATCGGCAATCGTTGCTTTCCGTTTAGGTCAGTTGGCAGGTCTTGAAATACTCAAAATCACCAACGAACTCAATGAACTCAAGGTTAAAATCGCCGATTATGAGGAAATTCTCGGCTCACGCGAAAAAATACTTGCCATCGTCAAAGATGAACTCGGCAATATAAAGAAAAAATTCGGTGATGAGAGAAGGACTGCAATCGAAAATATCAGCGGCGAAGTCGATATTGAAGACCTTATCCCCGAAGAAAAATGTATGTACACCTATACCACTATGGGATATATCAAGCGCCAGCCCGTTGACCAGTTCACCATTCAGAACCGCGGCGGCAGAGGCGTTAAGGGCATGACAAGGCGCGAGGACGATGTTGCCGAAACAATGTTTATCGCTTCTTCGCACGATTACATTATGTTCTACACCACCCGCGGCAAGGCGTTCAGGCTTAAAGGCTACGAAATTCCAGAGGGCAGCAAAACAAGCAAGGGTACAAATATAGTAAATATTTTACCTCTTGAAGCTGATGAAAAAATCTCCGCAATGATAAGAGTACCTGAGAATGACGAGGGTATGTGCCTTTGCATGGTTACGAGAAAGGGCATAATCAAGCGTTCGGAGCTTTCTGTTTACAAGAATACAAGGCGCAACGGCATCATTGCTATTTCTCTCAAAGAGGAGGACGAGCTTGCATGGGTAAAGGTTACCTCCGGCAGCGATGATTTGCTTGTGGCTACAAAGAAAGGTATGTGTATTCGTTTCAATGAGCAGGATGCGAGAGCGCTCGGAAGAACGGCTACCGGCGTTAAAGCCATTACTCTTAAACCCGGTGATGAAGTTATAGGTATGTGTGTTATGAAGCCCGACGGCAAGCTGCTTACAGTCAGCGAAACCGGCTTCGGCAGAATAAGCAATAATGACAATTACCGTACACAGTCAAGAGGCGGTAAGGGCATTAAGAATTACCATATCGACAAGTACGGCGAAATTGCGGCTATTACCGATATCAACGAGGAAGACGATGTAATTCTCATTTCGCAGGACGGTATTATTATAAGAATTCCGGCTGCAGCCATAAGAATCTGCGCAAGACCCTCCAAGGGCGTTAAGGTTATGAAGCTCGGCGAGGGCGATAAAGTAGTTACTCTTTCCACTACCGAACACGACGAGGAAGAGATCACCGGAACGGTCGAGGATGACGGTACCGCGGAGGAAGGCGCCGGAGTTGCGGATGAACCCGAGGATGAGGGCGAAACCGAAGTTACAGAGGAGTAATATTCAATGGCAGAAGATAATAACAAAAACAACCGTAATCTTGACGATTATCTTGAGCTTTTAAGACTTGAATCGGATTACGGCATAAGCGGAAGAAAAGATGCCGATGCCGAAAAAGATGCCGAATTTCTCAGAAATTCGGCAGGCAAAAATGAAAATTCGGAAAATGAAAAACAAGTTTTTGCAGAACAGAATAAAACGGACAGTTTAAATGATACTGCTGCTGATTTTTATGAGGAATCGAAAGAAATAATGCAAAAACCCAAAAAAGTTGTAAAAGCTCCCCCTATAAAAAAATCGGCAAATAATAAAAAGCCGATATCAAAAAAGAAGAAAATAATTTTTTCGATATTGGCGGCAGTTCTGTTGGTATTTATTGTTTCAGGTATTATTGTAGGTGTATTTGTATCTAAAAAATTCAATATGCTCGGCGATAAAATAAAACTCGAAAACGATACAAATCCAAAAGCATTAAATTCCGAAGAAATTAATATTAAAATAGGTTCAAGCGATTTTCAAAATGCACTAAAGGAATGGGCGACTGCCGGCAATGACAGTAAATTGCGCGACAAAAATGTTATAAATGTTTTGCTCATAGGCAGTGATGAGGGCGGTTCAAACACCGACTCGATGATACTTGTTTCTGTAAATAAGAAAAAGAAGACATTAAAACTTATTTCATTTTTGAGAGACAGTTACGCTTATATCGAAACGGAAGACGGCGGCTACTGCAATAAAATAAATGCCGCATATTCTATGGGCGGAGTAAGCTGCCTTATTAAAACTATTGAAAACAATTACAAGATTTCAATTGACGGCTTTGTAATGGTGGATTTTGAATCATTTCAGGGGCTTATAGATGCTATGGGCGGCGTTACTGTTGATGTTCAGGAATATGAAGCCAATTATATAAACAGTTATTATTCTTATTTCGAATATGTTCCTGCCGGAGAAGGCGTTACGCTTGACGGTGAGCAGGCATTGCAGTTTTGCCGTGTAAGAGGCTGCGATGCTGATGCCGATGTAAGCAGAACAAGGCGCCAGCGCCAGGTAATTGAAAGCATTCTTAACCGCGTTAAAACCGCATCTGTTTCAGAGCTTAACAGTTATATAGACGCACTTTTACCTTATGTTGAAACAAGCTATTCAAAGGGTGAGGTAATTTCGCTCGGTATGAAAGCATTTGCAGAGAATTGGCTCAATTATGAAAGGGCGCAGATATCAATGCCCCCTGAAAATGCGCGCATAAGCGGCGATGAAAATATGTGGATTTGGGTAGTTGATTACCAATATGCCGCACATTCATTGCAAACGGAAATTTACGGATCATCCAATATAGTTCTTGAAGAAGGCAGAACATCGCTTATTGATATTTATAACGGAACAAGCGGCTCGGGCAGCAGCTCATATACACCTGCCCAAACAAGTACCGTGCCCGAAACTACCGAGCCGCAGACAACGGATGTGATTGAAGAAACGCCTACCGATTTCATACAGATAAACGAGGAGCCGGTAGAAGAAGAGCCGGCCGAGGAACTGACCGAAGCACCTGCCGAAGAAGAGCCCACCGAGGAAACACCCGAGGAGCCGACTGAAGAAGTAACCGAAGAAACAGAAGCGCCTGACGAGGAGGAAACACCCGCAGACGAAGAAGTACCTGCGGAGGAATAAATCTTGAAGAATACCGACAAAGATGTAATTAAGCGAAAAGCTTATTACGGATTTTCCAAAAACTACCCGGGCAGAGTCGGTTCGGGTAAGTATATAATAGGTGAAAGCCGTACTGTTCAGCGGCGGGAGTTTTTACGCAGAATTCTGATTATATTTATACTTCTTTGCGTTTTTGTTGCAGGCTTTATTGTTACATCTGTTTGCCTGAATATTTCCGAGAAACCGATAAACGAGGCTATTACACAAGCTGAAGCAGATTTTACTCAACAAAAATAAAAATTCAAAAAAACAATGGCTTTATGGTGATTTATGCGATTATCAAACCGTAAAGCCATTGTTTTTATTTATTCAATTTTTTGTTCTGCACTAAATGCGGCAGATCATTGATGAAAAATCAAAAAAACACTATCAGTATTTTTTATTCACGCCTTCAAGGAAGTCGGTTTCAACGACCTTTTGGTCCTTGTCGATACGGAAGGTCTTGATTTCGTGCTTGCCTATATCAAACCAGAAGCCGTTGTCGAAAAGCGAGCTCATAAGGTAGCACTTTGTGCTTTCAATGCCATTTGTTTCATACAGTCTTACAATGAGGTCGCCGCTGCCGTCTTCGCAGCGTTTTAGTGCGGTAATAAGCACATTGTCGGCATTGGTGTACATAAAGCAGCCGGTCTGTGCAAGGTCGCCCTTGTGGTAGCTTTCGGGCACTGCAACAACATTGTTGTTGAACAGGTGCGCTCTTTTTACAATATCACTGTCCTCGGCTTCGCCGGCGTGCAGGTAAATGCCGTAGGTGAAGCGGTTAAGTCCCTCGTCGGTGAAGTTGAAATCGGCGGCGGGTCTTGATGAGAAGTGGTCGGCAAAAATGACGTTTCTCAGGCAGGTCAGGCGCAGCTCGGTACCGGGGCAGTCATAGCTGTATTTTGAATCGCTTATGACCGAAATGCCGTAACGCTTGCCGTTTTTGTCAACTGTGAGGTCGCCCCAGTTGAGTGCGGGCTCCTCCTCGCCGTTGCAGGGGCGCTTTATGTAAGCGCAGGGAATTTCATAAGTTGAAATCTCGTTGCTGCCGCCGAGCGGGAACGCCATTTTGAGCATTGTGAATTTTTCCTGCCAGAGTGTCTTGCACTCTACACGCACAAGCTTCTGCCCTGCGGCGAGTATAAAGTCCTGAGTGAGATAACTTTCCCCGAATTTGTGCTTTGTGCGCACTACCGAGCGCAGCGGCCCGTTTTCAACACGCTCAATGCTTACAAGCTCCATAAGTCCCTTGATATTGTGGAATTTGAAAACATTGTGTGCCCAGGTGTCTGTTTCGTGGTCATCGATAACCGTGGGTATTGCAAGGAAATTGTCGTCGGCATATTCGGTGCCGGTGGTTTTGTCGGTAAGGCTGACTATGTAACCTGTTTCGTTATCTATCTCAACGCTTATGTACTCGTTTTCCATATAGTAATTCGCGCCGAGGTCGATAGTCTGCGGGGCATGGATATCCTCCCACTCAAGCCAGTATGTAGCATAGCCGAGGGGTTTAACTTTTGCAAGGAAAAGAGTATCGAGGTGCTCGTCATTGGAGCGCGAGGAGCGCACATTCTGGAACACAACATCGTTGCCGTCGGAATCCTTTACGGATTTTGACGGATGGTACATTCTTACGGGCATTTCGATTTCGTAAGAATGTGGATTGAATACGATAACGGGGCGCGGGAAGCCCATTTCGCAGCCGGTGTAGTGGCGTGTTTCAAGCACCGCATCGGAAACGCCGTCAACCCAGGTGTCGATTCTGCGTGCGATTTTAAGAACCGCATTGTTGTAGGCAACGGAAGCGATATCCATAGCCGCACCCTCGGACATTTTAACATCCTCGTATGCTTCGCGGATGGAGCAGCCGCAGAAAATATCATGGAACTGATTGAAGCAGACCTTGCGCCATGCTTCTTTGAACTGCTCGGTAGAGGGCTTGGCATTGGTAACTACGGAAGAAATCGTATCCCACTTTTCAGCCGCGCCGAGAAGATTTTCAGCCTTGCGGTTGAGCTCCTTAATGAGCGAGGTCGCGCTGTAACAGCCGCTTGCATGGTGCTGTAAATCGTCTTTCCAGACCTCTAAATCAAGGTCTTCAAGCACCATTGCTTCAAAATAATCATCGGGCGATGAGAATTCAAGCTCGTTGTAGCCGTCACGCTCGAGATTTTCCATAAGGTATTCAATATCGCCCTTTGTCGGTCCGCCGCCGTGGTTGCCCACGCCGTAAAACAGCATCATACCGTGGCCGGTTTCCTCGGCGCGCTTTTCGCAATCGTCAATTCTGCGGTCAAGGCTTTCCTTGCCGTGTGCGCCGTAGCCGTCCGGCAGGCGGTAGGTCATAACGCGCGAGCCGTCGGCACTGTCCCACCAGAAAAGATTTTCGGGGATAGTGTCATTTTCGTGCATACCGGGGCGCTGGAACACATAAGCGTGCATACCGCCCTTATTGAGAAGCTGCGGCAGCATACCGTTGTGGCCGAATGAGTCAACATTATAGCCCGTGGAGCATATTTTGCCGAATTTTTCAAGGTAATAGAGCTGGCTGTAAAGTGCCTGGCGTGCAAAGCTCTCGCCCGAGGGCATATTGCAGTCGGGCTGTACCCACCAGCCGTTTACGGGTACCCATCTGCCGCGCTTTACCATGGAGCGTATTTCCTCGAACATATCGGGGTCAATATCCTCCACCCATTTGTAATAGGCGGCGGAGGAGCAGGTGAACACAAAATCATTGTATTCTTTAAGGCGGTCAAGTGCGCTGCGGAATGTCTGCAAAACCTCGCCGCAGCCCTCCTGCCAGCGCCAGAGCCATATAGGGTCAAGGTGAGCGTTGCCTATAAGATAATTTGTTTTATCCATCAGTCGTTCGCCTCCTCAATAAAGTTAAAGTATCTGCCGAACCAGTAAGCTACGCTGAACGGGTAGCAGCTTTCCACATAATGTGCGCCGCCGCTGTCCTCATTCTTATATTCAAGCGGATTGCGGTCATACTTGGCAATAAATCTTTCATCGTTCGTAAGCAGAGCCGAGGTTTCGCAGTAAACTCCGCGGCAGAGCTTTTTGGGAATATCGCGGCGCTCGTCAAGCGAAACCTTTGCGGCAACGCGGCTCACGCCGAAGCGGTAAAACCACGTTTTGATTCTGTCGGCATCGGGCTTTGCGTTTTCGGGGTCGCTCAAAAAATACGGGAAATCGTAGCCGGGGTTAAATTCGGGAGCGAGCGAATAGCGCCAGCTTCTGAAGCCCTCAATGAATTTTTTGCGGAGCGCTTCGTCCGGCTCAAGAGTAATAAGCGGCCAGAATGTAGTAACGGCAAGCGCGTGGTCGCCGTACATAATTTCCTCGCGGTCATCGCTTTTAAGCTGCATACACTGCTGGTGGAAACGGTCAAAATGCTTGGGAGCGAGGTCGGCATATCCCATATTTATGAGTTTGTCGTATTCGGGCTGATACTTTTCGGTGTCGCCCGTAAGGCGCATTGTAACCCTTAAGTACATAAGCACCTGCTGAGCGTTCAGGCAGGCATCCGCCCAACCCTCAAAGGTTTGGAAATATTCGGGGTTCCACCTTGCCCAGGTGGTCTGCGAGCCGTCGGCATCGCGCAGCGAGTAGCCGCCGCGTATAATGTGGTCCATGGTGTTTGCTGCTGCTTCTTTAAGCAGAGCATCGTATTCGGGGTCCTCGCAGCCTAAAAATTCGTGCGCTACAAGCATGTGCAGGTAGTGAAGCGTGATTTCATCACTGCTTGTGTCGCCCTTATAGGTTATGTCGGTATCCTCATAGCCCTCGTCGGCATAAAGCTTTCTGAGCCTCTGCGGAATGGGGGCATCCGCCTTTACCTCAAAGCCCACGAGCTTTCTCTTGCGAGCATAAGTGGTGTTGAGGCAGGTCGCGGTAGCTCCGTTCTTTTTGAAGAACAGACCGTCATCGGGCACGGGCTCGGATTTTGTAACATAGCTTCTTGCAACAAAGCCGTCACCTCTGCCGGCGATAAACATTGTAAGTAATGTTGCTTCGCTCAGCCGCATAGCCGCCTCGCGCGCTTTTTCGGTTTTAGGGTCATAGGCACCGAGTTCGCGTTTAAGTGTGGCATAGTGGAAAATTTCGCCTATGGCGAGATTTGCGGTGAATCCGCCGTCATTGTCGGAATGACCGTAGCTTACCGCACTTTCGAGTTTAAGCGGCTCGGTGAGATATTTCTGCGAAACCATGCCGTGCCTGTCAACATAGGTAACGGTTTCATCGAGCAGGCGCTCCGCCTTTTCCTGCATGGTCATAAGCACCATTTCAATATGCGTAACGCCGCTTTCCGTCAGTACCCACACGCCGTTGCCGTCGGCTTCAAGTGCTTTTACATCATTGTCAAGCAAATCGCGCGTTGCGCTGAAATACATCACCTTGTCGCTGAGCATTGGGGCGTTTTTGTCGTAACGGGTAACGCCGTGGTCTGAGCCGTACCACATAACGCCGCCGTTGCCCTCGCAGAAGCATTTATATTCGCTCTTTTTCTGCGGCAGGGGGTACGGAAAACCGGAAAGGTCGGGTGCCTTGGGCTTGCTTTCAAGCAATGCCTTGGGGACTTCGATATCAAACCTCTTGTAATGGCTGACAACCCTCGTCAGTTGAGGAGTAAGTTTAATAGGTTTAATCATAGCTCTCTCCTTATTCAGTATTTTTATACACAATAAGTGTAACAAAAAGGAAAGTAAAGCACAATAGATATTGATGAAATTTAATCACAATTTAATATAAAAATTTCGTATTTTGTATTGGAATAAGCAAAAAAAGGTGTTATAATACGATATGTATGATTTAATTATCAATCAGTGAAAGGACTTTTACTATGAATACATCGGTTTTTGAAAAATACGAATCCGAAGTTCGCTCATACTGCCGCAGTTTTCCCGCGGTTTTTACAAAGGCAAAGGGCTCTGTAATCACCGCTGAGGACGGCAAGGAGTATATCGACTTTTTCTGCGGTGCGGGCGCTCTTAACTACGGTCACAATAACGATTATATAAAGCGTAAGGTTATAGAGTACCTTGAGAATGACGGCATAATTCATTCGCTTGATATGTTTACCTCGGCAAAGCGCGATTTTATAGAATTTTTTGAGAAAAATGTGCTTGAGCCCAGAGGCTTCAACTATAAAATCCAGTTCCCCGGTCCCACGGGCACAAATGCCGTTGAGGCGGCACTTAAGCTTGCGCGCAAAGCAAAAAAGAGGAATAACATATTTGCTTTTATGGGCGCATTCCACGGTATGACGCTCGGTTCACTTTCCATGACTACCGACCGCGAATCCCGCGAGGGCGCAGGCGTGGTGCTTACCGATGTTACACATATCCCCGCACCGTATATGTTCGAGGGTCTTGATGTTATTGAGTATATGCAGACTCTTATTGACGATGACCATTCCGGCGTTTCAAAGCCGGCGGCGGTGTTTATCGAGTCGGTGCAGGCTGACGGCGGCATCTATGTTTTCTCGGTTGATTTCCTTAAAAAGCTCCGTGAATTCTGCACAAAGAACGATATTCTTCTTGTCTGCGACGATATTCAGGTCGGCAACGCAAGAACCGGAACATTCTTCTCGTTTGAGCGTGCGGGCATAATCCCCGATATCGTTACCACATCAAAATCAATCGGCGGCTACGGTATGCCGTTTGCACTTGTGCTTTTCAAACCTGAAATCGATGTGTGGAAGCCCGGCGAGCACAACGGCACATTCCGCGGCAGCCAGCTTTCAATAGTTGCGGCAAAAGCGGGGCTTGAGGTCATGCTCAACGAAAAGGTGGAGGAAAATGTCCGCCGCAAGAGCGCAATAATCAAAGAATACCTCGATAAAGTTGCCGCTATGGACGAGCGTATCGAAATCCGCGGTATCGGCTTTATGTGGGGTGTTGACTGCGTAAAGGTCAAACCCGATGTCATTTCAAAGGGCATTGTACGCGAGTGCTTCAACAACGGTCTTATTGTTGAGCGCGCCGGCAGAAACAACGATGTTGTTAAATTGATGCCGTGCCTGCTTGCCGATGAGGAAACACTTAAAAAAGGTCTTGAAATCTTTGTTGCTGCGGCGGCAAAGGTTTTAGGTGAAAATAAATAATTATATTAAAACCGCTTTGCCGCGTTCGACAGAGCGGTTTTATTCGGTTGAAAAATCTCATGAGGTGACTTAATGACTGTTTTTGATGTTTTGCAGCTTATGGCGGGACTTGTGTTCTTCCTTTTCGGTATGAGCACCATGTCCGCAAGCCTTGAAAAAATGGCGGGCGGCAAGTTGGAGCATATACTTAAAAAAATGACCTCTAATACATTCGTGAGCTTTATACTCGGCACTGTCATTACCATGGCGATACAGTCGTCATCGGCTACAACGGTTATGCTCGTAGGTCTTGTAAACTCGGGGATTATGAGCTTCGGCAGTACCATAAGCGTGCTGTTCGGCGCGAATATCGGCACAACGATTACGGCGTGGATTCTTTCCTTAAACAGCATCAGCGGCGACTCAATAGCCTTGCAGATGATGAAGCCCGAAAACTTCACCCCCGTTCTTGCACTCGTCGGTACTGTAATGATTATGATGTCTAAAAGCGACAAGAAAAAAACCGTCGGGACAATAGCCGTAGGTTTTACGGTGCTTATATACGGTATGGTGCTTATGTCCGGCTCGGTTTCGGGACTTGCGGATTCGCCCGCATTCGGTGAACTGCTTTTGAAATTCAAGAATCCCGTATTCGGCGTACTCATCGGCGCGGTCGTAACCGCAATAATCCAGAGCAGCTCGGCATCAATCGGTATATTGCAGGCGCTCTCGCTTACGGGCGGTATCTCGTATTCCGTAGCCATACCTATCATACTCGGGCAGAATATAGGCACCTGCGCCACGGGCATAATTTCAAGTGTAGGCACAAACACCAACGCAAAGCGCGTGGCATACACCCACACATTCATAAAAATACTCGGCACACTCGTATTTTTGCCGCTGTTTTATATAGGTGATGCGGTAATCGGCTTCGACTTTACCGATAAGGCTATAAACCCCGTAGGCATAGCAATAGTGCATACGGCATTCAATGTTATAAATACGGTTTTCATAGTGTTTAAAAAGCAGATCGCCGCACTCATTCAAAAGGTGATACGCGACAAAAAGCAGCCGGAGAATGCACCGCAGAGAGCGTTTTACCTCGATGACAGGCTCCTGCGTTCACCCTCGGTCGCCATTATGGAGTGCGACAACCACTCAGCAAAAATGGCTTTGCTTGCAAAGGAAACGCTGCTCGCCTCGCTCGGTCTGCTTTTTGAGTATGATGAGAAAAAGGCGCAGGAAATCGAAAAGAACGAGGATGTGCTCGATTTGTATGAGGATGAGCTCGGCACATACCTTGTGAAGCTGTCAATGCAATCAATATCGGGCAAGGACAGCCGCAAAATTTCGCGTATGCTGCACACAATAGGCGATTTTGAGCGTCTTGGCGACCACGCGCTCAACCTGAAAAAGACGGCGCTTGAAATATACGAAAAGAAAATCGAGTTTTCCGACGAAGCGCAAAAAGAACTTGATACACTTTTGAGAGCCATTGAGGAAATAGTGATCACCACCACAACGGTTTACGAGAAAAACGACCTTGTGACCGCGCAGACCGTCGAGCCGCTTGAGCAGGTTATCGACAACCTTACCGCGACCATAAAATCAAACCATATCGACCGCCTGCAGCACGGCAACTGCACCATTGAAATGGGCTTTGTGCTTTCAGATATCCTTACGAACTGTGAAAGAATTTCGGACCATTGCTCAAATATAGCCGTTGCGGTTATCGAGGTAGAAAATGACGATTTCGATACGCATAAATACCTGAACGGCATCAAGTACAACAACGCCGAATTCAATGCGGTGTTTGACGAGTTCAATAAAAAATACGCACTTGATTAAATCCCGGGCAGAATTATATAATATTTATGAAAAACCCACGCGGATCCGTGAATTCCGCGTGGGTTGATTTTTAACGATGAATTCTTTTCAGTTGTTTAGTGCGGCGTGCCGCTTTACCGCTTCAAGCAGACCGAGAATTATCATAAAATACTGCAATTCCTTGGGTGTCTGCATTGTAAATTCTGTAAGCGAGCCGATTGCGAATGCAACCGCCACGCATAAAAACATTTTGCCGAGCCTGCCGTAATATCCGCCTTGCTTAATGAGTTTTAAAATATCGTAAGCAATGAGGGCGAACACCGCGAGCAGAAAAATTAAACCGACAAAGCCCAGTTCAGTTGTGATTTCAATATAAAGGCTGTGCGCGTGCGGTTTTTTTATGCCGTATTCAAGCATACCCTGAGCTGTGCCTTCACACCCGGCGCCGTTTCCGAGTACCGGCTTTTGTTTTATAAGCTCCCAGCAGGCTTTCCACATTTTTATTCGGTTGGATGTCGACTTCTGGAAATCGTTGGCTCTGAGCATATAGCGACGCAGCATTATTGCCCCGAATGCGCCGCCCGCGAGTAAAAGTCCGCCTGCCACGGGCAGTAATTTTTTAATATTTTTTACATTCAACACCGCGAACAGAGCTACTGCCGCGAGTGCCGCAAGCGCAGGTGTTCGTGATGATGTGCCTAAAATACCGCCGAACATACACAAAGCGGATATTCCGTACAGTGCCTTTCCTTTACCCTTGCTTACACTGAAGCCGTATACCGAAACGGGCAAAACCAAAAGTAAATATGTGGCGCATATAAGCGGATTGTCAAAGGTCGAGGAAGCACGCGAGGCTTCCCACACATGGGCGGTATCGGTTATGGTGAACGGCAGTATTTTATATATTAATGTATCAAGCACCGACCACAGGGGATTCGGCACCTTTACGCCGGCAAGCAGCAACGCATATTCCGCAGAGCCTATTGCGCCAACAGCGCCGCCGCCTATTGAAAGGCATTTTATGAGTTTTTCGATTTGCTCGCGATTTGTGCAGATGTTCGCAGTATAGAATGCACCGAGCAGCATACCCATCCACAAAAGCGAAACCGCGCCGGAATAAATGCGCGTGCCCGACCATATAACACTTATAAGGCTGAAGCACATAAACAGCAGAAAATACTTTGCGGTATTACCCATTCTGACCTTGCGCCCGGTTTTGCCGAAGCAGTATTTAAATACGCAGAAGCCGCCGAGCGTAAAAAACGGAGCGATATATTCGGGTAAAAGCGCCGCTGCCAAAACGGTTATGCAAAGAAATTTAAAGAGTTTTTCATCAACAGCGTTTTGCTGCAATTCTTTCACTGCGGCACCCCCCCTTTTCAACAAATTTTGCAATTACAATATGGTATTGTACTATGCAAAGGCGGTTTTGGCAAGTAAAAAAGATTATGTTACATAATTGTAAACTTTGAGTGCGGCAGTCAATAATTTGTAAAAAGCCCTTGATTTTTTATAAAAAAAGGTTATTATATATTTAGCACTCAAACAGAGTGAGTGCTAAAATCATACTTGATCTCACGGGAGGTAATTATATGAAACTCAAACCTTTAGGCGACAAGGTCGTTCTTAAATTCTGCGAAGCGGAAGAAACCACCAAGAGCGGCATCATCCTTACCACCGCCGCACAGGAAAAGCCCCAGACTGCCGAAGTTATCGCGGTAGGCCCCGGCGGAATAGTTGACGGCAAGGAAGTCAAAATGGAAGTCAAAAAAGGCGAAAAGGTAATTCTCAGCAAATATTCCGGCACGGAAGTCAAGCTCGACGGCGAAACTTATGTTATAGTCCGTCAGAACGATATTCTTGCAATAGTTCAGTAATGGAGGCTTTTTAATATGGCAAAACAGATTATTTACGGCGAAGATGCCCGCAGAGCTTTGCAGGCAGGTATCGACAAACTCAGCGATACCGTTAAAATAACACTCGGCCCCAAGGGCAGAAATGTTGTTCTCGACAAGAAATACGGCTCCCCCCTCATCACCAACGACGGTGTGACCATCGCCAAGGAAATCGAGCTTGAGGATCCCTTTGAGAATATGGGCGCACAGCTCGTTAAAGAGGTCGCCACCAAGACAAACGATGTTGCGGGCGACGGCACTACCACCGCCACACTTCTCGCTCAGGCACTTATTCGCGAGGGTATGAAGAATGTTGTTGCAGGCGCAAATCCCATGGTACTCAAAAAAGGAATCAAGGCTGCCGTTGAAAACGTTGTTGAAACAGTCAAGAAAAATTCAAAGCCCGTCAAGAATGCCGATGATATTGCAAGAATCGCAACAATCTCCGCAGCTGACGAAAATATAGGCAAGCTTATTGCCGAGGCTATGAAGAAGGTCACTGCCGACGGCGTTATCACCGTTGAGGAAAGCAAGACCGCCGAAACAAGCTGCGATGTTGTTGAAGGTATGCAGTTTGACCGCGGCTACATCAGCCCCTATATGGTTACCGATACCGACAAAATGGAAGCTGTTATCGACGACCCCTATATCCTTATCACCGACAAGAAGATTTCCAATATTCAGGAAATTCTCCCCGTGCTTGAAAAAATCGTTCAGGCAGGCAAAAAGCTCGTTATCATCGCAGAGGATATTGAGGGAGAGGCACTCGCAACACTTCTGGTCAATAAACTTCGCGGCACTTTCACCTGCGTAGGCGTTAAAGCTCCCGGCTTCGGCGACAAGCGTAAAGAGATGCTCCGTGATATCGCTATCCTCACCGGCGGCGAGGTAATCACCGAGGAGCTCGGTCTTGAACTTAAGGATGCTACCGTCCAGCAGCTCGGCAGAGCCCGCCAGATAAAGATTTCCAAAGAGAACACCATTATCGTTGACGGTCTCGGCGCTGCGGCAGACATTAAGAACCGCGTTGCACAGATAAAGTCACAGCTTGAAACGACCACCTCCGCTTTCGACAAAGAAAAGCTCGAGGAAAGACTCGCAAGACTTTCCGGCGGCGTTGCGGTTATCCGCGTAGGTGCTGCCACCGAAACCGAAATGAAAGAAATGAAGCTTCGCATAGAGGATGCTCTCGCAGCAACCAAGGCAGCAGTTGAAGAAGGTTATGTTGCAGGCGGCGGCGTTGCGCTTCTCAACGCTATCCCCAATCTTGAAAAATTCATCGCCACTATCAAGGATGCCGATGAAAAGACGGGTGCAAATATCGTTCGCAAGGCTATTGAGGAGCCCGTTCGCCAGATTGCCGCAAACGCAGGTCTTGAAGGCAGCGTTATCATCGACGGTATTCTTCGCTCCAAGAAGAACGGCTACGGCTTCAACTTTGCAACTGAGGAATACACCGATATGGCAAAAGCCGGCATTCTCGATCCCACAAAGGTTACCCGTTCCGCATTGCAGAATGCTTCATCGGTAGCGGCTATGGTGCTTACCACTGAAAGCCTTGTTACCGATAAGCCCGACCCGGCAGCAGATGCCGCAAACGCAGCGGCTATGGCAGCAGCACAGGGCGGCGGAATGTATTAAGTTCGGCACTTGCACGGGATTACCCACTATTCAATAATGAATGGCAAAATTCGATGAAGCCATTATTCATCAAAAAAATCGGGCTGTGTTTTCACACAGCCCGTAATTTTTTTACTTTCTGTCGCGGTTGAAGTTTCTTCTGGGGCGTCTTTCTCTTTCGGGCTCATCGGGATTTTCGGGAACAAGACCCTCAACCTCAATAAGAGCATCGCGGCGGGAAAGATTTATTCTGCCCTGGTCGTCGATTTCCGTAACCTTAACGATAACTTCATCGCCTACATTTACGCAATCCTCAACGCGTTCGGTTCTCTTGACATCGAGTTTGCTGATGTGAACGAGGCCCTCTTTGCCGGGAGCGATTTCAACGAATGCACCGAAGGACATAAGTCTTGTAACAACGCCCTTGTATATAGCACCGATTTCGGGATCGTTGGCGATTGTGTTGATAATATCGAGAGCGCGGTTTGCATCGTCGATATCGACTGCGGTAACATAGATTGTTCCGTCTTCTTCAACATCGATTTTGCAGTTGCACTCTGCGCAAATCTTCTGAATGACCTTGCCCTGCTTGCCGATAACATCACCGATCTTGTCAACATCGATCTTGGTGGTGAGAAGCTTCGGAGCATATTTGGAAAGCTCTTTGCGGGGCTCTGCGATAACGGGCAGCATGATTTCATCAAGAATATAGCAGCGGGCATCGTAGGTCTTCTGGAAAGCTTCCTTGATGATTTCGGGGGTAAGACCGTGAACCTTGAGGTCCATCTGAATTGCGGTGATACCTTTCTTTGTACCGGCAACTTTGAAGTCCATATCGCCGAAGAAGTCTTCAAGACCCTGAATATCGACCATTGTCATGAAGCGGTCGCCTTCGGAAATAAGTCCGCAGGAGATACCTGCAACGGGAGCTTTGATCGGAACGCCGGCTGCCATAAGTGAAAGGGTGGAGCCGCAAACGGAGCCCTGTGAGGTGGAACCGTTTGAAGAAAGAACTTCGGATACTACACGGATGGTGTAGGGGAACTCCTCAAGCGAGGGGATAACGGGCAGAAGTGCGCGTTCTGCAAGTGCGCCGTGACCGATCTCGCGCCTGCCGGGGCCCCTTGAGGGCTTTGTTTCACCGACAGAGTATGAGGGGAAGTTGTAGTGGTGGATATATCTCTTTTCAACATCCTCGTCGATGCCGTCAAGCAGCTGAGCATCACGCGAAGTGCCGAGTGTTGTAACGGAGAGTACCTGAGTCTGACCTCTGGTGAACATACCGGAGCCATGTACTCTTGAAAGCAGGTCGATTTCCGCATTGAGGGGACGAATCTCGTTGATGCCTCTGCCGTCTACACGCTTGCCTTCATCAAGAAGCCAGCGGCGAACAACAAATTTCTGTAATTTGTAAAGACAATCGTCGATTTTTTCCGCTTCCTCGGGGAATTTTTCCTCAAATTCGGCGTGAACTTTCTCATAAACGGGTTTAAGTCTTTCGTCACGGATGCGCTTGTCATCGGTATCGAGTGCGGCTTTGACATCGTCAATGGCGAAAGCCTTAACGGCTTCAAAGAGCTCTTCGGAGGGATCATTGCTCTCAAAGGGGATTTTCTCTTTGCCGATTTCGGCAGCGATGCCCTTGATGAATTCAACGATTTTTTTGTTTTCTTCGTGGGCATACATAATGCCGTCGAACATAACGTCGTTGGAAATTTCGTTTGCGCCTGCTTCTATCATGGCAACGAGGCTGTCGGTGGAAGCAACCGTAACACTCATTTCGGAAACGCCGCGTTCTTCAAGTGTGGGGTTAATAACATATTTACCCTCAACAAGACCGAGCGAAACGCTGGAAACAGGGCCGTCCCACGGAATTTCGGAAATTGCAAGTGCGGTCGAAACGCCCCACATGGCGGCGATTTCGGGTGAGCAGTCGGGGTCAACGCTCATAACGGTCGCAACAACGGAAACATCATTTCTCATATCCTTGGGGAAAAGGGGGCGAATGGGTCTGTCAATAACTCTGGAAGCGAGTGTTGCCTTTTCGCTTGCTTTACCCTCGCGGCGCTGGAAAGAGCCGGGGATTTTGCCTACCGAGTAGAGTTTTTCTTCAAAATCGACTGAAAGGGGGAAGAAATCAACGCCCTCACGGGGCTTGTCCGCCATGGTGGCGGTGCAGAGAACTTCTGTTTCGCCGTAGCGAACAAGGCAGCTGCCGTTTGCAAGCTGTGCCATTTTGCCGGTTTCGATTACGAGCTTTCTGCCGGCGACTTCGGTTTCAAAAGTTTTGAAATCTTTGAAAAACATAATTTTTTACCTCTCTTTATTATTTCCGCCGACGCTGACTTAGCAACAAAGAAAAGTGCAAAATCGGTTTTACATTTTTCTTTATCGCTAAAACCAACGGCGCGGATTATTAACTGAAACAGTGTTTAAAAAAACGACTGACGGGACAAACGGCTTTGCCGTTTGTCCCGATTTAAGCAATTATTTACGAAGGCCGAGGCGTGCGATGATTGCACGGTAACGCTCAATGTCGTTGTTCTGTAAATAGTTGAGAAGGTTTCTTCTGTGACCAACCATTTTAAGAAGACCGCGGCGTGAGTGATGGTCCTTCTGATTCTCTTTGAGATGCGCGTTGAGGTCGTTGATTCTCTTGGTGAGAACTGCGATCTGAACTTCGGGTGAACCGGTGTCGCCCTCGTGAGTAGCGTACTCTTTGATGATTGCCTGTTTTTCTGCCTGTGTCATAATTTTCACCTCATTAAAATATTCCCAAATAACCCAGAAAAGCGGTAGGTGAGTGCCGTAAAAACGGCTTGCTCCGCTGCCCGAGTCATAAGGCTTTAAAAGTATATCACAATTATTATGATTTGTAAAGACTTTTTTATACAGCTTCAACCGCGGCTTTTTCTATGGCAAGACCTTCGCGGTAAGCGAGCATAAATCTGTTGAATGACTTAACAAGTGCTTCGTCCGGCTGAACGGTGGTTTTTTCGAGTGAAGCGAACATCTTATTGTCAAGGTAATCGGGCAGGGATTCGTTCGCGTTGTTGTTTACAAGGTACGAAGCGAGCACCGCAATGCCCCACGCGCCGCCTTCACCTGCGGTAGCCATTACGCTTACGGGTGCGTTAAGCACCGCGGCAAGCACATTCTGCCCTACAAGCGGAGTTTTGAAGAAACCGCCGTGGCCCATAATGCTGTCAATGGCAACATCCTCTTTCTCAAGAATATCGTTGCCGACCTTGATTGCGCCGAATGCCGTGAAAAGCTGAACGCGCATAAAGTTTGCAAGCGAGAAGTTGCTGTCGGGCTTGCGCACAAGCAGAGGTCTGCCGCTTTCAAAGCCCGTGATATGCTCGCCTGAGAAATAGTTATAAGAAAGCACGCCGCCGCAATCGGAATCGGCCTTTTCGCTTACCTCGAAAAGGGCGTTGAACAGGTCGCCCATGGCGATGCTGCCGCCGGTTATTTCAATAACTTCCTTAAACAGATTTACCCACGCGTTTATATCGGATGTGCAGTTGTTGCAGTGCACCATGGCAACGGGAGCCCCGTCGGGAGTGGTAACCATATCTATTTCGCGGTGCAGCTCTTTAAGTGCCTTTTCAAGCACTATCATTGAAAATACCGAAGTACCTGCCGAAACATTACCCGTTCTTACGCGCACGCTGTTCGTGGCAACCATACCGGTTCCGGCATCACCCTCGGGCGGGCAAAGCGGGATACCTGCTTCAAGGTCGCCGTCGGGGTCAAGCAGCAAAGCACCGTCTGCGGTGAGTGTGCCTGCACTTTCGCCTGCACGAAGTACGCGCGGTAATATGCTGCCGAGCTTCCAGGGCATATTTTTATCTGCAATAAGGTTGTCGAATTTTTCGATCATCGCATCGTCATAATTGCGTGTTTTTTCATCCATGGGGAACATACCCGAGGCTTCGCCTATGCCGAGCACCTTTTCGCCGGTAAGCAGAGTGTGTATAAAGCCCGCAAGGGTTGTGAAATAGCGGATGTCGCTCACGTGCTCCTCACCGTTGAGTATTGCCTGGTAAAGATGCGCGATGCTCCAGCGCTGGGGGATATTGAAGCCGAAAAGCTCGGTGAGCGTGTCGGCGGCTTCGCCTGTGATGGTGTTGCGCCAGGTGCGGAAGTGCGCAAGCAGTCTGCCGTTTGCATCAAAGGGCAGGTAGCCGTGCATCATACCGCTTATGCCGATTGCGGCAAGCTTTTTAAGCGTAACGCCGTAACGCTCGTAAACATTCTTTTTAAGGGAAGCGTAGCAGCCCTTCATACCTGCGAACATATCATCCTGACTGTAAGTCCAGATATTGCCCTCAAGCTTGTTTTCCCAATCATAAAAACCGACTGCGAGAACGGCGCCGTCGTCATCGATGAGTACGGCTTTTATTCTTGTGGAGCCGAACTCCATACCGAGTATTGCTTTGCCGGAAAGAATAAGTTCCCTATTATCCATAAAAATTCTCCAATCCGCCGCGCCGAGCGGCAAATATTGTGAGTATTCTACCACATTTCTTAAAAAAACGCAAGCGGTCAACTTTCCCGCACACTGCGTTTGTCTTTTCTGAAAGGAACAAGGTGGGTTTTGTCGAGCGCGAGCATAATTGCGGGTATAAGCACAAGCTGCAATACAATGCCGGGTATTGAATTAAGTAATGCACCCGAGATGAACATTTTGAGGGTAAAGCCGTTTTCACCCAAGCCGAGCAGCAGTACTTCGGTAACTGCCCATACCGCTCTGCCTGCAAGCATGGCGGCAATAAGGCAGCGGTACAGCGAGCGAATGCATTGCCACCTTGCATTCAGGAACAGTGCGCCTGCTACCGCGCCGTATGCGGCAAGCTCAAGCGACATTGCGAGTGCATTCGGGTACATAACGGGCATACCGAAAATCAGCGAGCGCATAAGCGGCACCGTAAAGCCTACGGCAAGACCGTACTGCCAGCCGCATATAAGGCCGCAAAGAAATACGGGCAGGTGCATAGGCAGCAGCATACTGCCTATTTCGCGTATCTGCCCCGTCAGAAAAGGCAGCACAAGACCGAGCGCCAGAAACAGAGCCGAAACCACTGTTTTTTTGATTTTATCCTTTTGCATAATATCCCCCTGATTAAAGAATTTTATCTTTCGGGTAGGTTATTTCAATATCTGCGGGCGCGGAGATTTCGGGAGCGCAGCCGCGTTTAAGCCTTAATAAAATAATACCGTATTTTGTCGGGATGTCAATATCTGCAAATTCAAGCCCGTAAAGCTCGGGGTCAAAACTCAATTTTTTCATACCCGGTTCAAGCACCTTCATACCGCTTATCGCTGAGGGAAGCTGGTAGGCGACAGTGCCGCCCCACGCGTGCGAATGGTCGAATGAGTAAGTTTCTTCGGGTGCTATCCAGCCTTCTTTAAGACCTTTGCCGCATTCTTCGGCAAGCGGTTTCCAACGGTCTAATAGCTGCATACCGAATTTCGGGAAAAGTCCGAGCTTGCGCACGGCGCATATCGCGTAGTGCATAAAATACGGCTGAATATCCTGCAAGGTGTCATCAAACATTACGCTTTCAAGCAGCTTTGCGGCTTTTTCGCTCTCGCACAGACCGTAAAGGCAGGCAAGAATATTCGGGTATTTTGAAAAATATTTTTTATCGGAATTTTCGGGCAGCCGGTGACTCGGCTCGTATTCACCGTTTTTGCCGTCAAAGTACATACCGCGCGCTTCGTCGAAAAATTCGGCATTGAAAGTGACTTTGAATTTTTCAGCCTGCGCTTTGAGTGCGGCGGCGCGTTCCTGTTCACCGAGCAGGGTATAGACCTTTTCGCCGTTCACAAGTGCACCGTAATAAAAGGCGTTAAGCGCAGTCTGACCGAGTGCTTTCGGCGGATGGTGCATACTGTAACCGTCAATGACCGTCCAGTCCACAAACATATAGTCGGGTGGATTTTCCACAAGTCCGCTGCTGCCGAGATATGTTTCAAAACGCGCAAGCAGAGCATCAAGCCCCGCCTTGCAGTAGGTGAGCAGCGCTTTGCTGCCCGTGGCGGTGTATGTGTCAAGCAGCATACGCACCCATATAAGACTGTATGTGGTGTGGAACATACGCCCGTTATTCGCTTTGAGCCAATCGGCGGTGCGCATCACATCAAATTCGGCAAGGCGCATATCACCGAACATATAAAGCGTGATGAGGCTTTCTATATAATAGTCACCCGTGCACGCAAGCAGCTCCTGATGCTTGGTGCTGTCAAGGTGCAGTGTCTGACGGCAGATTTTCAGCGTGTGCGCGCAGACATCGTAAACTTCGTTTAACCCGTCATCGCTGCACACGAACTTGCCCCGATTTTCAATCGGGTACCATGTGGCAACAAGGAACAATTTAACAGTAACGGGGCTTTCGGAGGAATTTTCGATTTTTACTTCACCCTCGCCTGCGCTGTGCATTATAAACGAATAATAATTGCCCTCGCTGCCGAAAACCGCGGTTTCGGTATCGGTTACCTGCCCCGAAAGCTCGCGCGTTTCAAGCGTAACGCGGCATTTTCCGCTTGCTTTTATAACGGGGTAAACGCCGTAAATTCGGTCAAGCTCAAATTTTTCGCAAAGCATTTCGCCTGCGGGCACGGTGAATTTTCTATTGCAGACCTCGTTGAACGAAAGCATAGGTATAGGTGCTTTTTCGGCGTGCCAGCGGTCCTCGATATTCACCGCGTTTGAAAAATCACATTCGGGAAAAGTCGAATCAAATCCGCACGGCGCAGCATAGGCGCTTATTCTGCGGCAGAGCCAGCTTTCATCTGTCTCAATTTCGGCGGTTGTGCCGTCTGCAAAATACAAAGTGCATTTTACGGCAGCACCGCCGCAGCCGCGCGAATAGTCGGTGAGCTTCTGAGAAAGCAGGCGCACATGTATATCAAACGAAAGCGTGTCCGAATTTATTACGGTTTCGTAGGTGTTGAAATAATGCTTGGGCGCGGGGCGTTCGCACAGAAAATCGCCGCCTGCCGCCGCAGGCCCGATGCCCGTAAATTCACCGTTTATGAACAGGTGGAAGAAATTGTCTGCACTTATTTCGGTTACGGCACGGCTGATTATTTTACCGAACGCAAAATCTTTTTTGAACTGCGCCACGCAGTAGGGGTATGCAGCGCGTTCCTCGGGCGACATACCCGTAACATTCGGGTAGTTTTTCTGATATTCGGGGTAAATTTTTTCGTCTAACCAAATCCAATTCATAATATCACCGTTGTAATTATAGCATTTTTCAAAGATAATGGCAAGAACGGAAAGATTATTGCAGTTGACAAATGAAAATATAGGTGTTTTCGGTAAAAATGAGAATTATCAAGGCGAAGCCTTGTATATCATCAGCACAAAGTGCTGTATATCACCAATTCCGTAAGGAATTGTATATCATCAAGCCGCAGGGAATGCACGCTTGCGCGTGATGAGATACAACAACTATGTCAAAATAAATAATAGTGAAATCGTTCGCTAACGCTCACGGTGAAATCTTCGGCTTTGCCTTAGATGAAATCCTCCGGCTTCGCCGTCGGGTGAAATTAAATCCGTCTTATCCGCGGCAGCGGATTTCACCGCCTCAGGCGATTTCACCCACGCGAAGCGTGGATTTAACCCGTCCACAGGACGGATTTAGTTGAAAAAAGCACTTGCCGAAGCAAGTGCTTTTTTCTGGTGGGGAAGAGTGGATTCGAACCACTGAAGTCGTCGACAACAGATTTACAGTCTGCCCCCTTTGGCCGCTCGGGAACTTCCCCATATTAAGTTTGCGGTGGTGAGTCACCAACTATGGAGCTGGTGGACGGACTCGAACCCCCGACCTGCTGATTACAAATCAGCTGCTCTACCAACTGAGCTACACCAGCGAGTGCTTGAATAATATATCACAAATGATTTTAAGTGTCAATAGATTTTTTCGTGATTTGCGAAAAATCTTTTCGTTTTTTAAAGTCGATATGAAATTTTTAGCATTATATAGAGGTATTGAGGTTGTAACCGGCAAAAAAATATGCTATATTTTCTGTGTACTGCGAATTGGAGAGTGACTGTTATGCCGAGACCGCCAAAAAACAAAGTGCTGAATTGGTACAGAGGCTTTAAAGCGGATTTAAAAGAGAAATATAATATTGACATAGAAAAAAAGAATGATGCTTTGCGTATAGCATCTTGCGTTACTGCCGACTCGTTGACCGGTAAATATAATCTTTCCCACGCGTTCATGCGGCAGAACGACGGTGTTTATGCAGTGCCCGAGCCTGCTGACCCGAGTGCCAAAGAGATGTATGACCTTGCGGTGCTCAACACCAAGGGGTTGGAGCAGGGCGGCGAGCCGCAGGGGGACGAGCCCGATTACACCGCCATAGCAAACGCAACGGCGGCAAAGCTCTTTGAGAAGCGCAATGAATGGATGGTTGTAAACCAGCAGGCTTTCGACCCCGAAAAGGATGAGGATTACGAACAGATAGAGCGTATCTACAACGATGCTCACAACGGCAATCTTATTGTGCTGGATAATAGCGGCAACATTATGCAGAACAGTTTTTCGCTTTATGTTGCCGATGACGAAACGCTCTGCAGCGGACCGAGGCTTGGCGAGGCTATGGCTCCGTTCGGAATAAGCGAGGCTATACAACGCACCTATAATCCCGACGGCCTTATGGCGCTTGTACTCAAGGGCGAAACCGATGTCGAAAGCAAAAGGAATCAGTATTCTCCCGACTATATTCACGGTATGGAACTTGACAATGCCGCAATTAGATGGGCAAAGGAAAATATAGAGGGTATAAATGACCTTACCCCCGAAGATGAGGAACTCAAAAGGCAGTACACCAGCGGCGAAATAGATGAAAGCAAGCCCAAGGAGGTAGCAAAGCCCGGTGCTTTTTCGTGGTTTAAAAGGTTGATTTCATTCGGTTTTGCCACGGGGGATTTCGATAACTACAAAAGGTATCAGAGTGAGCTGGGCGAATGGCAGCAGCGAAGCGATACTGCAAGGGCTGCGGTCGAAAAGTACAACAAAACGCTTGACTCGGTGAAGAAGAAACTCATAAATACCGACAAAACAGCTTTTGCGAATGTCAGTGACCCGGACCGCAGGCTCGCAATATTCAAAAATCAGGAAAAGCTTACCGCCGCCGTTTTATATTCAAAGTCAAATCTTGCGGATGAGGTCGACAGATACAACAAAAGTCAGCCGCGTGTTAACGAGGATATTATGCCGCAGGATGCGCAGATGGCTTACAATAATACAACAGTCAATGCGCTTTCAACGGCAATAATGCACCCTGAGTTCTACAATGCCAACGGTACTCTCAACGCAGAAGGTAAAATTAATCGCAAAAATCAGGCGATGACACCCGATGAAAAGAAAGAAGCAATCGCCGCCGCAAGAGAAAAAACGGCAAAGGCGCGCGACATAGCATATAAATCGCTTACACAGATTTATGATCAAGAGGATGCGGCATACGCTAACGCCATCCGCAACGATAAAATGGAAATTGCCGACAATACAAATATGCTGAAAATGAATTTGGGCATTCTCGTGTTCTCAAGAGTTGTTGAAAGGCGGCTTGAAAAAGGCGATTATATACGGGAGTGCGCCATGACTCCGGAAGATATTGCCGCGACCGGCAGAGCATTTTCGGAGAACAAGGTGTTTGAAGCTATGACGAAAAAGTACGATATTACGGCGCACGCGCTGACCCTTTATGTAAACGGTTATGAAAGTCCCAACAAAGAACGGTTTGACGAAACGCTCGACAAGCTTTGCGATGCCGTGATAAATGAGAAGAAAATCAGCATTAAAGAATCAGTCGCAGAAAATACCGAGCCGATAATGCAGAATGACGAAGTCGAAAAAAAGGTTGAAGAAGTGCAGAATACCGGCGAGAAGAAAGAGATGTCTTTCGGCAGCATTTGATGCGATTTTCTTGACAAAGCCGTGCGATTTTGTTAAAATAATTTTGTTGACAGAGGTGCGATTCACCATTCCGCATTCTTTTAACGCCGCGCCGCGTAGAATGTACGGGAGGGTAACCGCCGAAGTGTAGCCGCAGGTGCGGGCGGTTATGCTGGTGATACGCAGAATATGCGTACCACTGTCGTAGATGTTTACGGAGTACTGCCATAGTGGCGTGCTCCGTTTTTTATTACCTACGGAGAACTGCCGGATTTTCAGATTTTGCATTTTTTCGGGAGGTAAAACAATGAAAAGAGTTATTGCAATCATAATCGGGCTTTTGCTTGCGGCAGGCATACTTTGTATGCTCGTTTACGGGCATCTGCTTGACGGTTTTGAATTTGTGGGTACGGCGTGGTCGATTCTGCCGCCTATCGCCGCCATAATTCTTGCGCTCATCACCAAAGAGGTGTATTCTTCGCTGTTTCTCGGTATTGTGGCAGGCGCGCTGCTGCTTTCCAAGTTCAACACCATAGATACTTTGGAAGCGGTTTTCACAAAGGGCATTATCCCCAGCCTTTCAAGCACGGGCAACATCGGTATTCTCACATTTCTCGTTACGCTCGGCATACTCGTGGTGCTTTTAGGGCGTTCGGGCGGTACCGCCGCTTACGGCAGGTGGGCGGTCAAGCACATAAAATCGCGCCGCGCGGCAATGCTTTCGACCTTTGCGCTCGGCGTGGTGCTCAGTGTAGACGATTATTTCAATACTCTCACCGTGGGCAATGTTATGCGCCCGGTTACCGACCGCAACAAAATTTCGCGCGCAAAGCTTTCGTATATAATAGATGCCACCGCGGCACCGATGTGTATGATTATGCCCATATCCTCGTGGGCGGCAGCGGTTTCCGGCAATGTGGAGGGCGTAAACGGCGTGGAGCTTTTCTTAAAGGCGATACCGTTTAATTTCTATTCGCTGCTCACGCTCGGGATGGTTGTGATTCTTTCGGTTTTGCAGTTTGATTACGGCCCCATGCGTGTTCACGAGCGCAACGCGTTAAAGGGCGACCTTTTCACCGTGGGCGAAGTGAAAGCCGAAGACGATGCCGAAGCCGACAACGGCAGGGGCAGGGTGTTTGACCTGATTTTCCCCGTTGCGATGCTTATAGTCACCTGTGTTTCATATATGCTTTACACCGGCGGTTTTTTCGGCGGAGTTGACCTTATAACCGCTTTCGCAAACTGCGATGCCTCTCTCGGTCTGTGCATGGGCGCGCTCGTTACGCTCGGCTTTTCCGCAATTTATTACTATGCGCGCGGTCTTATGACCTTTAAGGATATTATGGATTCCATAGCCACGGGCTTCAAATCCATGGTGCCTGCGCTGCTTATACTTATATTTGCGTGGAGCCTTTCCGAAATTACGGTGCTTCTCGGCGTAAATGAATATGTCGCCGGTATTTTTGCAGGCGGCGCGGGCAATCTGAATTTTCTGCTGCCCGCTATCGTATTTATAGTTTCGGTGTGCCTTGCGTTCGCAACGGGTACATCGTGGGGTACAATGGGCATACTGCTGCCCATTGTTTCGGGCATCGGACTTGAAGAACAGATGATGGTAATTTCCGTTTCGGCGTGCCTTGCAGGTGCGGTGTGCGGCGACCACTGCTCACCGATTTCCGATACAAACATTATGTCATCAACGGCGGCGCGGTGCGACCATATAGCGCACGTTTCAACGCAGCTGCCGTATGCAATGGTGGTGCTTGTTATCTCTGCGCTGGTGTATGTGCTCGCAGGTCTTACAAAAAGTGCGGCAATTTGTCTGCCGGTCGCATTCGCGGTACTTGCAGGCGTAATATTTACTGCATCGGCAATTTCCAAAAAGAAACAGAGGGATACAGATGAAGCTTGAATTTGTAAAAGCGTATGACCACACCGAAGAAGTCGGCAAACTTTTCAAAGAATATACCGATATGCTTATTGAGGGTGACCCGAAATTCAAAGAATACCTCGAAATACAGAATTACGATGAGGAGCTTCTGCACCTTGAAAACAAATACGGCGAGCCGTACGGCAGGCTTTACCTCGCATATTGCGACGGCGAGCTTGCAGGCAGCATAGGTTTAAGAAAGCTCGATGATAAAACCTGCGAAATGAAGCGGCTTTATGTTTACCCGGAATTTCGCGGCAGGGGAATAGCGCGTAAGCTCGTTGAAAAAATAATAGCCGATTCACGCGAAATCGGCTACTCGGTGATGCTGCTTGATACGCTGCCGTTCCTTACAAATGCGCTGCAGCTTTATAAAAGTATGGGCTTTTATGAGATACCCTGCTACAACAACAGCCCGATGGATAATTCGTTATTTTTGAGATACGATATTCAGTGAGAAAACTTACTTTATCGCCTCTACGATTGCTTTTGCGATTTTCGGGTTGTTCATTGTGTAAATATGCACGCCGTCAACGCCCTGCGCAATCAGGTCGCGTATCTGGTTGATCGCGAACTCAATGCCGGCATCGAAAAGACCGTCGGGGTCGGCTTCGTATTTTTGCAGCATTTTCACAAGCTCGGGTGTGAGCGTGGCGCCGCAGAGCGTTACCATGCGCTCTATCTGCTTTTTGTTTGTAACGGGCATAATGCCGGGGGTCACGGGTACATTTATACCGGCAATGCGGCATTTTTCGAGGAACGGGAAGAATGCATCGTTATCGAAAAACAGCTGTGTTATAAGCGACTGCACGCCCTGCTCAACTTTGTATTTAAGGTTGAGTATATCGGTGGCGGCATCGGGTGCTTCAAAATGTGTTTCGGGGTAGCAGGCGCCGGAAACGCCGAAATCGCCGTTTGCCTTAATGAATTTTACAAGGTCGCTCGCATAGGTGAAATCGGTTTTCGGCTCCATATCGGGAGTTTTGTCGCCGCGCAGAGCGAGGATATTTTCAATATTATTTTCTTTAAGCAGTTTAAGCGTGGCAAGCACATCTTCATTTGTGCTGTTTACGCAGGTCAGGTGCGCCATTGATTCAATGCCGCACTTGTTTTTTATATATGAGGCGATGTTCGCCGTAAGCTCGCTTGCCGAGGAGCCGCCCGCACCGTATGTTACGCTGACATATTCGGGCGAAAGCGCCTTTAATTCATCAAGGGTTTTATACACTGTTTCTATTCCATCGGTCCTTTTCGGCGGAAAAACCTCGAATGATACAACTGTTTTGCTGCTGTTTTTATAAATATCACCGATTTTCATAGTATCTCTCCCGTAATTGACTTATTAACAACATAATAACACATATTCTGTGTTTTTTCCACCGTTTTTTATAAATGCTCAACAATTAAAATTTTGCATTTACAAACATAAATATATATGGTATATTCGCTTGTAGAGGTGATTTACCTTGCAGATATTAAAAATCGGTGAAAAAACTTATCAGACTGTTGAAAATTTCGGCGCAAGCGGCGCGTGGTGGGCGCAGGATGTCGGCGGTTACGAGAGAGTTCGCGATGAAATTGCCCGCTTGCTTTTCAGCAAAACTGACGGTATTGGCATTTCCTGCTACCGTTACAATATGGGCGGCGGCTCAAAGAACAGCGGTTCTTCCGACTTTCATAACAAAAACCGTATGGCGGAATGTTTTTTGAAAAATGACGGTACATACGATTTTACACGCGATAAAAACGCCGTTTATATGATGAAAAAAGCCGTGGAGTGCGGCTGCGATGAGGTAATTCTGTTTGTAAATTCACCGCCCGAGATATACACGAAAAATCACAAATCATGTCTCGATAAAGCGTGGCGCACAAATCTCCGCCTGCGCGACAGTAAAAAATTCGCGGAATACTGCGCAAAGGTCGCGGAGCATTTTGTGAATGAGGGCGTGCCAGTTTCCTCCGTTTCGCCGGTCAATGAGCCCGTGTGGGTGTGGACCGAAAAAAACGGGCAGGAGGGCTGCCATTACAGACCGTGGGGCGTTCGCGCGGTTATGCGCGCGCTTTCCGATGAAATAGAAAAAAGCGATATTCTGCGCGGCAGGGTGCTTGTTTCAGGCGCGGAAAACGGCGATTTGCGCTGGTTCAACAAGACCTATACGCGCATTATGCTCGGCGATGAAAAAATCCGCCGCCACAGCGACGGCGTCGATGTTCACTCATATTTTCTGCCGTTGCCGTTCCCGAAGCCGTTTAATGACAGAATTGCTTTTATGAAGCGCTGGCGCAGATATCTTGACAGACATTTTCCCGCCGACAAGGTGCGTATAAGCGAATGGACTCATATGCAGGGCGGCAGGGATTCGTCAATGAATTCGGCACTTGTGCAGGCTCGCGTTATGTATGAGGATTTAACTGTGCTCAATGCGGTTTCGTGGCAGCATTGGATAGCCGTAAGCGATGTTGACTACTGTGACGGGCTTATTTACATAAATCCCGATGAATCCTATGAGATCACAAAACGCTATTACGCGTTCGGCAATTTTTCAAAATTTGTTGAGCGCGGTGCAGTGAGAGTGGAAACGCTTTGCAGCGACGGAGACCTGCTTACGCTCGGTTACAAAAAAGACGGCAAAATCACCGTTATTGTTATAAACGAAACACAAAAATCGCATCCGCTTGATTTTTCGGGTATTGCCGAAAGCGGCAAATCCTATGTAACCGATGATGACAGTTCACTCGCATACCGCGAAATCAGCGGCAGCGTAAATATCACACCGCGTTCGGTCACTACACTTGTTTTTGAGGGGGCTAAAGTATGACACTTGTAAACAAAGGTCTTGATATTCTGCGTGAGGTCAAGGCGTGCTGGCGTACCCCCGCAAAGGGCGACTATGTGGCGTATAAGGAATACCTTATGCTGTCGCTCGGCTGGCTCGGTATGCGCCTTGCAACCGTGTTCGGCATCGGCTTCGGCGTGAACGATGCCTTTACAGCTATGACCATGCATATGACTCACCGCGATTTGCTGATAGTCGGCTATATCTGTACCGCCATAGGCTACGCGGTCGCACCGCTCAACGCGTATATTATAGATAACCTGCGCAGCAGAGTGGGCAAATACAAGGTCTATGTAAAGCTCGGCGTGCCTGCGGGCATTCTGTCGCTTTGCGCGTTGTTTTTCCCCTATGAAAAGCTCGGTTACATTCCCATGGTGGTTTCGCTTTTCCTCATAGGGCAGATTCAGGGCTATGTTCAGGGCTGGTATAACACGGGCGTGAGCAACCTCGTATATGTTATTTCGCCCAATTCAAAAGAGCGCGTGCGCATTATGATGGTTACAAGCCTTGTGCATAACTTTGCGCCGAGCCTTACGGGGCTTATCATACCCATTATGAGTGATAAGCTCGCAAACGGCGACCTCTACAATATTAACACATACAGAATGATTTACCCCGTATTCATAGTTGTGGGTGTTGCTTTGAGCATGACCGCATATTTCGGTGTAAACGAAAGAATCGTGCAGCCGCGTTCACAGGTTACCGGTGTAGGCTTCGGCGAGGCTCTGCGCGCCGTTGCACACAATAAATTATTCTGGATAAAGTGTACCGACAGCTGGAACAACTTTATGGAGGACTGCAAAAATGTTCTTATGCAGTGGTTGTTCTACTACGGCAAGGTTGGCTCCATGACGATGTACGGTATTATGGATACCGTTTCCTACAATTCGTCAATGTGGGCGATGCTTTTCTCGCCGTGGCTTATCGACAAGCTCGGCAAGCGCGGCTTCAAACTCGTAAAGAACATTTCGCAGGTGTTCATAACACTCGGACTTGCGCTTACCTACAAAAAGAATCTTATATTTATTGGCGTGTTCTTCTTCCTTAACAGATTCTGGGAGACCACCGAAGTCATTGACCGCTCGATAGAATCGGATATACGCGATTACCAGCAGTATATAAGCGGCGAGCGAATTGACGGTGCTTTCGGCGTGGTGGAATCGTATGTGGGCGGCGCAGTCGGCGCGGTCACGAATCTGTTTGTGCCGTATATCTATAAGAAAAACGGCTTTGACGGTACCGATTACTCGGTGCTTGCGGTGTATGACGACAACGGCGTTTACAATAAAAACAACGTGCTTTACAAGCTGCTCGACAATCTTTTGAAGGTTTCGCTTGTGGGCGCGGTGATAGATGTTTTCCCGTGGGTTTTTTACGACCTTACGGATGCGCAGCAGAAAGCCGTTATAAGAATTATAAGAATAAGAAGTGCCGTTGAGGACAGTAACGAGGGTGTTGCTGCCGATGATCTCTACTGCGAGGCTTGCGAGGCGGTAAATGCCATGCACGAATATGATGGCGCCGCAAAGAAAGAAAAGCTCGGCAAAGACGATGCCGATAAAAAGACCGTAAAAGAAACAAACAGGCAGGTTAAGGAATTTAACGAGGAAGTGGAAATCGCAGCACTCGTTAAAGCAGAGCTTGAAAGATACACCACCGAATTCGGTGCGGCTTTCAGAAGATTCTGCGGACAGACGGTCGCTTACGGCGAAAATGAGTTCTTTAATTACGGCGCCGATGCGCTTCAAGCGGCGCTCGCTCTGCCGCAGGGCGCAAATAAAGAAGAAAAAAATCTGCGCGCCGATGCAATAAGAAATGCAAAGGCGATAAGTAAATCGGCAAAATCCGTTGCGAAGCATTACCCCGACGGCGTAAAGGTTTTCGATTCCGCGGCATTTGAAGCGATTTTCGATATGCCCGAAGAAACAAAGCAGCAGCGCGCCGAAAAACGCGCCGCCGAAAAGAATGGCAACAGAGAGCGCAAGCTCTACGGCAATGTGATGAAGCCGTACCTGTTCTTTAAGCGCCACACGGTGCTTGCCGCGGGCTATGACGATATTGACGGCTTCACAGCAAATTACGGCGAAATAAGCGCAAGGCTTGAAGAAGCACGCGAGCGCAAACGCATTGAGGATGAACGCGCTCAAGCGGCGCGCAAAGCCGATGTTGCAAAAAGAACTTTAAGAAAATAAATTTGACGGAGGTATTATTATGGCAAAATGGAGAGTAGGACTTATTGGCAACGGCGGTATATGCAAGGGCGTGCATATTGAGGAATACCTTAACGATGAACGCGTTGAGGTCTCGGCGGTCTGCGATATTATCGAGGAGCGCGCACAGTTTCTCAAAGATAACTATTTCCCGAATGCGACCGTTTACACCGATTACAAAGAGCTTTTAAAGGATGAAAGTATTGATTCCGTGGATATATGCACACCGAACTACCTGCATTCAATAATCGCGGTGGCGGCATTTGAAGCAGGCAAGCACGTTTTCTGCGAAAAGCCCGATGCGATAAATGTTGAAGAAGTGCTCAAAATGCGGGCGGCAGCCGAAAAGGCGGGCAAAACCCTTATGGTTATGCGCAACAACCGCTATGTGGATGCATCCGTTTATGCCAAGAAGTATATCGAATCAGGCAAAATGGGCGAGATTTACGCAGGTCGCTGCGGCTGGCAGAGGCGCAGAGGCATACCCGGTAAGGGCGGTTGGTTCACCACCAAGGCGCAGTCCGGCGGCGGTCCGCTTATTGATCTGGGCGTTCACATGATCGACCTTGCAATATGGCTTATGGGCAACCCCACACCCGTTTCGGTTTCCGGCAACACTTACAGTAAATTCAGCGACAACGATACAAGCGACTCCGTAAACTCCGATTTCGGTGATAAAAACGCAGAGGGCACATTTGATGTTGAGGATCTTGCAATGGGTATGATACGCTTCGACAACGGCGCGGTTTTGCAGATAGAGTTCAGCTGGGCATCCAATGTTAAGACGGAGCGCCGCTTCGTAGAGCTGCGCGGCACAAAATCAGGACTTAAATGGGAAAACGGCAGGGCGGAATTCTACACCGAGGAGGACGGCGAGCTGCTTGATATAGCACTGCCGAACTCAAATGAGCATCACGGTCATTTCAACAACCTTAAGCATTTTTACGATGTGGTCATTGACGGCGCAGAGCCGAAATTCGTACCGCAGCAGGGCGTGGATATGGTGAAAATTCTCTGCGCGGTATATGAATCCGCAAAAACGGGTAAAGAAGTGTTGCTGTAAAATGCAATGAATTACAACAAAAGAAGGTTTTGCGGTTGTCTGACTGCCGCAAGACCTTCTTTTTTAATGGGTATTGTTTGTGGATTTAATGGTTATTTGAAGAACGGGCCGTATGCTGCGCAGGCTCTGAAATCTGCGCCCTCAAGGTCCTTTGTGCCGAATGCGTTCCAGCAGGCGGGACGGAAAATCTTTTCGTCCGGTACATTGTGGAGCGAAACGGGGATTCTGAGCATTGAGCACATTGTGATAAGGTCGGCACCGATGTGACCGTAGGTGGAAGCGCCGTGGTTTGCGCCCCAGGTGTTCATAAGGTCATAAGCCGATTTGAATGCGCCCTCGCCGGTAAGTCTGGGTGCGAACCATGTGCAGGGCCAGGTGTAGTCGGTTCTCTTCCACAGAGTGTCGGTAACTTCATCGGGCAGAGCAACATAGTAGCCTTCGCATATCTGAATCGTCGGGCCGAGACCTTTTACCCAGTTGATGCGGATCATGGTAGCGGGCATTTCGCCGCGTGTTACAAAGCGCGAGGAATATCCGCCGCCGCGGAAGTAGCCGTTGTCGGCAGCGCACCAGGTGGTAGCTTTGAGCATCTTGTCAACATCTTCCTCGGTAACATCGTACCATTTCTTCATGCAGGGCTTGCCGTCGGCATCTCTTAATTCGCCGCAGGCATCAAGGCACGAAGCGCCGGAGTTGATAAGGTGGATAATGCCGCCTGCTTCTTTGGCTTTGCCCTGAAGCTCATAGCCGGTAACTCTCTTAACGGACTCGGTGCTCCAGTGTGTGCGAACATCCGAGAACATGGAGGGCTGGTTGGAGATGAGCTTCTCAAAGAGCATTGAAATGCCGTTGAGTACATCGTTTTCGGTGGCGAGGATGTAGGGCTCGCGAACGCCGTTCCAGTCGAAGCTGGTGTTGAGCAGAGCCTCTGCGAAGTCGGCATTCGGCCAATGGTCGGTCCACTGGCGCTGACCCTGGAAGCCCGCAGCAATGGCGTTATGACCTACGGCTTCTTCCTCTCTGCCCTCGGGCAGATTCTTGTTGCCGTTCATAAGGTCCTTGATTATGCACATAAGCTTAACTGAGAATTCCCAGTCTTTTTCTTTCTGCTCGGGGGATTTTCTTACGAACTCGGGGTTCTTGTCAAAGCCCTCGGGGCAATGCTCTTTGGTCCATTTGTATGCTTTTTGGAATTCGGCTTCGTCATAGATGCCTTCTTCCATTCTTCTGAGAACTTCGACCTCGTCAACGCTCTCAACTCTCATGCCGAGGTATTCCTCGATAAACTCGGGGATGATCGAGGAGCCTGCAATACCCATGCAGATAGAGCCTATCTGCAAATAGGATTTGCCCTTCATTGTGGCAACGGCAACAGCGGCCTTTGCGAATCTGAGGAGTTTTTCCTTAACATCGTCGGGGATGGAGGTGTCGTCGGCTTCCTGAACTTCTTTGCCGTAGATGCCGAATGCGGGCAGACCCTTCTGTGCGTGTGCCGCAAGAACGGATGCAAGGTAAACCGCACCGGGTCTTTCGGTGGCATTGAAGCCCCAAACGCCCTTAATGGTGTTGGGATCCATATCCATTGTTTCGCTGCCGTAGCACCAGCAGGGAGTAACGGAAAGGGTGATGTCAACGCCCTCTTTTTTGAACTGTGCCGCGCAGGCAGCAGCCTCTGCAACTCTGCCTATGGATGTGTTCGAGATAACTACCTTAACGGGTTCGCCGTTGGAATATCTGAGATTTTCGGTAAAGAGCTTTGCAGCTGCCTTTGCCATGCCCATTGTCTGATCATCAGGCGACTGCCTTACGCCGAGAGGGCCGCGTCTTGCATCGATAATGGGGCGGATGCCGATTACCGGATAATCGCCGATAAATCTGTTTTCTGCCATAAAAAATATCATCCTTTCATCTGCATAAATCGCGCAGAAATTTTTACATAATAAGTATAACACAAATAGTGCTTATTGCAATAATAATATTTCCAAAAAATACAAGGCGCTATTTATGCAGGTTGACTTTAAAAAGCTATAATGTTTAAGGATTTGTAAAGATTTGATTAAAATATTTACATTTTGTTGAAACGGAACATAAAATGGTGTATAATTCAAAGTGAAATGAAAGGAGAGATATTTATGGATAAAAAGCTTTATAAGTCAAGCAGCGATAAAAAAATTGCCGGCGTTTGCGGAGGTATTGCAAAATATTTTAATGTGGATTCCACATGGATAAGACTTGCATGGGTGTTCCTCATTTTCTTTGCAGGAACGGGTTTGCTTGCGTATTTAATCTGCGCAATTGTTATGCCCGATGAGCCGAAAGCACCGCAGGGCTTTGAGCAGCAGGGCTTCAATCCGCAGCAGAATTACAATCCTCAGCAGGGCTATAATCCGCAGCAGGGTAATCCCGAAGGCACCTATACCGACTACAATCCCGTTGACCCGCAGAACTGAAATCGGAAATTTCACAAAAACGGCAAATCGTGAAATAAGACCGCGTTTTTTACGGTTTTATTT
>JAZLHL010000063.1:0-14474 GCA_045616765.1 Acutalibacteraceae bacterium
AGAACACCTGCAGCACATTTTGGAAGTTGCTTCAAAAACTCATGATGAGCGAAGTGAACGAATTGCGAGAGCAATGTTAAAATACAGGTCGCAACCCGAGCTTGTATGGTTACACCAAGACACAGAAGAAGCTTTGTGTTCAATAGAAAAAGTAATAGGGCTTCCTATCAGAAGACTTAATACTTGGTTTGAAAGTGAATAATAAATTACGCCTCGCAATAATTTGCGGGGCGTAATTGTTAATCGGAAAGTAAGTAATCACTCAAGGTTTTATTCTTTTTAATATGAGTATCAAAATAATACTCTATTTCACTATCCTCGATAATGAATTCCGGAACCGGTTCGCAGCTATCTGCAAGAAAAACATTTTGTAAAGACTCGAGAGTGATATTACAGATTTCTATATGTTCCCTGAATCGATATATCGGTGTCTCGTGCTTTTCTGTAAAACCCGAACGAGCATCAGACTTATAATCGAATGTGGGTTTCCAAGATGTAATTGAATGAATATCAACCTCAAAAATCGTACGTTCATGAATAAGCGACGCATATAAGGCTTTAGCTCTCAAATGTCTAAAGTTGTAACCATGGCCCGATGTGTTAATTGTGGTAATTAAGTTATTTAACCCTTCTGTTGCGGCATTTGTATATCTGCAACCGGGATTAAAGTAATTTAATATGTATTCCTTAAAATAAATGTGTCCGCTTCTTGTGAATCTCCTGAATTCATTAAAACACTCCGTATTAAAGCCTTTTGTTACGCACCATTTATTATACTCTTTGTCTCTGTTGGGCGGCAGTTCTTCTTGCCACGCATCCCAAATCTTTTCGGCGTTTTCTCTGTCTTTTTGGGCATAAAGTAATTCGAGATAGGTATAATATCTTCTTAATAAGGCGTATTCCGGGAAAGCATTTACAATAGCATCCATATCTTTTGCTTTTTTCCCGCCGTTTCGTGCAAGATTTTCAGTACTGTAATTAAAAAGCCGTTTATCCTTATTGGCTAATTGTAGTATTCTGTCTTGACGAATTCTTTCGTCATCATCTTCAATCTGCATTATAAGCTCTTTTCTGTATTTGTAAATTGGGCTTTTAGATAAGGATACTACTCTATTCATATTTTGAACAACATGAAATTTATCTATAACAAACGTGGCATTAGGTAAAAAGGCAGGCATCCAACTCAAGTAACTGTTCGCCATATCGGTTGTTACAACCTCAATGTTCTTGTCCCAATCCTTAAGTTTCATAATAGCTTTTTTGAAATCTTCTTCCTTGTTGGTTTCCAACATATCAAGGAGTTTATGATTTTCGACATCAACTATTGTGCCTCGCATTACGTGATTTATATGTTTTTCATCAATACCTAAAACCCTCGGTGCGATTAGTGGGTTGTCTTCGCGTTCTTTTTCATATTTCTCGATTTCTTCATCCATAATGAGCTGAATAGTTTGAGCAGATACACCCGTGCGTTCTACAAGGTTAGAGTGTGGCTGAAGAAAAGATTCTGTTCTCAAAAAATCAACAAGTCGTTCGGTCATCGTACCATCTTGAACTATACCGTCAAGTTTAGGGGTGAAACGCATATCGCATTTTTTACAACGCATCCTTGGAGATTGTGTAATAATTTGTACACAATAATTATCTCGTGTAATATCCTTTATTTTCCTCGGATTGCTGCGACCATCCCATACAACATGCTCATTGTTGCCGCAAACCGGGCATCCTTCTTTCGGTCTCCAACTTTTACGAACGTTCAGAAAATACACCATTAACGGACCACCGTCTTTTGGCATGTAAAAGCCTTCAACTTCAAATGCAGGCAAATTAAGATTAGGAGCCTTACTTCTGTCGATTTCAACCAGGTCATCGAGAGTGTAAGAACGTTTTTCTTCTGCCATATTGTTACCTCCGATAAGGTTTGTTGTTCTTTGCTAAACAAAAAGGAGTTACCTCATAGGCAACTCCGAAATAAGCAGCGTTTGTATCCTTGTGTGAGTTGTTTGTAATATAACTCCTGGGGCAAAGATTATTGCTATTATACAGTGTTTTAATTAGTTTGTCAAATTCATTCAATGAGTGGCTCTGAGTGGCTCTGTTAAAGAATAGTGTTGATGAATTAAATGTTTTATGATACAATTACCTTAAGGGTGAGACTATGCTATCTTCAGCAATTAATGAAATCAACGCTTTTACCCATTCTGAACTTGAGTGAATCAGCGATTATGTAGAACAAAAGTTATTGTTTGGTACACTGAACGCTGATATATTAAAACAAATACAGGATGTGAAGTTGCGGCGGTATTGCAATAAGATTATGCTGTGTCGCTTAATCGGCTTTACAGAACTAAATCTGTAAAAAATATAGATAAATACAAACAATTACTTGTGGATTATATTGTGTGATATAAAACAGGGGGATAAAGATGAACATTGAAATTATTACAGAACTT
The DNA here is from genome assembly GCA_045616765.1 of Acutalibacteraceae bacterium. Taxonomy (GTDB): domain Bacteria; phylum Bacillota; class Clostridia; order Oscillospirales; family Acutalibacteraceae; genus DTU089. The sequence goes on from JAZLHL010000063.1 coordinate 2,454, forward strand.
AATGTGCAAAATGAAACTATACGAGTTATGAGAATTGGAAATGTAAATTACATTTCTTTAACTGATTTAGCAAAGCATTCTAATGCAGAAAATCCATCAAATGTAATTATACATTGGATGAGTAACATGGGAACTTTAGATTATATTGGATTATGGGAACAACTAAATAACCCTGATTTTAATTTCACGGGATTCCGTGAAATTAAAGATAACGAAGCGGGATATTCATCTTTTACGTTGAGTCCTAAAAGATGGATTGAATCAACAAATGCAGTTGGAATCTATTCAAAAGGAGGAAAATACAGTACAGGCACTTTCGCTCATCCTGATATTGCATTTGAATTTGCAAGTTGGCTTTCAGCTGCTTTTAAATTGTACTTAATTAAAGAATTTGAAAGACTAAAACAAAATGAAGCGTATCAAAATAAAATCGAATGGCACGCAAATAGAGCTATTGCAAAAGCAAGTTATATTATTCAAACCGATGCCATAAAAAGCAACATCATACCAACTTTAACAGAAAGACAAAAACAATTTATATATGCGGAAGAAGCCGATGTAATTAATGTAGCATTGTTTGGTATGACAGCTAAACAATGGCGAGAACGAAATCCCGAGTTATCAAAAAAGGGCAATATTCGTGATTTTACAGATATTCTTCATCTTATTATTCTTAATAATCTTGAAAATATTAATGCACAATTAATCAAAAGCGGAATTCCTCAAACGGAGCGAATAGCAACTTTGAATAATGCAGCTAAAGAACAAGTTGAATTACTACGAAAAAACAAAAATTTACACGAACTAAGTTCAATTGAAAAAGAACATAGTTCAAACTTAATAGAGAACAATTAATACCAAAACTGCTGTTTTTGATAGAAAAAGGGGCTGTCGCAAGTAGTAAAAATTTGCGGCAACCCCTTTATAAATAGTGATAATGGATAAAAGGAAGTATACATAGTAACGCCTCTTTACAAATAGGGTGTACAATGATAGAATAAGTTAACAATGTTTTTCAACATAAAGAATAGTGACGGTTTCAGTAATATGCAATTATGTAGTTTATATAATTAAAAAATTAAAAAATAAATTGGAGAGTTACTACTATGAACTACGAAGACGAAAAAAGAAAAATAAATGAAGCTTATTATAGAAAGATAAGGGATACATACGGAAAATATGTAAAAAACTTTGACAAAATCCCAAATATGACTCAGGATGTATATATTATTCCAAGTGGAAAATGTGTCGGTAAACATGCTGACATTGCAGAAGGAAAAAATCGCGGAAAATGTGTTACTAAAAATGGACGGATATACATAAGAGATTCGGCCTTTTGTGAACAAGTATTAGTTCATGAGTTTATTCATAGATTATCTCGCAATAAAATAAGAGTTAATAAACCTTGGAAACAGTGGGTCGAGGGCGTAACGGTTGTTGTGAACAAAATTCCCATGTTTGGTTTTAATGAGGTCCTAACAGAATGGATAGCATTTAGCATCACGGGTATAGTAGAAGAGCAAAATTTATACCAGGCATATTTTAATATTATTGAAAAGTTAAAATCGCATGATATCCTTGATAAAATTATTGAATTGTATTTTCAAGGTAAATGTCACGAATTACAATATTGTATGTATGAGAAATTCGGCATAGGAATAAAAGAATATTTAAGTGATTTGGCAGATATAATTGCAAATGAATTTTAACGCTAAACCACCTTTTTCTTTGTTTCTTCGACACCAAGCATAAAGAGTTTAAAATATTCTTTACACATAATTCTGGTAACTTCCGGATGATAAAGTCTCATATGTGAAAAGAATTGCCTTTTGATTTCTCTTCTTGATAAATTACTTTCGATTAATTTATTTTCGAAATCCCAATTAGGAGGTTCCAAAGTATCAAAGAAATCTTGAATGCTTGAAGCATCGTAATGCTTTTTTGATTTTTCTTCTCTGAAGATTTTTACTTGACGAATTACCCTGGCATGTTTTTTCATTTTTTGAGCAATGGAACCTTTCTCATATGTGAGGGCAAGCAAATAATCAAGGCTTATTCTTGGTATAGAGCACATTGTTGTTCCGTAATCATGAATAATTTCTTTCTCGATGCGTTGCAGTTCGTCGTTTGTCATCTTTTAATCTCCTTTATGAATATTTTCATAATAAATATGTTAGATGATTATTTTATTTTAATCATTTATAGAAGAAATATATTTAACTTAAAATTCTCTTGACAAGGGAAATATAAAACGAGGACTCGATTGAGTCCTCGTTGTTTTGCTCTTTTAAAATATCTCCACTAAATTGGAGAAAGTATCAAATTTTCATTTCTCTGTTTTTGGCAAAGAATTATTTAGTGAATTTTCTTCATCTCCATTATATTGTAATTACCCATTTCGTGTAATCAGCGCGGTTTTTGCAATATTGTTGTTTTCATTTGTCAATCGCTGCGCGATTGACCCGGGTCGCATACTATGCGACCCCTACGATTCGTTCTGATTTTCCGTAACGAAAAACCGGGAGGCAATACCCGTTCGTTCTTTATTTTCGCAAAAAACAAACAGCGCGGTTTACGAAAAACCGCGCTGTTTTTTGAAAATTCTGAAAACTGAAAACTGAAAACTGAAAACTGAAAACTCAAAAAATCTTTCTTTCGAGAAGCACCGCATCGAGCACATCGACGAAGCCGTCGCCGTCGAGGTCAGCTACCGCTTTCTGGTAATCTGCTGTTTCGGTGAGATCTTTTGCGACCTCGGTGTCGTCGCCGAGTGCCGTATTGACCGCGAGTGCATAGTCGTTCTCATCGATTTCGCCGTCGCCGTTTACATCACCCTCGGCGAAAAGAGCAACTTCCTGTGTTACCTCGCCGTCGATAACTTCGGTGGTGTAGGTACGCGTTACCGCGCCCTCGCACGCAACGGACAAAAGATATGTGCCGTTTGCAACATTTGCGATATTGCACAGATTCTTGCCGTCTGTTGTGCCGGAATACAGCACCGTATCGGGCTCGTCAACGCTTGCGAGTGTTACGGTGCATATCTTTGCCCCGATACCCGTTCTTTCGCAGCCGCAGACGGTGCATTTGCCGTCTTCATCAAAGGTGTGTGCGCCGAAGCCGTTAACGACATCAATATGACCGCAGGTGGATGCGTGCCAATGGTAGTTTTCATCATAACTCCAGTCAAGCGAATATGTGTGCTCGAGCTTTTCGATCTCGGCGATCCACTCATTGCACAATTTTAATACATCCGCCACGGTTTCCGCCGCATTGATATCCGCTTTTGCCGCATTTACAAGGAGCTCAATCGCTTTGCTTCTGTTATTGCCTGCCGCTTCATCAATATACACTATTATTGCCTTTCCTTTTGCCTGATTAAGCTGCTCATCGTGGCAATACTCGCAGACAAAGTCAATATAACTGTGCGGACCGCGTACATTAATAGTTCCGCTATTATATATTGTACCATCGTTGAATGCCGCCGAATAATGCCCGTAGGTCCATTCCAAGCAATTTGCGGCTTCACCCTCACGGATGAATGAAATTACCGATGTGCTTCTTTGTGAAATATTTCTGTTGCAATCATAGCAACGAGTTAATTCTCTGCATTCGGTATAATCATCGTTCCATATATTTAACTTCATGCAGAACTCATGCTCGCACAGCTCTAAACGGCACACATCACAGAAATAATCTCCGTCTTCGTCTATATGCCCGGCGGGTATAAGACCGCCGTTTTCATCTGCGAGCCATGTTACCAATTCGGCAAGATCACCGATTTCGACCTGATATCCGGCATCCTCATAATAAAGGCCGGAATTTAAATTGTAATAATATGCTTTATGTCCGTTTTCGGTACAGGTGGGTAAAATCTCCACCGAACCGCCGAGAGTTGATATTGAAATCACATAATGATCCGAAACGAAGCTTGCAGCAGCATTAACCGCCTGAAACCATGTCTGACCTGCGCCGCGTATAATCGGGCTATTATCGGCATTGTTTACAAGCACTACTCCGTCGCCTACATTTACAGAGCCGTCCTGAGTTGCGCCGTCACTGTAGCCGACAACACGGGTATAACCGCTTCCCGCGCGTGCAATCAGTGTACCGCCGTGGATATTGATGTCTCCCACTTCCGAGTCCTTGCAGTCCAGACCGTTGCCGAGACCTGTTGCCAATTTGCCGCCGGTCGCTTCGACCGTGCCGCCGTATATTGAAAATGAATTAAATGTAGAGCCGAGATAACCGCCGCCGATACCTGCCGCATTCTGACCGCCTATCGCTTCGACCTTACCGCCGTAAACGGTTACATTATCGCATCCGCCGGAGTACCAGTTTTCGCTGTTTGTGACACCGCCGCCGATACCGGCACCGCCTATTTCACCGAATTGTACTGCGAAATTGCCGCCGACCGCTTTGACTGTGCCGCCGTAAATCGTTACATCGCCGCACCAGCCGCCGTAGCCGCCGCCGATACCTGCCGCAGCCGTACCGCCGTTTGCAGTTATATCGCCGCCGTAAATCACAACGGGTCCGCTGTCACCGTTATTACCGCCGCCGATACCTGCACCGCCGGCAATCTGGGTTGCGTAATCGCCGCCGTTTGCGGTTATTTTACCACCGTGAATTGTAATATTACCGCTCGCGCAATCCATTATTCCGCCGATACCCGCGCAGCGTTTATCGCCGTTTGCAATCAGCTTACCTGCCTTGTCACCTTCGGACTGTGCAAATACGGTAAGGCTGTTGCCTTCGTTTACACAGATTCCCTCGTCAACGGTCAGCTTGCAGCCGTCGGCAAGAATAATCTTTGCATCGCCGTTGACCGTGAGCGCACCGTCTAATCTGAGAGTGCCCGACGCAAGATACCAGCCTGTATTCAATATACTGAAGCTGCCGTCGATAAGCTTATAATTTACAGTCTCTTTTTGCTCACAGGATTTGCCGTCGGCACTGTATTCAAGATAAGTTTCAATAACAGCTGTATTGAAAGAAACCGAGCTTCCGCTTAAAACCTCTCTCCATGACTGTGCATCGTCCGGTATGGTAATGGGATTGCCGGTCGTACTGTCAAGAAGCATATACTGTCCGCCGACAAGCACGGAACAGTCAATGGCATTTGCAGCACCCGAGCCCGCCTTTGCTGAAATGCTGCCGCCGTCAACTACCATCATACTGCCGCTGCCTATTGCCGCAGAGCCTGTGCCGCCGGTAAGATTTATGCTACCGCCGCCGATTTTCAGCCAGCCGCCCTGTACGGCAGCGCCGTTCACATTGCTGACATTGAGCACACCTTTATGCGATTTTTCGGTTTGTGCGAAAACAGTCAGGCTGCTGCCGCTTGTTATATTGATACCGCCGGTAAGATTCAGTGTGGTGTCGTTCCTGAGAATCAGGTAAACTTCACCGTCAACCGTTACCGGTTGAGTTATGGTCATATCACTCTGACTCTGAACATACCAACCTTCGGTCCAGTCGGTTACTTCATTTGATAATATTGAAGATTCTATGCAGATTTTTGTATCAAAATATGCTATTTCGCTGTTGTACTCACGGTAGGGTGTTTCACCCACCGCCGTAAACGAAACCGTACTTCCGCTCAGAACATCGTTCCAGGTAAGTGCAGATGCACTTCTCTTCAACGGCTGACCTGATTCGGAATCTAACAGAACCGTATTTTCGTTGACCCATGCAAAGCAATTGGTCGAAGTGCCTTCTTGTAAGCCGATAGCGCGTGAAGCACCCGAACCTGCGACCGCCGTTACGCTGCCTCTGTAAAATTTAAGGTCACCGCCCCAAGTCTCATAACCGCCGCCGATAGCGACCGAACCTGCGCCACCGTATGCCTGCAGATTTCCGCCGAAAAGCGTAAGGTTGCCGGCGTAGCCCACGGCACCCGATGCACCCTGTGCGGTTATGTCGCCGCCGCACATTATCAGGTCGCCGTAAATACCCGTTTGATAGCCCGGAACCGCTGCCGAACCGTTTATGCCGGTTGCCGTCAGTTTTCCTACGGGAACATCCTTTTCCTGCGGCTGCTGGTGAACGGTCAGTGTCGCGCCGTTTTCTATCTTGATGCCGCCGTTAATTGTTGCATCGCAGCCGTTCATTAAAATAAGATGAACATCGCCCGTAACCGTAACCGAGGCAAAAGATGTTCCTTCGCCGTCTATAATATACCAGCCGTCATTCCAGGTGGAATCATCCCAATATGCACAGCTGTAATTTTTGCATACTTTATTTTCGATTATTCTGTCCTCGGAGACCGTCTGGTAAGCTACCGGGAATTTGGTCGAATCGTTTTCAAGCCAGAATTCACTTTGCCCGAGAACCGCAGTTCTGTCATCGTCAAAATCGAATTGCTCTTTTGTAAGAAGATTTATCCACGCACAGTCGGTTGCTACAATCACTGCGCCGTCTTCATCATCACCGCCGACACCGTGACCGAATGCCGGTGCGTTTCCGTAAGCCTCGGCATGCAGATTACCGCCGTACAGTCCGAAAGTCCAAGAATCGCTTTGGAAGGTGTCACCATCCTCACCGCCGCCGATGGCTGCGCCGTTACCGTGGCTGAACGCCTCGACCTTGCCGCCGTACATATAGAAACTCCCGCCGTCGCCGCCGTCATTGCCCCCGCCGATACCTGCGCCGTCACCTCTGGCGATTGCCTTGACTTTACCGCCATAGACAGTTACCTCGTAGCCGTCGCCGCCCTCTATGCCGCCGTCGTTACCGCCGCCGCCGATGCCTGCGCCGTCGCCCTCGGACTCGGCATATACCTGACCGCCGTAAACCGTAACAGTGCCGCCGTTGCCGCAGAGCGACTTGCCGCCGCCACCGCCGATACCTGCGCCGTTATTCTTTGAAGTTGCACTGAGATCACCGCCGTAAACCGTAACAGTGCCGCCGTTGGCGCCGCCAAAGGCTCCGACACCGCCGCCGACAGCCGCTGCATGGCTGATACTGTATGCATTCACCGTTCCGCCGTAAAGGTTAACGGCACCGCACACATCACCGTCTGAACTGCCGAGAGGAGAAGCGTCATCATACCTGTTATTAGAAACAAACAGAAGCGGCTCACCCGTGCACTCCACCGCCTCATAAACAGAGAAAGTGTCGCTGCCTTCAACTTCGATACCGCATTGTGCTTTAAGGGTATCTCTCAGAATCAAGTGGACTTCGCCGCCGAGCTCGATCCTGTTGTCCATAACATCGGAAGAATATTCGGCACCTTCACAAACATACCAACCCTCTTTCCATTCGGTAGGTTTATTTTGTTCGTTAATAACCGTATATTCGGTACAGGTCCGTGTTTCCCACACCTGATTGATGCCGTCGACACATACCATATACTCTACCGGCTCCTGATTGCCCGCAAGTGAAACGACAACCGTTGCGGGTACCATACCGACCACCATTACAAGCGCAATGATGATGCTTAAAACTTTCCTTTTCATAATTTATAAGCCCTCCTTGCAGAGATAAATATTTTCATTTTATATAATAACACAATATTTACGAAATTCAATACTATTTTGGTATTTTTCGGACATTGGTTTTTGAAAGTTCTGAAAACCGCAAACTGAAAACTCATTCATCAAGCGCCGCCATACGCTCGGCAACGGTGGTGAATCTGCCGTTTCTGACCGCTTTTACGGAATCCCTGACCACCTTGCCGGCACCCGCAAAAACGCCGCTGACAATAGCGCGTGTTTCGGTATCGAATGAGCGCCAAGCCTTCTTCATACCCCTGTAAGAAGAAAGCGGATGTTTGGAAACTCCGAGCAGACCTTTCTGCCCTATTCCCTCCACAACGGCGGTTGCGACCTTTTCGAATTCGGCGGCAGCTCTGTCACTCACGGTGCCGAAAATGCCCGCATACACAAGGTCATTCACTTTACCGAGGGCATCAAGTTCCGCAATATCGTCAAGCTCGGCATTATCCTTAAGGCTCCAGGTGCTTATATCGTGCTGAACAGGCCCGAGTATGCGCTTGCTTTTTACAACTATGTAATCGTCATCGTGGAAAAGCATTGTGCCGACTGCCGAAGCGCTCGGCAGAATGTGTCTGTATCTCGGCAGCAGCTCCTTGTAAGCATCGCTCTTTATGAACTCATAATTCCAGAAGCCGGGACCGTCGTTATTGTAAAGCAGCTTGATTCTGTCGCGCACCTCTTTCGAGCAGTAAAGCGCGGCGTACTGCGCCATATTGCCGCCCTTGGAATGACCGCAGACGATTATATCGCCCTCGAATTTTGCAGCGGCTTTTTCAAGATATTCCACGGCTAATTTGTGCGAGGGAGTGCCCTTGGTGGTGAGAATGTCGGTATCCTCTTTCCAGCCGACAAGCGTATCATCCGTGCCGCGATACATCACGACCACGGTACCGTCGGGCAAAAGAAGTGTGCCTGCGGCAAACTGCACCGCGGGAGTTACCGAAAATGTATCCGTAAATGCAACACACTTAATTTCGGCAAAGCGTTTATGGCGTGCCATTTCCATCATCTGCACGCTTATGCCCTTGGGCAGCACAAGGCCTACGGCGATATGCCTGTTGCCGTTGTAAATGTAAGTTCTTCTGCACATTTCGTCAAAGGGCATCGGCTCGGCATCAAAGCTGTCGGGAACAACATTTTCAAAAGTCATATACGATATGCCGCAAAGTGCTATATTGTCGGCATCGCAGAACGGCTTTTCGGTAAAAGAGACATTACAGCAGCGTTCAATATAATCTTTTGAGTACATTATATCATCTCCGTAATTATTTGTTAAAGAATACTATCACTTTCGACAAAATTTGTCAATGTTCAGAAACCGAATTTACCCTCAAGCAGCTTTATAAACAGACCGCCCTGCACCGAACGGTGACGGAAGCCGATCATTGCGGAATTTTTGGTATCGTACCAATCCGTCATAGGTACGCGGCTCGGGCTTACATCGTAAGCACTCCAGAGCGGCGCGATGAACTCCGCGAACTCCGCTTTATCGGGAGCGAGGCAGGCAGTCCACACGAGCCAGTCGGATTTTGTATAATTCCTGCGGTTGTCAAGCGGCATACCGAATGTATTTATATGCTTTTTGTTGCTCGCAAATTCCGAATAGAGAACACACGGAGCAAAAAGCTTTGTATTCCAGAGCTTATCCCACACAATGTTGTATTTCATACTGAATGTGTTTTCTCTGTCGAATGCAAGGCGGAAGCTGCCGTCTTTATTCGCGGCGCGCCTGACCCAGCTTTCAGCCATTTGGCGCGCAATGCCTTTAAGCATTTCACCGCTTTGGTCGCCTTTCATTTCAAGCACCATGGCATAACCCATAATGCCCATTATCGCTTTAAGCGAAAGGTTGCAGTTGTGCGCAAGGTGACCCGCAAAGTCATCGGTGCAAAGCTGGTTTTCGGGGTCGCTGCCGTATTCGATAAGGTAATTCACCCACTGTGCGAGCGTATCCTCATACTTGTCGAAAAACTCGGTATTCCCGTCAAGGAAAGTAATGTTCGCCATCATAATAAGCATATTGCCGCACTCTTCAACGGGCATCTGCTTTGTTCTGTACTCCTCCTCGGTAGCCGAGTGCCAGCCGTAGCGCTGACCCGTTACCCACGGGTATGTGCCGACATCGTGCGGGGCAAAGTCATATTTCCACACATCGCCTGCCGCAAATTTGAAAATCGGCCTTAACATACCCTTGAGAAGCTCGCGGTTATACAAAAGGAAGAACGGCGATGACGGGTAAGTAACATCCACCGTGGCGGCGCAGCCGTTGGAAAAACACTCCTTTGAAATGAATATGACCTCGCCGTTTTCATCGAGAGCGACCTTGTGCGCCGCTATGAGCTGACGGTATGCGAGTGAAAGCAGCTCGGCGTATTTTTCGCCACCCGCATTCTGTGCTTCAACAAAAAGCTCGGATGAGATTTTGCGGCATTTTGCGAGGATTTCTGCCTGCTCGGAGCGCGCTTCCGAAATTGCAGCGCCGATTTCGGGTGTCTTTGATTTCCAAAAGGCATCGACCTGCGTACCGAAGTAATCAAGGCATTTTATATCGTCATACGCGAAAAGGAGCGTGGCATCGCCGTTTGCGGGAACACCGTATTCGGCGGTAATGAATGTCATACCGTCAATTTCGGCAACCGCGTATTCGGCATTTTCGGGAGCATTCAGGCAGAAATAACCCCAGTCGATTCGTAAATCGTCGCCCCTCGCGTTAAGCAGCGCCTGCTCGGTGCTGCCCATCTTCAAGCCGAAGCTTGCCTTTTCAGCTTTTACGGGCTTTTCGCCGCGTTTGTTTATGCAAAGCTCCTCGCTCGCTTCGACCTTGATTTTAACATCGCACTCCGCGCCCGCAAGCGAAACATACGAAGCAGTCATATACGAAACGGGGCGCGAAAGTCTGTAAATATCATCGGGGAAAAGCGGCGTGTAAAAACTGACTGTCAGAAGAATACCGCCGCACTTAAAGGTGTAATCGGTAACGAGCGCCGATACATCGCAGGAAATCTGCTCTGCCGCCGCAACATCGCGGTTTTCGCCCATAAATCTGAATGTTTTGCCGTCAACGGTAACATAACCGTTAATGGTGTTTTTACTCCCGGTCCAGTGCTCTGTATCGGTTTCGTAAAGCTTGTCCGCCGGCGACCACACCGAAAAATACGGGTCAACGGTTATAAGCGGTACGGATGGGGCTCTCATTTTCATAATTCACAACTCCTGTATCAAAATGAATATTTATCTGCAAGTGTCATAAGCACAACGCCGACGAACGAAAGCGCGACCGATGCCCATTCGCGCTTTGTTGGCTTTTGCGGTGTGAAATAACAAAGCACCGTGGAAACTATCATAACGCCGCCCGTAATGAACGGGTACTGAACGGATGCGGGCAAGCTTTCAAGCGCAAGAAGCAGCAGGAAATTGGCGATTTTATTGCCGGTGCCGTACCCCGCCATATCTATTACCGCGCGTAAATCAAGCTTGACGGCGGAATCCTTTATAATAAAAAGCAGCACAAGGCTCACGACCGCGCCGAGCAATGAGCTGAGCACCGAAAAGCCCGCGGCGCTCGTTTTGGCATAGGGAGCATCGGTGAAAATTTTTGACGTAACGCCGGACATACCGTTTAATATGAATATGCCGGCATACCAGATATAACCCTTTTTCGATTCGCCTTTTTCAACGGTAAGCGCCAGCGCCGCACATATACACAAAAAGCAGAAAACCTTGCCGAACGAAAGCTTTTCGTTATAAAACAGCAAGCCGACCGCCGAGGGAAGCGCCATGCCGCCGAGCATTGAAAATACCGAATACACCGAAAGATTGATTCTTGAAAACGCATTGAGACTGAAAAAGAAAAACAGCAGCATATTCACAACATTCCACAGCGACATAAGAAGCGTGAAAACCGTGAATTCAAGCTTGAATTTATTTATTATGAGCAGCGCAATAAAGCCGCACACACTTGTGCCGAACGAAAACAACACCGCCGCGCGCATGGAATTGCCGCAGCGTTTTTCATAATCGCGGTTTATGTAGAACTGTGTGCCGAACATGACGACCGCCGCAGAAAGCATAGCGTAATTGAGCATAAAAACCTCCGCACGAAGTCGAATACATCTTTATTATACAGAATATAATACGCTTATTTTACAGTCAATTCAAGTGTAATGTTCAATAAATGATTGTGAAAAATTAAAAATAATAAACAACTTGAATTTCCAATGATAATGTGCTAAAATTCAAACACATCTGCGGGCATGGTGGAATTGGCAGACACGCAGGATTTAGGTTCCTGTGCGCAAGCGTGCAAGTTCAAGTCTTGTTGCCCGCACCAGAAAAAAGCACTTCGTAAGAAGTGCTTTTTTCAATGATATCCGTTCCTTGCGGAACGGGTGATATATCTTCGATATGATATCCGCCTTCAGCAGATGATATACGCTTCGCGTATGAGGAACGGATATTATCTCATATTTGCAAAGCAAATATATCATACGGCGTAAGCCGTATATCATATCGCGTGAGCGATATA
>JAZLHL010000064.1:0-82288 GCA_045616765.1 Acutalibacteraceae bacterium
GTTGGCGTATTTGTATGCGGGTGTGTCTACCATAAGGTCATAGGCGTGCGGCGCAAAGCATTGCTGACCGTCGCGTTCGCCATTAACGGCTGCGGGCGTGTTGCAGCAGGGAATGCCGAGATTTGAATAGTAGTTGTTGTCGACAAAAACTATTCCTCTGTCGCTAACACTGCGAACAGCCGCAGCCATTCTCGAAACAAACGGCGAGTATTTATTTTCGTCAAACTCTTTTACAATGCCGTCACATACGGAGTTTATTTTTCTGAAAACATCGCCTTCAAATTGATTGAGTGCTTTGGGTTTTTCGCTGCCGAGTGCCTCTTTCGCCATTTCTTTGAGGCTTATGCGCTTGTCGGTAACAGAGTTCTTTACAACACTGCCGATAAGCTTTCTGAAAATTTTGCCGCCGACTGCACCCGGGAACGGTTCGTTGAGAAAATCGTAGCCGAATAGTGCGGGCTTGTCGCCGAGCTTTCGGGCAAGGTGAATCCACATATCGGCGTAGTATTCCTGCAAGCCTCTGCCGCGAAATTTTTTATTGTCCCAGAAATTATCGAACGCTCTGTGGCAGGCAGCTCCGTAAAAATACGGCTCCGCCCAGACCGCCTTCGGTTTTACGGGCTTTTTGTCGTCAATAAGCGTTGCCCACGAGGGCGCGCCGTCACCGTAGCAGACGGGACCCCAGCAGTCTTGGTGGCAGTCAAGGTATGCATAAATGCCGTATTCCTCGCATTTGTCAAGAAATTTGCCTAAATCTTCAATAAGTGTTTCGTTGTATTTGCCGGGGCGCGGCTCCATGGCACCCCACGTGAAGCCGAGGCGGATTATATCGTAGCCTCTTGCTTTGAATTCTTCAAACGGGAATGTTTCGGCAGGGTAGCCGTAACCGGCGTTGTTGAATGCAAAATTGTTTTTGTCAACTACATTCATACCGGTAAGTATGCGCTCTCTGCCGTATTCATCAACAAATCTGAGATTTTCGGTAAATATTCTTTCCATAATATTTCCTCACTTTGTTTTAATTGTGGCTTTTATCGGGGCTGAGGCATTATCCCAAAAGCTTTTCGCCGTAACCGTAACCGTGTACTCCTTGTTGCTTTCAAGGTCGCAGAAGTCAACCATAAGCTCCTTTGCGGCGTTGGTGTAGTAATACTCCGACCAGACCGCCTTGCACTGCACTGTGCCGTATTCATCGAGAACTCTAACAACGTAGTCGTTTACATATTCGCTGTCGATTTTCGCCTGCGGGAATGTAACCGAAAAGCTGTCCTCATCAACCGCCGAAAAACTGATTTTGGCATCCCCGGTAAAATACGGGGTAACTGTTGATTTATATCTTGCATCGGTGTATTTGAAGCTTTCGGGCAGCCACGGTGTGTCGATTTCCCATACCATCGGGAAAAAGCCGTGGGTGAGTATGTCGTACGGGTAAACTCTTACATTGCCGTCTTTGTCGGCTTCCACTATAAGCATCTGTGCGCAATCGTGATTTTTCGGCGGGCAGGTGCCGTAGCACTTGTCAAATTCATCAAGCTCAAAGTAGCTCAGTGAGCCGGTGCCGAGGCTTGTAAAATGCTTTTGGTGAATAGAGCGCGGGTCGTTAATCGGCACGTGCGAATGACCTGAAAAGTCTATCACCTGCGGGTAGTTCATAAGCAGGGGGTAAAGTGTTTCGTCTGCCCAGTAAATACTGCCCGAAACGGTGTCGGTAATATGCGGATGCTGGAAGAAGAAAATCGGAGCGTTCGGGCGTTCTTCGCGTGCCTTTTTAAGCTCCGCCGCCGCGTATGCTACCTTCTTTTCATCAAAGTCGCACCCGTGTGTGGTCGAAAGGCTTATAAAGTGGAAACCGTTAATAACCTTGTGGTCATCAAGCGGCATACCGTTGTATATCTCGGTGAATCTTTCAATAGCGCCTTCTTCGCCGTTTTCGCCGTGGTATTCATGGCTCGCCATCATAAGCACATACTGTGTTTCGGGTTTAAGGTTTTCATCAAGCGTAGACTTGAAATCAAGCATCTGCTTTCTGCTTCCGCTTGTGGCAAAATCGCCTACAACATACAGAGCATCGAGCTTTTTATATGTATCGCTGCTTTCGGCGATTTCGTAAGCATACTCAATGGCTTTTTTCATTCTTTCCTTTTCGGGACTGTCATTGTCCGGGTAGTGAACATCGCTGACCACCATAAAACGAAGCACGGGATTAAAATCTTTTTGAAGCATTATATTTACCTCCGAGTAAATGATAATTTATTTTAACATTTCGTTACAGTTATATCAACTGTTTTTTAATATACTCTTAAAAAGTTTTTATAGGTATTTATTTTTTCGTTTCGTTGTGTTATACTCATTTCATAGAGTTTTGAAAAGGAGCAGTTTATTATGACTATCAACAAAGATACCGTTATCGGCACAATTCTCGATAATGCCCCCGAAACCGCACCGTTTTTCCTTGAAATGGGTATGCATTGCCTCGGCTGCCCCGCATCACGCGGCGAAACAGTTGAGCAGGCTTGCATGGTTCACGGCGTTAATGCCGATGAGCTTGTTGCGAAAATTAACGATTTTCTTGCAAAATAATGGGCATTGAACTCACACCGAGGCTGGCTGCCGCCGCATCTCTCGTCAGGGGCGGCGGCATTCTTGCAGATATCGGCACAGACCACGGCTATTTGCCCGCGTACCTTGTTATGAACGGCGCGGTCAACTCCGCAATAGCCGCCGATGTGCGCCAAATGCCGCTCAAAAATGCCGAAAACACCGTGCGCGCTTACGGGCTTTCGTCAAAAATAACATTAAAGCTTTCCGACGGGCTTGATTCCTTTGCGCCCGAAGAAGCCGATGAATATGTTTTTGCCGGAATGGGCGGTACGCTCATAGTGCAGCTTATGGCAAAAACGCCGTGGGTGAAAAACAGCAGCCTGCATTTTATTTTTCAGCCGCAGAGCCGCGCCGAGGAGCTGCGCGAATACCTCTGGCAAAACGGCTTCGAAATCGGCACGGAGCTTGCCGTCAGAGAGGGCGACAGATTTTATATCTGCTTTGAAGCCGTTTATACGGGTGCGGTGCGCGAATTTGCGCCCGCCGAAACATTCACGGGCAATCTGCCCCACAACGAATGTGCCGCGGAATTTATGCGCCGCCAATATTCAAGAATGCGCAAAAAATACGATGCTCTTATTCAGAACGGCGAAACCGAAGAAACCAAACGCCTTTTTGAAATAACCGAAGCACTCAGGGAGTTTTTCGATGTTTGACACACCCATACATACAGTTTCACAGATCATCGGCTTTTGCGGTATGGCAGGTAATTTTCTTGCATTTCAGCAAAGCAAACGCCGCAATATACTGCTTGTGCAGATCGTTTCTGCGCTGCTTTTCATAATTCATTATGTTCTGCTCGGGCAATATACGGGCGCGGCGCTGAATTTTATAGGCTTCTGCCGCAGTGTCGTGTTTATAAATAACGGCAAAAAATGGGCGCGCAGCAGAGTGTGGCTTTATATCTTTATTGCACTGTGCCTTATCGCAGGCGTAGTTACTTGGTCGGGGCCGTTTTCCGTTCTGCCGCCGCTTGCGATGATTCTTTCCACAATAGCAAACTGGATGAAAAGCGAAAAGCAAATACGCTTTATCACTTTCCCGTCATCGCCTTGCTGGCTCATTTATAATGTCAGCGCGGGGTCGGTTGCCGGCGTTATTACCGAATGTGTAACAATGACCTCGCTGCTTATTTCAATAATCAGGTACGATATTCTTCATAAAGGGGTAAAGAAAGATGAAAATTAAAGATATTTACGATTTTCTTGATTTTGCGGCACCGTTTGATACCGCCGCCGAGTGGGATAATTGCGGACTTTCAGTCGGCTCTCTTGATGCCGAAGCCAAAAAAGCCGTTATCGCTCTCGATGTTACACCCGAGGTTATCGACTTTGCGCTTTTGCACAATGCCGAATTGGTGATTACACACCATCCGCTGATTTTTCATCCCGTAAAATCTGTTGAAAGCGGCACGCTTTTAGATAAAGCGGTAAAATCCGGAATAACCTTTATTTCATCGCACACCTGCCTTGATAAAGCGGTCGGCGGTGTGAACGATTGCCTTGCCCGCAAGGTCGGCTTGAAAAATGTCAGGTTTACCGATGTTGAATTTTTGAAAATCGGCGAAACCGAAAGCTGCACCGCAGAGCAGTTTGCAAAAGCATTAAAAACCGCACTCGGCGGCGCAGTGCGCTATAATGACTGCGGCAAACCGATAGCAAAAGTTGCGTTCTGTTCGGGCTCGGGCGGCGATTTTACGGGCGAAGCCGCAGCTGTCGGCGCAGATGCACTCCTTACCGGCGATGCTTCTTATCGCGATTTTTTGAATGCGGCTCAAAACGGCATAAGCCTTTTTGCCGCCGGACATTACGAAACCGAAAACCCGGTATGCGAGCACCTTTATAATCTGCTCAGCGAGCAGTTTGAGGGTATGCTTGAAACCGTGGTTTATGACGGCAAAACACCGATTATTACTTATTGATTTATGGCACTTGACGGAATTTATTTAAGTTTTCTTACGGCGGCGGTAAATGATTTACTTACCGGCGCAAAGGTCGATAAAATACATCAGCCCACAAAAAACGAGCTGGTGTTCATTATGCGCACGCGAACGGGGATGCATAAGCTGCTTTTTTCGGCAGATGCAAATGCACCCCGCTTTGCCGTTATGCGCGAAACGCCTGAAAACCCGCAAAACCCGCCTATGCTCTGTATGCTTTTGAGAAAGCACCTTACGGGTGCCACGCTTACGGGCGTGGAGCAGCAGGGGCTTGACCGTGTGGCGTTTTTCAATTTTGATGCCGTTGATGAAATAGGCGACAGGGTGAAGCTCAGGCTTGTTGTGGAAATAATGGCGCAGCACAGTAATATAATATTGCTCAACGGTGAAAACAGAGTTGTTGATGCCGTTAAGCGTGTTGACAGTGAAAAGTCATCTTACCGCCTTGTTTTGCCCGGTGCGCAGTATAAGCTGCCGCCCGCGCAGACTAAAACCGATATTCGTACTGCCGAGCCCGCCGATGTGTGCGCCGAAATACTTTCGCAGCTTAATTCAAAGCTTTCGGGTGCAATCCTCAAAACGCTTCAGGGCGTTTCACCGCTTCTTTCGCGTGAAATCGCTTACCGTGCCTGCGGTGAGGATAAAGCCGTTACCGAGCTTTCCGCAGACGGTAAAATGCGCCTGCTTGCCGAGATATCGGCTTTGAAATCCATGGTAACCGGTAACGAGCCGAGCCCGTGTCTTGTGCTTGATGAAGCAGGCAAACCGCTTGAATTTTCATTTATGCCCGTTACGCAGTACGGCACTTCATACAGAAATATTGAAAAAGCCGACGTTTTTGAAACACTTGAGGGCTTCTATTCCGAACGCGACAGAATCATGCGTACCCGTTCCAAAGCCGCCGAGCTTTTCAAGCAGCTTGAAAACTGCATAGAACGCACCGCGCGCAAGCTGAATAATCAGCGCGATGATTTGCAGAAATGCGCCGACAGAGATGAACTGCGCATAAAAGCCGAGTTGATAAACGCCGCGCAGTATAAACTGCCGAAAGGCGCAAGTGTCTATGAGGTCGAAAACTACTACGATGATAACAACATCATAAAAATAGATGTTGACCCGTCGCTCACGCCCGCGCGCAACGCCCAAAAGCTTTTCAAGGAATATCGCAAGGCTTGCACCGCCGAAACGATGCTGAAAAAACTCATTGAAGACGGCGAAAACGACCTTTTGTACCTTGAAAGCGTGCGCGGTATGCTCCGAAATGCAACACTTGAACGCGAGTTTGCCGAAATAAAAGATGAGCTTATTGCCGAGGGATTTATTAAACCGAAAAAGAACGGTAAAAAGCAGATGAAAAAAGCGCCGTTGCCGCCGCTCGAATTTAAGACATCGCAGGGCAACACGGTGCTTGTCGGAAGGAACAATATTCAGAACGATAAGCTCACATTCAAAACCGCCAAAAAAGGCGATATGTGGCTGCACGCGCAGAAAACGCCCGGCTCTCATGTTATCCTTCGTGCGGACGGCGGTGAAATCAGCGATGATGCCATAGTCGAAGCCGCCGAAATTGCGGCATATTACAGCACCGCCAAGGACGGAACTGTTGTAACCGTTGACTATACCGATGTTAAAAATATTAAAAAGCCGAACGGAGCCAAACCCGGCTTTGTAGTGTATTACACATATTATTCAGTAAATGTTAAGCCGAAAGACGGCAGAAAATAAACGGAGGAATTAAAATGCTTGATATTTTAAGAGTACCCGATGATGTGCTTATTATGAGTGAAAGCGACTGCGAAAAGGATGCCGCGGTGCGCTTTGAGCTTGAAAACGGTGAGTTGAAAGCTTACATTAAAGCCGAAAGTGAATATGTAAGATTCGTGCGCCTGCATTGGAACTGCGAACTGAAGCCCGAAACTTTGACACTCGGCGATAAGTGGTGCCGTTCATACGCCGATATGCAGTGGCGCCAACCCGATTGCGACTATTATATGCCGTGGTATTTTATGGCGAATTGCGGCAATGTTACCGTTGGCTGCGGCGTAAAGGTGCGCCCTGCAAGCTTTGTTTGCTTTACCTGCTGCGAAGCAGGCGTTACCGCGTGGCTCGATGTAAGAAACGGCGGCAGCGGCGTGCACCTTTGCGGCAGAGAACTGCTTATGTGTACATTCGTAAACGAGGTTTACGAAAATATAAATGCATTTGAAGTTACCAAACGATTCTGCCGCGTTATGTGTACCGACCCGATTTTGCCGAAAGAGCCCGTTTACGGCAGCAATAACTGGTATTACGCATACGGCAAAAGCTCACGCGAAGAAATTCTTGCGGATGCTAAACTGCTTGCGGATTTAACAAAAGGACTTGAAAACAGACCGTTTATGGTGATAGATGACGGCTGGAGCATAAACAGGTGCAACGGCCCGTGGCTCCCCAAGGAGACCTACGGCGATATGAAAACCCTTGCAGATGAATTTGTAAAGCTCGGCGTTAAGCCGGGTGTTTGGATAAGACCGCTTTGTGACCAATCGCTTGCCGCAGAGCATCCCGAAATGTGCCTTGCTCGTAAAAACGGCAACAGCGAAATCTATCTTGACCCGACTGTTCCCGCGGTTCAACAGCATTTGCGCGAAGATTTACGCCGTATTAAATCGTGGGGTTATAAGCTCATAAAGCACGATTTCTCCACGGTTGATATTTTCGGCGACTACGGCAGACATCTTAACGGTTCCATTACAAAACACAAGGACTGGCACTTTGCAGATGTTACCAAAACAAGTGCCGAAATCGTACTCGATTTTTACCGCCTTATCCGCGAGGAGACCGAAGGGATAGTCCTTATCGGCTGTAATACCGTCGGTCATCTTTGTGCAGGACTTGTGGAGCTTCAGCGAATCGGTGACGATACAAGCGGCAGAAAATGGGGCATTACGCGTGCTTACGGCGTAAATACTCTCGCTTTCCGCCTTGCGCAGAATAAAGCTTTCTTTATGGTGGATGCCGATTGTGTGGGTATCCTCGGCAAAAATATTCCGTGGCAGCTCAACCGTCAGTGGCTCGATTTACTCGCGCGCAGCGGCTCACCGCTGTTCGTTTCCTGCCAGCCCGGTGTTCTCGATGAAAGCGAGCTTGACGATTTGAAAAAAGCCTATGCCGCTGCTTCAAAGCAGAATGATATCACCGAGCCGCTTGACTGGATGCTTAAACGCATACCGTCAAAGTGGAGCATCAACGGCGAAACCGTAAATTACGATTGGTACACAGGCGAGCCGATTTGCGAGCCTTAAATAACATAATTTGACGGATGATACTAATCGTATCAATCATGTTACAGAGCGTTTCTTGTTTTGATTCTATTTATATGATACTTTCGTATTGATCTTCGAAAACGAAAGGAAAAATAAATTATGAAAAACAGGAAGAAATTATTAACGGGAATCGCACTGCTTATTACCTTTCTTTTATGGACAATTCTCATTCAGTCCGTCGATGTGCAGGCTGTGGGCGTAAATGAAACAAAGATCGGCTTTGCAGCCGTAAACACTTGGTTTCACAAGTTGACAGGCGTTCACCTGACACTCTATTCCGTCACGGATTGGCTTGGACTTGTTTCCGTATGTATATGCGGATTCTTTGGCATAGTCGGTTTGACGCAGCTTATAAAACGCAAAAGCATATTCAAGGTGCATGCGGATATCATTTTGCTCGGAATTTATTATATAGTTGTCATATTTGCGTATATGGTCTTTGAAATGATTCCGATAAACTATCGCCCGATACTTATTGACGGGTTTATGAAAGCTCTTGTTGTGATCGATATTCAAAAAGTATTCTTTATATGGTTGTTCCTTTTCGGGGGTGTTATATTTATATATCTTTATTTAGCAATAAGGTGCAGTCTGAACGAATTTCCGTCGAAGCTTCTGCGAGTCGAAAGGTTTACGCCCGCATTCATAAGCAGCGCGCCGCTGTATTCTTCGCCGGTTTCTTCTATTTCGTAAATCTTTTCGGGGTCAAGTCCCTGAAGCCTGAGCATAAAGAAATCGTTATAAAAACGCTTCATTTCCACAACGGTTACAAGTGCTTCGTTATTGTCCTCGCTCACAAATTCCCACGCGACCTTAAACTCATCCTCAAACGGAGTAATAAGTCTGTAAAGGTCGCCGTAGTGGATAACATCGTAATATTTGTGATAAAGCTTTGCCTGCTCCTTGATTTCGGCGATCTGCTCATCGTTGAGCTTATCGGGGTCAAGCTCATAGCCGAATGTGCCCCAAAGTGCAACATTCGTTTTTGTTTCGTAGCCGGTGCGCTTGCTTGCGCTCACGTGCGCGCCCATTGTGGATGCGGGGTAGCACAGCGAAGTGCCGAATTGAATGGTAAGTCGCTCAATGGGGTCGGTGTTGTCGCTTGTCCATATCTGCGGTGAGTAGGCGAGCATACCGGGGTCAAAGCGTCCGCCGCCGCCCGAGCAGTTTTCAAGCAGCAAATCGGGGAAATCTGTAATAAGTCTGTCCATTATCTCGTAAGTGCCGAGTATAAAGCGGTGGAACACCTCGCCCTGACGGTCTGCGGGCAGCTCCGCGCAGGCGACCTCGGTAAGATTTCTGTTGAAATCCCATTTGAGATAGTCGATTTTATTTTTTGAAAGCACATCGTACATCTGTGCGTAAACATTGTCACGCACCTCTTTGCGCGAAAAGTCCATAACATACTGCGTGCGCGCTATGGATTTATCTCTGCCCTCGGTGTGCAGACACCAGTCGGGGTGCGCTCTGTAAATATCCGAATCGGGCGAAATCATTTCAGGCTCGTACCATATACCGAATTTGAGACCGAGAGCGTTTACGCGCTCAATAAGATGCCCGAGACCGCCTTTGAGCTTTTCTTCATTTACATACCAGTCGCCGAGCGATGAATCGTCGCTGTTCCTCTGACCGAACCAGCCGTCATCCATTACGAGCATTTCAAAGCCCATATCCTTGGCGTGGCGCGCGAATGACACGAGCTTGTCATCGTCAAAGTCCATTCCGGTGCCTTCCCAGTTGTTTATAAGCAGGGGGCGCTTTGCCTTTTTCCATTTGCCTCTTATGAGGTTGTTTGAATACAGTTTGTGGAAAATACGGCTCATTTCGCCGATGCCTTTATCTGTGTAAACCATAACGGCTTCGGGCGACTGAAAGCTTTCGCCCGGCTCCAACTTCCAACTGAATGTTTCGGGATTTATACCCATCACAAGACGCGAGCAGTTGTAAATATCGACCTCAACATCAATGGAAAAGTTGTTGCTGTAAACGAGGTTAAAGCCGTAGCATTCACCGTAGGTTTCGGTAGCACCCTTGGTAACGAGTGCCGTAAAGGGATTGTGAAAATGACTTGATGAGCCGCGCTTGCTGCGAATAGTCTGAATACCGTGGTGCAGGGGAGCTCTCTGCAAAGTGCGCTCCTTGCCCCATTTGCCGTAAAGGTCAAACATCTCATAATCTGCGGAGGGCAGATCTACGCAAAGCGAATGTACACTCTCAATATGTACCGGCTTTTGAGATTTGTTTTCAACCTTTACACTTCTTGTAATCGCGCCGTAATCGTTGAATACCGTGTAAATAAGCGTTACGTAAACATCTGTAACCTTGTCGTAAGTAAGCACCTCAAGCGTGTCGGCCTCGCCGTCATTATTGAGATAAAGCGAGGGCAGACCTTCAAGTGTGGGCTTGCCTGCATAGATTTTATGGCTTACATAGCGCAGATCCGTGTTCGTGTTGCCGTCGGCGTTCTTGACCGAAAACGCCGAAAGCCTGAAATCGCCGCAGCCGCTTGTGGAATATTCAAGCGGTGTAACATCGCATGAAAAATTCGGAACTCTTGCCGAGGGGCTGTCAGGGCAAAATGAGGCATAACCGCCGCGATAGCGCAGCGCCTCAACATCGGTGTCGGGAATCGGTGCGCCGTAGTAATAGTGAACAAGGTATCCGCCATCAAAAACGCCGAACATATATGTTACGGTTTTGGAGTCGAGCTTGAACATTTTGTTTTCTTCAATAAATCTGATTGACATTTATCTGACCTCCTGAGGAATTTCATAAGCGGAAATCCCCTGAATTATAAATCCGTCGCTGCCTATTTCGGTGTTCAGTATTTCAACAGTTAAAGCTTCTGCGGTAACTGTATCAAATTGAAGATTTTGCGCCGCTATAATTTTGTCGGTGTAAACAAGCATATCCTTGCCGTCAACTTTCGCGTAAACATTGAACTGGCGAACTGCGGTTGTTTTTTCTACAATGTAGACAGTATTTATTTTGTGCGGCTCATCAAAGATGAATTCGATTTTGTCGCCCTGATTACCCTGAAATGCTCCCATTTTCGCTTCAACGGTATTAACTTCTTCGCCGTTTATAAGTACGGCTTTTGCCGTTCTCAGCACATCCGTAATTTCACCTTTATGCGAGCACGAACAAAACAGAGCAGTAATAACAAGCAGGCATATTATCGAAATTGCGATTTTTTTCATATTACACCTCATTTTTCGGCAAGCTCGGCAATTTTGCGCAAATGCTTCGGTATATCTATACTCTGCGGGCAGCGCTCAACGCACGCCTTACAGTCAAGGCATCTGTCGGCGCGGGTATCTTCGTTTATTTCACCGTAAAGCGATTTGAAATCGTCGGCGTTTCTCGTTTCGTTGTACTTGTTGAATACCGCAAAGCAGTCGGGTATGGCAACGCCGCCGGGGCAGGTCGCAACACAGTATTTGCAGGCGGTGCAGGGAATTGCGAAATTCTTTCTGAACAGCAGTGCCGCCTTTTCAACAGCCGCACTTTCCTCTGGGTTAAGGGGCTTGCATTCGTTAAATGTATTTATGTTGTCCTTGACCTGCTCGAATGTTGACATACCGCTGAGCACGACCATTACATTTTTCAGTTGTGCAACATAGCGCAGAGCATACGAAGCGGGCGTAGCATCTCCGAGCTCTGCGAATACCGCCCTCGCTTCATCATTAAGCTTGTGCAGCGAGCCGCCGCGCACGGGCTCCATAACTATGCAGGGAATACCGCGCTTTTCAAGCTCTGTGTAAAAATCCTTTGCGCCGGAATCGTTCCAATCGTAGTAATTCAGCTGCAGCTGCACAAAATCCCATTTGTGCGTGTCGAGCACTTTTTTAAAGAATTCAAAGCTGCCGTGGTACGAAAAGCCGAGGTGCTTTATCTTGCCCTCTTTTTTTCGCTCGGTAAGGTATTCGTAAGCGCCGCTTTCTTCAAAATATATGAAATTATCATCGCTTACGGCGTGAAGCAGGTAAAAATCAAAATAATCAACGCCGCATTTTCTGAGCTGGTCATTAAAAAGAAAATCGGGCGTTTTGCCGTCTTTTATGGAGCCACCCGGCATTTTCGTGGCAAGGAAAAACGAGTTGCGCGGGTAGCGCGACAGAGCCTCTTTAACAAAAAGCTCCGATTCGCCGTCGTGGTAAAAATAAGCGGTGTCAAAATAATTAACGCCGTTTTTATATGCCGTGTCCACGAGTTTTGCGGCTTCGGCGCGGTCGATTTTTTCGCTGTCCTTTTCAAGCTTAGGCAGCCTCATAAGACCGAAACCCAGCTTTGAAACTTTTTCACCGATATTATCAAAATAACTGTATTGCATAATGACACACTCCTTTGTTTGCGGATTGTGCTTTCATTATACAATACAGCGTTCTTTTCTTCAAGAGAGAATGACAAATTATTCGTCAAAAACCGTTTCTATTTCCCGTACAGCCGAGACGGGAGAATACCTGAAGCGCGAAATGTGGTCGGTATCCGTAAAATATGAAAATTCCGCAGGCGGATAATCCGCTTCAAACGAATCAACAATAATCAGCTTGAATTTCATTTTTTCCGGAATAATGCTTTTTATGTAAACACTTGCATTCATTCCCTCGCTCACATTCGGCGTGTATTCCGCAAGCCCTGCGAGATTGGGTGTGAGTTCAACAAATACTCCGTAATTTTCAACGCTTCTTATGATTCCGCTTACCGTTTCGCCGGGGCTGAACTGCGCCGCATTTTCCGCCCATGTGCCTAAAAGCTCCTTGTGCGAAAGTGTCACTCTGCCGTCGCCGTCAAAGGCTTTAATAATTACTCTTATATCATCACCGACCGAAAATCGCGCATTTGGGTGCGGTATGCGCGAAACCGAGATGTTGTCTATCGGCAAAAGTGCGTTGATGCCGCAGCCTATATCGCAGAATGCGCCGAAATTTTCAAGGTGAGTAACTCTTGCCGGTATAACATCTCCGGGAATGAGTGATGTTAAACGGTGTTTTATATAATCCTCCTGCACCGCGCGGCGGCTGAGGTATGCTACCGGTTTGCCGTCGGTAACGCCGAAATGCGTAACCGTAAATCGCACAGGCTTATTTACGCGCGCAATAATTGCAATATCCCGCGTGGTGCCTTCGGCAATGCCGAGAGCACATTCCGTTCGCGGAATGATTCCGTGAACTCCCGTAAAATCCACATGAAGATTATGTTCGCTGTCACAGAATACGGCGCGCGCTTCAAGGTGGTCGTTTCTTAAAGCTGCATCACGCAGTTTTTCATAGCAGGAAGTATTAATAGCGTTTTCGCGCGTATTCAATAAATATCCTTCGGGAAGATATGACTTCATATATATCACCTTTTCCATAAATTTGTATTTACTCTTTAAATTTATGTAAAAGTGTGATATAATATCCCTCCAAAATGGTTATATGTGTATAAAAGGGGGCGGCAGAGTGGATATTCGTGTCGGTGATATACTTGAAATGAAAAAAACACATCCGTGCGGAGCAAAGGATTTTGATGTTTTGCGCTCGGGAATGGATTTTCGTCTGCGCTGCCGAGGCTGCGGCAGGGAGTTTATGATCCCCAGAGTAAAAGCCGAAAAGAATATACGAAAGGTCATAAGGGAAGACAGCGATGCTTGAAAAACTCCAACAGATTGAAAACCGTTATAATAAAGTCAGTGAGCAGCTTTTTTTGCCTGAGGTAATAGCCGATCAGGAGCTTTACAAATCTCTTATGAAGGAGCTTAAATCCCTCACACCCGTTACCGAAACCTTCCGTGCCTATAAAAAGGCGGATTACGACGGCGAAGCGGCAAAGCAGCTGCTTTCTGAGCATCCGGATAAAGAGATGCGCGAGCTTCTTGAAATCGAAATCGAAGAATGTGAAATAAAAAAAGAAGAATTGCTGAATGAACTGAAAATATTGCTTTTGCCGCGCGACCCCAATGATGACAAGAATGTTATTGTAGAGATACGCGCAGGTGCAGGCGGTGAGGAGGCTGCGCTGTTTGCAAATTCGCTGTACCGTATGTACTCAATGTATTCCGAAGCGCGCGGCTGGCGCCCCGAAGTGCTCAATATAAACGAAACCGGTCTCGGCGGCATTAAGGAAATCAGCTTTATGATAGACGGCGAGGGCGCGTATTCGCGCTTTAAGTTTGAAAGCGGCGTTCACCGCGTTCAGCGCGTGCCGGAGACCGAAACGGGCGGCAGGATCCATACCTCAACCGTTACCGTTGCCGTTCTGCCGGAAGCCGAGGAGGTCGATTTTGAGCTTGACCCCGCCGATTTACAGATAGATACTTACCGTTCCTCCGGTGCAGGCGGGCAGAAGGTAAACAAAACCTCATCCGCGATCCGCATAACGCACATTCCCACGGGTACTGTGGTTGAATGTCAGGATGAGCGCAGTCAGTATAAAAATAAAGATAAAGCGTTAAAGGTGCTTCGCTCGCGCCTTCTTGCCGAGGAGCGCGAAAAGCAGAGCGCCGAAATTGCCGATGAACGCCGTTCGCAGGTCGGCACGGGTGACAGAAGCGAGCGCATAAGAACATATAATTTCCCGCAGGGCAGGGTGTCCGACCACCGCATAGGGCTTACGCTTTATAAAATCGAAGCCATTATGAACGGCGATATTGATGAAATTATAGATGCACTCATTACGGCGGATACCGCCGATAAACTCAAAGCATCAGAGGAATAAAATGAAAACCGAAGTAGTGAAAATCACATCAGCCGACACCGCAGAAAAATACTCGCAGGCGGTAAAGCTTCTGCGCAGCGGTGAGGTTGTCGGTATGCCTACCGAAACCGTTTACGGCCTTGCCGGCAGCGCTTACAGTGAAGATGCAGTCAAAAAAATATTCGAGGCAAAGGGCAGACCGCAGGATAACCCTCTTATCGTGCATATTTCAAAATTTGATGAAATATACGGCCTTGCATCATCCGTGCCCGAAACGGCAAAAATACTCGCAGAGCATTTCTGGCCCGGTCCGCTTACCATGATAGTCCCCAAATCCGAAAAGGTGCCGTATTGCGTTACCGCGGGACTTGATACCGTAGCCGTGCGCTGCCCGTCACATCCCGTAGCGAATATGCTTATACGCGAGTCGGGGCTGCCTCTTGCCGCACCGTCAGCAAACCTTTCGGGTAAACCCAGTCCCACTAAAGCCGAGCACGTTCTTCGCGATATGAACGGCAGAATACCGCTTATTATCGACGGCGGCGAGTGTGAGGAGGGCGTGGAATCCACGGTTATACTGCTTGCGAGTGAAACGCCCCGGCTTTTGAGACCGGGTAATGTTACAATAAGCGAGCTGCGTGCCGTTCTCGGCAGAGTGGAAGTTGACGATGCCGTATTAAATCCCCTTAAAAGCGGTCAGAAGGTCGCTTCACCGGGTATGAAATATAAGCATTATTCGCCGAATGCCGATGTTACCGTGGTAAAAAGCGGCTACAAAGAGTTTTGCGATTTCGTAAACGCCGAAAATGACGGCTCGACCTGCGCCATGGTCTTTAACGGCGAGGGCGGCGGTCTCGGTGTTCCGTATATTTGCTACGGCGGTGAAAATTATAAAGAGATGAGCCGCAGGCTATTCGATGCTCTGCGTGAGCTTGATGACCGCGGTGTGAAGCGATGCTTTGTGCGCTGCCCCGATACCGCCGATGACGATAACCTTGCCGTTATGAACAGACTTTTGCGCGCCGCGGCATTCAAGGTGATTGAACTGTGAGGTGCATTTTATGAAAATTACCGTCGGGCTTACGGGCAAAACGGGTGCAGGCAAATCCGCCGTTTCGCGCGTGTTTTCGGAAATGGGAGCTGCCGTCATAGACGGTGATAAGGTCGCCGCAGGTATAACTTCACATCCGGAAATACTAAAGAAACTCGCTGGTGCTTTCGGCAGTGATACAGTTAACGGAAAAATACTTGATAAAAAGCTGCTCGCTCGCCGGGCTTTTTCCTCACCCGAAAAAACAGAACTGCTCAATTCAATAACGCATCCTGCTATAAACAGAGAAATGGAAAGGCTGTGCAATAAGTATTTTGAAAAATACGATGTCTGTGTTGTGGATGCTGCGGCAATTATAGAATCGGGCTTCGCGGAAAGGTGCGATGTGCTTATTACCGTTACCGCACCCGAAAGTGTGCGGCTCGAAAGAATAATGAAACGCGACGGTATATCCGAAGCTGATGCTCTTTTGCGAATAAGCGCCCAAAAGAGCGACGATTGGTACGAAAGCAAATCCGATTATGTTATAGTAAATGACGGCTTAAACGATGTTAAAAGCGTCGCGCAAAGCGTTGTGGATAAAGTATTCGGTATGACGGAAAGGAACTGATATTATGTCAAAAGCAGAAGAACTCAAAAAAGAACTTTTTTATCAGCCCAAACACGCCGCGGGCGTAATGAGTAAAGCCGAAATCAAGCAGGCAGACGAATTTGCCGTTGATTATATAAATTTCCTCGACAATGCAAAAACCGAGCGCGAAGCGGTTGCGGAAGTAGTTGCGCAGGCAAAGAAGCTCGGCTTCAAAGAATACGATGCTTCAAAAAAGTATAAAGCGGGCGATAAGGTGTATTACATCAATCGCAAAAAAGCCGTCATTCTTGCGGTTATCGGCAAAAAAAGCCTTAAAGAGGGCGTAAAAATCGCCGCGGCGCACATTGATTCACCACGCCTTGACCTTAAACCCAACCCCATTTACGAGAGCGATGAAATGGCATTTTTCAAAACTCATTACTACGGCGGCATTAAAAAATACCAGTGGGTGACAATTCCGCTTGCTCTGCACGGCGTAATAGTTAAAAACGACGGCACCGAGGTGCAGGTCAGCGTGGGCGAAAAAGAGGGCGAGCCCAAATTCGTTATATCCGATTTACTCCCGCACCTTGACGGCGAGCAGGAAAAACGCCCCCTCAGAGAGGGTATAGCAGGCGAAGAGCTCAATGTAATTATCGGCAGTCTGCCTTTTAAGAGCGATGAGGGCAGCGAGCTCGTTAAACTGAATCTTCTTAAAATACTCAATGAAAAATACGGCATTACCGAGGCTGATTTTCTCAGTGCCGAGCTTGAAGTGGTGCCCGCGTTCAAGGCGGATTTCATCGGCTTCGACAAGGGACTTATCGGCGCTTACGGCCACGATGACCGCGTGTGCGCTTACCCTGCGGCAAGGGCGGCTTTTGCGGCAAATAAGCCCGATTACACCGTAATAACCTGCCTCACCGACAAAGAAGAAATCGGCTCCGAGGGCAACACGGGGCTTCAGTCCTCATATCTCAAATATTTCATCGCAAGCCTCGCAAAAGCAGAGGGCGTTGACCAGTACGAGGTGCTTTCGCATAGCGAGTGCCTTTCCGCCGATGTTAACGCGGCTTACGATCCGACCTTCAGCAGCGTTTTCGAAAAGAATAACGCTTCGTTCCTTAATCGCGGCGTGGTTATCACCAAATATACCGGCTCGCGCGGCAAAAGCGGCTCAAGCGATGCCTCTGCCGAATTTATGGGCAAGGTCAGGGCACTGCTCGACAGTAAAAAAGTCGTTTGGCAGATCGGCGAGCTCGGCAAGGTGGATGCGGGCGGCGGCGGAACTGTCGCAAAGTATGTAGCCCGCCACGATATTGATGTTGTCGATGTGGGCGTAGCCGTGCTTTCGATGCACGCGCCCTACGAGGTTATTGCTAAATATGACCTCTGGGCAGCATTCAGAGCATTTGATGAATTTTTCAAACAGTAAGGTGTGTTATGTCATATAATTCTTTCGCTTGTGTATACGATGAGCTTACGCGCAATGTCGATTATGAATGTCGCGCCGATTATGTGTGTGAAATACTGAAAAATCACGGTATAACCGACGGGCTTTTACTGGACCTTGCCTGCGGCACAGGCTCTTTGAGTGTTCTGCTTGCCGAAAAAGGCTTTGATGTCATCGCATCCGATGCCTCTGCCGATATGCTCGCCGTTGCGCGGGAAAAGGCGTATGACAGGGGAACACAGATGATGTTTCTTTGTCAGCGTATGGAGGAAACGGACCTTTACGGCACGGTGCGCGCCGTTGTCTGCTCGCTTGACAGTTTAAATCACCTTTGTTCCGTCGATGATGTAAACAGCGTTTTTGAACGGCTCACAAACTTCGTCGATGACGGCGGTATAGTGATTTTTGATGTGAATACGCTATATAAACACCAAAAGGTGCTTGCAAATAATACATTCGTTTATGATGAAAAAAATGTGTTTTGCGTCTGGCAGAACAGCCTGCACAGCGACGGCAGAACGGTCGGCATAAGCCTTGATTTCTTTATTCGCAGCGGCGGCGAACACTATGAACGCTGCCGCGAAAGCTTCACCGAAACGGCTTTTACCGATGACGAACTTACCACCGCCGTTTCACGGGGCGATTTTACGGTCGTCGGCAGGTATGATGAACTGACTTTTGAAGCCCCGCGCGAAAACAGCGAAAGAGTATTTTATGTTTTACGGAGGAATGAAAGATGAATGAACTTGCTTATTTGAAAAGCGGAACGGATATAAGAGGTACGGCAGTTTCGGTTAACGGCGCACCGGTGGATTTGACCGATGAGCGCGTAGCCGCAATTACCGTTTCATTCGTGCAGTTTATGCGCAAAAAACTCGGCAAAGACGATTTGAGTGTTGCCGTCGGTTACGATTCGCGCGTTTCGTCGCCGCGTATTGCTTCGGCAGTTGAAAAGACTCTTGCCGCAAACGGTGTAAAGATTTATTCGTGCGGTCTTTCCACAACTCCGTCAATGTTTATGTCCATAATAAATTTCGGCGTTGATGCTTCCGTTGAGATAACCGCGAGCCACTTGCCTTATGAGATGAACGGCTTAAAGTATTTTACCCGTGAGGGCGGCTTCTCAGGCAGCGAAATTGCCGAAATACTTGAATATGCTTCGTTGAATCCCTGCACAGCGCCAGATGCTGCCGCTGATTTTGAAAAACTCGACAATATGGCGCGTTACTGCGAGGATTTACGCAATATGATAATCAACGGTGCACAGCGCGGCGAAAAACCTCTCGCAGGTCTTAAAATTGCAGTGGATGCAGGTAACGGTGTCGGCGGCTTCTATGCAAATAATGTTCTTGCTCCGCTCGGCGCAGATGTAAGCGGCAGCTGCTTTTTGGAGCCTGACGGTATGTTCCCCAACCACATAGCCAATCCCGAAAATGCCGATGCTATGCGCGCCGTCAGCGGTGCCGTAGTTGCTTCCGGGTCCGACCTCGGCATAATTTTCGATACCGATTGCGACCGTGCGGCGTGTGTCGGCAAAAGCGGCGAGGAAATCAACAGAAACAAGCTCGTTGCGCTTGCTGCGTTTATTGCGCTTAAAAATTGCGCGGGCGGCACCGTGGTTACCGATTCCGTAACTTCCGACGGACTTGCCGAATTTATAACCGAAATACTCGGTGGCGTTCACCATCGCTTTAAACGCGGTTATAAAAATGTAATCGACGAGGCAAAAAGATTGAGCGGCGAGGGTATAGCCGCACCGCTTGCCATTGAAACCTCGGGTCACGCTGCATTTGCCGAGAATTATTACCTCGATGACGGCGCATATCTTGTTACCAAAATTATTATAGAAGCCGCAAAGCTTGCCGCAGAGGGCAAAACCATAGAGGATATTATAAGCGACCTTAAAACTCCCGTTGAGGAAAAGGAAATTCGCTATAAAATACTTGTTGATGACTTTTCAAAATACGGAAATGATGTAATTGCCGACTTTGAAAAGCATTGCCGCGAGTGTGAATCTGCGAGCGTTTCGCCCGTAAATCACGAGGGTATACGCGTTAATTTCGGCAAAGATGCAGGTGACGGCTGGATCCTTTTAAGAAGAAGCCTGCATGAGCCGCTTCTTGTTATGAATACCGAAAGCAATACCGCAGGCGGCGTTCGTACTATGCTCTTGTGGTTCAAAGATTTTGTTGCCGGTTACGGCAAACTCGATATTTCCAAACTTGAAGCCGCACTGTAACGGCTCAGAGGCAGGGTGATTTATATGTTCGACGGAATGGATTATGTTTATGAGGTCTACCTTGAAAGAAGCTTTTCGGGTGCCGCCAAAAAACTGTTTATCTCGCAGCCCGCGCTTTCCGCAAGCGTAAAAAAGGTTGAAAAGCAGCTCGGCGTTACAATTTTCGACCGCAGCACCAACCCGATTTCACTTACTCCGGCAGGCAAGGTGTGTATCGAGTCCATAGAAAAAATGCGCACACTCGAGCACGGTATGCTCAATCAGCTCAATGACCTTTCGGATATGAAAAGCGGCAGCGTTACCGTAAGCGGCGAAAATTTTATTTCCTCATTCATTCTTCCGAAAATAATCATAAACTTTATGAAAAAATACGGCGGTATAAAAGTCGAAACCGTTGAATCAAATACCCATGACCTTAAAAATCAGCTTCTTGATGAAAAGGTCGATATACTTGTGGCGCATGATTTTGACCCGGCGCTTTTCGTATCGTTCCCGCTTGCGGATGAAACGCTCATGCTTGCAGTGCCGTCGGAATATGAAATAAACAAAAAGTATAAGTCCTGCGCGCTTACCGATGACGATATTGTCTGCGGGAAATAT
Organism: Acutalibacteraceae bacterium; assembly: GCA_045616765.1. Lineage (GTDB taxonomy): Bacteria > Bacillota > Clostridia > Oscillospirales > Acutalibacteraceae > DTU089. The sequence continues at coordinate 20,438 of JAZLHL010000064.1, forward strand.
ATGCGTGACGATTGCCCGACCGTTGACCTTAAAAAATTCAGCGGTGAGCCGTTCCTTATACTTAAACGCGGCAACGATATGTTTACCCGTTCCATGACACTGTGCGACAGTGCGGGTTTTGTGCCCGATGTGAAAATTTACCCCGATCAGCTTCTTACCGCATACAATATGTGCAAAGCGGGGCTCGGCGTAACAATAGTGACCGATAACCTCGTTTCCTCGGTAAGCGGCGGCGGCAAATGTGTTTTCTATAAGATTTCCGGCACCAATACTCACCGTAAGCTTGCCATTGCATATAAAAAGCGCAGGTATCCGAGCCGCGCAACAAAGGCGTTTGTAAATTGCGCGCTCGAAATGTATGAGAAATAAAAAGTTCACAGATTAGTTAAAAAATACTATGTACTTTTTAAAATCTTTATGTTACAATGTCACTAAATTGTATCCTTGCCGTGTTATCGGCAGTTATGTGAGGTATTCCGATGAAGAAAACTAAATCCAATAAGCTGATAATTGTGCTTGCCGTGGTTATACTTGTTGCCGCGGCTATACTCGCCGTCGGCCTTATGAAGCAGAACGGCGGGTTGGATATTTTCGGCAGTACCTCGCCCAATAAAGAAACTCTCGGCACAAGTAAATATGTTATTCAGACTCCCGTCAATACAAGTGAGGTTAAAAATACAGATGCTTGGGTGGATTTTAACAAATTTGCAAGCGATATTGCCACTGCCACCGACACTTCTTCCACCTCAACGAGTGATACCACTCTCACAACAGGTGCGCCGCTCACATCGCTTGTTTATATTTATGTTGAAACTTCGGTGATCTCTCCCTCGCAGCAGCCTACAACCGAGCCTCCCACCACCGAACCCGAGGTAGTAGATTACAAATACACCATTGACCCATCAACAAAAACCGTTACGCTTAATGAGTACATCGGCAAGGATTACGACAAAACCATTTACATTCCCGTAACCGTTATGGGCAATAAGGTCACGGAAATCGGCGATAAATGCTTTGCCGAAAAGCCCATTACCACCGTTTGCATTAAGGATAATATAATTAAAATCGGTGAAAATGCTTTCAGAAATTGCACGGAGCTCAAAAGCGTTGTTTTCCTCAATTCTTATGACCTTGAAAGTGTCGGTCAGAGCGCGTTCAGAGGCTGCACGAACCTCTCAACAGTCAACCTTCCGTGCACGAAGCGCATTGAAACTTATGCTTTCGGCAACTGCGAGTCGCTTGAGAAGTTTGAAATCAAAAGCGGCACCGAGTATGTCGGCGATTACTGCTTCAACGGTTGTGACAATCTCAAAGAGCTTGTTGTTCCCGCATCTGTTAGATCATTTGACTACAAGGCATTGCCGGTGCTTCCGGATGAAACTAAAAATCAACTTGTGGTGAAATGTGTCAAAGGCTCTATGGCTGATGATGTGGCTTTGAGCAAGGGAATCCGAACCGAGTATATTTACCAAACAGACTGATATTATAAAACCGAATGCTTCTCCGTTTCGGCGGGGGAGCTTTTTTTGTCACTCTTGTACGGTTCGGTGTATATAATAAACCGGGGCTGAAAAAATTGTGTTCAAATGTGTTTAAACTCTCATAACTTGTGAAAAATATAGATGTCAAAAGAGTTGATATCGGAGAGTGATATTTTTGAATATTAAAAGAGGGGATATATTTTATGCCGACCTCAGCCCCGTGGTCGGCTCCGAGCAGGGCGGCGTAAGACCCGTGCTTATAGTGCAGAATGATGTCGGCAACCGATACAGTCCCACAGTAATTGCCGCGGCTATAACAAGTCAGCGCTTTAAAACAAGGCTCCCCACACATATAAGCGTAAACGCCGATTCCTGCGGTCTTTCAAAGGATTCCGTTGTGCTCCTTGAGCAGATACGTACACTTGATAAGCAGCGCCTTCGCGAGCGAATGGGCAATCTGCAGGATAGCGATATGAACAGAATTGATACAGCTCTTTCTGTGAGTATGGGCTTGAACGATTAAATTAAATATAAAAGACTTGCAGCACAAAAATGCCGCAAGTTTTTTATTTGGTTAAAGATTATTTAACATTTTTAAGCTATTGTATATCTGCATATATACCTTTTTGCATATCTGCATATATACCTTTTTGCAAAACTTGACATTTTTCGTCTTATGGTATATATTGTATAAGTTAGCGTTTTGTGTGAACTTATATTTCCGTTACGGAGGATATTATAATGGCTAAAAGATATTTCACCTCGGAATCAGTGACCGAGGGTCATCCCGACAAAATCTGTGACCAGATTTCCGATGCTGTGCTTGATGCTATGCTTGAGCAGGACAAATTCGCCCGTGTGGCCTGCGAGACCACCTGCACCACCGGTATGGTTGTGCTTATGGGTGAAATTTCCACCACCGCACAGGTCGATATTCCCGCAATAGCAAGGGGAGTCATTAACGATATCGGCTTCAATAACGCCGCTTACGGCTTTGACGGCAATTCCTGCGCAATACTTACCAATATTGATAAGCAGTCGGCGGATATTTCCATGGGCGTTGATAAATCGCTCGAACTAAAAGACGGGGAGGAAGATCCCTACAACCTTCACGGCGCCGGCGATCAGGGTATGATGTTCGGCTTTGCCTGCAACGACACCGCAGAGCTTATGCCGCTTCCGATTTCGCTTGCTCATAAGCTTGCAAAGAAGCTTACCGAGGTCAGAAAGAACGGCACGCTTTCATATCTTCGCCCGGATGGCAAAAGTCAGGTCACTATTGAGTATGACGATAACGACAAGCCCGTAAGAGTTGAGGCTGTCGTTGTTTCTTCGCAGCACGACCCCATTGATATCGAAAAACTCCGCAAGGAGATTATTGAGTATGTCATCAAACCCGTTATACCCGAAAAGTATCTCGATGCGGATACCAAGTTCTATGTAAATCCCACCGGCAATTTCGTTATCGGCGGTCCCGTGGGTGACAGCGGTCTTACCGGCAGAAAGATCATAGTTGATACATACGGCGGGTATTCACGCCACGGCGGCGGTGCTTTCTCCGGTAAAGATCCCACAAAGGTCGACAGGAGTGCCGCTTATGCCGCAAGGTATGTTGCAAAGAATGTCGTAGCCGCAGGTCTTGCGGAAAAGTGCGAGCTTCAGCTTGCATATGCTATCGGCGTTGCACATCCGCTTTCTGTCAGAATCGATACTTTCGGTACGGGCAAAATCGCAGATGCCGAAATCGAAGCACTTGTTAAAAAGTATTTCGATTTAAGGCCTGCCGCAATTATCGAAAAACTTAATTTAAGAAAACCGCAGTACCGTGCAGTTGCCGCTTACGGACATATGGGCAGGGAAGATCTTGATGTTGCCTGGGAAAAGACCGATATGGCACAAACTCTTAAAAATGCAGTAAATCTTTAATTTATGGGTGAAAAAGGCAATAAAAAGAATATACACGCAGGTCATCGCGCACGCGTGAAAAACAGCGTGGCACAATATGGCTTTCAACAGCTTGAGGATCATAAGCTCCTCGAGCTGCTGCTCTTTTATTCAATTCCGCGCGATGATACAAATGAGCTCGCGCACCGTTTGATAAACGAGTTCGGCGGTATTTCCGGTGTGCTTAATGCAGGGTATGACGAGCTTTTGCAGGTGAAAGGTGTCGGTGAAAATACTGCAATTATGCTTTCTTCGGTATCGGAGCTTGGTAGGCGAGGCACAAAGCAGAAACTTTCCCGCAGGAAAAAGTATGAAAGCTTTGAGGAACTTGCCGAACTTGTAAAATCGCTTTATATTGATGAAACCAAAGAACGCGTTTTCCTTTTGTGCCTTGATAATGCAAAGCAGCTCAAACGCGTGCACGAACTTACCGAGGGCGATGAAACTACCGTTTTGCTTGATAAGACGCTTATTGCCCGTATTGCCGCACAGAGCAACTGCCTGTATATCATTCTTGTTCACAATCATCCGTTGACTGATTCTTCGCCGTCGGCGGCGGATATTGATACTACGCGTTCGGTTGCGGTAATGCTTCGTAATATGGGCCTTGCACTCGCAGATCATATTATAGTCGGTGCAGATGGTGATGTTTTTTCGATGCTCCGTGACTCTAAGTATAATTCGTTTCTGTTATAAATAAGAAAATAAGTACATAATAAAAGCGGAAATCCGGTGTATTTTGCAATAAACTGAGTGTTCAATGCAAAAAACATCGGATTTCCGTGTTTTTTGTTCTTTACTTTTTGTTTTGGGTTTTTGCGTTAATCATCGTCATCAAGCTTGAGTATTGCCATAAATGCTTCCTGCGGTACTTCTACCGTACCGAACGAGCGCATACGCTTCTTGCCCTCTTTCTGCTTTTCAAGCAGTTTCTTTTTACGCGTTATATCGCCGCCGTAGCACTTGGCAAGCACATCTTTACGCATCGCCTTAACGGTTTCGCGCGCAATTACCTTGCCGCCTATGGCGATTTGTACGGGTATTTCAAACATCTGCCTCGGAATATTGTCCTTGAGTTTTTCGGCTATTTTGCGTGCTCTGCCGTACGCTTTGTCGGAGTGTACTATAAATGAAAGTGCATCTACCGCATCGCCGTTTAAGAGAACATCGAGCTTTACAAGATTTGAACGCTTATATTCCGAGATTTCATAGTCAAGTGAAGCATAGCCGCGTGTGCGCGATTTGAGCGCATCGAAGAAATCATAAATTATTTCATTAAGCGGCAAGTCGTATTTAATTTCAACTCTGTCTGCTGAAATGTAATCCATATTTTTGAATGTTCCGCGGCGCTCCTGGCAAAGCTCCATGACCGAACCCACATATTCCGAGGGGGTGTAAATGTGGGCATCCGCAACCGGCTCTTCCGAAAAATCAATAGTCGCAGGATCGGGGTAGTGTGTGGGATTGTCTATTTCCACGGTAGTGCCGTCGGTAAGGTGTATTTTATAAACAACGCTCGGAACGGTAGTAACAAGGTCAAGGTCATATTCGCGTTCAAGGCGTTCCTGAATGATTTCAAGATGCAAAAGACCGAGGAAGCCGCACCTGAAGCCGAAGCCGAGCGCACCCGATGTTTCAGGCTCATAAGAGAGCGCAGCATCGTTAAGCTGCAATTTTTCAAGTGCTTCGTGCAGGTTTTCGTAATCGGCGCCGTCTGCGGGGTAAATGCCGCAGAATACCATGGGCGTTGCCTTTCTGTAACCCGGCAGAGCTTCGGCGGCAGGATTGACTGCAAGTGTAACGGTATCGCCCACGCGCGCATCGCTTACCGTTTTGATTGAGCCGGTAATGTAGCCGACCTCGCCTGATTTAAGGCAGGCACCGGGAACGAGCGAGGTTGCGTTCATAGTACCTGTTTCCACTACCGTGAATTCCGCACCCGTAGCCATCATCCGCATTGTGTCACCGGGCTTTATGGTGCCGTCAACAATTCTTACATATACTATAACGCCCTTGTAATTGTCATAAACCGAGTCGAAAATCAACGCTCTTAACGGCGCATCGTCATCACCCTCGGGGGCGGGTACGACCTTAACTATCTGTTCAAGCACCTGCTCAACATTCTGACCCGTTTTAGCCGAAATTCGCGGCGCTTCGTCGCAGGGGATGCCTATAACATCCTCAATATCAGCTGCAACGCCGTCGGGGTTGGCACTCGGCAAATCGATTTTGTTTATAACGGGTACTATTTCAAGGTTGTGGTCAAGTGCAAGGTAAGTGTTTGCAAGTGTCTGTGCTTCGATTCCCTGCGAAGCATCCACAATAAGCACCGCGCCCTCGCACGCGGCGAGTGAACGCGAAACCTCATAGTTGAAGTCCACATGGCCGGGAGTGTCAATAAGGTTGAGCACGTAGTCATTGCCGTCTGCTGCGGTATAATTGAGCTTAACTGCGTGCGCTTTTATTGTAATTCCTCTCTCGCGTTCAAGATCCATATCGTCAAGGATCTGGTTTTCCATATCTCTGTGAGCAACGGTGTTTGTAAGCTCAAGTAATCTGTCGGCAAGTGTGGATTTGCCGTGGTCTATGTGCGCGATTATTGAAAAATTGCGTATGTTTTCTTTCTTTTTAAGTGCCATGGTATATATCCTTTCACTTGTTGATAAGTTTAACAGTTTCATCAAAAAGGTGGGCGGCGCGTTCATTTTTACCGCAAAGGTAAAGGTAGCCGAACAGTGCCTCAAGACCGGTCGCATATCGGTAATCTGCACTGCTTTGATTTTTGGGCGAGTGCGCACTGTGCGCATTTCTGCCGCGCTTGAAAACGGCTTCCTCATCCTCATTTAAAAGCGGCAGTATTGCCCTTGCCGCCTCTGCCTGAAATGCGGCGTTTACATATTGTATTGATTCCTTGTGCAGCTTGCCTGCCGGTTTTGAAATATCCTGCGTTAAGTACCGTCTCACCATAAGGCTGAATACGGCATCACCTACAAAGGCGAGTGTCAGCGGCGCATACATTCTGACTTTCGTTTCTGCGAGCGGCTCATTGTCGGTCGGCAGAACGCGGGAAATGTTTAAATCATCACGGCACATAATCAAACTCCAAATCGTAAATACTCACAGTGTCACCCTCAACAATGCCGCGGTCAATAAGCGCCTGAATAATACCGCTTGTCTGTAAAACATTCTGAAAATACTGTAAAGATTCGTAATCATTGAGATCTGTTTTTGCAAGGATTTTTGCAAGCCATTCGGCTTCTACAATAAACACATCACCCTCAATTCTGATTTTAAAATCGCGTTTGGCGGTTTTAAAAATTTCTTTGGGAGTGATTTCCTGCCGGTCATAAATCTTTACGGGCGGCAGCTTGCTTAACTGTGCCGCTACTGCGTTTATAAGGTCGGCAGTTCCTTCGGCTATCGGGGCGCATATCTCGTAATAATCAAGCCCCTTTTCGCTGATAAATTCCCTGAACGCGGCGCGCTGCTCATCTGTGGCAAGGTCAGCCTTATTGCCTGCAACTATCGTAGGGTATCTTAACAGCTCGGGGTTGTATTTTTCAAGTTCGGCGTTTATTGCATTGTAATCCTCAAACGGATCTCTGCCCTCGCTGCCTGCAATATCCACCACATGCACAAGCATACGGCAGCGCTCAATATGTCTTAAAAACTCGTGACCTAATCCGATTCCTTCGCTCGCACCCTCAATAATACCGGGTATATCCGCCATTACAAAGCTGCTTTCGGGACCCATTCTTACTACACCGGGAACAGGTATGAGCGTTGTAAAGTGGTAATCGGCAATAATCGGCTTTGCTTCGCTCACTACCGAAATAAGCGTGGACTTTCCGACATTGGGGAAACCGATAAGACCGACATCCGCGAGCAGTTTTAATTCGAGTGTAACCTCCCAGCTTTCACCGGGGGCACCGTCTTTGGCAAAACGGGGAACCTGGCGTGTAGGTGTTGAAAAATGCCTGTTGCCCCAGCCGCCGTTGCCGCCTTTTGCGGCAATAAAGTTTTCGTCAATGCTCATATCAGCCATTACGAAGCCGCTTTCGTTTTCGCGTATAACAGTGCCGCGCGGTACTCTTATAATAAGATCCTCACCGCGCTTGCCGTTGCAGTTGCCGCCTCTGCCGTTTTCACCGCTCTGAGCTTTGTATTTTCTTTTGTAACGAAAGTCGGAGAGGGTGGAAAGATTGTCATCTACCTGAAAAACGATGTTTCCGCCCTTGCCGCCATCGCCGCCGTCGGGACCGCCGGCAGCTATATATTTTTCGCGGTGGAAAGCAACGGCACCGTTACCGCCGTTGCCCGCGGTTATGCTTATTACTGCTTTATCTACAAACATAAATTTCATCCTTTGCGCATATTAAATGTATTATACAATACTTTTTATAAAAGATAAACACTTTTTTTACAAAAAAGTTTAAATGTAAAAACTCCGTTTTGTGATTCTGAAAAGCGAAGTAATGTTCGGTTTTTGTGCTGAAGCCGCCGATATTAAACTTTAGAAAGTGTGTGTGAAACGAACAAATCAATCCGAAAAAAATCGAAAAATGGTAAAAAAGCCGTCAAAAGTACTTTTAAAAGTACCTAAAATGCGAAAAAATATGAACATTTGTGTTGACAAAGTCAAAAACGGTGCTATAATGTAGGCGTAACGAACAAATGTTTTATTCGGAGGTAAATATTATGACAAACGAATTACTTTTAAAATCACTTATCGAACTTATTGCGATACTTGTATGCGTTATGGCGGTATATAATGAAGCTAAAATCGGCGCTTGGGAAATTAAATTCTGCCGTTTTGTGAAATGTGCATTCAAAGCAGCCGTTATTGTTATGCGTAAACAGCGCGCTGCAAAAAGCAATGTTGTCAGGCTTGCACCCGAAACAGAAAATTCCGCCGATGCCGAAAAGGAAAAAACCGGCGGAGCGGTGCGTATTGCTTGACTTAATGCCGCTTGTGCGGTATCATTTAACAAATGCTTTTTGTGAGTTGAAGTTTTATGAACAGTATTGTACTTGATAAATCACTTGTTAAATCATTACTGCCAAAACGCCGTTCCGACGGCAATAAAGGGACATTCGGCAGGGTGCTTATAGTTTGCGGCAGCAAAAATATGGTCGGCTGCTGCGTTCTCGCTGCGCAAGGTGCATTAAGAAGCGGCGCCGGACTTGTTGAAATCGCTTTCCCGGATGTGCTTTATACCGCGCTTACATCGCGCCTTACCGAAACTCTTTTTTTGCCGTTTGAAACCGATGAACACGGTGAAATAAGTCACCTTGCTCTGCCGCGTATTCTTGAAGCGGCGGATAAAGCCGATGTCGTTGTATGCGGCTGCGGTATCGGTACCGGCTACGGCGCACATCTTGTTACGACCTCACTTATTTCCGTAAGCAGAACACCGCTTATTCTTGATGCCGATTCTCTCAACTGTATTTCGGATAGTGTTAACTTTCTGAAAAATGCAGATTGTGAAATATTGCTTACGCCGCATCCGGGTGAAATGGCACGCCTTACCGATAAAACCGTCCCCGAGATTCAAGCCGAACGCGAAAAAACCGCTTGCGATTTCTGCAGAGATTATAATGTTAATCTTTTGCTTAAAGGGCAAAATACCGTTATATGCAATTCCGATGTATCTTCGGTTTATATTAATCCTACCGGTAATTCCGGTCTTGCCAAAGGCGGAGCGGGGGATTTGCTCTCCGGCATAATCGGCGGTATTGCAGCTCAGAACGGCGGCAAACTATTTAATGCCGCGTGTGTCGGTGCGTATGTTCACGGCTTTGCTGCGGATTTGTTGAGCAGCTCATATACAGAATACTGTATGCTGCCGAGCGACTGCGGAAATGTTCTGCCTGCTGCTTTCAGCGAATTGCAGAAATAATTTATACAACAACTCCCGAAGCATTTTTGCCTCGGGAGTTGTTGTATATCAGCTTATTTTGTTAGCAGTGCACCGGCGGCTTCGTCAACAAATATAATCGCATCATCGTGCTTTTGCAGTATTGAAGCGGGTACCTGAGCGGTTACATTGCCCTCGACAGTGTTCTTTATGGCTTCGGCTTTTTTGGGACCGGTGGCAATAAGGATAATCTTTTTGGCTTTCATTATCTGACCGATGCCCATTGTAAGTGCGTATCGCGGCATTTCGGATTCTGTGAAATAAATTTTATTCGCATTAATGGTGCTTTCGGTAAGTGCGACCTTAAATGTGCCTTCGGTGAAATCATCGGCAGGCTCATTGAAGCCGATGTGTGCGTTGTTGCCTATGCCGAGAATCTGCACATCGACGCCGCCGGCGTTGTTTATCATTTCGTCAAATTCTTTGCAGGTTTTTTCCACATCCGCGCTGTTGCCGTCAATAATATGAGTGTTTTCTTCTTTGAAATCGGTTTTGTTGAAAAGATTTTCGTGCATAAATGTGTAGTAACTGTTCACATCATTGCGCGGCAGGTCGCAGTATTCATCGAGGTTAAATGTTTTAACATCATTGAATGAAATCTCGCCATTCTTATACATATCAACAAGCGCGTTGTAAGTGGGAATTGGGGTGGCACCCGTGGCAAGACCGAGCACACAGTCGGGTTTCGCCTTTACTGTGTCGGCTATTATTTTTGAAACCGCTTCCGCTATTTGAGCGGCATCCTTCATAACTATAACTTTCATCATTTTTGACCTCCTTGATAACTTCCTTATAATTATAACACCTTTTTCAAATAATAAAAGGTAATTTTTCGCTTTTTTTCGAGAATTATTGAAAAAATTTTTATTTAATGTTATACTAATTAATAAATATACAATTAAGGTGATTATTTGGTTAAGAATATTGTCTTTGATATGGGCGGCGTGCTCATAGATTTCGATACCCAACGCACACTGCGTGAGAAATTCCCCGAAGAATACCACGAGATCCTCAACGAAAAGGTGTTCAAAAGTATAATCTGGTCAATGCTCGATGAGGGAGTTACCCGTTCCGATGATGTAATTCCCGAGGTTTTGCCGGAAATTCCGGAACCATGCCGTGAGCTCATTGCCGAAATGCTAAACGATTTTTACCCTTATATGCCGCCGGTTCCCGCTATGTATGATTTTATTAAGCATCTCAAGGAATGCGGTTACCCGGTGTATCTGCTATCAAATGCTACACCCAGAGTTTTCGACCATATCTTTGATATTCCTTCACTTACGCTTATGGATGGCTACTTCGTTTCCGCCCTTTATAAAACGCTTAAGCCGCGGCGCGAAATATTCGAGCTTTTCTGCGGCAAATTTTCACTAAAAGCGGACGAGTGCTTTTTCATTGATGATGTTGCGGCAAATATCGACGGTGCCAAAGCATACGGAATGAAGGGCTTCGTATTTAAAAATTTTGATATTCCCGCACTTACCGAAGCGCTTCGCGCCGAGGGCGTAAAAATTTAACGGAGGTTTATTTATCATGAAATCCATCAAAATTTTCAGTATTGTTATTTTAGCAGTTGCGCTACTTATTACCTGCTTTGCATCGTGCGGCAAAAAAACCGAGGGTGATGCCGAAAGCACCACGGTCGCGACCGAGGAGGTCAAAACCACAGTGGTAATTTCCGAAATAATCGAAGAAGTTACCGATGAAAACGGCGAAACCGTTACAGAAGAAGACGGCGCGGTCGTTACCGAAATCGTAACCGAAAAGGAATATGTTCCCGTGGATATAGGTGACGATGACGGCAAAGCCGAAAAGATTACAACTGCGAAAGTTACCGAAAAAGCAACCGAAAAAGCAACTGAAAAAGCAACTGAAAAAGCAACACAAAAAACCACATCTTCGGCTGAACCCACCAAAAGTTCGGACGGCGGAGTGGTGCTCGCAACCAAAGGTGCTAACAGCGGCTGGTATTGATTATATATGCTCGCATTATTACGATGCGGGCATTGTTTTAATTTTTCGGGGGATTTATGAGTAACGATACTTTACTGAGCGAATACCGTGCCGAGCTCGACGGCATAGATGCCGAAATGGCGATTCTTTTTGAAAAAAGAATGAATACCGTTAAAAATATAGCTGAGTATAAAAAGCAGAACGGTATTCCCGTAACGGATTTAAAACGCGAAAATGAAATGCTCAATAATAATTCGCAGTATGTCAGTGAGAAAAATCGCGTATATTACCGCGATTTTCTGAAATCCGTAACGGATAATTCTAAACGCTTTCAGTCATCCCAAATCGGCGTTTTAGCTGTAAACGGTACACCTGTTTATATAGATCGCGGCGCACTTGAACATATAAAAGATTACATAAAAACAAGCCGTAAAGCATTTGTTGTTACCGACAGCGGTGTTCCCGAACAGTATGCCGAAACTGTTGCCGCTCAGTTTGAATCTTCGTTTGTTTTTACCTTTGAAAGCGGCGAAAAAAGCAAAAATACCGATACATATCTTGCGATTATAAAATCCCTTGTCGATAATAAATTTACGCGCAGTGATGTAATTGTTGCCGTCGGCGGCGGTGTTGTAGGTGATATTGCAGGTTTTGCCGCAGCAACCTTTATGCGCGGAATTGCATTCGTGAATATTCCGACCACATTGCTTTCACAGGTCGATTCTTCTATCGGCGGTAAAAACGGCGTCGATTTTGAAGCATATAAAAATCAAATCGGTACTTTTTACAGACCGGAAGCGATAATTACCGACACCGCGCTTTTGGAAACGCTTTCGCCGCGGCAAATCGCGTGCGGTATGGCTGAATGTATAAAAATCGCCCTCACGAGCGATGCCGGACTGTTCTGCGAACTTGAAAACGGCAATGCTGATATTGGCGATATTATCCGCAGATGCGTTTCTCTTAAAATACAGGTCGTTGAAGCCGACGAAAAAGAAAACGGTGTGAGAAAAATGCTTAATTTCGGGCATACGATCGGTCACGCTATTGAGTCAACGCAAAATGAAAACGAATTATTGCACGGCGAATGTGTGGCACTCGGTATGCTGCCGATGTGTTCAAAAGCTATTCGCCCGCGTGTGAAATCGGTACTTGAAAAATACGGCTTACCCACAAGTGTCGATATTGAAAACGGAATTTCAGATCCACTTTGCCACGATAAAAAGTGTTTAACTAACTGCGTGTGTACAGTACGGGTTGATATTGTCGGTGAATATTATTTTAAAAATTTCGATCTGAGCGAAATTGAGGGTTTGTTTACGGAGGTTTACGGCTTATGAAAAATACATTCGGCAGTAATATTGCCGTAACGCTTTTTGGTGAAAGCCACGGCGGTGCCGTCGGCGCAGTTTTGGACGGTGTTCCTGCAGGAGTTGAAGTCGATTGCGAGGCAATTGCATCCGCTCTTGAAAAAAGGCGCGGTGAGCTTTCGGTTTCAACCAAAAGGCGTGAAGCCGATGATTTTAAAATAATCAGCGGTGTTTATAACGGCAAAACCACCGGAGCACCGCTTTGTGTTTTAATTGAAAACACCGATACCGACAGCGGCGCTTACGAAGCTCTTGGCGGTAAAGTGCGTCCCGGTCACGCCGATTATACATCAATGATAAAATCATCGGGATTTGCAGATATTCGCGGCGGCGGTCATTTAAGCGGCAGGCTTACCGCACCATTGGTTGCCGTTGGTGAAATATGCCGTGTAATTCTGTTGTGTAAAGGGATAAAAATAATAACGCATCTCAAATATTGCGGCGGTATAAATGACCGCGATTTTTCTGATTTTGATGCTGACCGTAATTTGCTTTTACATAATGTTTTTCCGGTGCTTGATAATAAAGCCGAAATGCTGATGAAAGCTGCAATTATTTATGCTTCCGAAAAGGGTGACAGCATCGGCGGTATTACCGAAACTTGTGTTAGCGGCTTGCCGGCGGGTGCAGGGGAGCCGTGGTTTGACTCTGTCGAAAGTATTATTTCGCACGCAATGTTTTCCGTGCCGGCTGTAAAGGGTGTCGAATTCGGTGTGGGTTTTAAGTGTGCAGATATGCGCGGCAGTGAAATGAATGATGAATTTTACTTTGATAAGGGTGCAGTCAAAACCGCCACAAATAATAACGGCGGTATAAACGGCGGCATCACAAACGGTATGCCGGTTGTTTTTCGCTGCGCGGTAAAACCGACACCGTCAATAGCGGTTGAGCAGAATACGGTCAATCTCAAAAACGGCGAAAATACCAAAATACAAGTCAATGGCAGACACGACCCCTGTATTGCACCGCGCGCCTGCTCGGTAATAGATGCGCTCACTGCAATTACATTCTGCGATATTCTTTCACAGAAATTCGGTACAGATTGGTTGTGTAAATGATGGAATACGGTTGTATTGCACAAAAGCTTGCGCACAGCTTTTCAAAAGATATCCATTCACGCTTCGGTTCTTACGGCTACGAGCTTTGCGAGCTTACACCGACGGAGCTTGATACCTTTTTCGCCAAGCGCGATTTTAAGGGCATAAATGTAACGATTCCGTATAAAACCGATGTTATAAAATACCTCGATGAAATATCGGATGAAGCGCGTAAAATAAACGCCGTAAATACCGTTGTGAATATGAACGGTAAACTCTGTGGCTACAATACCGATTATTTCGGTTTGCAGGCATTGCTTGACCGCAGCGGCATAATGCTTAAAGGCAAAAAGGTCGCCGTGCTCGGCAGCGGCGGTACAGCTAAAACCGCGTTTGCCGTCGCAGCGGACTGCGGTGCTTCAGAAATACTTACGGTTTCGCGCAGTCAAAAACCGAATTGTATAACTTATGATGAGTTATACGCAAATCACACCGATATTCAGGTGCTTATAAACACTACGCCCTGCGGAATGTTCCCGGATATTGATGCCGTTCCCATTGATTTAACGCATTTTGCAAATCTTAATGCGGTTGTTGATGCAGTATACAATCCTTTGCGCACAAGGCTTGTGTGCGAAGCCGGGGACAGAGGTATTAAAGCCGTCGGCGGTCTTTATATGCTTGTTTCGCAGGCGGCATATGCTGCCGAAAAATTTTTCGGAGATTCTTCATATATCAATATGACGGAACGCGTTTATAACGATGTTTTCAAAGCAAGGATGAACGCCGTTCTCATCGGTATGCCCGGCAGCGGCAAAACCACCGTGGGAAAAATACTTGCCGAAAACACAGGTTACAGCTTTGCCGATACTGATTTGCTTGCAGAGATGTTTGACGGCAGAACGCCGAAAGAGATCATAACTTCAAGCGGCGAAAAGTATTTCAGATTACTTGAACGCTCGGTTGCGGCGGCTCTCGCCATAGATAACGGCAAGGTTATAGCAACCGGCGGCGGAATAGTATTGGATAAACGCAACATTGACCTGCTTCGTCAAAACGGCAGAATATACTTAATAAATACGCCGGTAGAAGCGATAATCCCGACGGATGACCGTCCGCTTTCAAGTACGCGCGAAATGCTTGAAAAGGTGTGGTCGGAGAGGAAAGAGCTTTACTTCGATTTTGCCGATGTTGTTATAGACGATACCGGCGACCCTATGAAAACCGCTATGCTCATTAAGGAGGATATTCTTGAAAATTCTTGTGATTAACGGGCCCAATATGAATATGCTCGGTATACGCGAACCGGAAATTTACGGTTCCGAAACTTATACGGACATTGTAAATAAAATATGTGATTATGCTCAGTCCCGCGATGTATCTGTAAAATTCTTTCAGTCAAATCACGAGGGTGCGATAGTTGATGAAATTCAGAATGCACTCGGTGATTTCGACGGTATTATTATAAACCCCGCGGCATATACGCACACAAGCGTTGCCATTCGCGATGCGCTCGCCGCAGTTAATCTGCCGACAGCTGAAGTGCATATTTCCGCAGTTGACTCGCGCGAGGATTTTCGCCGCGTGAATTTGGTTCGCGATTTGTGCTTTTTTTCTGTCAGCGGCAAAGGAACAGTCGGTTATAAAGATGCACTTGATGCACTTATCGAAAGGCTTTCAAAATGAAAATCATCATAGAAAAATCAAAGCCTTGCGGCACAGTTAATGTGCCGCCGTCTAAAAGTTATTCGCACCGTGCGCTTATATGCGCCGCGCTTTGCAACGGCAGGAGCGTTATAGAAAATATCAGCGCCTGCGACGATGTGCTGCAAACCGCAGAGTGTTTAAGAAATCTCGGCGCCGAAATCGAAATTGCAAACAGTCGTGCTGTTGTCAGGGGCGTACCAAAAAATCAAATCATAAAAAATGCAGCACTCGATTGCGGTGAAAGCGGCAGTACATTCCGCTTTTTGCTTGCACTTTCCGCTGTGCTTGGCTTAAATGCTGAATTTAAAGGTTCCAAACGCCTTTTTGAACGCGTTTATACCTCTGCGGCTCAATTTCTTACCGATAACGGCTGTGCCTTTGTTTGCGGCGAAAATTCAATTAAAACTCAAGGCGCTTTTGCGAACCGAAACATAATTGTTGATTGCACCGAAAGCAGTCAGCTTCTTTCCGGCGCTTTAATGGCTCTGCCGCTTACGGCTTATACATTAACCGTCAGCGACAAAATAACCAGCGCGCCATATATAGACATAACTGTTGATGCGATTAAAACCTTCGGTGCCGTCATTGTTTCGGCGAATGGCGATTTTGCGGCGGCAGGGGCATATAAAGCTTGCGATTACAGTATAGAGGGCGATTGGAGCAGCGGTGCTTTCCTTTACGCGCTTGCCGCGCTCGGTGCTGTATCGGTTGCCGGCTTAAATGAAAAATCCGTTCAGGGTGACAAGGGGTGCAGGAACATTATAAACGGTATTATTAACGGTGAAATTGCAACAGTAGATATTACCGGCACTCCCGACCTTTTTCCCGTACTTGCCGCTGTTGCCGCGCTTAACGGCGGATGCACATTTACGGGCACACAAAGGCTTCACAATAAAGAGTCAGACCGAATAGCCGCAGTAACGCAGGAATTCGCAAAATTCGGTGTGTCGGTGATTGAAGACGGCAATTCCGTAATAATCGGTACAGGTGCAAGTAAACCCGAAACGGAGCTTTTTTCTCACAATGACCACAGAATTGCAATGGCGCTTACCGTACTTTGTACGGCGCTCGGCGGCACAATAAACGGAATTGAATGTACCGCAAAAAGTCTGCCGGAATATTCCGATATTCTCAACTGTTTAAATATAAACTACCGCAGGTGTTAAAATGAATATGAATTTTAAACGCAAGCTGCCCATACCGCTTGATATAAAGAATCAGTTCCCGCTTACTGCTGAAATGGCGGAGGTCAAGGAACATAATGACAGCGAGCTCAAAGCCGTATTAAACGGCACATCAAATAAATTCGTGCTTGTAATCGGGCCGTGCTCGGCAGATAGCGCAGAGCCGGTGCTCGAATACATATCGCGCCTTGCCGCCATTCGTGAAAGCGTAGGCGATAAGCTTGTTATAATCCCTCGTATATACACAAATAAGCCGCGCACGGCGGGCGACGGCTACAAAGGTATGCTTCATCAGCCCGATCCTGCCGAAAAGCCTGATATGCTGCACGGTGTAATTGCTTTGAGAGATTTGAATATGCGCGCTTTGCGTGATTACGGCTTTTCGTGTGCCGATGAGCTTTTGTACCCCGACAGTTACCGTTATCTTTCCGATTTACTTTCGTATGTTGCGGTCGGTGCGCGTTCGGTCGAAAATCAGCAGCACCGCTTAACCGCGAGCGGTCTTGATATTCCGGTAGGTATGAAAAATCCCGTCAGCGGCGATATAGATGTTATGCTCAACGCCTTATCGGCGGCACAGCATGGGCACACCTTTATTTACCGAGGGTGGGAGGTCGAAAGCAGCGGCAATGAGTATGCTCACGCGGTACTGCGCGGCGCATACGCAAACGGTGAATATACACCCAATTACAGTTATGATTCGATTTGCGCCCTCGGCGAAAAATACCTGAACGGCGAATATAAAAACCCTGCTTGTATCGTTGACTGCAGTCACGCGAATTCAGGCAAGGATTGCTTTTTGCAGTCTGAAATCGCGTTTGATGTTCTTAATTCGCGCGAACGCGACGGCGGCGTTAAAAAGCTTGTGAAGGGGCTTATGATTGAAAGCTACCTGCTTGACGGTGCACAGAAAATCGGTGACGGCATTTTCGGTAAATCAATTACCGATTCGTGCCTCGGGTGGGAGAAGACCGAAAAACTTATTAAAGATATATATAATATAATATAAACAAACAATGCCGCGGAAAATGAAATTTTCCGCGGCATTGTTTATTATTTATTCTACCGGTCCCAAATCATCTATCCAAAGTCCGCCGCCGCTTACCGTCGCATAATATTCGTAGGCGTTTCCGTTTTCATCTGTGAATGTCAGTATGGAATTTCCTTCTTTTTTTGCTTTTACCGCTGCGTGATTGCCGTCTGTCATTTCAACATACACGGTGTTTTCGTCTTCGATTTCGCAAACCCAGGTGCCTTCTTCAAGCACGAGTTCTTCAACTTTATTGACCTTTGTCATAAATACCGAAACGACCGCAACTGCAACAACAATCGCTATTGCGAGTATTTTGTGTGCTTTTTTGTCAAGCAGCACGAATATAAAAAACAGTGAAAGAAATGCACAGAAAATTGCGCTTAATAAATGACGGGGAAAATCAGCCGCCGCGCTTCTCGCATAGGTTACGGCTTCATAAGCGCTGTAACCCGTCGCAACCGAAAGCACAAAAACGCTCAAAAGATTTTTCTTTTTCACAAGGTATGCTATTGCGGCACCGGGGATGGTCTGCAGCGTGATGATGAACCATTGCTTATAGTAGATGAATATGCCCCAGCCGAGCGGCTTGAACGGAACTTCAATAAGGAAAATCAGCGGTTGACTTATTAAAAAGAAAACAAAGCATTTAAGAACTGCTTCAATCATCTTTTTACTGTTCATAATAATAAATATCGCAAACAGGAACCAGCACTCGAATGCAACGGCAATATCCGTGAACGATGTGTCCTCTAAGGCGGGTATCACATTCAGCCCCGCGGTAACCACTGCCGCTATTACCGCAAAAATGATCAACTTCGGCCATGTGATATTCAAGCCGCCGAAATATTTTCTGACTTTTTCCATTGAATATACTCCTTTGATTTTTTCGGCAAAATAGGGGAGAGGCTGCGAGTTTTCGCACCTCTCCGCTTTATTTTATGGTTAAAAACGTATAAAATAATCGTTGTTGTCGAGCGGACCGCCCGTCATAATCTCATCGGCTGCGGCGGCAAGGTGTGTAAGCCTGCGCATCAAATCTTCATTTTTAATGTGCAGCTTTTTTACCGCTTTCAACGGGAACGTGAGCGCATCGGTAAATACCGTGTAATATGCCGAGTCGCGCTCATGCTTTTTGAGTGAGCCGTCAAGTACAGAATTAAAGGTTTCAAATATAACATCGGTTAGTTTTATTTTCTTTATCTCTTTGATGGCGGCTTTATTGATCGCTTTGCCGCAAGATACGAAATTAAGAAGCCTTGCAGTTTCGCCCACAGTCATCTTGCTGAGCTTTTTCAGTACGGGTCGGGCGAATATCCAAATCTTATCGGCTTTTTCGTGGCTGACGCTTACCGCTTCAAGCAGTGCTTCAAACCTTTCTTTTTCGTTTGCGGCAGCGGCATCAAGCACATTTCTGAAAAGCGCTGTTGCGTGTTCTTCAAAAGCCTTGTTTGTGTATTCACTGCCGTTGTAGTTGAACTTTTCGAGTTTTTCGGTGTGGATATTGATACCGCTGTCGGTTAGTGTGCAGTAGCAAATCGGGGCGGGGTAACCGCTTATTGAAGCTACATTTACTTCATAATACGGATTGCCGCTTTCACTTGTTACGCACCTGACGGACTGCATATGCGAGTGCCCTGTAAATATGACGGATAATCCGATATCCGCAAATCTTTTTGCCTGCTGCTGACGATATTCCACAGAGCCTTTGCCGTTGATTGCTTTTTGCAGTTCCGTCAAAAACATATGGTGGTGCTGCATACCCAAAACCTTGTCACCGCGTTCGAGTGCTTTTTCGGTTTGTTCTGTTATCCATTCAAAATGCTCGTCCGAATATCCTGAACCGCCATTGCCGTTTTGGTCGTCATTAAGGCAGAAAACCGAAACACCGTCGCACGGGCGTACTACATAGGATGAATTCTTTAGGTGTGTAAAGTATTCACTTACGGCTTCGCCTGCGCCGAAGTCCTTATAAAAATCTCTGAGCTCGTTAACCGCGAGTGTTTCAACATCATGGAAAACACTGTCGCCGTCATACCTTCGGGGATTGCCGTCGCAGCACCAATCGTGCGTTGCGGTTATAACATAAACGGGCTTTTGCTTTTGGAATTCATAAAGCAGCTTGCGAATTTCCTTGTGCGAGCAGCGCTCGCCGTCATTGGTCAAATCGCCCGCAATAAGCAGGAACTCCGCATCAGAGCGGAGCACCTTGTCAAGTGCGGATTTTACGATGCCGGGTGTTTCTGCAAGCATCTTTTGGTCGGAGCCGGAGCGCCTTTCATAAGCCTTGCCCTCGGTGCCGAGC
The DNA here is from genome assembly GCA_045616765.1 of Acutalibacteraceae bacterium. Lineage (GTDB taxonomy): Bacteria > Bacillota > Clostridia > Oscillospirales > Acutalibacteraceae > DTU089. Next base: position 40,370 of record JAZLHL010000064.1, read on the forward strand.
TTGTTTGAATAGTAGTGCGGGTCGGCAATTACGGCAAATTTAATATTAAGTGCATTTGCCATAAGTTACCAAACTATGTTGAAACTGTCGCCGCTTCTCTTGTAGGTCATCGGGTCGAGTGCGGATGAGTTTTTGCAAACCTCACGCAGAGCAATAAGGAAAGCATCTGCCATTTCGTGATCTTCAAAATCAATGGTAATATCAAGGTCAATAAGCATCGGAACTCCGACATTGAAAATCTTGAAGCCGGTGAGCCACCAATGCTTTTCGGGACCGCGTGTGAAAACAAGCTCGTCCATATTGTAGAAATCCATCTTCATAGTGAGCATTTCTTCATCGGTAACGCAGTCATAATGGAATCCGCGTTCAATGGGTCTGTTGTAGAATCCGACTTCGCCGCCGGCGGTGATGCCGTACTGACCTTTCCAAATCTGCAGCATCCAGCTCTTGTCGCCGTAGTCAAATTTAATACGCTGTGTATCGTAAATCATACCCGTTCTCGGTGCGGCAATATCATAAATCACGTTAAAACCGAAATATCTCTGCCATGGATTGAGTTGTGTGTAGTAAACATCCTGCTCCGCGTCGTATGCAAAGCCGGCGGCGGTAAGGATCTTACCGGCAATATTCGGGTCTGTGGTGTCAAAAAGTCTTGCTTCGATTTCCTGAACAGAAAGCTCACCTTTCTCTCTGCCTGCAGGGGCGGTGGTGGGTTCCTCGGTGGTGGGTTCTTCAGCCGCCTTTGCGGTAGTTGCGGGGGCGTTGGTAGTTGCAGGCGTATTCTGCTTTTGTGTTGTGGGAACCTGTGCCGATGTAACAGGCTGTGTCACAACAACATTTTCCGTAACCACGGTATTTACCGGGTATGTTTCGGGAACCGGTGCATTTGTCGGATCTGTAACATCATTGTTTCCGCCGAAAAGCGAGCCGACAAAATCTACAAGTCCGCAGCCGGAAAAGCAGATTACCGTTGCAAGCAAAAGTGCAACGAGTGATATGATTTTATATGTTTTTTTCATGGGGCATCACACTCCTTTAGAGTAATATAACATATATAGTAAAAAAAGTCATCATTTTTTTGAAAAATAACATTGTTGACAATATTTTTTTGCGGCTATATAATATTTTACAAACGGAGGGAAAAATATGTACGAAAATCTCAGACGTGCTGTATGTGAATCAAATAAATCTTTACACGAGAAAGGACTTGCGCCGTTTGCCTGGGGCAACGTTTCTCAGGTTGACAGAGTCAACGGCGTTTTCGCCGTAAGACCTGCAGGAATCGGTTACAGTGCTCTTTCGATCGAAAATATGGTTGTCATATCACTTGAAACAGGCAAAGTTGTAGATGGTCACAATGAACCGACCCCCGATGCTGCCGCATATTTTGTGCTGTATAATGAATTTCCGGAGTTAAGCGCCATAGCTCATGTTCATACGCCGAATGCTACCGCATTTTCGCAGGTCGGCCATGATATTATTCCTTACGGTATGACGCATATCGCATTTTCAAAAACCGAAATACCCTGCGTGCGTGCACTTACCGCTGCTGAGGTCGGTGAGAATTACGAGCTTAATACCGGCAAGGTCATAGCAGAACATTTTAAATCTCACCATTTCAGTCCTGTTACTACGACTGCCGTGCTTACAAAATTCCACGCACCGTATATTTTCGGCAGTGATGCGAAATCGGCAGTCAGAAACGCCGAAATTCTTGAAATGGTTGCCGAAACAGCACTAAAAACCGAAATGCTTTCGCACGGCAAAGCTGAAAGAATAGATTCATACCTTGCCGAAAATTACGGCAAATCCCAATAAACGGTTGATTATATGACTGATTTTACGCACCTGCATGTTCACACCGAATACAGCCTTCTCGACGGCGCCTGCCGTATCGGGGAGGTTGTTTGTGCTGCCGCAAAGCTCGGGCAAAAAGCCCTTGCGATTACCGACCACGGCGTGATGTACGGTGCGGTCGCTTTTTATAAAGCGTGTAAAGGGAACGGTGTTAAACCGATCATCGGTTGTGAAATGTATGTTGCACCGCGCTCGCGTTTTGACAAAGTTCACGGTATTGACAGTGACCGTTATCACCTTATTTTGTTGTGCGAAAATGAAACAGGTTACAAAAATCTTATAAAGCTTGTTTCCGCCTCCTGGACCGAGGGCTTTTATGTAAAACCCAGAATTGACCGTGAGCTGCTCGAAAAATATCACGAGGGGCTCATCGCGCTCTCCGGCTGCCTTTTCGGTGAAGTCGCGCAGAAAATACTCTCGCGCGACCTTGAAGCCGCACGCGAAACGGCAAAATGGTATGACAGCACCTTCGGCCACGGCAACTATTTTCTTGAAGTTCAGAATCACGATATGACCGAGGAGCAGGAGGTCATCGACGGCGTTGTATCAATAAGCCGCGATCTCGGTATACCGCTTGCCGCTACGAATGACGTGCATTACTGCACCAAGTCCGATGCCGATACACAGCGTGTGCTTATCGCCATTCAGACAAATAAGGTCGTAGGCGAGGAGAATGCACTTGATTTTGAAAATGATGAGTTTTTCCTCAAAAGCGGCGATGAAATGGCGGCGCAGTTCCCGAATTACCCGGAAGCGCTTGCGAATACAATGCGTATTGCCGAACGCTGCAATTTTGATTTTGAATTCGGCGTTACAAAGCTGCCGCTATTTGATGCTCCCACTGAAAATCACGAAGAATATCTGCACGATGAGTGCGTAAACGGGCTTAAACGCCTTATGGGTGAAGTGCCTGCCGAATATTCGGCGCGACTTGAATATGAGCTCGGCGTTATAAGCCGTATGGGTTTTAACGATTATTTTCTTATTGTTGCCGATTTTATAAAATACGCAAAAAGTAAAAATATCCCCGTAGGTCCGGGCAGGGGCTCGGCGGCAGGCAGTCTGTGCGCGTATGCGCTCGGCATTACGGGTATTGACCCGATTAAAAACGATTTGCTTTTTGAGCGCTTTCTCAATCCCGAAAGAGTAAGTATGCCCGATATTGATATAGATTTCTGCTATGAACGCCGTGGTGAAGTTATAGATTATGTTACCGAAAAATACGGTGCGGGGAGAGTAGCGCAGATAGTCACATTCGGTACTTTGCAGGCAAAAGCGGCTGTGCGCGATGTCGCGCGTGCGCTTGGTTTGCCGTATAATACCGGCGATATTGTTGCAAAACAGATAACACGCGACTATCCCGATATTCAAAGTGCCGTTACCAAAAACCCGGAGCTTAAAAAGCTTTACGAAACAGACGAGAGCGTGAAAAAAATCCTCGATACCGCAATGCGTGTCGAAGGAATGCCGCGCCATGCCTCCACGCACGCCGCAGGCGTTGTAATTACGCGTGACGATGTTTCATCATATGTGCCGCTTGCAAGAAACGGCGATCAGCCCGTAACTCAGTACACAATGACCGAAATCGAACAGCTCGGGCTTTTGAAAATGGATTTTCTCGGTCTCAGAACATTAACGGTTATTAATGATGCGGTGCGTGACATTCACAAGCACACACCGTCATTCGATCTTGATAACATTCCCCTTGACGATGAAAAAGTGTTTACCGAAATGTCGGCAGGCAACACGGTCGGTGTGTTTCAGTGCGAGTCTGCGGGTATGACTAACCTCATCACCAATATGCGTCCCGAAAAATTTTCGGATATTGCCGCAGCAATAGCGCTTTACCGCCCCGGACCGATGTTCTTCATAGATACCTATTTAATAAACAGAAAAAACCCCGAAAAAATATCTTATCGCACTCCGCAGCTTAAAGAAATACTTGATGAAACCAATGGCTGTATGGTGTATCAGGAACAGGTCATGCGCGTTTTCAGAACACTTGCGGGTTATTCTTACGGCAGAGCCGATGTCGTGCGCCGCGCTATGAGCAAGAAAAAACGCGATGTAATGGAAAGCGAACGCGAAATTTTCGTTAACGGTATTTGTGATGAAAACGGTAATGTGATTATAGAGGGCTGCGTGCGCCGTGGCATTGATGCCGGAATTGCCGATGCTGTTTTTTCGGATATGATTTCTTTTGCATCTTACGGCTTCAACAAAAGTCATACCGCTGCATACGGACTTATCGCTTACCAAACGGCGTATCTTAAGGCGCATTATCCCAAAGAATTCCTTGCAGCGATGTTAACGAGTGTTACGGGCGATGAAAACAAAACCGTTTTTTATAAAAATGAATGTGACCGGCTCGGCATTACCGTGCAGTCACCGCATATAAACCGCAGCGGCACAATATTTAAAGCCGATGAAAACGGCATTGTAATATCACTGCTTGCCGTTAAAAATCTCGGCAGGCATCTTATAGAAAGTATTGAGCGCGAAAGAACCGAAAACGGCAATTATAAATCCTATTGGGATTTTTGCAAGCGCCTTTCCGGGCAGGATTTAAACCGTCGTGCGCTTGAATGTTTAATAAAAGCCGGTGCACTTGACGGTCTTGGTCTTAACCGTAAAGAAATGCTCATAAATCTTGATACGGCTATTGATGAAGCCGCGCGTGAAAATGACTTGCACGCAGGCGGTCAGCTCGATTTGTTTTCCGGTTTTGCCGGGGAGCAGGAGTCCTCACAACCCGATTTTTCACGCTGCGCAGAACTCCCGAAGGATGAACTTCTTTCATTTGAAAAAGAGGTTGCCGGAATGTACTTTTCCGGCCATCCGCTTGAGGAATATAGGGGGGTCTGCGAAGCAATAGGCAGCCCGCGCACGATCGATTTGATCTCCGCATCGGAAACGGCACCCGAATCCGTTGACAATAAGGATGCAAAGCTTCTGCTGATCGTTACCTCGGTTAAGAAAAAAGTCACAAAACGCGACGATATAATGGCTTTCTGCGGTGTTGAGGATTTATACGGCTCGCTTGAAATGATAGTGTTCCCGAAAGTCCTTGCGGCATACGGTCAATTCCTTTCGGTGGGCAGCATAATTATTGCCGAGGGCAGACTTTCAGTAAAGGATGATGAATTGAAATTTCTGCCCGAAAGAATAAGGCGGGCGCCGCGTAATGCCTCGGATTTGCCGCCCGAGCTTATTAAAAAATCGCCGCAGACGGTGGCTTCGCATCGATCTGCCGAAACATCGTGCAAAAAGAAAAAGAACGGCATATTTATTAGGCTTTATCCTGAAAAAGAGAATGAAATGCCGCGTATAAAAACGCTGCTTTCGATTTTCGATGGAACATTGCCCGTGTATGTTTACAATACCGAAGAAAGCTCTTACGATTATCTCGGCAAAGAGTACCTTACCGCCGTAAATGAGCCTATGCTCAAAGAGCTGAAAATGACTTTCGGTGATGAAAATGTCGTAGTCAGAGAATAAAAAGCTTATTTTTTGATTCCTTTTGACAAATTATACTTGTCTTATTATCCTTTATGTGTTATACTGTTTTACCGTAATATTTTGTTTGTTTGTGGAGGTAATCTCAGTGAAAACTATTGGTGTTCTTACAAGCGGCGGCGATGCTCCCGGCATGAATGCCGCAATTCGCGCGGTTGTCAGAAGCGGTTGCGAAAACGGTATGAGAGTTATGGGCATACGCCGTGGCTACAAAGGTCTTATTGAGGGCGATATGTTTGAAATGAACCTTCGTTCTGTTTCCGATATTATTCATCGCGGCGGCACAATGCTTTATTCTGCACGCTGCCCTGAATTTGCCGAGTCCGATGTGCAGGATAAGGCAGTTGAGGTCTGCAAGGAATTCGGTCTTGAAGGTATTGTTGCCATTGGCGGTGACGGTACATTTAAAGGCGCACGCGCTCTTACCATGAAAGGTATTCCCTGCATAGGTATTCCCGGTACTATCGATAATGACATCGCTTCCTGCGATTACACTATCGGTTACGATACTGCACTCAACACCATTATGGATATGGTCGACAGAATTCGTGATACTACCGAATCTCACGACAGATGCTCTGTTGTGGAGGTCATGGGCAGAAACGCAGGCTACCTTGCACTTAATGCGGGTATCGCAGTAGGTGCGACCTGCATACTTATTCCCGAGGTCGATTACGATATCGACTCCTACATAATCGAAAGAATGCGCCGTACACAGAAGACCGGCAAGCAGCATTTTATTATTATTGTTGCCGAGGGTGTCAAGGGTGTTGAACCCGGTATGCTCGCAAAGTATATCGAGGAAAAAACCGGTGTTGAAAGCAGAGCGACCGTTCTCGGTCATGTTCAGCGCGGCGGTTCTCCGTCGGTACGCGACAGAGTTCTCGCAAGCCGTATGGGTCACTATGCCGTTGACCTTCTCAAGCAGGATATAGGCAACAGGGTTGTAGTTATCAGTAAAGACAGAATTATCGACTACGATATAATCGAAGCTCTCAATATGAAGAAGACTATCGACCTTGAGCTTTACAAAATCGCAAACGATATCTCAATTTAACGGCTGCCGCATTTAATCGGAAAACATAATAAATTAAAAGGCTTCACGGTACATTTTACACCGTGAAGCCTTTATAATTTTGATTTATTTCTTCATTTCGGGCGTTGAAAGTACACCGGTGGGCCTTAATACATACTCGTAAGTCCAGTTTGAACCTTCACTTCGCCATGCGCCGGGACCGTGCCAGCTCTCCTTGACATCCACAAGGTGAAGCGGACCGAATGTGTTATAACGGTGTGTAAATACCGTCAGCTCAAAGTCGTGTGCGCCGTCAGCAAGCGCTGCATCTTCAATAATATACGGCGGGTAGATGATTCTGCCTTCATTTTTGCCGTCAATCTTAAGACCGATAAGTGCGCCGCGGTAGTCCGAAACGCGCATCACAAGTCCGTTTTTCGTCTCGACTCTGAATTTATATGTAACATTCGCGCCGTAGAAAGGGAAGCCCTGCGTTGTAAGGTCGCCGAATGTGATTTTTGCGGGCTTTTCCGTGATTTTTGCAAATCTGCCCGTAAGCTTAACGCCGAAATCACCGAGAATGAAAAGATTTTCGGTATTCGACCTTTCGCCGAAAGGTATCGTAACAAGCAATTCGTTTACGCCTTTTTTGATTTGCGGCAGAGCGACCTTGTCAATGTCAATATCAACATAGTATTCATTTGATTTGTTGTTTACGGCTTCACCGTTGAATACTATTTTTGCATCCTCGCAATCCTCAATGGCGAGGTAAGCACCGCTGTAATCTATTTCACTTTCAAAGCGGAATCTGAGCGTAAGCTCTGAAATTGCAGGAACATTTCCCGTTACCCACGGCTGCACAATGTGGCCGCTGCGGTGACGCAGACCGCATCTGTCGCGGCAGATATTGTCAAGCCTCAGAATTTCTTCGGCGGGTGAGAAATCGGCTTCGCCTTTAAGTTTGAATTCGGCATTGTCGAGCAGGAGTACATTCGGTTCCGAAAGCTCGTAGTCAAGCAGCTGTGCGCCGAGTGCCGCAAATTCGCAGTTTCCGGCAGTTTTGCAGACGGCTTCCGATTTGCCCGGAGCAAGTCTGTAAAGCACCGAATCATAGCCGTAAAGCCTCGATTTTATAACGGTAGTGCCGTTAATATATTCGGCGGCTTCGGCACGGATTTCGCCGCTTTGCGTGTCGTAAACCTCAACGGCATATTCACCCTGAACGGTGAAGCGGTAGTCGTTACCCTCATCAACATCCTTGTTGTAAGGCTCTTTGTCGCGGCATATAAACAGCCAGCGGCAGTCATTGTCCTCGCGCAGCTGGTAAATAAGGTCTGTGCTTAGCTTGCCATTGCCGTATCTCAGTGTAACCGTTCTTTCATCCTCAAGCGCGCCGAGTATAGCCGAGCGCGTGAAATCCGTTTTAACGGAATTTTCATAAAGGTCTTTGGCTTCGTTGGATTTTTTAGCATCGACAAGCGTGGGTGCTTCGCCCATAAATATGAGCTTGCCGCCTGCTTCGCGGAATGCTTTGAGCCTTTCCACCGTGGTTGAACGCAGTGTTTCACAGCCGGGGACTATTACCGCATCATAAGCCATTTTGCCGACTTTGAGGGGGAACGAGCCTTTTTCGCAGAGAGAGGGGAATAAAGACTCGGAAATATAGTTGAAATCCACACTGCCTTCAAGCAGCCACTTGGTAATGTTATCAAATTTTTCATCGAGGCTGTCACGCAGAACTGCGGATTTGTCGTTCGGTCCCCAATGCAGCCAGAAACTTTCAACCGGGTGGATTACCGCAACCTTAATAACGGGCTTGCCGCGTGTAAGTGCGGTGTTCACTCTTGCGAAATGGTCTTCAATTGCGGAATATTCCTTGTACCACGGTGACTGATAGTGAATAGAAGCGGGGTAGTCGCGCTTTGCTTCGCCCTTCATTGCATACCACGAAAGGTGCGGTACGCGCACGGTGATTCCGAGTGCCGCCTGCCAGTCGCCCTGGTGCTTATATGTTCTGAAATCGCAATCCCAGCCCGTTACACCGTACAGCTCCGAAAGCACACCTTCCTTGCCGAATTGGTGCGTTGCGGACTGCGCCTGCTTTGCGGTGGTGAATTCGTGGCGGTTGCAGAGTAAATCAATACCCGGCAGACCGAAACCGCGGTATGAGCGCATAGCTTCGCCGAGTGCGGCGGTCTGACTGTGCAGGGTAGGCTCCTCCATCATGTGACCTGTGAGTGCGATATTGTTTTCTTCGCACCAGCCGCCAATAGTGTCGGCAAAGCTGCGGGTGAATAATTCGGAAATGAAATCGTGGTAATAATATCTGTTCACAGAAGGCTCGCCGTCTGGCAAATCCCAGAAAAGCTCGGGCAGGGTATCAAGTATATCCGCGCCGTATAATTCCTTGTAAAGTTCGGGAACTTTGTCTGTCCACGGCAGAACGGTGCGTTCCTTATCAAATGAATTATTCAGTACGCGCTTGCGCTGGAACTGCGGCTCATCGGTGAAAATTGCGGGTACGACCTTGTCGAATTCATCACCGACAGTCTTCTTATAACGCTCGTGAGTGACCTCAATGAATTTTTCGATAGCCGCTTTACTTAGTGTATCGGCATAAGCCTGATCGTTGTACCACGAATCATCTGCTGAAACCTCTTTATAGGCGTACCACTTGTCAAAGCGAGCGTTTTCATCTGCTCCGATTTTTTTATATCCCGCAAGGAAGCCTTTGCTGTCAAGCTCAATATCATAAGCGGCAATAAACTCGCGGCGTTCGCATTCTTCAAGCTTTTCGGGGATGAAAACAAGGTAGCGCTGTCTGTAACGGTGGTCTTTTGTGACAATTCCGCCTGCCGCGCCGGAGGGCCATCTGTCCTCATCGTAAAGCCACGCGAGCATATCATTGCTTTTGGCTTTTTCAACGCAGGCTTTAATTAAATCAAGGTATTCCTTGCTTAAATATTCATTTGCAAGACCCGTTCTTACGTGCATGTGAAATCCGCCGAGTCCCATCTCGCGAAAAACATCTATCTGTCTGCAAAGCTCCTCTTTCGTCAGGTAGCTGTTCAGCGCCCAGAAAGGTGTGCCGCGGTATTCGGCAGTCGGGTTTTTAAACAGGTCTTTTGAAAGCGATTTTTCAGAATTTTTCTTATAAAGCATAATCGACCCTCCGAGTTGTAAAATTTTGCCATCCGCAAGTATTATACAAAGCATATTTAAAATAATCAATACTTTTCATAATCGGCAAGTGGCTTATTTTTCTTTTAATATACGGCGTGTTTTCGGTAAAAGTATATTTATCGGAGGTGCGACTATGAGAAAAAATACCGTTTTTGCGGCTATAATGTGCTTTGCCGTTTGTGCCGCAATAATGTTTACAACTATAATAGCACCGGGAGTTACCGAGGTGCTTGCAGCAGATACACACATCAGCGGCGTTACGGCACGCCTGCGCCGCTTCGGCGGGATGTTTTCCGAAAACGCCGATTTCCAATCTTATGAAAATTCAGATACGGATTCCGAATTTGTTACCGAAACAGTGCGGCTCGGCGGTTACCCAATCGGCTTAAAGCTGTATGCAGACGGCGTTGTGGTAGTCGGTACCGAAGCCGTGGATACCGAAAACGGCGGTGTAAACAGTGCGGAAAAAGCCGGCATACGCGTTGGCGATATTATAAAATCGGTAAACGGCAGTAAGATTACACGCAATGCAGAGGTTTCCGCACTTATAGAACGCAGTGGCGGCGAGATGCTTGAAATGACCGTTGAACGCAACGGCAGGGTGTTTGATGTTCATTTTCGTTCTGCATTTTCCGTCAGTGAGAATAAATACAAAGCGGGTATGTGGATCCGTGACAGCTCTGCGGGTATAGGTACTGTCAGCTTTACCACACTCAGCGGCGGCTATGCTTCACTCGGTCACGCCGTTTGCGATATAGATACCAAGGAGGTAATACCGATATCAACCGGAGAATGCACCGGTGTTGAATTGACGGGATTTGTCAGAGGTGAACAGGGTACTGCGGGTGAACTGTGCGGTTACCTTGAAAGTAACAGAACCGGCAGTGTGCTGTCGAATACGGAAATAGGGGTTTACGGCGTGTTTGACAAAGACGAACAGAAGGGGGAGTTGTTTGAAGTTGCCGCGCCCGAAGAAATACAGAAAGGTTATGCGCAGATGTATACTACCGTTGAGAACGGCGAAAAAGTTGCGTACGATATTGAAATAACCAATATAGCAAAAGGTGAAAAAAACAGAAATCTGACCGTAGTGGTCACCGACAAAAACCTGATTGAAAAAACGGGGGGAATTATTCAGGGAATGAGCGGAAGCCCCATTGTTCAAAACGGCAAAATCGTGGGTGCGGTCACTCATGTGTTTGTAAATGACCCCCTCGGCGGCTACGGAATATTCGCCTCAACAATGCTCAGTGAGATACGGCGGCTGTCATAACATGAATAATACCGCGCAAGCCGTGACGGGAATTAATTTTTCGTTGCGGCTTGAATTATTTTTAAATGTTGATATAATGTAAATAAATATTCTGACAAAATTCCGGGCATAAAAAACTGATTTTAATATACCCGACCGGGAAAGGACCGCCGTTATGAAAAAAGTTTTAGTCGTTGTGGATATGCAGAATGATTTTGTGGACGGAGCGCTCGGCACCAAAGAAGCGGTCGCCATTGTTCCCAATGTCGCCAAAAGAATACGCGAGTTCGACGGTGATGAGCTGTTCGTGACTTTCGACACTCACTACGACAATTATCTGAATACCCTCGAAGGTCAGAAGCTGCCTGTTCCGCATTGTATCGACGGTACATACGGCCATGACCTGAATGCCGAAATCAAAGATGCGTTAAAAGGCAAGGATTACAAGGAAGTTATAAAAGCAGGTTTCGGCAGCTTCAGCATTTCCAAGGGCTTAAAGGACAGGTATCCGGGTGAAGAGGTGGAGGTCGAATTTATGGGCCTTTGCACCGATATCTGCGTTGTTTCAAATGCACTTATTATGCGTGCAGGCTTCCCGAATGCCAAAATCACGGTTTATGCCGACTGCTGTGCGGGCGTAACTCCCGAAGCTCACGAGGCGGCGCTTGCTACAATGAGAAGCTGCCAGATTGATGTTGTCGAGTCAGTGTGAGGTGCTAATATGTATAATTTTGATGCGGAAACAATAAAAAACGAATGTGTGCAGTGGATTCGCGGTTTCTTTGAAGAAAGCGGCAAGGGCTGTAATGCCGTAATAGGAATCTCAGGCGGCAAGGACAGCTCGGTTGTTGCCGCTCTTTGTGTTGAAGCGCTCGGTAAAGAGCGTGTGATCGGCGTACTGATGCCGAACGGTGTTCAGGCGGATATCGATATGGCAAAGCTTCTTGTGGAGCATCTCGGCATAAAACATTACATAATTAATATTAAAGATGCTATGGACGGAATTGTCGGCAGCTTTCCCTTTGAACTGTCAAAGCAGAGCCGCGAAAATCTGCCGCCGCGTATTCGTATGGCTACATTGTACGCTGTTTCGCAAAGTCACAACGGCAGGGTCGCAAATACCTGCAATCTGTCAGAGGATTGGGTGGGTTATTCCACTCGTTACGGCGACAGTGTCGGTGATTTCAGCCCCTGCTCCAACCTGACCGTGCAGGAGGTAAAAGCCATAGGCAGAGTGCTCGGCTTGCCGGCAGTGCTTGTGGATAAGGTTCCGATTGACGGCTTGTGCGGCAGAACTGATGAAGAAAATCTCGGTTTTACCTATGCCGAGCTTGACAGATACATTCGAGAGGGCATCATTGATGATGCCGAAAAGAAAGAAAATATCGACAGAAGGCATAAAAATAATTTGTTTAAGCTGCAGTTGATGCCTTCATTTAATCCGAATATTTAAAGGGTGATGATGAAATTTGAGTAAGCCTTACCGTCTTTGTGTTCTTGTGGGCAGGTTTCAGGTACTGCATAAGGGGCACCAGGCTATAATCGACAAAGCATTGGAGCTTTGTGAAACCGTCGGTATTTTCATAGGCTCTTCGCAGGAATCGGGGACAAATAAAAACCCCTTCACTTACGAAATGCGTAAGCAGATGATTCAAAAGGTCTACGGCGATAAAGTATATATTTATCCGCTTCCCGATATAGGCGTGGGCAACAATTCAAAATGGGGGGATTATGTTATAGAAAATGTAATCGCCCGCTTCGGCGAAAAACCGGATTTGATGATTTCGGGTAAAGAAGAACGCCGCGCCGAATGGCTCGACGGCGTCAACGGACTTGATGTAGCAGAGCTCTATATACCCAAAACCATAGAAATATCAGCCTGCCGTATGCGTGAATTACTGACAGATAATAACTTCGATGTGTGGAAAGAATACTGTGACGAACGCTTGTGGGGGAATTATCCCGAAATGCGGAGAATCATTCTTGAAACTCGCGAAAACACAAACACATCAAGTGTATGAGGGGGATTCATACCATGAAATTTGAACCTATTATTATATCGCTGCTGGATACCGACCTGTATAAATTCAATATGGATCAGGTCATTTTTCATAAACACACCGACCTTTGCGGGCAGTATTTTTTCAAATGCCGCAATACGGATGTTGTTTTCACCGAAGAAATGGCGGATGAAATCAACGCCCAGGTAGACCATCTTTGCAGTCTGCGTTTTACGAATGATGAACTCGATTACCTGCGTTCCATCAGATTCATTAAGAATGACTATGTTGAGTTTTTGCGCCTTTGGCATCCGATTCGCGATTATGTAAAGATAGGGCTTCGTGACGGCGAGCTTTCCATTGAGGTCGACGGTCCTATTTTCTCTGCCATGCAGTTCGAGATTTATCTTCTCGAAATCGTAAATGAAGTGTATTTCAGAATGAAATATGACTATGAAAAACTGCGTAAATCTGCCGAAGAAAAGCTGGATGCAAAAATCAAAGCATTCAATGACGGTACCTACACCTTTAAATTTGCCGAATTCGGCTGCCGCCGCCGTTTATCGCGTAAGTGGGAGGAGGAGGTCATTCGCCGCCTCGTTACCGAAACCGATAACTGCATAGGCACATCAAATGTCTACTTTGCAAAGAAACACAATGTCACCCCGATCGGCACTTACGCACATGAATTTGTTCAGATGTATCAGGGTATCGACTCCATCCCGCTTGCCTATACCAATCACTACGCAATGAAGGATTGGTACGATGAATACGACGGCGACAACGGAACGGCGCTTACGGACACCGTTACTACTGATTTGTTCCTGCTTGATTTTAACCGTTCCATGGTAAATAACTACACAGGTGTGCGCCACGACAGCGGCGATCCGTTTGAGTGGGGCGAAAAAATCATAGCCCATTACAGGAAATACGGCGTTGACCCCAAAACAAAACTGCTTTTGTTCAGTGACGGTCTCGATTTTGACTCAGCGCAAAAGCTTTACGACTATTTTTGCGAAAAATCCAAGGTTTCTTTCGGTATAGGTACATTTGTATCTAATGATACAAGCGAAAGTGCGTTGAATATCGTCATCAAATTACAGTATGTAAACGGCAGACCGGTTGCAAAACTCTCCGATACCCCGGAAAAGGCTATGTGCCGCGATGAAGAATATCTTGAATATTTAAAGCGTTCGGTAGATTTCAGAATCAAGAGAGAAAGTTAATTTTGCATGCTTGTCGGCATTCATATTTGTCAAAATAGTTAAAGTATTCTACATAATTCGACAAAATAACTGACAAAAACCGTTGATTTGCAATGTATATCAACGGTTTTTTGTTCAATACAACGGTTTTTGTCATATTCTATTGCAGAAAATGACGGAAAATGATATAATTCACTCACTTTCAGGAGGTGGTCGAATGACTAACAATTTATCGGTGCTTATCACCGACGAAAAAAGCGAATCAACGCAGATGCTCGCGTCGGTACTGCGTGCCAACCGAATGGATGTAAGAGTGTGTGAGAAGAATGGCGCAGAGGTGCTCAGAATTATTGAGGAGGCACATACCGACGTAATAATTATGGATGCTTTTCTGCAAACGATAGATGCTGTTGGAGTTGTTGCGAGAATCAACGAAGGCGACCCGGCAGAGCGTCCGCTCATAGCAGTTTCATCCGGCGTGGACAATCCTTATTTTGAAAGAAATATGATGCGCCTCGGCGTCGATTATTTCTTCATAAAACCCGTTGAGCCGCAGGTTATGGCTGAACGCATCATTCAGCTTTGCAGCTGGAAAAATCTCGGCTCTGCAAAGCCGGATTATTCACGCGATGACCTTGAGTGCAGAGTCACCGAAATTATGCACGAAATCGGCGTGCCCGCACACATCAAAGGCTACCAGTATGTGCGCGATGCGATATGCCTTTGTGTTGAGGAGCCGGATATGCTCAATTCCGTGACGAAGGCTCTTTACCCGACCGTTGCAAAGCATTTCAAAAGCACATCGTCGCGCGTTGAACGAGCCATACGGCACGCCATTGAAGTGGCGTGGGACAGGGGAGATATTGATGTGCTCAATTCCTATTTCGGCTACACGATTCAGAATGAGCGCGGCAAGCCGACCAATTCCGAGTTTATTGCGATGATTGCCGATAAAATCAGACTTAAACGCAGGGTATCCTGACAAAACGTATAAACGGAGCTGTGAAATGTGTTTTTCGCAGTTCCGTTTACTTTTCTTATGTTAAAAATACATAAATAATTCACATATTTTTTTCATTTATAACACTTTACATTGCACAGCTTTTATTGTAGAATAAATTGGTAAAAATGTGTATCGTGCATCAGCACGAAAAAGGGGTAATTCTTATGGAACCTAAATTCAAACGCCTGCTTTTAAAGCTCAGCGGTGAGGTGCTTGCCGGTGAGGCGGGGCACGGCTTCGATTTTGATGTTATAAATACCGTTTGCAGTGCCGTTAAAGAGGTCTGCGACCTCGGTGTGCAGGTCGGCATAGTCGTCGGCGGCGGTAATTTCTGGCGCGGCAGGTCAAGCGGCGCTATGGACAGAACCCGTGCAGACAGCATCGGTATGCTTGCAACGGTTATGAACTCCCTCGCATTGCAGCAGGCTTTCATTGACCTCGGTATTGATGCAAGAGTACTTTCCGCAGTACAGATTCCCGGTGTGGTCGAAACCTTCGCGCGCGATGAAGCCGTAAGGCATCTTGAAGCAGGCAGAGTGGTCATATTTGCCGGCGGTACCGGTAATCCTTTCTTCTCTACCGATTCCGGCGCCGCTCTCAGAGCAGCACAGATAAATGCCGATGTTCTTCTTAAAGCTACCAATGTTGACGGCGTTTATGATAAAGATCCCAATAAGTTTGCGGATGCCGTTAAGTTTGACACAATTTCGCACAACGAACTGCTTGAACGCCACCTTGCCGTTATGGATACAGCTGCGGCGGCGATCTGCCAGGAGAACAAAATCCCGATTCTCGTTTTCAACCTTAACAAAATCGAGAATATCCGCAAAGCCGTAAGCGGCGAGAATGCGGGTACTGTCGTTTCTTAAGATCAAATTTTTAATTCGGAGGTATATTTATGGAAACCGTATTTGCAAAAACCAAAGAAAGAATGGGTAAATCAGTAGACTCTCTTAAAGTTGAGTACAATTCGATCAGAGCGGGCAGAGCAAATGCTGCCGTTCTTGACAGAATTCAGGTCGATTATTTCGGCGTTCCCACCCCAATCAATCAGATGGCGGCAATCTCCGTTCCCGAGCCGAGAATTCTCGCTATTCAGCCGTGGGATGCTTCGCAGGTCAGCGCTATCGAAAAGGCAATACTTTCATCCGACCTCGGCATCAATCCTTCTAATGACGGCAGAATTATTCGCCTTGTATTCCCGCAGCCCACAGAGGAAAGAAGAAAACAGCTCTCCAAAGATGTTTCCAAGTTCGGTGAAGAAGCAAAGGTTGCCGTCAGAAATATCCGCCGCGATTCCATTGAAAAAATCAAAACTATGAAGAAGAACTCCGAAATCACCGAGGATGATCAGAAGTACGCTGAGGAAGAACTCCAGAAGATCACCGATGAGTACATCAAAAAGGTTGAGGAAGTTGTTGCTGCCAAAACCAAGGAGATAATGGAAGTTTAATTATGTACGATAATATTCCTTGTTTTGATGTTCTGCCGCAGCACATAGGCTTTATTATGGATGGCAACGGCAGGTGGGCGAAGCAGCGCGGGCTTGAACGCACCGCCGGGCATACCGAGGGCGCAAAAACCTTCCGCAAAATAGGTGAGTATTGTGCCGATGTCGGTATTAAATACCTCACATTCTATGCCTTTTCCACTGAGAACTGGAACCGTCCCAAAAGTGAAGTGCTCGGTCTTATGAAGCTTTTTAAAGAATATTTGCGCGAAGCTGATGACCGAATTGAAGAAAATAAAGTCAGGCAGATGCGTTTAAGATTTATCGGCGAGCGCGAAAAGCTCCCCAAGGATTTATTAAAGCTTATTGAAAAAGCCGAGCGCGAAACCGCTATGTACGATAAGGTCATAGTAAATGTCGCACTTAATTACGGCGGCAGGGCGGAGCTTACAAATTCGGTAAAGGAAATTGCCGCGCTTGTAAAAGACGGCAGGCTTTCGCTTGATGATATTTCGGAGCAGACCATTGCCGACCATCTCTATACGGCAGGTCAGCCCGATCCGGATATAATCGTTCGCCCGAGCGGTGAGTTGAGGTTGTCAAACTTTATGACCTGGCAATCCGCATACTCGGAATTCTGGTTTTCGGATATTCTTTGGCCCGATTTTACCGAGGAGCATGTAAATGAGATACTCCGCGAGTATCAAAACAGAAATCGCCGCTTCGGCGGTGTGTAAGATAACCGTAACAGCAGGGTAACAGAGTGTGCTTGGCGTATTCTGTCACCCTTGTTCCGCATTTTAGCGTATCTATATTAGGTGGTATTATGAAACAAAGAGTTATTACCGGATTACTGGCGGCAGTGGTGTTTATAGGGGCTTTGTTCCTTATGTATACGCCCGTTTTTCCCGCATTTATCGCACTTATCAGCGTTATCGCGGTTTATGAAATCGAAAAGGCGGTTTCGCTTAAAAACATACTTATTCAGGTTGCAAGCCTTGTGGTTGCGGCGCTTATGCCGTTTGCGTTTCATTTCGGCATAAAACCCGCGGCAGCACCGTTCTGCTGCATTTATGTGGTGGTTATTCTCATATTTATGCTCATTAAGTTCGAAACCACAAAGTTTGAGCAGGCGATAACCGCAATTTTCGCATCAATATGTGTTCCGTTCGCGTTTTCGCTCATGATAGTTTTCAGAGACGTAAATCTTTATTTTGAGGGCTACACTAAAATAGACGGCATCTACCTCATACTTTTCTCATATTTCTCCGCATGGATGACCGATATTTTTGCTTATTTCACCGGCAGCAAGCTCGGCAAACACAAGCTCTGCCCCAAAATCAGCCCCAAAAAGTCCGTTGAGGGTGCAATCGGCGGCATAATCGGTGCGCTCATTCTCAATATTGCGCTGCTTGCGGTTTTTAAGGCAAAATTCTTTGCGGGCGAAAGCGGACTTTCATATATCAGCGTAGCGGTATTAAGTGTAGTCCTTTCGGTTATAAGTATGTGCGGCGATCTTGCGGCTTCAACTATCAAACGCAACTTCGGCATAAAGGATTTCGGTAATCTTCTGCCCGGTCACGGCGGTATTATGGACAGATTCGACAGTGTGCTTTTCGTAATGCCCGTACTTTATGCGGCAATTTATGTTATTTCGCAATTTTAACTATGAAAACAATAAATTTACTCGGCTCTACCGGCTCAATAGGTACACAGACTCTTGATGTTGCAAGAAAGCATGGTTATAAAATATCAGCTCTTGCCGCATATTCCGATGTAAAAAACATAGAATTCCAAATAAGGGAGTTTAAGCCCGAATATGCTGCACTTGTGGATGAAGCTGCTGCGGCGGATTTGAAAATACGCGTTGCCGATACCGGCACAAAGGTGCTTTCGGGGCTTGACGGCGTATCGTTCTGCGGCGCAGAGTGCAGCGGCGAAATCACGCTTAATTCCGTTGTGGGCATAGCAGGTCTCAAGCCCACGCTCGATGCAGTAAATGCCGGCAAAACGATCGCTCTCGCCAATAAAGAAACACTCGTTGCTGGCGGCAGACTTGTTACCGAAGCCGCAAAAGAGAAGGGTGTTTCGATTTTGCCTGTTGACAGTGAGCATTCCGCGATTTTTCAATGCCTGCTCGCTTCACCGCGCAATAAGGCGCTTAAACGCATAATTCTTACCGCTTCGGGCGGTCCGTTTTTCGGCAAAACCCGCAAGGAGCTCGAAAATGTTACCCTTGCCGATGCTCTCAAACACCCGAGCTGGTCGATGGGACAAAAAATCACCGTCGACAGTGCTACAATGTTCAATAAGGGGCTTGAGGTTATTGAAGCTGTCTGGCTTTTCGGCGTTCCCGTTGAAAAGGTCGATGTTGTTGTTCACCGCGAAAGCATCGTTCATTCGCTTATTGAGTTTGACGATAATTCCGTGCTCGCACAGCTCGGTCACCCCGATATGCGTCTGCCCATACAGTTTGCACTTACTTATCCCGACAGATTCGAGTCGCCCGAAAAGCAGCTCGATTTGTGGGAGGTCGGCAATCTTTCTTTCTATAAGCCCGATTACGAGGGCTTTCCGTGCCTTGATATTTGCCGCAATGCCATTAAAGAGGGCGGCTTGAAGCCTGCGGCGGTCAACTGCGCAAACGAAGAAGCAAATCTTCTTTTCCGTCAGGGCAAAATCCCGTTTAATGCAATTTCCGAGCTTATAAGCGCAGCTGCGCAGAGTGTGCCGGTTACACCCGATTATACACTCGATGATGTTTTTGCAACCGATGCTCTTATGCGCCAAAAGGTGAGGGAGCTTGCAAAAGTCTGAATTTAACACCGGAGGTGTTTTATATAATTACTCTTTCGATAGGCACTGTTTGGAGTGCCGTCTGGCCATACCTCATAGCAATTCTTCTTTTCGGTATAATGATAGGCATACACGAGTTCGGCCATTTTGCATTCGCAAAGCTTTTTAAGGTCAGGGTAAACGAATTTGCACTTGGTATGGGTCCCAAGCTCATTCATTTCAAAAAGGGAGAAACCGAATATTCGCTGCGTCTTCTGCCCATAGGCGGCTTCTGCGCCATGGAGGGCGAGGATGATACGAGCGAGGACGAGGGTGCACTCAACAATAAACCTGCGTGGCAGCGTTTTATGATCGTTGCGGCAGGGGCAATCCTCAACCTGCTGCTCGGCATACTTGTTGTCGGCATAACGCTTGCTTGCAATCCGCTTGTAGGTACAAGAACCGTTCACAGCTTTGTCGATGATGCCGTAAGCTCAAAATGGCTTCAGGCAGGCGATGAGATTTTAAAAATAAATAATACCCCCGTGTACTCTTTTCAGGGCATAAGCTTTAATATGATAAGAGATGACGACAACAAGCTTGATATTACCGTCAGACGATACGGCGAAAAGGTGCTTTTAAAAGATGTCGAATTCGATCAAATGGAGTTTGAGGGTAAAAAGTATATAAAACAGGATTTTATAATAGTAGGCGAAGAGCCGAATATTTTCAATGTAACAAAAGATGCTTTTCTCGATTCGGCATCCATTATTCAGATGGTAAGGCTCAGCCTTGTCGATATGCTCACGGGCAAGTACGGCTTAAAGGATGTTTCCGGACCGGTCGGCGCAATTTCCGTAATTGCCGAAACGACCTCGCAGGGCCCCACATTTGCCGATAAAATGCTCAATGCGCTATCACTGCTTTCAATGCTCACTATCAATATCGGCGTATTCAATCTTTTACCTATTCCCGCACTTGACGGCGGCAGGCTTTTCTTCCTGCTTGTCGAAATCATCCGCCGCAAGCCCATACCGCCTAAAAAAGAGGGCATAGTTCACACAGTCGGGCTTGTTATATTGCTTGCGTTTATGGCGGTGGTTACCGTCAGCGATATTATTAACAGGATACTTTAATACGGAGTTTTTTATTATGACAAGACGCGTTTCAAGAAAAGTGAAAATCGGCAATCTCTCTATCGGCGGCGATTCACCTGTTGCGGTGCAGTCCATGCTCAATGCCCCCGCAGCGGATTACGAAGCAAACCTCGCGCAGTTAAAGGCATTTGAGGCGGCGGGCTGTGAAATCATAAGAATGGCTGTGCCTGATATGGATGCGGTGCGCGTGCTCGCAAAGCTTAAAGAGCGGGCAAAAATTCCGCTTGTAGCCGATATTCATTTTGATTACCGTCTTGCTCTTGAAAGCCTTAATGCCGGTGTCGATAAAATCAGAATAAATCCCGGCAATATCGGCTCATTCGATAAGGTCGAGGCTGTTGCCGATGCCTGCGCTCTCAGAAAAGTTCCCATAAGAATAGGTGTGAATTCAGGCTCTGTCGAAAAAGATTTACTTGAAAAATACGGAGGCGCGGAGCCTGAGGCTCTTGCCGAAAGTGCTTTCCGCCATGTTGAATTGCTCGAAAAATGCGGCTTTTACGATACTGTACTTTCACTTAAATCATCCGATGTAAATAAAATGGTGCGTGCGTACAGAATCGTTGCCGAAAACTGCGATTATCCGCTGCATCTCGGTGTTACCGAAGCGGGTACGGAGCGCAGTGCGCTCATTAAATCTTCCATAGGTATCGGCTCGCTTCTGCTTGACGGCATAGGTGATACCGTGCGCGTTTCCATTACCGATGACCCCGTGAAAGAGGTCTATGCGGCAAAGGAAATTTTAAAGGCGCTTAATATTAGAGTCGAAACTCCTCAAATCGTTTCATGCCCGACCTGCGGCAGAACAAAAATAGATTTGGTTTCATTGGCAAAGCAGGTTGAAGATGTTGTTCGCGATATTAAAAAACCCGTTAAAATCGCCGTTATGGGCTGTGTCGTAAACGGACCCGGCGAAGCGCGCGAAGCCGACATAGGCGTTGCGGGAGGCGACGGCTGCGGCGTGATTTTCAAAAAAGGTGAAATAATCAAAAAAGTTTCGGAGGATGAAATCGTCACTGCCTTGCTTGACGAATTAAATAAAATATGAATTACGATTTTTTGACGATTTTCGGTGAGTACATAGCCGATGCCAAATGCCGCGAAATGCTCGCAGCTGCGCAGTTTTCCGACCTCGCCGTAAATAAAACAGCGTTGACTGTAAACGCGACAATTTATTTTAAAAAATTTGAGGATATACTTTGCCTGAAAAAAGCTGCTGCGGAAATCAAAAATGCTCTTTCGATGCGTGAGGTCAATTTTGATTATATTTTACCGCAGGAAGCGTTTACCGATAATTGTTTTCCGTGGCTTATTAAGGTGGTTAAGCATAATGTTCCGCAGACAAACGGCTTTATAGATAATTGTGCCGTTAATTATTCGGGAGATGTGTTTTCTGTAAATCTTGCACACGGCGGCAGAGATATCTGCCTTAAAGCAGGTGCGAATAAATTTCTGCAGGACTATGTGCGCGCCCATTTCAGCGGTCTTGAAATTTCCGTCGATATAACAGGGGATGACAGTAACCCCGAGGAGTTTTTAAGAAAGCAGGAAAAAATCGATCACGAAAATTTGCCCGAAAGGCCCAAAACGAATACGGTTTTCCACGAAGGCGTGCCGCTTGATTATTCTACACTTAAAGCAATTTACGGTAACGAAATACTGCAAAAGCCTAAGCCGCTAATCGAAATTGCGCCCGATGACGGTACAGTTGTTTGCTGGGGCGATGTTCTGCGCTATGAAAAGCGCGAAACCAAGGACGGCAAAAGCCTTATTATAAATTTTGATATTACCGACGGTGATTATTCGCATACCTGTAAGCTTTTCGGACCGAAGGACGAGCTTGAATACCTTGATTCAAAGGTAACTGAGGGTGTTACCGTTATTGTAAAAGGTAAATATGAGGATGACAACTATGCGCATGAATATATTATAAAGATATACTCGTTATGCACGGTCGAAAAGTTAAAGGAAACCGATGACGCCGAGGAAAAGCGCGTAGAGCTCCACCTGCACACCAATATGTCGGCAATGGATGCCATGAGCAGTGCTTCGTCCATAGTCAAAAAGGCTATGAAATGGGGTCACAAAGCGATTGCCATAACAGATCACGGCTGCGTTCAGGCATTTCCCGAAGCCTGCAATACCGCTCGTGGTAAAGATTTTAAAATAATCTACGGCTGCGAGTGCTACCTTGTAAACGATTTCAATTCCGACGGCTCCAAAAAGACTGCCGAGGAAATTAAAAATGACCGATATTATCATTGTATTATACTTGTTAAAAACAAGGTGGGTCTTAAAAATCTTTATGAGCTTGTTTCGGCTTCCAATATCGACTATTTCTACAAAAAGCCGCGTATGCCCAAGAGCCTTATCAACGAGCGCCGCGAGGGACTTATAATCGGCAGTGCCTGTTCCGAGGGCGAGCTTTACAATGCTTTTTTAAACGGCTCCACTCACGACGAAATAGTTGAAATAGCCAATTTCTACGATTATCTTGAAATTCAGCCAATCGGCAACAATGAGTATATGATACTCAGTGACCGTAACGGCTGCGAAAACATTTCATCCTATGAGGATATTCAGCGCATAAACCGCGCTATAATCACTCTCGGCGATGAACTCGGCAAAAAGACCGTTGCCACTGGCGATGTGCATTTTCTCAATAAAGGCGATGCCAAATTCCGCGCCATATTGCAGGCGGGGCAGGGCTTCTCGGATGCTGACCGCCAGCCGCCGCTTTACCTGAAAACCACAAACGAAATGCTTGCCGATTTTGACTACCTCGGCGAAGAAACCGCAAAAGAGGTCGTTATTACAAATACCAACCTTATCGCCGATATGATAGAGCCGGATATCCTGCCTATTCCCGACGGTACATTTGACCCGAAAATCGACGGTGCAAACGAGGATTTGCCGCGTTTCTGCTGGGAAAGAGCAAAGGAATGGTATGGCGATCCGCTTCCCGAAATTGTTGAAAAACGCCTTGCAAAAGAACTTGATTCCATAGTAGAACACGGCTTTGCAGGTCTTTATATGATAGCAAGACTTCTCGTCAAAAACTCCGAGGAGCACGGCTATTATGTAGGCTCAAGAGGTTCGGTCGGCTCGTCATTTGTTGCCATAATGGCAGGTATATCCGAAGTTAATCCGCTTGCACCGCATTACAGATGCCCCAAGTGCAAGTATTCCGAATTTTTCATACATAACGAGGTTGGCTCGGGCTTCGACCTGCCGGAAAAGGATTGCCCCAACTGCGGCGAGCATCTTATAAGAGACGGGCACGAAATTCCGTTTGAAACCTTCCTCGGCTTTTACGGCGACAAATCGCCCGATATCGACCTTAACTTCTCCGGTGAATATCAGGCGAATGCCCACAGATATACCGAAGAACTGTTCGGTAAATCCCATGTTTTCAAAGCGGGTACCATTTCAGGTGTAGCGGATAAGACCGCCTACGGCTTTGTAAAAAAGTATCTTGAAGAACGCGGGCTTACATATTCAAGTGCCGAAATAAACCGTCTTACAATGGGTTGTACGGGCGTCAAAAGAACTACCGGTCAGCACCCCGGCGGAATGGTCGTTGTGCCCGCCGAGTATGATGTTACCGACTTTACGCCCATTCAGCATCCTGCAGAGGACGGTTCAAAGGGTATAATCACAACGCACTTTGACTTCAACTCAATGCACGACACGCTTTTAAAGCTTGATGAACTCGGTCACGATGTTCCGTCTATATATAAGCACCTTTATGACCTTACGGGCATTGATGTTATGGATATAGATATCTCTGACCGCAACCTCATAAAGCTCTGCACCACGCCGGAGCCTCTCGGTGTTACCGCCGAGGAGATCGACTGGCCCACGGGTACACTTTCCATACCCGAAATGGGCACGGGCTTTGTCTGCGGTATGCTTCTTGAATCCAATCCGCAGACCTTTTCCGATCTGCTGCAGATTTCGGGACTTTCTCACGGTACGGATGTTTGGCTCGGCAACGCGCAGGACCTTATCAAAGACGGTACCTGCACCATTTCCGAGGTCGTGGGAACGCGAGACAGTATAATGGTCTACCTGCTTCACAAGGATCTGGAGCCCAAGGACGCGTTCAACATTATGGAGACCGTTCGTAAGAAAAACAAGCAGCTTAAACCCGAACAGGAACAGCTTATGCGCGAGCACAATGTGCCCGAATGGTACATTGACTCCTGCCGTAAAATTCAGTATATGTTCCCCAAGGCGCACGCCGCGGCTTATGTTATTGCCGCATTACGCCTTGCGTGGTTCAAGGTTTACCGAAAGCTTGAATATTACTGTGCATACTTCACCGTGCGCGGCGGCGATGTTGATGCCGAATCCATGTCAAAGGGTAAGGATGCCGTTCACACATTCATAAAAATGGTGCAGAATAAAGAAAAAACACACGAAGCTTCCGCCGCGGAGGTTGACAAAGCCACCTTTATGATGATAGTATATGAAGCGATGGCACGCGGCGTAGAGTTCCTGCCCATAGATATTTATAAGTCAACCGCCAATTCCTACGAGCCGGAGGACGGCAAAATCAGAATGCCTTTCTCGGCACTTCCCGGTGTGGGCGGTGCGGCGGCGGAGCAGCTTGAGCAGGCGCACCTTGCTTCATCCGAGCCGTTCTCATCCATCGAAGATTTCGAGGTGCGTTCCGGCGCTTCAAAATCCACTGTGGCGGCGCTCAAAGCCTGCGGCGCATTCGGTGATTTGCCCGAAAGTGACCAGATGTCACTATTTTAACAGTTAATTATTTCCTTATAAGGAGTGTAAATTATGAGTAAAAAAGCTTCAAAAGTTTTAAAGGGTGTCGGCATTGCCGCGGCTGCAGGTCTCGGCGTAAGCGCAGTGCGCGCCGCTGCCGTCTATAAGCCGGATAAGGTCGATTCATCGGTTCAGCTTCCGCCCGAAAAGGTCGATGTTGACAGATTCGTTGAGCATCTTTCCGCTGCTATCAAAATCAAAACAATTTGCAACAGGGATGAAAGCATCGTTGACTGGGCTCCGTTTGATGAGTTTCACGCTTTCCTTAAAGAAGCATATCCGCTTGTTCATAAAAACCTTGATTTACAGATAATCTCCACAAAGAGCCTGCTCTATCATTGGAAGAGCGCTCACCCGGAAAAAGACCCCATCGCACTTCTCGGCCATCAGGATGTAGTTCCCGTATCCGAGGGCACCGAGCAGGATTGGGAGCATCCTCCGTTCAGCGGCGATGTTGCCGACGGTTTCGTCTGGGGCAGAGGCGCCATGGATATGAAAAACCATGTTATCGGTGTGCTTGAAGCCGTTGAAACACTCCTTGAAGAAGGCTTCGTTCCCGAAAGAGATGTTTACCTCTGCTTCGGTCATAACGAGGAAGTTATGAGCGAGGATGCCGATTGCGGCGCATACTGCATGATGGAATACTTCAAGAAGAACAACATTCATCTTGACAGTGTAATCGACGAGGGCGGCGCAATTCTCCCCGTAAATATCAAGGGCGTTATCAATAAAAACCTTGCAGGTGTCGGTATTGCCGAAAAAGGTCATGTTGACTTTGAAATTTCCGTTAACGGCAAGGGCGGTCATTCATCCGCGGCTCCCAAGCACAATGCGCTCGGCGACCTTGCGAAAATTATCGTCAAGCTTGAAAATCATCAGTTCAAAGAGGAATTTACTCCTCAGCTCTGGTCTCTCTTTAATGAAATCGGCAGAAACACTACCTACCCCGTAAGAATAGTTGCTTCGAATCTGCCGGTTCTTAAACCCATTATTCAGAAAATCGCGGTCAGCATCCCGCAGTCCGCTTCCATGATGAGAACGACTACCGCCGTTACCATGGCGCAGGGCAGCCCGGCTCCCAATGTTCTTCCGCAGAAAGCGACCATTACCGCAAACTTCAGGATTATGCCCGGTCAGACCGTCGGCGATGTTGAAAAGCATATTCGCAAATATGCCGGCAAGGATGCAGAAATCAACCTTGTAAGCGGCAAGGATCCCTCAATGGTTTCTCCCACCGATTCAAGAGCATTCAAGGCTATTACCGAGATTTGCAAGAGCATGAACCCGAACAATATAGTTGCTCCTTACCTTGTAATGGGCGGTACCGATGCAAGAAACTACGAGCCCGTGTGCGAGAATATTTACCGTTATTCTCCGTTCCTTGTAAGCACCTCGCTCCTTATGACCTGTCACGGCACCAACGAGCGTATTCCGATTTCATCACTTGAAGACGGTGTTGCGTTCTTTAAAAGATACATAAAGGCTTTGGCATCTGATTGATTTTTGCTGAAACGAATAGAATCGAGGCTGCGGCGCAGTGGTTCGTCGCAGCCTCGATTTTTGTCATTTTTTCTCTGCCCAATTTATCGCAAGCACAAATGCCAAGCCGATAAAAACCGTACTTCTCGCAACGGCGAGCAGGCTTTCGGTTGCTTTCATATATATGTACACTCCCGAAAATTCTGCGGCGTATGCCGCAATTATAAGCGAGAAGACCGTTATCAGCGTAATTCTTGCCGCAAATTTTGTTGAGTTGCCCATATGTTTGTATAATTCTTTCATTAACTGCACTCCTTTAATACTACTTTATTTCCGAGCTAACACATTTTCAATGGAAAATGCCGCCATTTAATATGCTCCGAATATGTAAATATCGACAAAATACTTGCAATAAATCACTATATCTGGTATAATCATTATATATTTTTTCAATATTCGGAGGTGCCGATTATGAAATGTCCGTTTTGCGGTTATGAGGAAAGCAAGGTTATTGATTCCCGTCCCACCGATGAGGGCGAGCGTATACGCCGCCGCAGGGAATGTATTAATTGCGAAAAGCGCTTCACCACTTACGAGATAATCGAAACCGTTCCCATTGTTGTTGTTAAAAAAGACGGTTCCCGTCAGGTCTTTGACCGCGAAAAGCTTTTCCGCGGCATGATGGTCGCTTGCGAAAAGCGTCCTGTTCCCGTAGAGGTTGTTAAAAACGCCATCGATGAAATCGAGGTCGAACTTCAGAACGGTACCGACCGCGAGGTCACTTCGGTCAAAATAGGCGAGCTTGTTATGGATAAACTTAAAGATATTGATGAGGTCGCCTATGTGCGTTTCGCTTCTGTTTACCGTCAATTTAAAGATATAAACACATTTATGAGCGAGCTTAAAAAATTGCTTATAGATGAGAAATGAGAGCTGCCGTCGGCGGCTTTCAGTCGTATTTCAACAACCCGCAATCGGGTTGTTTTTTGGTGAATTATGAGTTTTCTTATATGCCCCGTCTGTAAAGGGGAGTTAATAAAAAATGAGCATACTTATTCCTGCAATTCGGGGCACAGCTTTGATATTGCCAAAGAGGGGTATGTTAATTTGCTTATGTCGCAGGCATCTTCACAAAAACGCCACGGTGACGATAAATTAATGGTGCGTTCACGCCGCGATTTCCTCGATAAAGGCTATTACGCGCCGCTGCGAGAAGCGGTTGTTGGGGCTGTTGCGGCAAACATTCCCGATGGTGCGCATATAATTGATGTGGGCTGCGGCGAGGGCTATTATACCGAATGTTTTGAGTGTGTAAATAACGCTGTTACACTCGGCATAGATATAAGTAAAGATGCTTTAAAGCTTGCTTCAAAGCGCCTGAAAAAAACATCCTTGTGCGTGGCGAGCGCGTACACACTCCCGTGCGCTGATGCTTCTGCCGATGCGGTTGTCAATATTTTCGCCCCGTGCGCCTACACCGAATTCAGCCGCGTGCTCAAAAGTGACGGTGGGCTCATTAAAGCCGTTCCGCTTGAAGATCACCTCTGGGAGCTTAAATGTGTGCTTTACGGTGAGCCTTATAAAAACAAGCCCGAGCAGCGCGACGATGCTTTGTTTGAGCTTGTTGATTTCAAGGAGCTTAAATATACAATTACACTACCTTGCAGTGAGGATATTTTTGCGTTGTTTACAATGACACCGTATTATTACAAAACCTCTGCGCAGGACAGTGAACGCCTGCTTTCAAAATTCGCACTCACCACAACCGTGCATTTCGGTGTTGAAGTTTATAAAAAAAGGTGATTTTATGAGCGATCCCATTGGTCATTTCAAAACAATTACGCGCCACCGCCACGCAGTGATAAAGCACTGCAAAAAGGCAGGCATACTGTGGCAGGGGCTGCGGCACGATTTATCAAAGTATTCGCCTGCGGAATTTATTCCGGGTGCAAGGTATTACACCGGCACGCGCAGCCCCAATGAGGGGGAGCGCTTGGATAAAGGCTATTCGCTTGCGTGGATGCACCACAAGGGCAGAAATAAGCATCATTTTGAGTATTGGACCGATTATAACCCCGCCACTAAAAAAGTCGAGCCGGTGCCGATGCCTATTAAATATGTTGCCGAAATGTTTTGCGACAGAGTAGCGGCAAGTAAAATCTATAATGGCGATAAATATACAAACGGCGCTTCCATTGAGTATTTCTTACGGGCAAAGGGCAGGCGGGTGATCGCTCCCGAAACCTCCGATTTAATAGAAAGCTGGCTGCGTATTCTTGCCGAGAACGGCGAGGATGTCGCTTTTGCGTGTGTTCGCCGCGCAGTAAATGAAGATAAGAATGACCGAAAGGGTGTTAATAAATGATAATTTCCACACAAACCGATATTATAGCCGCCCGGCTCGGTGAAGAAAAGGGCGTTGACCTGCTTTGCAAGGTCGGCTACGATGCACTCGATTATTCAATGTTTGAAATGCACAACGATGACTATGTTCTCAATACTCCCAAATACGAGGCGCACGCGCTTGAACTCAAAAAGATAGCCGAAGCAAACGGCAAATATTTTAATCAGGCACACGCTCCGTTTGCCACATTGCGCGACGGTGATGAGGAATACAACAAAAAGACTTTTCCGCGTGTAAAGCGCGCCATAGAGGTCGCGGGCATTATGGGCATAAATGCCATAGTTGTTCACCCCGTGGCATTTAAGGAAAATCAGTTTGAAAAGAATATTGAAATGTATAACGAACTTCTGCCCGTTGCAAAGGAATTCGGTACAAAAATCGCCCTTGAAAATATGTGGGGCAGGGATAAAGAAAGCGGCAAAATAGTACCGAATGTCTGCAGCACGGGCGAGGATTTTCCCGTATATGTCGATGCGCTTGATCCCGAGTATTTCACCGCCTGCCTTGATTTGGGCCATTGCGGACTTGTGGGCGATAACGCGCCGGATATGATTCGTGCGCTCGGCGGCGAAAGGCTTACCTGCCTGCATGTGCACGATAACGACGGCGAAAACGATACCCATTATCCGCCGTTCACATTCTCAATGGATTGGCAGGCAATAGCCGATGCTCTGCGCGAAATCAATTACAGGGGCGACCTTACGCTTGAAGCCGATGCAATACTCAAAAAGCTGCCCGAAAACTGCCTTGAGGATTGTGCGCGCTTTATGCTTAAAACCGCCAAAACTCTCGCGAAAATGGTCGAGCGTTAACATTAAATTTACATATATATCTTATTTTCGTTATTTTCATATGCTAAAATTTTAAAAAATACCTAAGGGTGATATAATGAAAAAATCTGCTATTGTATCAGTTTGTTTATTGCTTGTTGTTTGTCTTGTATCATTAACGGGGTGCGAACTCAGCATCAAGCGCAACCGCATCACTGCGGAAAATACTCTGCCCGAGGGCGGCAAAGCCAACACCGAGGCACCGGCATACGATTTCACCGCTATCGTTGAAGTAACAGACGAAAACGGTGAGGTCATAGGTACTGCAAGCGTTGAACTTTCCGATGAGGAAAAGAATGCCAATAAGAGCTTTTACGATGCCTCTGCGAATGGTGTATCTGGCGGCGTTAATAAAGAACGCGTGAAAGACGATTATCAGCAGGATGACAATGAAGTTCTCAAATCCAAAAAGTATGTTATCACCGGCAGAATAACCAATAAGGACGGCGCGACAAACGAATACCGTGCAGCACGCAACGGCTCGCAGTATTGTGCAATTTCAAATTACAACGGCAAGCAGGTCGGTCTTATTATCGATTACCTCAATATCTATGTGATTGACCCCGGCACACGCTCATATTTCGCTGTGCCCAAGAGCCTTGTCGAGCAGTATTCCGAGGATGATGACGATATACTGAATGTGGTAAACGGCAAGGCGCTTGAAGCCAAAAAAGAAGTAACTTCCGAAAATGAGGAGGATGTTGATGGCGTAACAATGAAAGTCGTTAAATATGGTGACGGCTCCGCAGATTACTATTGCGGTACTGCTCTCATTAAGTCACTCACTACCGAAGGTTCCGTACTTTACTACGACAGCATTTCGCCCACTGTTTCAAAGGGAATGTTTGTGCCTCCCATCGGTTACACATTTAAGCCTCTTACCGTTGAAAGTGTTTCGGAGCTTGCCGATTCCGTGGGTGCCGTAAATGAGTAATAACAAGAAAACGGCGCTCGTTACGGGCGGCGCAAAGGGAATAGGCGCGGCTATCTGCTGCAAGCTTGCTGCCGAGGGATACAATGTAGCCGTAAACTACAATTCCTCCGCAGATGAAGCCGCTGAACTTGTTGAAGAACTTTCAAAAATAACCGAAGCCGCAAGCTTTCAGGCCGATGTTTCCGATTCCGCACAAGTGAATGATATGGTAAACGCCGTGACAGAACGGTTCGGCGGAATTGATGCACTTGTAAATAATGCGGGAATCGCGCAGCAGGCGCTATTTACTGATATCTCCGATGAAATATGGCAGCGTATGCTCGGTGTGAATCTTACCGGTCAGTTTAATTGCTGCCGTGCAGTTCTGCCGCAGATGATAAACCGCAAGAGCGGAAAAATCGTGAATATCACATCAATGTGGGGCGAGGTAGGCGCTTCAATGGAGGTACACTATTCAGCCGCCAAAGCAGGTGTTATAGGCTTAACCAAAGCACTCGCAAAAGAAGTCGGGCTTTCCGGCATAACGGTAAATGCAGTTTCGCCCGGCGTAATTATGACGGATATGATGTGCAGCTTTTCCCGGGAAACATTGGATGAACTGACCGATGAAACACCGCTTAACAGACTTGGTCAGCCGAATGATGTTGCCGAAGCGGTTGCGTTTCTGCTTTCCGAAAAGTCGGATTATATTACGGGCACGGTGATTCCCGTGAACGGCGGATTTGTAATATGAAAAAAGGTTGTGACTGAAATGTCGCAACCTTTTTTGATTAATGCATATTGATTGACAAATGAGTTATGTGTGCAAGCGTAGGATTATAATATTTGGTCAATGGCATTTTTGATAATATCAAGAATCTTTCCGTCTGTTGTTGAGCTTTCGACCTGCGGCATAAAAGATACCTCGCTTGCGCTTTTGCCGGTAAGCACCTTAAACCACACAAGTCCGGCGGCAAATCTTCCGTAATCATAACTTAAATGGAAACTGTCGCGCGTGAGGCTAATACCGCCGTTTTCAATATCAAATTCTTTTACATTTTCGCGCAGATGCTGAATTGCATCGCCAACGGGAATGACTTTTAAACCAGTCTTTTGAGTTGCTTCGCAATAGGCTTTTGTTATTTCTTCAAACATTTTCTTTTGCGAGCAGCCGTAATTATTGAAATCGGGATGCCCGGAGCCGATTTCATACGCCCATGTTTTGTGAAGTAGTAACCGTGCTTTCGGGCGGGCTTTCTTGACCTCGGCAATCAAATCCGTAAGGTATGGTTCAAATGAGCTGAAAATGCCGCTTAAACCGCTTACCTGCTGCAAGGTGATTACATCCCATTCTTCTGCACCGAGTGTTTCCTGTATGCTTATTTTGCGCTGAAATTCACCGTTGATTTCATAGTCGTACGCTTCCTCACCGCCTTGGTAGTTATGCCAATGCCTTTCAAGTGAACAGCCGCCTATGTAAAGATTGGCACAGTAGATATCACTGCCTGCGCTTTCTGCAATCGCGTTCAGCCATCTCTGCGCATCGGTCGAAAAACTGTTGCCTATACTTAAAATTTTCATAAATCCCGCCCCGTTAATTCATCTTATCCTGTAAGCCTTTTTCATTTGTTATTTGTGTTTTTGCTTTTCGGCTCTCTTTTCTGCCCGTTTTCTTGCTTTGTCCTGCTGCTTTTTGTCTTTCTCGGATTTTTTAATAAGCTCTTTGGTTTCTTTGCTCATATCGTCCTGCCCTATAAGCTCCGAAACGCTTATTCCGAATATTACCGAGATTCTGTATAAAATCAGAATATCGGGCAAGCCCAGACCTCTTTCCCATTTTGAAACGGATTTGTTGGAGTAATCAAGCATTTGAGCGAGTTCTACCTGCGAAATACCGTTTAACTTGCGGTATTTAACTAAATTTTCCGCTATTTTCTTCTGTAATTCTTCTGCCGTCATGCAAAGCACCTCCGTTTACAATAATCATTCTACTGCGGGTGGAAGCGGAAGTCAATAGCGAATCCACTATCGGTAGATACACTTCTACTTTTTGAGGCTTTATTCTCGGGTGAAATACTGCTATGCTTCGAGTAACAAAAATGACTTGCGAGGTATAGCACTATGAGATTAAAAAACAGAAAACTGCCGTCATACTCAAAGGGAGAAGAAACGGCGAATATGATTACACATATTGCAGGCGCGGTATTTGCAGTTGCCGCATTGTTTTTGTGCGTGATTTCTGCGGCATGGAAAAGAAACACCGCGGGAATAGTGTCGGGTATGATATACGGCATTTCAATGATAGTGGTATATACCGTTTCAAGTGTGTATCACGGCTTGAATGAAAACGGCGCGTTTATAGGTAAACGCGTGATGCAGGTCATAGACCACTGCGATATTTACGGGCTTATAGTCGGCACATTTTCGCCAATTGTTCTGTGCGGACTGATTAAAACAAATCCGGTGCTCGCGTGCGTAAGCTACGGCATAGTGCTCGTTACATCAGTTGTCGGCGTTGTGTTTACCGCAATCGATTTTCATAAATACAGAGGCGTTTCGTATTCTTTGTATTTTGTATCGGGGTGGAGTGTGCTCATGACGGCAAAAGCTATGTATGAAGCCTTCGGCTCGGAGTTTGTTGTTCTGCTTGTTTGCGGCGGCGCGGTATATACCCTCGGTATGATTTTTTATAAACTTGAAATCAAGCACCATAAATATTGCCATTCGGTTTTTCATATTTTTATACTTGCAGGCAGCGTGCTGCAATTTATACCCATATTCCGATACTGTATGTTGGGTGGTTAAAGCTGTATCTCATCGAGCCGCAGAAAATACACGCTGATGCGTGATGATAAGAAAGCTGCGGCTTGGATAAAAAGATATTTTCGACAAATCGGTGGATGGTGTTGAACTCTTGTAATATTAAATGATATATCGCCTTGCGGCGACATGATATACGGCTTCGCCGCATGATATATTCTCGCTTTGCTCGAATATGATATAATATCCGTTCCCTCATATGCCGAAGGCATATATCATCCACCGCAGGTGGATATCATACCGGAGGTATATCACCCGTTCCGTAAGGAACGGATATCATTGAAAAAAGCAAGTCTTTCGACTTGCTTTTTTCATGGCCCGCCCAAAGGGATTCGAACCCCCGCTCTTCAGAATCGGAATCTGCTGCGTTATCCAGCTGCGCCATGGACGGATCTACTATGATATTATATTAAATCATTGCTGATTTTGCAAGTAATATTTGATTTTTTATAAATTGTCTTGAAATGAAAATAGTGTTGTGGTATAATTCAATCGTTATATAGATATGCAGAGTTAGTTCATCGGTAGAACGGTCGCTTCCCAAGCCACAGAGGCGGGTTCGATTCCCGTACTCTGCTCCAAAATAACATCGCATCGCGATGTTATTTTTTTTATCCAAGCCACATCTTCACTGTTTATGCTCTTTAACGGAACTCATTGACAAAATTAGTTCTGTTTTTTATAATATTAAATACAATGTATGGATGTATACACCAACGGAAAAGGATGAGTTTATGAATCCAATTGAGACCGGTAAAGTCATAGCTGTACTGCGCAAGGAGGCCGGTTACACTCAGGCATCGCTTGCGGCGGCGCTCGGCATAACCGATAAGGCTGTTTCTAAGTGGGAATGCGGCAAGGGGTTACCCGATTCATCATTGCTGCCACAGTTGGCAAAGCTTTTGGATTGCGATGTTGAAATGATGATATTCGGGCTTTCAGAATATAGGTCGCAGGCGTGGCGCGGAAGGCTCATTCTTGAAAATGACGGCATTTTCGCAGACACTGTTATTTTTGATAAGCCGCTTATATGCTACCTGATTTCGTATTTTATGCTTGTGGGTATAAAGGATATAGAAATTCATTGTTGCAGTGCCGACAGGGAATATATAAAGTCGCTTGATCTTGAAAAATACGGATTAAATTTATCGTTTACTCAGTGTAAATCCGCTAATACAATGATCGTTCACGGCAAATTTATTCTCTTTGGTTCGAATATTACAAGGATTTTTCAAAGCATCATGTCCGGCGGTGAAAATATTATACCCGTAGTTGACGGTATTGAGATTCCGTTGGTCTTTTCCGCAGGTTGTAATGACAGTATTGATTTATTAAAAAGCATAAGCAGCCGCAAAAAACTCGGCAGGGGAATTATCAATATACCTCTTAACGATGAGCAGCAGGTTAAAGATGCTGCGGAATTCGTAAGGATTTATCAAAAATATCACGGATTGCCGATAGGCGACTTGAACGAAATTGCGCACAAGCGCGGATTTATTTGAGATAAGGTTTAATTAAATAAACAAAAATTGCTGCTGCGACGGTGAGAAATTCGTCGCAGCAGCGTTTTTTTACGGTTGTTCGGGCAGAGGTCTGTCCTCGTTTTCGGATTCAAGTGTAATAAAGTTGTTGTGTTCAAAGCAGAACGGGTGCATACCGAGTGCGCCGCATACATCATCGAGCGGTGCAAAAAGCTGCCCTCTTGTAATGCGCAGGCAGGGGAGATTCATTTCCTTTTCGCCGTCTTCGGTTATAATAACCTTTGTGCTTTCACAGAATGTAACATCATGGTCAAAGACCTTTACATTTATTCTTCCTTCTGTCCTTATAACCTCACCGCCGAGAAAGCTCACAAGCGGACCGGGTGCTATGTACCATACTCCGTCAACCTTAACGGGCAGCGTACGCTCGTTTGCAAGCGCAAGGTCATAGCCCTTAAAGGTAAGGCGCGGCTTGTTGAAAATCGGCGCGCAGGCGTACGGAAGAATGACATCACTCTTTTTATCAATAATACATTGGTCAAAAATTCTGCTGTCTTCAACATAAGCGGTGAATGTGGCTTTAGAGCCGTCTATATCAACAATATAGAATGTCGAAAGATCTTCTTCGTGTCGGTATGTGGCGGCGTTCCACACTTTTTGTACTGAACGGCAGCCCGGTGGGTTGCGGTTGCCGCTTGCCATATTGTAGTGTATCGTTCCCTGTGAGGGCTTGTCATACAGACCATCCTTGCGGCGCGGGTAGGAGCGCGAAAAGCTATGCTCGTGCCCTGAAAATACCAAATCGCATTTTTCAAGTCCGTCACGCAGGGCGGGGTAGCTGTCCTCGTTTTCAAGTGCGGGGCTTGTGTAGCAAATCGGGAAGTGATGCACGCCGAAATTCCACACCTTGCCGTTTTTACCGATATCTTCAATTAACCATTCGTTCATTTTTTCATAAGCCGAAACGCCGAGAACATTGAAGTGAGCATTGCCGTAGTCGAAAGCGTAATTCACCGTTTTAAAGCCTTCGGGACCATTTTGTGCATAAGAATAACGGAACTGATTATAGAAATATTCAGGCAGTTCAGGGTAAAATTTGCCCTCCTTGGTGTAGTAATCCTTAAACTGAAAACCGTCATGGTTGCCGAGTGCCATCATAAACGGTTTGCGGCATATAATATCCTTAATGCCGTCTAATAGACCTGTCCACTGAATATCGGTGCCGCCGCAGTTGGTGTTGTCGCCGGCGGTGAGTATGAATTCTGCTTCGGGGTGTTCAATAAGTG
Organism: Acutalibacteraceae bacterium; assembly: GCA_045616765.1. Classification (GTDB taxonomy): domain Bacteria; phylum Bacillota; class Clostridia; order Oscillospirales; family Acutalibacteraceae; genus DTU089. The sequence goes on from JAZLHL010000064.1 coordinate 76,778, forward strand.
CCTTTTTCAAAACTTCACCGAATTCGGTGTAATCCGCAGGCGGCTCGGCATCACCCGTCTGAATATCCGAAACGCAGATAAATGAAAATTTGCTGAAATTTTCGCGTGCGCTTTTAAATTTGATTATTCCGCTTCTGTAAGCATCGTTTCCCACGGTATATTCGTACTCGGTATCAGCATTAAGTCCGCTTAAATCGGCAAAATAATAGCGGCTTTCATCCATATCCGTTTTGAATTGCAAAACGCGGGCATCCGCACGCAGCCATTCACCGTTACTGCCGCATTTTCTGTAAAGAGCATAGCCGTTTTCGATATCAGTTGAGGTGCGCCAGGTAACCGTCATGGTGCGCGCGGGATCGCCGTTTATCGTAAGCATTATGTGGTCGGGCACAGCCTTTGAGCCGCGAAAGTTCTTCCATTCTTCTTTTGTCATAATATCACATCAATTCTTTTTTATTGTCTGCAGGTATTGGTTAGCGAATGAGGTGAGCTGCTTACCTTTATCGGTTTTGGCAATAAGGGTGCTTATCGGTTTCAGCGGCAGCTTTGAAATTGGTGCGGGTATCGTTATGCCTTTACCTATGCCCGTAGTCAGCATCTGCTGAATTTCTGCGCTGTTGATTATATCGCCCAGAGTATCATTGAGAGAAAGCCTGTCGGGGTCGATTTCGCCGCCGGCTTCAAACCAGTTGCGCACAAAGCTTTGCTGACCTTCACTGAGACGGTAGCTTTCATTATCCTCGGTAACACCGGTAATTGTTATGGTGTGACTGTATTCGCCGGAGAATGCCGTAGCAGTGTTTTCGCCCTCTTTAATTTCAACAGTAAAGCGGAAAATCTTATCACCCGAAAGGGTCTGCTTTTCACCGTTTACATTGAGTGTTACCGTATCAAGATTTGAATAAACTTTTATTTCCTTTGTGCCCGCAACTCTTTCTTTAAAGCGCTCGCCGCAGATATGTACGAACTTTTCATCCGACCAATGCGCCTTGTAGAGCCAGAAAGAATCTTTCTTTATCTTTCTGTCAATAGTCATAAGCCCTTTGTTGTTTCTTCCGTTTACGCCACCCTCGCTGCGCGCCGCAGAGCCGAAATCAAACATATTCCACACATACGAGCCCCAAAGCCAGTCGCGTTTGTTTATCGCTTCAAGGTATTTTTCGTGGAAAATCGCCTGATATTCTTCCGAGTAATCGCCCTGCAAAGCATTTTCGGAGTGCAGAGTTATTACGGCTTCCGCACCGTATTCGGAAAGGCAGAGCTTTACATTCGGGCAATCTGCGTGAAATTTATCGAGCCACGGCGCAATTTCATTCACCGTCTGCACATACCAGCCGAAATAGTGGTTGTAGCCGAGAATATCGGTGATGAAATTAAGGCTTGATTTGTTTGCTGTAAACGCCACCTGAGCGCAGGCGGTCGGGCGCGTTTTGTCGAGCGCGTGGGCAATGGCGTTTAATTCCGTAATTCCCTTTGTCAGCGTGGGAGTGGGCGGTGCTATGGTGATTTCGTTTTCAATCCCCCAACAGTATATGGAGGGGTGATTATAGTTCTGCTTTATTAGTTCTTCAAGCATAAGACGCGCCTGCGGCTGCTTCTTTGCCGAAAATTTAGAAATTACGGGAATTTCCGCCCATACGAGCAAGCCTTTTTCGTCGCAGAGCGAATAAAAGTCCTCGCTTTGCTGATAGTGCGCGAGCCTTACGGAATTTGCGCCGACCTCGCATATATATTCAATATCCTCACGGTGTTCTTTAAGCGTGAGCGCATTGCCGATATTTTCTCTGTCCTGATGGCGCGCAACACCCTTGATTTTAAGGTGCTCGCCGTTGAGCGAAAAGCCGTCTCTTGCGCAGAAATGGTATTCGCGGAAGCCGAAACGCTCCGTCACCTCGTCGATGACCTCACCGCCCTTTATAAGCTGTGATTTGAGCGTATATAAATACGGATTCTTAATGCCGTTCCACAGAACAGGGGAATCCACCCTCATTTTCACCGCGGCGGTATCGGCGGGAACGGTGACGGTTGCCGCTTCGTTTCCGTCTGCATCAATTACGGTAAATCTTTTTTCAATGTCGCCGGTGCTTCCCTCAATATTGCTTTTTATAAATACATCACCGTTGGTGCGCGGCGTAATAAATACGCCGGTTCTGCTCTTGTCAAGCAGCGCGAAATGCGTATCCGCGGTCTGAATAATATTCACATCGCGGTACAATCCGCCGTAAAATGTAAAATCTGCGGTCTGCGGGTAAAGCAGCTCATCGCGCGAGTTGTCAACGGTGATTTTAAGCTCGTTTTCGCCGTCGCGCAGGTGCTTCGTCAGTTCAAATCTGAACATACCGTAGCCGTTTATGTGCTCACCTGTGAATTCGCCGTTTATGTAAACGCCTGCGCGTGTGTTTGCTCCGTTTATTTCAACATAAACCCTGCCGTCAAATTTCGGCAGAGTTTTTTCATAAACGGCTTTGCCTCTGTAATAGTCGCGCACACTCTGCCCGTCAACAGCGTTCCAGGTGTGCGGCAGGTCAACATTTTCGGTATTTGAGCCGAGCGTAAAAGCCCAGCCTTTATTTATGCCTGTTACTTTTCTCATAAATGTTCTCCAGTAAAATATTATGAAGCATATATGTATTTTACAGTACGCTTGACACGCAGTTTTGTCAATATCTTTTTAATAATTGCGGTAAAGTTTAATGTGTGATAAAATAATTTTAAATCCACATAAAATCCACACAACCGTATTTTATAATAAACTCGAAAGGGGGCAGAGCGTTGTATAAAATCCTGTTTGCCGATGACGATTTTAAAATAGCAGAAACCGTAAAAACATATTTCACCGCAAACGGCTTTGATGTCACCGTAGCCGAAAACGGCAGGGTGGCTGCCGATTTTGCAGAACTCAATGACTATGACCTTATAATACTCGATGTTATGATGCCCGTGCTTGACGGCATAGCAGCCTGCCGTGAGATACGCAAAAGTAAGAAAACGCCCATACTGTTTATGTCTGCGCTCGGGCAGGAGGAGGACTACCTCAAAGGCTATTCCGCAGGTGCCGACGATTACATAACAAAGCCGTTTCCGCTTTCTGTTCTTACCGAAAAGTGTCTTGCGGCAATTCGCAGGTACACGGGTACCAATGCCGATGATGTTATTTCAATCGGTAAAATCACGCTTGACTGTTACAGGAAAAAGGTACTTGTCGACGGTGCGGAAATTACGCTTTCCGCAAAGGATTTTGAGATTTTGCAGTACCTTATGAGTAAGCGCGGCGTTGTGTTGAGCCGCAGCCTTATACTTTCGCGCGTGTGGGGTTACGATTTCGAGGGCGAGGACAGAGTGGTCGATACGCATATCAAGAATATACGCAAGGCTCTCGGTGACTGCTCGGGGTATATCAAAACCGTTTCGGGTATGGGCTACACCTTTGCGGAGGTGGATGGCAAATGAAAAAAATAAATAATAACAGAAAAATTATTTTATCGGTAATCGCAGTGGCACTCATATTTTTTGTCATAGCCGGCATATTTCTGTTTTTGTATCAGGTTATAGTTGAAGTACAAGATTTTTCTACTTATACCAATAATCAGTATGTTTCGCTTGAAAGCAAATTCCAATCATATTCAGACAGTGACAGAGAATTTATAAATAACAGCTTTCATCAGGTAGCAGAATGTGAATACCCGGCAGTGTTTGCTGTTTTCGATTCGGACGGTAAAATTCTTGCCGATAGCCGCCCTGCATTTATAATTGACTATGTGAGTGAGAACAGTGGTAATAATAGTGAAACAATCATTGTGGATGCATGGAACTGCACCGATGCCGAAACAAGAAAAGCGATTATCGAATTTGTCAAAAACTGTCGTCACGGCTGTAAACTTCGCGCAGATTTTATTTCGCTTTGTCAAAAAGGGGATGAATATATTCCGGTAAGCGCTCTGCTGTATAACGGCTTTAACCTGAATGACGGAAAAATCGCCGTAACATTCACATCTGTAAAGCCAACGCTGACCGTCAGGGAAAATGTTGATTCCGGCAATATTATTTCTCTGTACGGCTATAATAAAATTAACTCTTATACAAAAGAAAAATATTTTAACAAACTGACAACACAGCTTGAGGCGTTTGAAAAGGATTTTACAAAAACACATGATGACTGCAAATTTAACAGTGGCGGCGGTATGAAGAATTCAAATAATTATCAGTTTGAATTGCACACCTCGCGCGACGGAGTAGGATTGTGTTTTTATTACCATGCGGAAGATAATATGATTCACAGAGCATTTGTCAGCGATAATTTACGGTTTATGCTTGTGTCTATGGGTTTTATCTTTCTTGTTTTTGCCGCCGTGTTTTGTGACTTGCTTATTAAACTCAATAATAAAAACGAAAGACTTGCGCAAAGCCGCAGGGCATTTGTTGCCGCAGCGGCGCACGAGCTTAAAACACCGCTTGCCGTAATTGCCAATAAAAGCGAGTGCATACTCGAAAATGTTTCGCCCGAGCAAACGGCGGAATATGTCAATTCGATTTACGATGAAAGCAAACGAATGAGCCGAATGGTGAAAACTCTGCTGCAATATAACAAACTGAATTCCGATAACGCGATAACGAAAATTAAAGAAAAACTCGCGCCGATAATCGCGGAGCAGACCGCAAAATTCAAGCCGCTTATTGATGCGAAGAACATAACACTCACCGAAACCGTAAATGAAAATGCGCTGCTTGAATGTAATAAAGAGCTGCTCGGCATTGCAATAGACAACCTGCTTTCAAATGCAGTGAAATTTACCGCGGAAAACGGCGAAATACGAATTACCGCAACCGCTTCGGGCAGAAATTTCAGCTTTGAAGTTTATAATTCGGGAAGCTCTGTTTCAAGCGAGGATGCGCCGCATATCTGGGAAGAGCTTTACAGCGGCGACAAGGCGAGAACACGCGGCGATTCAAGTGGTATGGGACTTGCGATATGTAAGCGCATATTTATGCTGCACGGCTTCACATACGGCTGCCGCAATGAAAAAGACGGCGTAACATTTTACTTTTCGGCGCACAGGTGAATGTTTCGGGAACATAAAATGACTGCATCGGCATTTTAGTCGATGCGGTCATTTCTGCTTTATTGTTTGATGTCATTGCACGATTTTTTCGGCAAAGTCAAATAACGCTTCGGCTTGCCTTGCGAAATTTTGTCTGTTCGACTTGAGTACAAGCCTTTCCCGAATAATCTCTTTATTACCGATAAATTCTTTTACCTTGTCGGTAATCATTGTTTCCGTTTCACTGTGTTTTTTGAGAATTTCATTTAGTGAATACAGCGCAAATGAAAGGTACTGAAAATAAATGCAGTTGAAATCCTTGTGTGTCGACAGTCGGTAATTATCTTCAATATGCGTGTGGTACATCGGCTTTTCGTATTCGCTTAAATCAAGAATACTACACAATTCTTCTGCAATTTCCGCATCGGCGAATCTTCCGCACAGACTTACGGCAATAATGCTCTGCATCTGA
>JAZLHL010000065.1:0-9089 GCA_045616765.1 Acutalibacteraceae bacterium
GCTGCCGCTGAAAAATAAATAAAAATTTACGGGAATCCGACATTTCACCTGATTTTGTCGGATTCCCGTTTTTCTTATTCGCCATTTACTCGGGTATATACACATTTTCCGCGAATTTGCATTTTTCATACGCCGCGGCGCCATTGCCGTGAAAGAAGGCGTAAACATCCGTTCCTGCGGGGCTGAAATATGAGCCGTCGGGCGCTATGACTATTTCCGCCCAGCTTGCGTACACAAACACAAGCTCCTCTCCGCGATGTTCATTGAGCCTTGCATTATACTCGGCAAACCACGGCGCGCCGAACGCAATACTGTCGGTAATAACGCCGTTTTCCTTAACAAGCGTAACGATTGCGGCAATTTCCTCGCCGTTATAAATGATATAGTCGCGGAAATTGCGGCGCACCTCGCCCTTTACCGAGCCGTTGTAGCTCGCGTGGCAATAGCCTTTCTGAGCAAAGCGCAGGTTATCGGCATTCACTCCGCTTGAAGCGAGTGAGCGTGTAAAATGCTCGCGGTTCTCCGAAAAATACTGCTGAGCTTCACTGTCGGTTATTTCTTCGCCCGTGACCTCAAATCCCTCAAACGGCAACAGCGGAATAAAGAAGCCGCCCGTACTGCCGACATAATCGCCGCCGTAAGTTTCACCGCCCGATTGACCGTCGGGCACATCGCCCTGCGGCTCGGTGTTTTCGGGTATTTGCGTGTTTTCCGTAACACCGGTCTGCGGCTGCTGCGCCTGTGTATTTTCGGGCATTTCGTTATTCGCCGTGCTTTCGCCCTGCTTCTGTTCTGTTTGGTCATAGCTCTGCGAATTGTTTAATAACTCGTTATTCGTTCTCATAGTCGCCGTGCCGCGCCATATACCGAATGCGAGCGCGAGCACCGCCGCGCAGGAAACTGCCGCGGTGATTTTTTTATTTCTTTTTTTGTTTGCCGCTATGCGTCTGTCGCCCTCACGGTAAATATCGTTAATCATTTCTTCGCTGTTTTTCATTTATTTGCCCTCCTTTTCAAATTCTTTTGTGAGTGCATTTTTTGCGCGGTGCAGAAGCACCGATGTGTTGTTTTTGCTTTTGCCGATAATTTCGCTTACGCCCTCTATCCCCTCGCCCTCAAAATAGACGAGCCACAGCACCCGTCTGTATTCGGGATTCAGCCTCTGCATAGCGGCGTAAAGACGGAAGCGGTCCTCGCTCTCATCGCACAGCATTTCGGGCAGGGGCAAATCGTCGGGAATCGCGGCGGCTTCCTCTACGGGAACGGCGGCAAGCTTCTTTTCTTTGCGCAGGTAATCGAGCGCGGTGTGCCTGCCTATTGAATAAAGCCATGTTTTGAACTCCGATTTACCCGAAAAACGCGGTTTTTTCACATAGATGCGCACAAAAGTCTCCTGCGTTAAATCCTCTGCGGTGTGAAAATCATTGACATAGCCATTCAGGAAAAATATCAGCCCGTCTTTATAGAGCCTTACAATTTCGGCAAATGCCTCTTTGTCGCCGTTGAGGAAGCGGCGGTAGACGGCTGCACCGTTTTCCATGGAATTCCTCCCTTGTGAAAGATCTTTCACCCGTTAGTCGCACAATACGGATATATATTACACCCTTTTTCTGTAAAATAACGGAAAAATTTTTATTTTGCGGCGATTAAACCGAAAAATCGTGAGCATAATACTTGCGAGGTGAATATTTATGAAATTATCGCAAAAAGAATCAGACCTTATGAAGGACCTTAAAAAGCAGGAGCAGCTCTGTATCGACAAGTACACAAAAAGTGCCGAGAGCGCCTCCGATGCACAGCTCAAAAAGCTGTTCAAAAAAATCGCTTCCACAGAGCAGAAGCACCTGAAAACCCTTGAACAGATAGAAAAGGGCACCTGCCCGAAGCTCGCGGGGAGCAAGGCACAGATGCCGGAATTCAAGGCGACCTACAACGCAAAGCAGAACGCCGAAAAGGAAAACGACTGCTATTTGTGCAACGACCTGCTCACTATGGAAAAACACGCCTCGCATCTGTATGACACGTGCGTGTTTGAATTCGTAAGCGACCCCGTGCGCGGCGTGCTCAACCTTATACAGAAGCAGGAGCAGGAGCACGGGAAAATGATTTACGATTATATGAAGGCAAACTCCATGGCAGCCTAAATGATGAATGATGCATAACGAATAATGAATAATTTCGGGGCGCAAGCGCCGATTGTAATTAAGAATTAAGATTAAGAAAAATCGCGTTGATTGCGGAAATCAACGCGGTTTTTTATTATGTGTCAAAAACTTTCATTGATACAGTAGTATCTGTTCCCGTTCGCATCAAATATCAAAGCCACCCAATGCGAGCATTGCCCGGGTTACAATAATCATTCCATTTCGGTTTTCACAAAGCAGCTGCGGTAAAAATCAATAAACTCATCCTCGTTATTGCAGCTTATGTCAATATCCATATCCGCAAACCAGCAAAAATCAATTTTCTTTTCGGCTTTATATATCAAAACAAAACCGAAGGTCTTTTTTGTTTCTTCCGAAATATCTGCCGAATAATATACATCCGCATCGGCTTTGCCGATTTTGCAATCGGTGAATTTCGGCACAAGCTTTGTGTCCCCGCTTATTCCCTCCACCGCTTGTGTAAAGGCGGCATCGTCGTAACTGCACTTTTGCGTCATTATATATGATGTAAAAACCACTCTGTTTCGTATATCGCAGAAGTAATTTACAGTTTTTGCCGTTTCGGTATATTTTTGAACATTGCCGTAATACTCGGCAGGCGTACACAATTCCCGAAAGCCGAACTTTTCATTCCATTTTTCGCTGAATTCGGCAAAACCCTTTTCAGTCGTTATTTTGGTGCAGCCCGATAATGAAAAAATGCAAACCAAAGGCAACAGAACGCATAATAATTTTTTCATATTTGTTACCGACCTTTCTGAATATATTAAAAATTATACATCTTTCAACGGGATGCCGTAACAAAAGAATTTACTGCTCAGCCACAAAAACAATGAAGTAATATTACCCGGAGTGGTATTCGGATATTTTACGAATGTAAATTCAATGTGTTTTTTTACAGTAGTCAACAAACATCTTCATAATCCGTACCATTGCGTACATATACATAAAATACCACACAAGATACCTTGTATTGCTTTCTTTACGGTTTCTTCCCTTTTCATTTTATTTTTCTCAAATTGAAAAGTCAATTGAAAATCAGTTTTTTTACTTTTATTTAACTTTTTCGTAATAAATCCGCGTTCGTGTGTTGTTTAAATCAGCGCAGTATATATTTGCCGAAAAAGCACAGACAAAAACAACGGCTTTACGGTGATTAAACATTTTCAACCGTAAAGCCGTTTACTTATACAATTATGCCCGATTTTTTCGGAAACAGCGGATCTTTTTTAGTAATGGCAAGCATTCTGCACGCCGCCCCGTTCGGCTGATTTCTTCCGCACTCCCAAGCTTCTACCGTCTTCAAGGAAACACCGAGATATTTTGCAAATACCACCTGTGTAAGACCTGCATTCTTGCGAATCTCTTTTATTTCACTCGCCGTAAATTCCTCAACAGGAGTAATGGAAAGGATTTTAGCGGGTGCTTTTAAATTGCCTTTTTCATATTCAATAGCCTGATTTAAACCTGTTTTAATATCGTCAAACAGTGCCATTATTGATTACCCTCGCTTTCTTCAAGTTGGTGTTCAAGCACTTTAACAAGTTCTTTGAGTTCGTTGCGTTCCGCTTTAGTCAGATTATCCTTCTCATTCTTAGGATATGCAGTCAAAAGGTAAATTTTCTCATAAATTTCAAAATCAACATATATAATTCAATGACTTCCATTTGGAACGAAATAACGGTAATTCAACAAAAGTTCTTGTCATTCGGTTTCACCCCTCAACCGTATTATACCCTATTAAATAGGGGTTGTCAACCCTGTTTTTTATTCCGTTTTATCCGCCAATATGATCTTCTTCATACCCTCGACTGCGGTTTTTACGGCTATCGAGGTGTCCTCGTTCTGCTTCTGGTCAAGTCCTGCCGCTTCGCGCTCCTGATTCCATATTACATGAAAGCACGAGCCGCATCTGCATTTAAGCGCGCTCGCCACCACGAACAGCGCGGCGGATTCCATTTCGCTCGCTTTTACGCCAAGGCGTTTCCATGCCTCCCACTTTGCAAGAAGCTCGTCGGCAACGGGCATTCTTGCGGGGCTGTGCTGACCGTAAAACGAGTCCTTGCACTGCACCACGCCCGTATGGACATTCGCGCCGAGCTCCTTTGCGGCATCGCGCAAAGCTATAATAATATCGGGGTCGGCAACGGCGGGAAATTCTATGGGCGCATATTCGCACGAGGTATGCTCAAAGCGTATGGCGCCCGTGGCTACGACAATATCGCCCGACTGCACATCAAGGTCAATACCGCCGCAGGTGCCCGTTCTTATGAATGTATCGGCACCGATATTGTGCAGCTCCTCCATAGCTATTGCGGAGGAGGGTCCGCCAATGCCCGTTGAGCAGGCGGTAACCTTTTCGCCGCAGAGGTAACCCGTGTAAATATTGAATTCACGGTTATATGCGACCTGCTTTGCATCGTCGAAAAGCGCGGCTATGGCGGGTATTCTGCCCGGGTCGCCCGCAAGTATTACATACCTGCCCACATCACCCTCAACGCATTTTATGTGGAACTGTTTTTCCTGTTTCTGCATTTAAGACACCTCTTTTAACGGATTCCATTTTCCTTTGAAATAGTAAGTGATATATAAAACGAACAGCATTACATTGTTGCAGATCATGCAGCCCCAAGCCGAAACAAGTGTGCCGTTCATAATATATGCGAAAATAAATGTTCCGAGTATGCGCACGCCCCACATACAAATCACATTGAATTTGAACGGAGTTTTCGTGTTGCCCACGCCGAGCAGCACGCCCTCAATTATGATTGAACAGCCGTAGACCGGCTCCGAAACCGCAACCATTCTGAGTACCCTGCTGCTTAAAGCTATTACCTCGGCATCCTTTGAAAATATGCCCGCAAGCTGCGGCGCAAATATGAAAAGCAGTGTGCCCGAAACCGTCATAAGCGCGACCTCAAGCGCAAGATTCACGCGCATCTGCTCGCGCATTCGCTTACCGTCGCGCGCGCCGAGAGCATTGCCCGCAAGCGTTGCCGCCGCGCTCTGCATACCGTAGCCGGGTATGTAAAATGCCGATTCCACGGTATTTGCCACGGTGTGAGCCGCCGTCGACACCTTGCCGAGCGAATTTATGATGCCTGCAAACGCCACATAGCCGAAAGATGTGCAGAAGCGCTGGAACATATTCGGCACGGCAATGCTGAAAACGGGTTTAAGGTACTGCATATTCGGTTTAAGGCTTCTGCCGCGCGGTGAAAGCTCGGGGTGCTCAAAGAGCTTTACCGTCATTATGATGCCGCCCGCCGCGTAGGAAACGGCAGTTGCCGCAGCCGCGCCGAGCACACCGAACCCCGCGCCGTAAATCCTGACGGCGTGCGAAAACACCGTAACCGTGCGCGTGGGGTAAATAAGCAGAAAATTCAGTATGATGTTCACGGCATTCACCGCTATGCCCGCAAACATCGGCGTTCTTGAATCGCCCGAAGCGCGAAACACCGTGCTGAAAATTATTTCAGCCGCCCTGAACACCATGGGCGTATAAATAATGAAAAAGTATTTTGAAGCAATATCGCGTATTTCGGGGTCGATATTCATAAGCACGGGCACGGCTTTACTGAGTGAAAGCGTTATTGCCGTAAGCACCGCGCCCGCCGCAAATGCCACCGTAACCGCCTGCGATGCGGCATCGGCGGCTTTTTTCTTATCGCCTGCGCCGTATGCACGGGCAATTACCGCAAGAAAGCCGACGCCGAACGCCGAAACGGTGCTGCTTACGAGCCAGTTGACCGTAGATGTGGAGCCGACCGCCGCCGTGGCAACCGTGCCGAGCGAGCCGACCATGGCGGTATCTATGTACTGCACGGCGGTGTGCAGAAATTCCTCAAGCATTGTGGGGCCCGCAAGGGTGAATATGGCGGCAATAAGCTTGCGTTTTTCTTTAAGATTACTCATAATCATCAAAAGCCGTCGCAGAAAAAGCACACAGACGGCGCGAACACCTTAAAGAAATCGGAATCAGCGTTTATAATCTGCGCGCCGTTTATGTAAGAAAGCTCATTTGCGCCGCGCACACCGCGCACAAGCACTGCCGAAGCGTTGCCGTCAAGTACGATGTCGGCATCGCCCTCTGCGGTTTTCGTGATATCGGCTTTGCCGTTTTCGTAATTCACGGTGTAAACGCCGCGGTTGCGCTCAATATTATCGTTGATTTTAAGAGTAAACGAGCCTTTGCCGACAGGGTAAGCGGTTTTTTCGAGTATGCTTTGAACATTGAATATGCGCACCGCGCCGACACTGTAAGCGCGGATTTTCAGTTTTTCGCAATCGGCAAGCAGATGCACAATCGGGCAATCCGCAGGCAGCTTGCAGAAAATCACATTTTCGTAATTGCCGCCGTAAATGCGCAGAAAGCCGAGTATGCCCTCAAGCGAGGCGCGGCAGGAATATGCAAGCTCGGTAACGGTAACCGTACTGTCGTCTCTGCCGCAGACGAATGTTGCATAGGCGCGTATTTTGCCGTTTTCATTGCGCCAGAGGTATGTATACCTGCCCGTGCCGTAGGGCTTCTCGGGGAAATAGTAACCGTCCTCACGCAGAAAGTCAAGACTGCAGCCGCGTGCATATTCGTTGTAAAATTCAAGAAGTTCTCCGGGATTTTTGCCCTCGTAAAGCTCGGCGGTGCTGTACGGTATGTTACGCAGAGCCGAAAACGGCGCTTTTATTTCAAGGCAGTCGCCCGCACTTTCGTAACCGAATTTTCTGTAATAATCAACATTGAACGGGTAAAGAATTGCAATATCCCATTTGTATTTTTCGGCAAGAGCGCCGCCGACCTCGTTCATGATCGCGCGTATCGCGCCGCGGCGGCGGTATTCGGGCTTTGACGCCACGCCGCCTATCGCCGCGCAGGAAAGCTCGCCGCCCGCGAAAGTAACCTTGCGGTCATATATTTCCATATCCGCCATAAGCTCGCCCGTTTCTTCATCGAATGCACCGGGCACTATTTGCGCGGGCAGGGAAAGGTCTTTGAAATCGGTGGTGAAACACCACGCCTGCGAAGCCACCTTTTCGTGAGCGATATTGTCATTTTCGGTTAAAAGCCTTATAATCATAAATGCACCCGCTTTTTGTATGCAGTATATGCGTATATAATAGCACAGCAAGTTGAAAAGGGCAATATCCAATGTAATATCGGACGATGGTTCGAGCCCTGATAACTCACATCAAAAAATTAAAGAAGTCATCCGATTGGGTGACTTCTTTTTGGTGGAGACTGCTGGGCTCGACGCACGCTTCGCTGCGTCGCTTTGCAACGATTTTATGTCCGTGCTCCTCTGCCTGCGGCATACCGTCGCACACGGACGATGGTTCGAGCCCTGATAACTCACATCAAAAAATTAAAGAAGTCATCCGATTGGGTGACTTCTTTTTGGTGGAGACTGCTGGGCTCGAACCAGTGACCTCCTGCGTGTGAAGCAGGCGCTCTGACCAACTGAGCTAAGCCTCCGCTTATCTGAATGCAAGCATATTATACTACTATTTTAAAAATATGCAATAGTGTATTGCAAAATGATCGCAAAATATAATGTTTCCGTTAAACATTTCAATCTTCGGTCTCGTAATAATATGAATAGTCTATACCCTTCATAATGATCTCGCGGTTGTTGATATCATCGGTCAGTGCGCTTTGCAGCAGAGCAAATAATTCCGCAGAATCGTCAACACTCGCTTTCATCGCGGAAAGGTACTCGGTTTTGTCTATACTGCTCCAGTCAACGCATTTTTTCAGATTCTTTTTGAGAATCAGCTCAAGCCATATACGCGTACTGCGGCCGTTGCCCTCCATAAACGGATGCGCAACATTCATATCGACATACTTTTCCACGATTTCCGAAAAAGTGCTTTCGGGCATAGCCGCTATGTGTTCGAGCGCACCGTCAAGATACCTTGCGGGCGCAAACGCAAAACCGCCTTTTGCAATATTCACCGTACGAATCTGCCCTGCAAAATCGTACAGACCGCCGAAAATATAGCCGTGGATCTGCTGCAAGCCCTTAACCGTACCGACCTCGATATTATCAATGAATCCGCTTTCAAACAGCTCGTAGGCTTTCTGCTTGCTTTTTTCATCAACGGATGTTTCCATATTCTTCATCCACTTCTGAAAAACCTCGGCTTTTTTGCTCGGTACCAGCGCAATAACGGTATTCAGTCCGCTTTCATCAACAACATCGGTATTGTAGAACTTGCCGTCTTTCGCTTTTAATTTCAGTTGGTGACAAATTGTCACCAACTCATTGTGGCGGCTTTTAAATTTTGCCCAATAGTTTTTCGGATTTTTCGATTTCGTAAGCGCTTCGGCAATATCCGCGGCGCAAAACCACCATTTTGCCGTTTCTTCATCCCAAACGGCGCGAACGGGAACATTTTCAAAAAAACGAATCAAAGTTTTGTATGTCATAGCTTTTTCTCCGCAGTATTTATTTGCGTAAATCCATTTTTATCATCAAATTCATACATATATATATAACTGCACTGGCCGTCGGGTTTTCTTTGCGGCTGCGAGATGAGATACCTGCCGTCACCGAAGGCGTACAGTCCCGTAGTACCGATTTCGCCGTGAATACCCCATATATCGCCGGAGTTTCTGCCTATATGTTTAAGCGTAAGGCACTCGCCTTTTTCGTTAAGCCCTTTAAGCTCCGCTTCAAACGGTGCTTTGGAGGCATCTATTGCAAACAGACTGTAATTCGGGAACTCCGGTTTTGAGCCGTTGTAAACCGCCGCAAAATACGAATTTGTAAACGCATCGTACTCCAGATTCTGCACACCGTAGCAGGTGTTGCCGGTGTAAAGGAAGAATTTTTTGTACGGCTTTTCGGGCCCGCTCGTGTGCAGCGAATTTTCATTGAGCGGCTTTTCATATTCAGCCCAATTCGCCGTATCGTAGCACAGTATAAC
>JAZLHL010000066.1:0-40733 GCA_045616765.1 Acutalibacteraceae bacterium
CATGGCACTTATTTCCGCCTCGGGCGAGGAGGCGCGTGCCGCCACGCTCAATGCCCTTGACGGTGCTCTAAGCCGCGAAATCACCGCGTGCCGCGATATTCTTGCACGCTCCGCCGCATTTTTAAGCGCGTGGGTCGATTATCCCGACGATGAGATCCCCGAGCTTTCGGACGATGAGCTTTGTGCCACACTCTGCGGCGTAAAAACGCGCCTCACATCTTTGCTTGACCGTTTCGATGCAGGTCAGGCGGTGCTTGAGGGTGTGGATACCGCAATAGTCGGCAAGCCGAATGTAGGTAAATCAACACTTCTCAATGCGCTCACGGGCAAATCGCGCGCCATTGTTACGCCCATTGCCGGCACCACGCGCGATGTGCTTGAAGAAACGGTGCGTGTCGGGAATGTTACGCTGCGCCTTGCCGATACCGCGGGCATTCGCACCGACACAGACGATGAAATAGAGCGAATAGGCGTTGAACGCGCACGGGAGCGTTTTGACCGCGCCGCACTTGTGCTTGCCGTGCTTGACGGCAGCGAGGAGCTCACAAAAGACGATGCGGCGCTTCTTGAAATGTGCCGCACAAAGCGCTGCATTGCGGTCATAAACAAAAGCGACCTCGCGCAGAAGCTCGATATTGATGAAGTAAAAAAATATACCGACTCCGTCGTGGAAATTTCCGCGAAAGAGTACGGTAATATAGATAAACTCAAAGAAGCAGTCGAATACTCTGTGGGCACGGCTGGCTTTGACCCCTCACTGCCGCTTATAACCACCGAACGCCAGCGCGCCTGCGTAAACAAGGCACTTTTGAGTGTTTCGGATGCGCTTGATGCGCTTACGGGCGGCATGACCGCCGATGCCGTTAATGTGTGCATCGACTGCGCAGTTGACGAATTAAGCGTGCTTACCGGCGAAAAAGCAACCGAAACGGTTGTGAACGAGGTTTTCAAAAACTTCTGTGTAGGAAAATAATTAAAATGGGAGTATTTCGCAAAGATTTGCGAAATCGTCAAGAGTAAGCTTTTCGGCGCGTACGGTTTTTTCAAGCCCCGCCTGCTCCAATGCGGCGGCAACCGTTTCTTTCGGCAGCGAAAGCCCCGCGCTTATTGAATTTTCAGCCGTTTTTCTGCGCTGCAGGAAGGCGGCTTTTATCAATCTGAAAAACTTTTCTTCATTTTCCACCTTTACGGGCGGCTCTTTTCTTACAGTCAGGCGAATCACCTCGCTGTTGACCTTCGGCGGCGGCAGAAAACTGTCGCGCCCCACAAAGAAAAGCTCCTCACTGTCGGAATAGTACGACACCGCGCAGGTAACGGCTCCGGAATCACGGCTGCCGACCTTTGCGCAAAGTCTGTCAGCCGCCTCCTTCTGCACCATTACGGTTATTGACTTTACCGGAAGGCGGCTTTCAAGCAGCAGCATTATTACGGGCGAGGTTATATAATACGGCAGATTTGCGCAAACCGCCACATCCATTCCGGCACATTCCTCCGCTATAATTGCGGCGAGGTCGGCTTTCATAATATCTTCATTTATTATCTTTACATTGTCAAACTCCGCAAGCGTTTCATCGAGCACGGGCAAAAGGCGCTTGTCCACCTCAAAGCTCAATACTTTTTTTGCGCGCTTTGCAAGCTCTGCGGTGAGAACGCCCACGCCGGGGCCTATCTCGATAACGCAGGTGTTTTCGTCAAGTCCGGCACATTCCGCCATCTGCGGACAGACCTCAGGGTCCACAAGAAAATTCTGCCCCAGTCCCTTGTTAAAGGTCACGCCGTGCTTCTGCATAACGGAGCGTATAACATTTATATCGGAAAGATTATTCATTTTTGCCTCCGAAAAGTATTGAAATAAGGTATCAAGTAATATATGATTATATTATATATTTACCGTTTGACATTGTCAACAAAGGAGTACCCTTATGAATAATATTAAAGATGCACTTTTTATAAGGCAGAAAGACGATTTCGGCACGGTCTGCCCGATTTTCAGAAAAACCGTATGGCTCGACAAGCCCGTGCTTAAAGGCACTCTTTATATAAGCGCACTCGGCTTTTATGAGGCATATCTCAATGACTGCCGCGTGGGTAAATTCATATTCGCACCCGGCTGGACAAGCTGCGAAACCCGTCTGCAATACCAGCAGTACAATGTTACCTCGCTGCTTGAAGAATGCAACACAATAGATATTGCCGTGGGCAAGGGCAGGCGCATCCACAAGCGCAAAAATGAGGAACTCCCCTGCCTTAAAGCAAATGAAACCGCACTCATTGCCGCGCTTGTTGTTGAATATGAAGACGGCACAAGCGAATTTTTCGGCACAGACGAAACCTGGCAGTGTGCAAAAAGCAACATAATTTATTCAGATATCTACAACGGCGAAACAGTCGATTTCTGCGCCGATACAGACAAATGCTGCGGCGTGAAAACACTCGATATAAATAAAGATATACTCATCCCCACCGAGGGCGAGGAAACACGCGAGATGGCGCGCATTGAAGCCGCAGAGCTTATAATCACGCCCAAGGGTGAAACGGTAATCGATTTCAAACAGGAAATTACGGGTTATGTGGAATGGAAGGTGCCTGCAAAAAGGGGCAGAACATTCAAGATTTATCACGCCGAGGTGCTTGACAAAAAAGGCAATTTCTATACAAAAAATCTGCGCAAAGCGGAATGCTGTATTAAAGTAAAATCCGACGGCAGAGAGCACACATATAAGCCGCATTTTTCATTTCAGGGCTTCAGGTATATAAAGCTTGTCGGCTTCGGCAAAAATATTTCGCTTGAAGATTTCACCGCAGTTGTGGTGTTTTCGGATATGAAGCGCACGGGCTTTTTCGCCTGCGGCGATGACCTTGTGCAGCAGCTTTACGAAAACATAGTGTGGGGTCAGCGCGGCAATTTCCTCGATGTGCCCACCGACTGCCCGCAGCGCGATGAGCGTATGGGGTGGACTGGCGACGCACAGGCATTCGCAAAAATGGCGTGCATAAATTACGACACCTCAAAGTTTTACCGCAAATGGCTGCACGACCTTTCCGCCGACCAGCTCGACAACGGTGCCGTACCCTATGTCGTACCCGCCGGGTGGGACGGTTACGGTTCTGCCGCGTGGGGCGATGCCGCGGTAATAGTGCCGTATCAGCATTACCTCGCTTACGGCGATGAAAGCATTATACGCGAGCAGTTCACCTCTATGAAAAAGTGGATAGCGTTCATTGAATCGCAAAGCTCCGAGCGCGGTCTGTGGGACGGCGGCAAGCATTTCGGCGACTGGCTTTCGCTCGATGCGGGCGACGAAGCCTGCGGCGGTCTTACCGACCACAACCTTATTGCCACCGCCATGCTCGCATACTCGCTTTCGCTGCTTATAAAAATGGGCAGCGCAATCGGCGAGGATATGTCGTACTATGAAAATCTTTACGCCGATGCGGTCAGGCAGTACCGTAGGCATTTTATAAATACCGGCAAGCCGGAGCACGAAACGCAGACAGCGAATGTGCTTGCGCTCTTTATGAATCTCACCGACAATCGCGAGCGCGAAGCCGCAAAGCTCATAAAGGATATTGAAGACTGCGGGCACCTTAAAACAGGCTTTGTTGGTACGCCGTACCTGCTGCACGTGCTTACCGATGCCGGCAGAACGGACATCGCATACAAGCTTCTGTTAAGAAAAGATTTCCCCTCGTGGCTGTACCCCGTAACAAAGGGCGCAACTACCGTATGGGAGCGTTGGGACGGTATGAAAGCCGACGGCTCGTTCGCTTCAGCCGGAATGAACTCCTTTAACCACTACGCCTACGGCGCGGTCGGCGACTGGATGTTCACGAAAATTGCGGGCATAAATCCCGATATAAATGAGCCTGCATACAAGCATATAATTTTCACGCCGCATCCCTGCAAAGCACTCGGCTATGCAAAGGCGCGTATGCTCACAAAATACGGCGAGGTCATTTCGTCGTGGCAGTACACCGGCAGCGGTGATGAATGTGAATTTTCGTTTACCGTGCCGAACGGCACACACGCCACGCTGTACCTCGACAATGAAGAATACGAATTTGAGCCCGGAACATACACCACAGCTTTTGAAACAGCAGGCTTCTGACAAAGGAAGTGATATTATGGGCATACTGCTCTGCATAATATTTTTCACCGCGCTTTACCGGGCAAAGCCGTTTGCTTTTTGCAAGGGCGGCAGGCTCGGCGGCGACTATCTCAGTATGGAGACAACCACCGCCGTAAAGGGTATTTTCATTCTGTTTATTTTTCTTACCCATTCGGCGCAGTATGTAAAGGTCGGCACCGACGGATTTGCCCCGTTATATAACATTTTCAGGAACGGCGTACTTCAGGGCGTTGTAACAATGTTTTTCTTCTATTCCGGCTACGGCGTGCTTGAATCCGTCAAGAAAAAAGGCTTTTCATATATTAAAAAATTCCCGAAAAACCGTATACTGAAAATCGTTCTGCATTTTGATATTGCCGTACTCGCCTACCTTGTGCTTGCGCTCATTCGCGGCAAAAGCTACACGCTTTCGCATATCGCGCTCGCTTTTACGGGGTGGACGGCACTCGGCAACAGCAACTGGTTCGTTTTCGATATTCTTGCGGCATACATTCTTACATTCGCCGCATTTGTTATTTTCAAAAAAGCAAAGCCCGTTTTGCAGGTAACGGCGGTAACGGCTCTTTCACTCGCATTCATTTTTATAATGTATAAAACTCAACCCGACAGATTTTACAACACCTTTATCTGCTATGCCGCAGGTATGTGGTGGTCGCTTTATAAAGAAAAACTCGAAAAGCTTTTATTTTCAAAAAAACTTATATGGGCGCTTGCGTTTATTCTGTCGCTCGGCGCGTATTATGCACTGTACCGCCACCGCGAAAATGCCGTCTGCTACTGCGCGATGATGCTTGTTTTCACCTTCGCGTGCGTTATGTTCACCGCCGCTGTAAAGGTCGGAAACAAAGCGCTCGCGTGGTTCGGCAAGGTATCGTTTTCGATTTTTATAATTATGAGAATACCTATGATTATTTTCAGCGACCTCGGCTTTGCAAAGGATAAATACCTTTTTGTGTTCCTTTCGTTTATCGCCACCGCCGCACTCGCGTGGGGGTATGACGCTCTGCTTGCCGCGCTTGACAAAAAACTGTTTGCAAAAAAATAAACAAATCCGTTCTTGGAGGAATAAATATGTACGATGAATTTAATCCGCTTGAAAATGCTCAGCTCGTGCACCACTATATTACAAATATGGTAGATAAGGCGTATGACAATCTGCCCTACTGGCTGCTTCTGCCCAACAAAAAGCCTGCCGAGGCGGCTCATTGCCGTGTTGACGATGCGGAGCTTGTGGGCTCGTGGTACGAGGGACTTGTTAATGCAATGCAGATGCTCGGCACCGCTGACGGTGACGATGTCAAACAGTCGCTTCGCCGCCACCTTATGAAATCGTGGGGCGAGCACGGTCTCAGATTCTGCGAAAAATATCTGTGGACTCACACCGTTCACGCTTCATTTCACGAAATGGGCTACATCATGCCGGCTATGAACCTCATCACCGCCGAATATCCCGACGATAAGGAAGCCGAAAAGCGCACAAGCGAGCTTGTGCGCGGTATGCGCTCACTTGTTATAGAGCGCAAGGTGCGCACATTCTGGTCGGGCGACTATGAGGAGGAAGAACCGATTTACGAATTCCCGAATGACGTTTACCTCAAAGACGGCGGCTTTGACCTTACGCGCCACACCGGCAGAGGCGAACAGCCCATCCGCAACGCCACATCGCTGCACGCACTTGTTACGCGCTATGAGCTTAAAGGCGATGAAGTCGCACTCGACCTTGCAAAAGGTATGGCTAACTATGTGCTCGGCGTTTCGCGCTATTTCAACTATAAAATGGAATTTTTCGGTCATGTTCACTCGGCGGCGTGGTTTGCAAGCGGCATAATAAAGCTCGGCAGACTTACGGGTGAAGAAAGGTATATTCTCAAAGGCAAGGCTATCTACGATTATGTGCGCTCAATATCCTCCGATTTCGGCTGGGTGCCCGAATATGCACAGTGGCATCCCGTTGAGGAGGAGCATTGCGAAACCTGCTGCATACGCGATATGATAGTCTGCGCAGACGAGCTCATAAAATGCGGCTACACCGAATACTATGACGATATGAACATCTACGCAAGAAATCAGCTTGTGGAAAATCAGGTGAGATACACCGATTATGTGGAATGCGACAATTCCCTGCCCGACGGCAACGGCATCACCTATAACCGCATAAACGAAAGAATGATCGGCGGCTTTACCGGCGGCAGCGAGCCCAACTCGATTTCACTTACGCGTTTCCGCTCAATAGCGGGCTGCTGTGTCGGCACCGCGCCGGTGGCACTTAAAACCGTATGGGATAATGTAATCACCGATGTGAACGGCGTATTCACCGTAAATATTCCCTGCAATAAGCAGACTGAAGCCGTCAGGCTTGAATCGTTCATCCCCAATGAGGGCAAAATCAGAATAACCGCGCTCAGCGATTGCAATGCGGGCTTCAGAATTTACAAGTGGATGGGCGAAAATGTTACATACACAGTAAACGGCAAGTCGATTACACCCGAAACCGTAAACGGTGTTGCATCTGCCGCGCTTAAAGTCGGCGATGTGCTCGAGCTTAGCTTCAATATCGAAACAGTTTCAAAAAAAGAAACCGTACGCGGTACCGAGTTTACGGTATATTGGCGCGGCTGCGATGTGGTTGACATTACTCCGCGCGGTGACCACATAAGGCTTTACCAGCGCAACAGCGAAATCCCTAAATACTACCCCACGCCCGAGGATGTTATTTACACGGGCGCGGCGAATATGGGCCCCACACAGCAGAAACAGTAACGGAGGATTTACTATGAAAAAGAAAATTCTTGCAGTAGTTGCAGCAGTTCTTGCAGTCGCACTTATCGCAGGCGGCATAGCTGCATACAAATTACTGCCGCAGCCGCTTAATTATGATATAAAGGGTGTTGCTCCCGTCGGCAGCAGCGTTGAAATAGTCAGCGAGGATATCGACGGAGTCACAATTAAAAAGAGCGGCGACTCCTTTAAGGTGCTTGCATTTACCGATATTCACCTCGACGGCAAAAACGAGACCTCGTATATGACGGTTGAAAATATCGTTAAAAATATTGAGCGCGAAAAGCCCGACCTTGTACTTTTCGGCGGCGACAACATAACCTCGGCATTCAATAAAAAAAGAGCAAATCAGTTTGCGCTGCTTTTTGAAAACCTCGGCGTTTACTGGGCAGGCGTGCTCGGTAATCACGAGGGCGACAACAACTTTTCGCTTTCGCGCACCGATATGGTAGAGCTTTTCTCATCATACGACCATTGCCTTATGAAAAACGGCGTTGACGGCATTTTCGGCAACTGCAACTATTCGCTCACAATTCTCAACGGCGATGATACAGTAAAGCACGTTTACTATTTCCTCGACACAGGCGATGAAATGAGCAGCGAGCTTATGCAGCAGTATAATATCCCCGAGGACGATCCGCCCTATGACGGCGCAAAGACAGAGCAGGTTCAATGGTACACCGCAAAAAACGATGCCCTTAAAGCAAAGTACGGCGATTTCAAATCTACTCTTGTGGTGCATATTCCCCTGCCGCAGTACGATAACGCACTCAATGACGGTGTCACATATCTTTACGGTGAAAAGCTGGAGGGTATATGCTCATCGGGCTTTGACAGCGGTCTTTTCGATGCACTCAAAGCAAGCGGCACAACACAGAGCGTTTTTTGCGGCCACGACCACCTCAACACCTTCGGCTTCACCTATGACGGCATACTTTTAAGTTATTTGCAGCCCTCGGGCTACGGCTCATACACCACCGCAAGCAAGCTGGGTTATGAAGAAAAGGACTGGCTGCAGGGCGGCACCGTATTTGAACTGAACGCTGACGGCACATTCACGCAACACCGCTTCCGTAATTGCGAGGTAAATAAATAATGAAACTTTACACACTCGGCACCTGCGCAGGCACTCAACCGCTGGAGGGCTGCCACCATGTTTCCACGGCACTCGAAACCGAAAAGGGCGTCTACTTTTTCGATGCAGGCGAATGCTGCGGCTATACGGCGCACCTCTGCGGTGTTGACCTGCTGAAAACGAGAGCCGTTTTCATTACGCATCCGCACATGGACCATGTGGGCGGTTTAGGTAATCTGCTATGGTACATCCGCAAGGTCGGCATTGTAAAAAAGCAGTCGCCCGAAGCCGATAATATTGATATTATCACCCCCTGCACCGAAACCGTTGACGGATTTATGACGGTGCTCAAAAACACCGAGGGCGACTTCAAGTGCGACTACACGCACACATTGCGCAAATACGGAGAGGGCGTAATTTTCGATAACGGTGACATAAAAGTGACCGCCGTACACACTGACCACCTGCCGCAGAAGAACGGCGAGTACCGGTCATTCGCCTTTCGCGTGGAGTGCGAGGGTAAGACCGTGGTGTTTTCCGGCGATATGCGCATTGAAAATATGCAGAACATTCTGCCCGAAAGCTGCGATGTGTTCCTCACGGAAACGGGACACCATCAGATAGAGGATATAAAGGCACATATCGACGAATACGGCAAAAAAATAAAAACCGTTATGTTCACACATAACGGCGGGTATATCGTCAGAGATTATGACGGCGCAGAGATGCGCGTAAAGCAGGCTTTCGGCGACGGCGCAATAATCTGCCGGGACGGGAATGTGTACGAAATATAACTCAAAAAAGAGGTTGTAAACCGGAAGGTTTTTACAACTTCTTTTTTCGTTTGCACAAAATGTGCAACTATTAAATGCAAAATCGCCCATAAAGGTGCAAATAACTAAGCAATAAACGCCTGAAATAGTGCAAATAATTATTATATTATCTTGCTATTTGGTGCATATTATGCTAAAATGCTGCTATAATATTCTTGACTCGGAGGTCTTTATATGGAACGAAATGCTCTTCAAACGCTGATCGACTGGAATACCAATATCAACAGGAAGCCTCTTATTGTATGGGGTGCTCGTCAGGTCGGCAAAACATACCTTATCAAAGAAATTTTTGCCGAGTCATATTATAAAGATAACTATATTTACATTGATTGTAAAAAGGAAGATGAAATTCGCAATTTTTGCTCCACTACCGCAAATGCTAAAAAAATAACAGAATACATTTCCCTCTTTTTCGGCAAACAAATCACCGAAAAAACGCTTTTAATTTTTGACGAGGTACAGGAATGCCCGAACATTGTATCGGCACTGAAATATTTTTGCCAGGATTTCAGGCAAATACCCGTTATAGTAACCGGCTCAATGGTACGCATAAAGCTGCAGCGTGAAACACACAAACGAGGTGTTGGTGAAAACGGCAAATTCCTTTTCCCGGTAGGCAAAATAAATCAAATGACCGTCTATCCCCTGACATTTGATGAGTTTTTAATAAACAGTAACCGTATATTGTACGAAAATGTAAAACAAGCATACGAAAACAAAAAACCTCTCAGCGAAAACATTCACAATCTGGCACTTGAGCAAGTTTATAAGTATTTACTTGTGGGCGGTATGCCCGAAGTGGTTGAGACATATATTAACAGCGAAAATCTTATTGAAGCCAAAGAAATTCTGAAAGCTTTATATGATAATTACCTTTCGGATATGGAACTGTACCAGGCGAGTCAGGAAGCTGTACTGCGCTCGCGCTCGCTATTCCGAAACATATATAAAGAACTCAATAAAGAATCAAAAAATTTCTCACCCGGACTTATTGAAGAAAAAAGCAAAACGAGAGATTATGCAACATCACTGCAATGGCTTACCATGGCACATATAATAAATCAGTCTTACCAACTCAAAGAGCATATCACCCTGCCGCTTATACAGGATAGCGACAGCAGCTTCCGTCTGTTTCTCGGTGATATAGGTATGTTCTCATACCAAAGCGGTATAAATGCTGCCTCATTTATTTCAAACGAACGGGAAAATACTCTTTCCGGCATTTTCTTTGAAAATTTTGCAGCAAATGAACTTATTGCCAAAGAGCACAAGCTTTTCTATTGGCGTGGAAAATCTTCTGCCGAAATTGAATTCATCATCGAATCGGATAATAAGCTTTACCCGATTGATGTAAAAAAAGGCAAGGGCACACTGAACTCACTTGAAAAGTTTGCAAACCATAATAAATTTGAATGCGCTGTCAAAGTATCAAAAAACAATTTCGGTTACGACGCCGAAAAAAAACTGCTTACAATTCCGTTCTATTTCTTTCCGTTTGCTGCAAAAGATCTCGCCGAAGGGAAAAATCTGATTTAAATAACATATACGGGTTGTGATTGAATTTTTATCACAACCCGCTTTTCATCAGAACACTAATTGAACAAGCAGCATATAGCACAGCGTACCGCCCACTATGCTTATAAGCGTGTTCTTTTTGATAAGGTAGCTTATAACCACCACCGCACCGGCGATAAGCTCGGGCAGCCAGCCGCCGAGGCTCGAAAATGTAACGCCTTTAAGGCAATACACTACAAGCATACCCATAACGGCATACGGCAGTACCTTGCCGAGATATGTAATTACCTTGGGAGTTTTTCTGCCGGCAAACAGCACAAACGGTGCAAAGCGTATGGCGGCGGTAACAAATGCCATAATCGCAACTGCAAGAATGATATAAGTGTTTTCGTTCATTTCAGCTGCCCCCTTCCCTTTATAAGAAGCACGGCAGTTATTAAAAGCATTGACGGAATAAGAAAGCTCTCCGTTCCGAAAATCAGCAGGCACACAAGCGTTGCAAGCACGCCGGTGATTGCCGAAAAATGCTTTTCGGCTTTCAGCCATTGGTCAACGAAAACCGTAATAAACAGCGCAGTCAGCGCAAAATCTATGCCCTCGGTATTGAATTTTACCGCAGTGCCGAGCACCGCACCGAGTACCGTACCCATAATCCAATACGAGTGGTCGAACAGCGACACGGCAAAATAATAATTTGCACCTTTATCCGAACTGCACAGAAGCGAATATGTTTCGTCGGTAAGTGCAAAAATCAGGTACGGCTTTTTAATGCCGCAGTTCTTATATTTTTCAAGCATCGAAACGCCGTAGAACAGATGCCGCGCATTTACCGCGAGCGTGGTGAGCGCCACCGTAATAAGCGATGCGCCGCCCGTTAAAAGACCGACCGCGGCATACTGCATAGAGCCGGCATAAATAAACACGCTCATAACGGCGGGCAGAATAATGCCGTAGCCGCTTGCATTCATAATCACGCCGAAGCCCATACCGAGCACAAGGTAGCCCGTAAGTACCGGCACGGTATCCCTGAATGCCGTTTTCACAAAACCTTTTTCCACAAAATACTCCTTATTTCAATAAACCCATAACGAAAAGATGGGCGGGGTAATAAATATAAAACGCCCATTTCATAATTTTGCTCAATTTCGGATTTTTACCGCGTTTGCCGCTGTAAAACGCCAACAACGGCAGCGCCAGTAGCATTGAAAGCTGCAAAATGCCGTAAAACAAATCCGAGGTGTAAATAAAAAACACCGCAAATGCCGCCGAAAGCACCGCAAGACTTGCCGCCTGCTTCAAAAAGCTGCCACGGTTTATGCCGAAGAAAAGCACCGCAAATGAAGCAATGCAGCCCCAATCGGCGCACATACTCATAACGCCCAAAGCACCTATAAGCACCGCACGCAATACGGGGCTTTTTATTTTTTCATTTTTGGCAACGCAGAGCATAAGAAGCCCCGAAAGCAATGCAAAAATTATACTCGTTTGATTTAAAAAGCCGTTTTTAAACGGAACATAATCGGCAAGGCTTGCCGCACCGCCGTAGAATTTATATGCAAAGTGCGAAACACAGGCAAGCGCGCCGAGCCGCAGAGCATACTTTTTAACGCTGCGCGTGTGGTAAAAGCCCTCGGCAATAAAGTAACACATAACGGGGCAGGTAATTCTGCCCAAAATATGCAGTGCCACCGCAAGCGGCTTATGCGAGTAACCGGGGAACGCCGCCCACGCGATATGGTCGCCCGTCATACATATTACCGCAATCAGCTTTATTAAATCCGAGGATGCGAATTTAATGCTTTTGTTCATTTGACTGCCGCTTTGCCGTCGCCCGCCCAGAGCATACCGCGCTCGGTAATAAGCGCCGCTTCGGGTGTGTTTTCAAAAACATCGGCGTGGTGACCTACGGAAATATAAAACACTCTGCCCCTGCCCCAGTATTTAGTCCAAACGGCAGGCACCGTAACGGTTTTGTCCGCGCCGTTTACATTGTGCAGCACAAAATCGGTGGTGGCAAGTACTTCATTCGCAGGGTCAACGTGCATATAATACTGTTCGCTGCAAACCTTAAAGCTCTTTATACCCGCAACAATGGGGTCGTTGCTGCAAATGTCAACTGTGTAATTCACGCCGTCGCCGCCGGGGTGGCTCACCCACTGACCGCCCGTCATAAACTGCCAATCGGTGTTATTGCGGAATGCATCGCACATACCGCCGTGGCAGCCTGCAAGACCTGTGCCGTTTTCCACCGCTTTGAGCACATTTTTTTCACATTCATCGGGAAGTTCGCCCATGGTCCAGCACGGCACCAAAAGGTCAAAGCCGCTTACATATTCGCCGTCGCGCAGAGCCTCGAGCGTATCGGTCACAGTTACCTCGTAACCGTTTTTTTCGAGCATATTTTTAAAAATCGCCGCAACGGGAGCAGGCTCATGCCCCTGCCAGCCGCCTTGGAAAATAAGTGCTGTTTTCATAAAAGTGCCTTCTTTTAATTTATTTACTAAATACTAACAAACGAAGCGGTTTTTGTCAATGAATGACAGGAATAATCACAGAGTTTTGTTTCGGGTAAAAAAGGCCGCCTGCATTTGCAGACGGCTGAAATACTATTAAACTCAGAAATATCTCTTAAGCAGACCGGCGAAAGCCTTGCCGTGTCTTGCTTCGTCACGAGCCATTTCGTGAACGGTATCGTGTATGGCATCGAGATTAAGCTCTTTTGCTTTCTTTGCAAGCTCGAATTTGCCTGCGGTTGCGCCGTTTTCGGCGGCAACTCTTACTTCAAGATTTTTCTTGGTGCTGTCGCTTACGACTTCACCGAGAAGCTCTGCAAATTTTGCTGCGTGCTCTGCTTCCTCATAAGCGGCTTTTTCCCAATAAAGAGCGATTTCGGGGTAGCCCTCTCTTGCGGCAACGCGAGCCATAGCAAGGTACATACCGACCTCGGTGCATTCGCCGTTGAAGTTTGCGCGAAGTCCCTCTTTAATTTCTTCGGGAGCATCGGCGGCTATGCCTACGATATGCTCTGCAGCCCAGGTCATTTCCTCATCCTTGAGCTCTGCGAACTTTTCACCGGGAGCCTTGCAAAGCGGGCAGGCTTCGGGGCGGGTTTCACTTTCTACGATTTCACCGCAGATCAAGCATTTCCATTTTTTCATTTTGTTTTCCTCCTGAAAAAATAATTATGTATATATTCAGACCGAAATAAAAATATTGTAATTTCTTATTTCGCCGTCCAAAATACCGTCGTTTACGGAATAGGCGTGCTTTTCAAGGTCGCCGCAGACAGCCTTGGTAAGTTCCTGCTCTTTGAGTTTTTCTATTACATTTGAGCAAAGCAACTCTATTTCGTCATATTTTCTTTCGGCATCGGCATACTCATTCAAGCCGCCGAGCAGAATATCGGAAACAATGCTTACGGTTTCGGCATCCTCAAACTCGCGCAAAGCGTGAAACACCCATTTATAATACGGGGCGTACCTGCCGCCGAGCAGGAAAAGCACCTTGAAGGCAGCATTTGTGAATTCGCCGCAGGCGAGCTGCGCCGCCTCGTATTCGCCGCGCTCAACACAGCGCATAAAATTGTACTGACCCGCCTGCGCCATTACAAGCAGATTGCCCGCAAGGCGCTTTCTGCGAATATCCCCGGGCATATTTTTAAGCTTTTCGCGTATGGCGGTAAACTCACCGCTGCCGTCATAAAAAACGGCGCCGTTCGTTGCTTCAAAAAGCGCATTGTCGGGTATGGTGAGCCACTGCATAACGCTTAAATCGCCGCTTTCGCTGCCGACCTTTGCACCGTAAAAATCCGCCGTTCTCACAGGACCGTTCCTGCTGCCGCCCACGGGCGACACAATCGGTCTTTTTACACCCATAAATTCCTTCGGGAGTTTATTGTAGGCGCGTTCGAGCAGAAATGCCGCGCGTCTGTCGAGTTTTTCTTGACCCGGCATAAAAATGCTGAAGCCCGCTTCATAATCGTGGTCGCGTGAAATTTCATCGTCAAACCCGAAACGCTCGGAGCCACTGCCCACAAAGCCAACCGCTAAAAGCGGCAGTATTTCGGCAAAGTCCGATTCAAGCATCGGCTTGCCGTATTGCTCATAAAACGAACGCGATAATTCAATTCCCGTCATAAGCTCTGTTCCTTAATTCTGCGCCGAATGCGGTGTTGCCGTAAAAATCAAAGACGGGTGCGCATTTTTCGCACACATAGGCATAATTGCCGTCCTTGAGCGTACAGCTGTTAAGCATATCTTCGGCTTTTTTCATATAGTCACCGATTTCGGCGCTGCCGCCCTCGCCCTTTTCGCTGTAAACGAGGTCTGCGAGATTGCAGTATGTTATTGCTCTTTCGGGCTCGCGATTTTCGGTTTGCGCCATAATCGCAAGCGCCTTTTCAAAATAGCGTTTCGCTTCTTCGGATTCGCCCGTACTCATAAGCGCAAGGGCAAGATTGTTATACAGTCCGCCGAGGCGCTCGTCGGTTTTGTCAAGGCGGCTTTCGTATATTATTTCAGCTTGCCGATACAATTCAACCGCCTTTTCGGATTCGCCGAATGCCTCGTAAGCAGTGGCGGCGTTCAAAAGCGTGGTGCCCATAACCGCCGTTTCGCCGAAGCCGCTGCCATGCGCAAGCTCTATTGCCTTTTCGGCAAATCCGAGCGATTTTTCGCCCTCGCCCTGCCTGCGATAAAAGCCTACGGTCTCATTAAGCACGGTAAGTAAACCGCGCATATCGCCTACCGCTTCGGCTTCCGCGCGCCAATACTCAAGATGCGCTTCGGCGGCGGAAAAATCCCTTTTATAAAGGTAGCCGTCAAGCTTTTCTATAACTCTTGCAACGGGGATACTTGCCTTGCTCTGCGGCTTGCAGAACGGGCAGGCGGTCTCCTCATAATCTTCTCTTGAAATACTCATACTTTTTTAAAATCGGATGCGCCGTGCTTGCACACATTTTGCATCTATATAACCTCTTTTTCGCAATTTTTGCATATTCCGGCGAACTGTAAATTTGAAAATGTTACCTTAAATCCAGACAATTCCTGCACCTGCGCTGCAAGCGCGGGCGGCAAAGCGGCGCCCATAACATCCTGCACCCTGCCGCAGCGTGTGCAGATTATATGTGTGTGCGGCTCTGTGCAGGCGTCGTAACGCTCCTTATCCTGCACCACGGCAACGCAGCGCACCTCGCCGTCCTCGGCAAGCTGATTTATATTGCGGTACACCGTACCCAGACTTAAATCGGGGTAAAGGGGCTTGAGCTGATTGTACACCCACTCGGCGCTCGGGTGCTCGGTCGTGCCGGCAAGGCACTGCTTTATGCTTTCTCTTTTTTTACTGAAGCGCTTCATAAGACCGCTCCTTAACAATAATAATTCTTATTACTGATTATATTTTAACAGAAAAAATATTTTTGTCAAGTGTTTATTCGTTGAAAATTGTGTGTTATTATAGAAACGAAAGGGGCGTTGATTATGAGTGCAAAAGCAAAGCCCACCAAGCAGCAGGCTGAGTGGGCAAATTTTGAAATAGGCGTTATTATTCACTATATTATGGAGATTTACAACCCCGGATTCAAAGCGTATAAGACCGATGCGGTGCGCACCGAGCTTTCGCCCGACAGATTCGAGGCGACCAAGCTCGACCCCGAGCAGTGGGTGCGCAGTGCCGCCGAGCTCGGCGCAAAATACGCTGTGCTTGTGGCAAATCACTGCACGGGCTTTTCGCTCTGGCAGACGAAGGTGAACGATTACAGCTGCGCTTCTATGAAATGGAAGAACGGCAAGGGCGATATTTTCAGAGAATTTGTTGACGCCTGCAAAAAATACGGCATCAAGCCCGGCGTTTACTATTCCACCGGCTGCAACGGCTACTACAATATAAATGACGAGGTAAAGCACGATTACAACGCCGAATATTACAAAGAGTATGTTCGCTGCGTTGAAAAGCAGGTTACGGAGCTTTGGTCGGAATACGGCGAAATGTTTGAAATCTGGTTTGACGGCGGCATTATCCCCAAGGAAAAAGGCGGCCCCGATATTCTGCCGATATTAAAAAAATATCAGCCGAACGCGGTTACTTTCCAAGGTCCGTTTGGATACCGGCATAATCTGCGCTGGGTCGGCAACGAAGACGGCTTTGCGCCCGAGGACTGCTGGGCAACCGTCGATTCGCACGGCGGACCTGAGGGCGACCCCGACGGTGAATACTGGATGCCGGCGGAAACGGATTTTCCGAACCGTTCAAACAAAGCTTTCGGCGGCGGCTGGGGCTGGCGCGAAAACGAGGAGCATTATGTTTACACGCCCGAGCATCTGCTGAACTGCTATGTAAAATCGGTCGGCAGAAACACCAATATGCTTATAGGTATGGCAATATCCACCGACGGCGATTTTCAGGATGAGCAGCAATTTATTGATTTCGGCAAGCTTCTTAAAAATACATTCGGCACTCCCCTTGCCGAGAAAAAAGATATTACATCGACCGAATTTTCAATTAAAAACGAAAGCGGCAAGCCAGCAAAATACCTTGTGCTTTGCGAGAATATACTCAACGGTCATTCGGTACGCGAATTTTCGGTTTATGCCGACGGCAAAAGAATTACCGACGGCAAATGTATAGGACATAAGCGTATTATTCCGCTTGAAACCGCCGCCGGGGAATACACCGTAAAAATAACCGCTTGCGACGGCACGCATGAGATAAAGGCGGCGCTGTACTGACGCTGCGCTTGTTGATGAATAGTGCATAATGAATGATGGAATTCGGGGCAGCCGGATTATTCATTATGCATTAAAAAGCAACCGGTCGGGCTTTCGCCCGACCGATGCTTTTTTATATTCGTATCATTTATCAAGATCCGGTATCAGCAAACCGTAGCCGTTTTCATTTCTTTTATAGACTACATTCACATCATCGGTTTCAGCATTCAAAAACATATAGAACTGATGCCCCAGCAGATTCATCTGCAAAATCGCCTCGTCCACGCTCTGCGGCTTCAAAGCAACCGATTTTTCTCTTATAACATCGAAATCCTTTTCCTCCTCCACGGGCTCGGGGAAATAATCGTCAAGCACGGCGGAGTGAAGCTTTTTATCGAGGCGGGTTTTATTTTTGCGTATCTGCCTTATAAGGGAATCAACACATTCATCAAGCGCATCAAGCATATTTTCCGCACGTTCTTCGGCGCGGAAAATCATACCGCCCTTGGTGACCGTCACCTCCACAATATGGCAGGATTTTTCAACTGTTGCGGTAACCTTTGCATTTGCATCTTCGCCGAACAGTTTTTCGACTTTGCCGAGGCGTTTTTCAGCCCTTGCTTTAAAATCCTCGCGGGGTGTGCATTTACGGCCAACTACTGTAATGTTCATAATGACAATCCTTTCTGATTTGTTAATAGTTTAAACAAAACAGAACACGGTAACCACCCCATTTCCTTCTTTGATTAAAGATTAACATATTCTTTGAACATTGTCAATATATTTTGTATAAATTCACTAAAAATTCACGGTATATTAACATAATAGTACGCTTTACACGCGCACACTGAACAAGCCGTGGCGGTTGCAGTAGGCATATATCGCATAGGTGCGGTTTATTTTGAAGCGCGCTTCGGCACCGCCCTCGGGGTAAAGCTTTGTAAGCATAATACCGTTATCGGTAACGGCGGCTAAAAACGAAATGTAATGCTCCTTGCTCATTTCGTGGCTGACGGTAACATAGTATTCATCCTCTACCGTTTCTATGTCTATTGAGTGGATTTCATCGGGCTGTTCCGGCTCGGCGCACGGCAGCTGTATTCCGCAGCAGCACACCACCGCTTCACCCGTGGCGGCTATAACATTGCCGCAGACAGGGCAGATATAAAATTTGCACCGTTTCATATTAAAGCTTTTGTTGCCGTTTGTTACAGCACCGCCCGAAAGCAGCTCCACAACCGAAACACCGAGACAGTGCGCGATTTTGTCAAGCAGCGTTATATCGGGGTAGCTTCTGCCCGTTTCCCATTTTGAAACGGCTTTGTCGCTCACGCCGAGCTTTTCGGCAAGAGCGAGCTGTGTCATATTCTTTTTTTCGCGCAGTTCCTTTATAATTGCGCCGGTTATGTATGAATCCATAAAATCATCTCCTGCCGAGATTTTACCATATACACAAAAAAAAGCAACCTACCGCAGGTAGAGCACTTGCTAAAAAACATTTATGGTGTTATAGTACATTCATAAAAGGATGTGGTTTTATGGTTGAAGTAGTTGCGGCGCTCATACGCGACGGTAAAAAATTTATGATTTGCCAACGCCCCGCGCACAAAGCACGCGGTCTTTTGTGGGAATTTGCGGGCGGAAAGGTGGAAAAAGGCGAAACAGACGAACAGGCGCTTATACGCGAGTGCCGCGAGGAGCTGGATGTTGAGCTTAAAGTAAATGACTTATTCATTGACCTTGTGCACGAATACCCCGACATTACGGTACACCTTTCGCTTTACAATGCCGAAATAGCAGCCGGCGAACCGAAAATGCTTGAGCATAACGACATTAAGTGGATAACTCCCGATAACATTGCGCAGTATGATTTCTGCCCTGCGGATAAAGAGATACTTGTTAAAATCAAAAAAGAATTTTAATGAATACGAAAACGGATTTGCAGGTCATTCAAAAACCTGCAAATCCGTTTGATTTGTTAAATATTCTCATAATGCGACCACGCGCTGACGATTTTCACCGTTTTACTGTCCTCAAAAACCTGATACACGAGCCTGTGCTTGATATTTATTCTTCTTGAATAGAGCCCGTCTAAATCACCTATCAGTTTTTCATAACTCGGCGGAGACTGAAACGGGTTTTCTTTAAGCAGTTCAATAAGTGCCTTTGCTTTTTTGTCAAGTCCTGCAGCGGTAAGGTTTGAAAAATCCTTAAGCGCACTCTTTGATACAACAATGCGGTACATTTACCACTCCACCTCATCTATATCAACACAGTCGTCTATGCTCTCGGCTTTTCCCGCGAGTATCTTTGATTTAAGTCCGCTGTCGGCACACAGTTCAAGCGTTGCAAGCATACCGTTATACTCCTCCTCGGAGATAATCACGGCGTTGCCGTCCTTTGTGGAAACATTTATGGTTTCATTATATTTAATTGCATTACTGAGCATACCGAACAAATTTTGTCTGAATGATGTTGCATTGGTATTAATCATAATATGCACCCCCTATATGTACATTATAGCGTACATATCAACATTTGTCAATCCCGTTTACCGAAATGTTTACAATATAGTATGAGTAGATTTTACTGCATATAAACGCTGCCGGTACGAAATTTTCAACAGACTGAAGGGGCTGTCGCATTCGCGAACAGCCCCTTGTTTTATTTATTCGGTATTTGCACCTATCAGCCAAAGCTTACGGAATTTGATTCCTTTGTCTTTTCAGGTGAAACGGCGAGGGCGGTAATTCTGTCTTCCCAAGCGCTGTATTTGTCAACAATCGCTTTAACATCGGCATTGTCTTCTGCATCGCCTGCACAAACATCCTTGTAGCAGCCGAACTTCAGGCTCAGCTCGGGCCATTTTTCCACAAGCTGCTTGTCGGTAAGCTCAAGATCGGCAATCGTGGCATTTTTACCCGCATTGGCAAGCAAATGACCTCTGACTCGCCCGGTCAGCGTTCCCAACATATCTGAGACATCTCCCTGTCGATCCTCTGCTTCATTTCTTGCAGACCTGCCGCTGCCCTCTGTGTTCGCATACACCTTACTTGCTTTTTGAGATTCGGCAACAGCAGCATTGAGATTTTTGATGTACTGCTTATAGGGTACCCTGATGTGATCCTGCGATTTATAATCAAACACTTTTATGCTGCCGACATCATATTTTTGTGCATATTTATATGCCGCCTGCCGCGAAATAATAAAATCCCCGCCGCTTGCACTGTCCAACTCCGAAACGGTTTTTTCGCTCGGGAACCTGAGTCTTTCGGATTCTTCAATGGCTTTCTGCGCGGCTTCGGTAAGCTCCCTGCCGGCTGAATCCTTGCCGGGATAATTGAAAAATTCCTCCTGAGCATTTTTAAGAGCGGCACGCTTGGCAGGGTCGGCACCGTCGATGATCCTCTGCATACATCTGAGTGTACGGGTGCATTCCTCGGCTGTGGTTTCCACGCCGATTCCCCTTGCTTTGCCAACATTTTCGGCTATGTCTGCTTTCTTATACTGTAAATAAACATTCTGCTTTGCGGAGTCAATGTATTTATTAAGTTTCGATAACGGCTCTTTTGTGAAGCCCTGCGGATTTGCACCGTTGATTTTTTTGCACAGATACTCATTCAGCTTTTCCACGGCGGCAAGCTTGCCGTAAACATTCTTCTTCACGCCGTCATTTCCCTTATGAGCAATATATTTGTCTACATACATTTTAACGGTGAGCAGCTTTGCCGCTTCGTTCTGCCCGGGAGTTAAGCCCGATTCCTCGCCCCACGGACCGAAGCCGGGTTTGTCGAGCTGTTCCAATGCGGAAATAATATTTTTGTATTCGCTTGAATTTACCGTTGTTTTGGCAGCCTTAAGTTCATCCGCAAACGATTTGAACGACATCTCCTGAGCCGCAGGCTGATTGCCTGCATCTGCCGAAACCGCGGCGGCAGGTGCAAAGGAGTTTTGCAAATTCTCTATCGCCTTTTCATTCGACAGAAAATCTTTGTTCTTCTTCCCGAGATCTTCAAAGTTAGACTCCATATAATCCTTGTAGTCGTATTCATTTGTCCTGTCATGGTTGTCTCTGCCCCAGCAAAAATCATATTCATCGGGAATGTGCTTTACAATAAACAGCTTTGCCGTTCTTGCGGCTGAATGTATATCGTTTTCCACTCTGGCAAGATTATTCAATGATGAAATGGTTGGTTTGGTAAACAAAAGCTCACTGCTCATGCAAAACCTTGCCATGACATAGTTTTCTTTGACCCATTCGGCAACGCTTTCATCGTCGGAGCCCTTAGGACCCGCAAAGAAAGATTTCACCTGCTTTGAAATTTCGCCGCCGTAAGCATTGACGATAGCCTGCTTCTGAGCGCGCAACCTGTTTTCCACCGCATTCCTTTCTCTTAACGCCTTCGACACGGATTGCTCCGAACCGTATGCAAGTTCATCGTCATATTTGTCTTTGGCTTCCTTGTAATCGAGATACCCTTGGTGAAGCTCTCTGAGCATATCATCAAGCTTTTTGTATTGAGCCGCCTTTGCGCCCAGCTCCGTGCTTAACTGTTGTCTTGTTTTCGGCATATATGTGCCCTCCTCTTTATTATTTCCTTTATCCGTTATCTCAGAAAGCTTTACACAACCTTATTGCTTTAGTGACTCACTCAAATCGACATTGAATTATCGACGGATTTTCGGGATTCATCCAGCTCCCTGCCGACTGAATCCTTGCCGGGATAATTGAAAAATTCCTCCTGAGCAGTTTTGAGAGCGGCGCGCTTGTCAGGGTCGGCGCCGTCAATGATCCTCTGCATACATTTGAGAGTGTTTGTACATTCATCGGCTGTAGTGACCACACCTGCCGGCCTTGCTTTTTCAACATTATTGATTATATCTGACTGCTTATACTGTAAATAAACATTCTGCTTTGCGGAGTTAATGTATTTATTAAGCCCCGAAAACTTCCCTTCGGGGAACGGCTGCGGATTGGATTCAACGATTTTTTTGCTGATATATTCATTCAGCTTTTCCACGGCAGCAAGTTTTTCGTAAACATTCTTTTTCACGCCGTCTTTACTCTTGTGGGCAAGATATTTGTCTATATTCATTTTAACCGTGAGCAGTTTTGCCGCTTCGTTCTGCATAGGCGTTAAGCCCGCTTTCTCGCCCCACGGTCCTAAGCCCGGTTTATCAAGCTGCTCCAATGTGGAAATAATAGCTTTGTACTCGCTTGAATTCACCGTAGTTTTGGCATTTTTGAGTTCCTCTGCAAACTCTTCAAATGACTCTTCCTTGACATCATTCGATTTGACAATGCCCGAAACAAGCGCTTTCTGCACCGCTTCAAACCCGTTTTCACCTGCCTTCAGAAAGTTTACATTATTATTCTTTAGCTCGTAAAGGTCATACGACATATACCTATTATAATTTTCCTCAGTATCCTTTTTGTAAGTGTCGCTCCCCCAACTCAGATCACTGCAATTGGGAATATGTTTTACA
Organism: Acutalibacteraceae bacterium; assembly: GCA_045616765.1. Taxonomy (GTDB): domain Bacteria; phylum Bacillota; class Clostridia; order Oscillospirales; family Acutalibacteraceae; genus DTU089. The sequence goes on from JAZLHL010000066.1 coordinate 22,523, forward strand.
ATAAACATCTTTGCCATCTGTGCTGCAGCGTGCATATTGTATTCAGATATCCCAAGGTTTCCCAACGCCGCCAGATATGGCTTTTCGTATAAAAGATCACTGCTCATACAAACTCTTGCCATGGCATAGTTTTCATTCACCCATTTGCCGACACTCTCGTCATCGGAGCCTTTGGGACCTTCAAAAAATGATTTGACTTGTTTTGAAAGTTCGTTTCCGAAGGTATTGAGGATAGCCTGCTTCTGAGTAAGCACCCTTTTTTTCGCAGTCTGCATTTTGTCAGCCGCCCGATTCCCGGCGCTCTGTGACATGCCCAAGCCTGCTTCATCTTGTTCTTTTACGGCGTTTTTATATTCGACTACCCTTTTGTGAAGCTTCTCAAGCATAGTATCGAGTCTTTTGTATTGAGCCGCCTTCACCGCCAGCTCGCTGCTTAACTGTTTTTTTGTTTTCGGCATTTATATGCCCCCCTCTTTCATTTTTATAATCATGGAATTACACACACATTAAAACATTATTGACGCTGCTTGTCAACACTTTTGCGTGTACAATACTAACACCCCTGAAGTCCGCATTTTATTACACCGAATAATAAAAAACTGTGAGCAGATGCCCACAGCCTTTTTAAATAAAGCTTTAATTATTTAACAGCCTCTTTGAGAGCTGCGCCTGCTTTGAAAGCGGGAACTTTGGAAGCAGCGATTTTAAGGGTTGCACCGGTTCTGGGATTGCGGCCTTCTTTAGCTGCTCTTTCGCGAACTTCAAAAGTACCGAAGCCGATAAGCTGAACCTTGTCGCCCTTCTTAAGAGCGCCTTCGATTGAACCGAAAACGGCTGCTACTGCCTTTTCTGCGTCTTTCTTAGTGAGATTTGCTTCTTTTGCTACATTAGCAATAAGTTCTGTTTTGTTCATTTGAAAATCCTCCAAATTTTATTTTTCCAAAGTCTTAAAGGGATTTCCCTCTGACTTTAAATTGGACTTAGTCGGCTTGCTTTGTGCGGAGCTTTGCTTCGTCCCACAAAGCATCGAGCGTTTCAAGCGAGGCTTCTTTCATATCCACACCGCGTTCTGCGGCAAGAGCCTCGGTAACGGCGAAGCGTTTCATAAATTTTTTTGTTGCTTTTTCAAGTGCGGATTCCGCATCACAATCGCAGAAGCGGGCGACATTTACACACGAGAAAAGCAGATCGCCGAGTTCATCTTCGATTTCGGCTTTATCGCCTTTTGCAAGAGCCCCCTTGACCTCGGCAGCTTCTTCGGCGATTTTATCAAAAGCACCGTTTTCATCGCGCCAGTCAAAGCCTGCCTTGCGCGCCTTGCCCTGCACCTTCTGCGCTTTCATAAGTGCGGGAAAGGTTGCCGGTATAGCCTGCATGGCGGCAGTCTGTGTGGGCTGCTTTTTGGTTTGACGCTTGATATCATCCCAATTCTTAAGCACCTCGCCGGTGGAGCTTACACTCACATCGGCAAATACATGGGGATGCCTGATTATAAGCTTTTTGCAGATGCCGTCTGCAACGGCATCAATATCGAATGTGCCCTCCGCTTTTGCAAGGTCGGCATGGAACACGACCTGCAGAAGCACATCGCCCAGCTCCTCCTGCATAAGTTCGGGGTTAGCGGTGTCGATAGCTTCAAGCACCTCGTAGGTTTCTTCAAGAAAATCCTGCCGGATGGACTCGTGAGTCTGCTCGGCATCCCACGGGCAGCCGCCGGGAGCGCGTAAAATTCTGACTATTTCAACAAGGTCGTTGAAAGTGTAATTCTCTTTAAACTTATAATCAACCATAGCAATTACCTCAAAGCACTACCTATTTTAACCTATAAGCTTATATTTTTCAAGTATTTTTGCTATTTTTTCTCCGAAAGGAAGCATTAAAATGTCATCTTTTACCAATGTTTTGGTAAAAAGTATGATAATTGCATACACAACCACCGCTACACAGATGGAAATAAGGCACGAAAGCGAGCGCCCGTTGATTCTGCCCGACATATCGCCGAACGTGAGAACGCCGCTTAAAAGCCTGTATGAGAAGTACGCCGCAGAACCCGTAGCGACCGATGCAATAAGCGGTTTTATGATTACGGCTTTTATATCTATCCTAACGCCGGTCTCCTTTTTGAGCACGCGGTAATCGTAGAATATGCACCAGAGGTAGAAAATGCTTGTGCCGAACACGGCGCCCTTGACATTCATTGACGGAACGCCGATAAGCACGTAGTTAAGCCCGATTTTGAATACGCAGCCTATTGCGAGCGCCTTTGCAGGAACATCCGCCCTGCCTATTGCCTGCATAATGTTTGTAAGCGGCGACGAAAGTGTCATAATACCCATTGCCAAGCCGTACAACGCAAGTACGGGTGCGGCAACCGCAATACCGCTTTCGTTTTCGGTGCCGTGGTAGAGTAAGTCGAGTATCGGCTCGGCGAGTGCCGCAAAGCCCGCGCCCGCAGGCAGAGCCACAAGCATTGTCGTTCTGAAAACGGTATTTACCGTACCGTGAACGGTCTTCATATCCTTTTTGGCAAGTGCCGCCGATATTACGGGAATTGCGCTTACGCCGAGAGTCATCATTACCGTGGGCACAAGGTTTCTGAAATCGAGCGTGGTGTCATAAGCACCGTAAAGGAATGTATGGATATTTTCCCTTGCAATACCTGCGGCGGATATTGAATCGCCGTAAGAATTCATTATAACATCATAGCTGCCTGCAACAACATCTTTAAGCCTGTTCTGAATCATCCAGGTATCAATAAAGTTTGTGATATTAAGCACAAGCGAGCTCAAAGCAGTGGGAACGGCAATTGCAATAATCTCCTTTACGGTCTGCTGCTTAGAAACGGCGGCAGGCGAATTTACAAGCATTGAGTGCGTTATGCCGTCTTTTTTAAACTGATGCCGAAGCTGCGTGAAAATCGCGCCGAACACCGTACCGAGCGTTACGCCGAATATTGCCGCCGCTGCCGCGAGCGCATAAACTATGGCGCCGTCGGCTTCGGTTTTTACAACATAGCCGAAGACCTCACCGTTAAGCGCGACCTGCTCAGTGGCGTAATCAAGCATATATCTTGCGAACGCAAGACCGAACACAAGCTTGCCGAGCGATTCTATGACCTCTGAAATCGCGGTGGGGAACATATTGTTAAGTCCCTCATAGTAGCCTCTGTAAACGCTCATAAAGCAGCAGAAGAACACCGAGGGCGCTATGGCAATAACACTGTAAAATGCAAGCGGCGACTTTACCGAAACGGCAAACGGCTTTGCAAGCACCATCAGCAGAGCAGTGCCGATTATGCCCAGACCGAGGAACAGCGGAAATGTGACCTTGAGCATCTGCTTGACATCGCGGTGCCTGCCGAGTGCGGCATATTTTGAAACGAGTGTGGAAACCGCAACGGGCAAGCCCGCCATTGAAATGGCATAAACGGGCGTGTAGATATTGTATGCCGAAGCAAAATACCCCCTGCCGAGCGAGCCGAGAATACCCGTAAGCGGAATTTTATAAATAGCGCCTATGATTTTAACAAGTGCCGTTGCCGCCACAAGCACCATGGCGCCATTGAGCACATTTTGCTTTTTCTGTTCTTTTTGTGCCATCTTATTATCTCCTGCCGATAAATTCTCTTAAAAGCGAGTCGTCGGGTACGCAGTCGCCGTCAATACTCTCAAATCTTTTGAGATTTCTTATAAGCCGCTGTGCCTCTTTGTAGAATTCCGACTGCCTGCTGACCTCGGAAAGAAGCTTTATCGCCTCATCCCTCAAAACGCAGGTTTCATAAAGGTGCAGAGTGTTTATGTGTATATCCGCATTGTCTTTGTACGGGAAAAGGTAAGCATCCTCGCCGTAGCGCACCGAAATCCACAAACGGAAAGTATCTTCAACGGAATTGCCGCGGCTTCTGTAATCGCGCACCATGCGGCGAATAAAGCGCATATTGCGTTTATTGAAAAGCATATCCTTATTTTCGTCGTAAATTCGCGTGGATACATTTATATATATTTTAAGCAGTCTGTCCGCAGGCAAGCCGTCGGTAATTACGGGATTAAGCGCGTGCAGACCCTCGACTATTATCACATCTCTGTCGGTAACGGTGATGTGATTGTATTCTTTTTTGCGCATACCCGTTAAAAAGTCGAATTCGGGCAGGTCGCCCTCACCCTTTTCAAGCAGTGAGCGCATAGTCTTTTGAAAATACTTTATATCGAGCGCATCCACCGTTTCAAAATCGGGCGAGCCGTCGGGGAAACGCGGTGCATCACTGTTGTTGAGGTAAAAATCATCGAGTGAAATCGTGTAGCAGGAAAAGCCGCGTTTTTCAAGTGCAAGGCGGAGCTTTTTTGCCGAGGTGGTTTTGCCGGATGAGCTGGGCCCTGCTATCATTATAATTTCGGAACGCTCACTGAGCGCCACCTGCTTTGCGATTTTTTCGATTTTTGCGTTGAACTTTTTTTCGTATTCATCTACAAACGCCTGCATATCGGCGGCGCGTGAGTTAATATATTCGACCGTATTTGTTTTTACAGCCATTTTCAAAGCCCCCTTTTTGTATTGTTATTCCGAAAAGAAAGCGTTTATTCTTTTTTTACGCTCTGACATAATGCCGAATCTTGAATTATATTCAAACGGATATTTGAAATTGCAAATTCTCTCAAGTGAGCCGTTTTTGAAATCTATAAGCTTTGTTACAGCGCCTGCACCGACCGAGAAAATATGCTGCGTTTCTTCCATCATAAAAATGTTATATAAACATTCTTTTCCCGGCTTGCACCAACCCACATTTTCAAGGTTGCCGAGCGATTTGCTCTGGCGGTACATATAATACGGCTTGTAGCCCGCTTTTGTAAGCGCCCTGCGCGAATAATCCACCATTTCGGCAGTAATATTGCGGTCAAGGCTCCCCTCGCCGTGTTCCGTAACTATTTCGGATGAGCGTTTCATAGCGAGAGTATGCACGGTAATGTTTTCGGCACCGAGCTCAATGGCGCGGTCAACACTGCGGCAAAAGCTTTCAGGCGTATCGGTGGGCAGCCCCGCTATCAAGTCGGTATTTATAAAATCAAAGCCCATTGAACGCGCAAGGGCGAATTTTTCCTCAGTTTCTCTGACAGTATGCTTTCTGCCTATGGCACTGAGCACCGTATCGGAAAAAGTCTGCGGATTTATGCTTATTCTGTCCACCTTGTGTTTTTTGAGCACCCCGAGCTTTTCGGCGGTGACGGTATCGGGTCTGCCTGCCTCCACGGTGTATTCGGTGCAGGCGGATAAATCAAAATTATCCTCAATGACCGAAAGCACCCTGTCAAGCTGCGCGGCACTTAAAGTGGTGGGCGTGCCGCCGCCCCAATATACCGTTGACAGCTTCAAGCCGCATTCGGCGGCGATTTTCGCGGTCAGCTTCAACTCATCGCAAAGTCTGTCAACATACTCCGGTACAAGCTTATTTGCCGAGGGCGTGCCTATGGAATGCGACACAAACGAGCAATAGCTGCACCTTGACGGGCAGAACGGAATGGAAACATACAGACTGAAAGTATTTTTTGCAACGGAATCAATAATTTCCTTTTCCGTAAGTGCAACGCTTTTTGCAAGCTCCGCCTTATGAGGCGAAACGCGCAGAACATCGGTAAAATACGAAAATGCGCCGTCTGTGCCGAGTTCCGATTGCTTACTCATCATAAGCTTTGACGGTCTTACGCCCGTAAGAATGCCCCATTGCGGAGTAAAGCCGCAAGCCGCCGTAAGCAGCGAAAAAGCGATGAGCGCAAGCTCGCGTTCGGCGTTAAACTCCGCCGAAACGGTAAATTCCTTTTCGGATTTTGTGATTATCGCATCAAGGCAAAGCTCCGCCTTTAACAACAAAGTTTTTCCGATTTCGCTGACCTCGGTAAAGAGGTAGTCGCCGTCTTTTCCCTCCGCAGAAGTAAAAACCTCAATTTTATCAAGCGGAAAAAACAGCAGCAAAAGCTTTTCAAGCTCGTATTGATATTTATGTGAAATGCAGAATAATTTCATAAGTACGGGTTATATCGTTTTTCACTGCCGATGTCGGTTTCGCAGTTGTGACCGGGGTAAACCGCCGTTTCATCGGGCAGAGTTTTTAATTTTTCAAGCGAATTTTTTAGTATTTCCATACTGCCGCCGGGGAAATCCGTTCTGCCGATACTGCCGCGGAAAAGAGTATCGCCGGAAATGAGCAGATTTTCACTTTCGCAGTAATAGCACACACCGCCCGCGGTGTGACCGGGGGTTTCAAGCACCTTGAATTCAATGCTGCCGAGTGTTGCCGTATCGCCGCTGCGCAGGCGTAAATCTGCACTTGAGGGGTAAAAGGGCACACCGAAAATATCGAAAAGCCCCAATATACTGTCGGAAAGTGCCGCGGCATCGCCGTCACCTATGGCAACAAGTGCATCGGGATAATGTTCTTTGAGCCTGCCAACGCCGCCGGTGTGGTCAAAATGCCCGTGCGTGCAAAGAATGTATTTAAGATTTTTAACGGGACTTTTTTCAATGGCTTTTAAAAGGTGCGCGGTGTAGTCACCGGGGTCGACCACCGCACCCTCACCCGTTGTTTCATCGCATAAAATATAGCAATTCGCCGCCGAGGGACTTACAAACACATTTTCAATATACATACAGTCACCTCTGCCATACATCCGTATCAAAGCAAATCGTTACGGGGCCGTCGTTTATGAGCGAAACCTGCATATCGGCACCGAACACGCCTTTTTCAACGCGCTTTACGCCGTTTGCCTTAAGCTCCGAGCAGTATAAATCGTAAAGCACCTTTGCCTTTTCGGGCTCCTCGCTGTCGGTAAATGACGGTCGGTTGCCCTTTTTGTAATCGGCGCAGAGCGTAAATTGCGATATCGCAAGTATATCGCCGCCGATATCCAGAACTGAAAGATTCATTTTGCCGTTTTCATCCTCGAAAACGCGAAGCGAAGCGGTCTTTTTTGCAAGCAGCCTTGCCTGCTCCGCGGTATCGCCTTTCATAACGCCCACAAGAACCATATAGCCCTTGCCCGAAGCACCCACGACCTCGCCTTTTACGCTGACGCTGCTTTCGATAACACGCTGAATTACCGCTTTCATATATTGCCGCTCCTGTTCACACTTAATACTCCGCTTATGCCGCGCAGCTTTGAAATAACAAGGTCAAGAAATTCGGTGCTTTTTACGGTAATGGTGAGGTAAACCATATCATTGCCGCTTTTTGAATAGCGAGTGTTAATGGAATTTATAAGCACATGCATACTCGCAAGCAGTGTCGCAACATCCGCCATAAGCGCCACGCGCGATTCACATTCAAGCACAAGGCTCGCCCTGAAGTCGCGCATACTGCTGCCGTCTTTCCAGTGCGCCGCAAGCCAGCGTTCGGGCTCCTCGCAGGTGTATATATCCTCGGGAACATTGGTGCAGTCGCGCTTATGCACCGAAACACCGTGCCCGCGCGTGATAAAGCCGATAATTTCATCGCCGGGAATTGGCGAACAGCACCGCGAGAGCTTGACAAGGCAGTTGTCTATGCCGTCAACGATAACGCCCTCACCGCTGGAATGCTTGGTTTTTGCCTCATCGCTGACTTTTATCTGCTCGGCCGGCTTTGCCGCAGCCGCTATTTTGTGGTACTCATCGCGTATGAACGGCATAACGCGCGTTACGGGGATTCCGCCGTAGCCGATGGCGGCAAAGAAATCTTCCACCGACGGGCAATGCTGGCGCTCGGTAAGCGTTTCGCAGATTTTCAGATACTCCTCATCGGTAAAGTGCATTTTATTGCGCTTTACCTCTTTTTCGAGCATTGATTTGCCCTCGGCAATATTTTCATCGCGCCGTTCTTTTTTGAACCACGCTCTTATTTTTGTTTTTGCGCCGCTTGTTTTAACAATATTCAGCCAGTCGCGGCTCGGGCCCTTGCCGGGCTGCGACGAAGTGAGCACCTCCACGATTTCGCCCGTTTGAACACGGTAATCGAGCGGTACTATTCTGCCGCCGACCTTTGCGCCCACCATTTTTGAGCCTACCGCCGAATGTATGGCGTATGCAAAGTCAATAACCGTTGCGCCGGAGGGCAGATTTATAACATCGCCCTTGGGAGTGAAAACGAAAACCTCCTCGGGTACGAGGTCGCTTTTAATGGTGCGCACAATATCCTGAACATCGTCGGCTTCCTTCTGTGCTTCAAGCAGCTGGCGTATCCACGCGAGTCTTTCCTCAAACTTCTGTGTCCCGTTGATGCCGAGCTTATATTTCCAATGCGCCGCGATACCGTATTCGGCGGTTTTGTGCATATCCCAGGTCCTTATCTGCACCTCAAACGGAATACCCGCCTTGCCGAGCACCGTAGTGTGAAGCGACTGGTACATATTGGGCTTCGGTGTGGAAATATAGTCCTTGAATCTGCCCGGGATCGGGGTAAACATATCGTGAATGATGCCGAGACAGTCGTAGCACTCAATGGTGGTGTTCACTATTATCCTGACGGCGTAAATATCGTAAATCTCATCAAAATTCTTGTTCTGAATATACATTTTTCTGTATATGCCGTGAACGCTCTTGATTCTGCCCTCGATATTTACATCGGGAACTGTTTTGCTGACTCTTTCGTTTATCTGCTTCTTTATGGTTTCAAGAAATTCGTTGTGAGATTTACCTTGCTTTGAGAGTGCATCCTCGATTTCCTTATATGCGACGGGATCAAGGAAGCTTATTGCTCTGTCCTCAAGCTCCTCCTTAATGGCGCGAATACCGAGGCGGTGCGCTATCGGCGCGTAAATTTCGAGAGTTTCAACCGCCTTGTCGCGGCGTTTTTGCGGCGCAACGAAATCAAGCGTTCTTATATTGTGAAGTCTGTCGGCAAGCTTTATGATTATTACGCGTATATCCTCACTCATGGCGAGCAGCATTTTTCTTACATTTTCAGCCTGCTGCTCCTCTTTATCCTTAATATCGTGCGGCACCTTGCCGAGCTTTGTAAGCCCGTCAACAAGCAGGGCAATTTCATCGCCGAACTCGTTTTTCACATCGTCAAGCGTCAGGTCAGTATCCTCAACCGTATCGTGAAGCATAGCGGCGGCTACGGACTGATAGTCCATACCGTATTCAAACACTATTTTGGCAACAGCTACCGGGTGAATTATAAACGGCTCGCCGGATGAGCGCTTTTGCCCCTTGTGGTGCTCGTTGGCAATATTAAACGCCTTATCGATAACGGCTATTTCATCTGCGCCGAATTGCGTAAGCGCCTGCTCGCGCAGCTCGTTATACATCATCTGAACCGTTGTGTTATCTTCCAAAAATGTCACTCCTCAGCTGCATCTTCTGAAAATCGCGGAATCGTCAAGTACTACCTTAACGCTTTCGGCAGGTAAGGCGTATTTGCCGTCCGTATATATTATTACCCCAAGCTCCGCAAGAACATCCAGCGCTATTCTGCACTGCGCAATTTTTCCGGCTGTAAAGCCGATACGCCTGCAGAGAATTTCAGCCGAATGTGCCCAGCCGTTTTCGGAGCGGATGAATTTATAGATTTTACCGCAAAGGTCGCGGTCAATGCGTATTTTTTCTTTCTGCGCGGGTGTAAGCTCAACGCCGCTGCAAAATGCCTCGTAATCTCTTAACGATGCCATAAGCGCATCGTCATCGGTACCGCTGAAGCGGATATCCTTTGCCTGAATACTCAATTGCTGCTCACCGCGGAACTCATTTTTGGCAAGCTTTACGGCAAAATCCACAACATCGCGTTCTTTAAACGGAAATTCCGCCGGAGTGGTGGAAAACAGCATTACGGTAATGAATGTGCCGTTTTTGACCGCAGTAAGCCGCAGATGCTTACCGTTGCCCACGGGCTGAATGCCCGTAAGAGTCATACCGAAAAGTCCGAACAGCGGCTGCGGATTTTCCGCGCCGTAGGGCTCTAAAATTTCAAGGGAATCGACTACGCTCAAATCGAGCGAAGCGGGATTTAATTTGCAGTCAATATTAAGCACGGGCACCGCCGCCTCACGCATAGCGGCGTACTCGTTGATTTTTTTGCGGAATGCTTCGATTTGCGAGCATTCAATGCTCATACCCGCTGCGAGTGTGTGACCGCCGAACTGCGTAAGAGTATCGGCGCAGTATGAAAGTGCATCGTAAAGCGAAAATCCGTCGATGCTTCTGCCGCTGCCCTTGGCGGTTTCGCCGTTTCCGGAAATGACTATGCAGGGCTTGCCGTATTTTTCCACAAGGCGCGAAGCCACAATACCTATAACGCCCTGATGCCAGCCCTCGCCGTCAACCACTATCACTCTGCCGTATTTTATATCGGCGCGCGCTTCAATTATCTCGCAGGCGGTCTCGGAAATCTGCGTTTCAACATTCTGCCTTTCGGCATTTGCGGCGCAAATCTCCTTTGCAAGCTCCTTTGCCTCGGCAAAATCCTCGGTAAGCAGCAGCTTCAATGCACGCTCCGCAGAGCCCATTCTGCCTGCGGCGTTTATGCGCGGCGCAAGCTTGAAGGCAACGCCGGCGGAATTGAGCTTTTCCGCAGAACCGACCGCTTCGAGCAGCGCGGCAATGCCGAGCCTCAATGTGCCATCGGCAGCTGCGGCATTCAGAAATGCCACACCGCTGCGCACTATAATTCTGTTTTCGCCTGTAAGCGGCACAATATCCGCAACAGTGCCGAGCGATATCATATCGCCGTACTGCTCCAAAATATCGTACCCGTCGCTGCCGGAAAGAGCACTTACAAGCTTAAACGCAACGCCGACGCCCGCCCATTCGCAAAATTCGCAGGTGCTGTCCTCGCGGTGAGGGTCAACTACCGCAACGGCATCGGGCATAACATCACCGACTTGGTGATGGTCGGTAACTACAACATCAATGCCGATCTCGGCTGCGTGCGCGACTTCTTCAACTGCGCTGATGCCGTTATCGACTGTAACGATAAGCGATGTGCCGCGCTCTTTAAGGCGGTCAATTACCTCGCAGTTCATACCGTAACCCTCGGTACGGTCGGGTATGTAATAATCCACGACCGCCCCACGCGATTTAAGGTATGAGTAAACAAGCGCCGTTGATGTAACCCCGTCGGCATCGTAATCGCCGAAAACGGTTATATGCTCGCCCGAAGCGAGTGCCTCGTCTATTCTTTCGCACGCCTTATCCATATCAGGAAGCGTTAACGGATCGGCAAGATCCGTATCGTAGAGAAAGCTCTCCACATCAAATTCATCCGTCATTCCGCGCGCGCATAAGAGGAACGCCGCAAACGGCTCGATACCGCAGCTTTCGGCAATAGCTGCCGCGCGGTCTCTGTCGCAGGGCGAAACGACCCATTTCTTTCTGCTCAAAACATATCCCCCGATTATAATTTTACATTTTATTGTAACTCTTTTATATTGTATAGTCAAGGATTTTCGCAACAGTTCGGCAGTTCAGCCGGTTTAGGATATTGGATATTGAGCCGATACAACCTTTTTCGGCAAGTTGGCATTTAACCTTGAAATTGAGAGTATAAAGCGATTTCTGCGAAGGATTTTTGCGTCTTTACGCAAAAATCCTTCGCAGAACGGTTGAGGTTTTAACTGCGGTAATTCGGAGAAACCTGTACGGGCGGCACTCCCGCGCGCCCGCATAACCCCGCGGTTTCCCGCGCGAAAATCAAGAACGAACGGTAGGGGCGGCACCCCGTGCCGCCCGGGTCAATCGCGCAGCGATTGACAGATGAAAACCACATAAAATGTAAAAAACGCGCTGATTGTGAAAATCAACACGATTTACATTTTGCCCTGCGGGCAAACCGGGAGGCACGGGGTGCCTCCCCTACAAAACACCCTGAATAAACGCGGCAAAACAGCTTCTGCGCCGAAGATTACACTCTTAATCGGCGTGCAGATTCGGATGCAGAAGACGGAATTGCCGAGCGACCGCGTATATGGATACGCCGAGCGAGGCAAAACGGCTTCTGCGCCGAAGATGCCGCCGATTATTGATATTCGCCCATTGTCTGGGTTACTATTGATATAAGGTTAAATCCGTCGGCTGTTTCTTTAAGGGTAATATCCATATATTTATCCGGCTGGGTGGCGGCAATAGTGCCGTCTGCGCCGACCTCGATATTATTTGTGCCGACATAGCCTACGCGGAGCACCGCAAGACCGCCTGTTTTCTGCGCGGACTCAATACGCGGCACGAACGGCGGTGTAACGCCCGTAAGCGGCACCACATAGCTGTTGGTCTGCGCAACATACAAAAATTCGTAGCCGTAGCCTATAATGCTTGAATGTACCACGGGCACTTCCGTACCGAACATTTTTACAAAATACGCCGCCACATCCTCGGCGGGCACCACCATACCGTTTTCGGTAACGGCGTAGTCGCCGGTTTTGACCTCATCGGTCAGAAGCGAACAAGCAGCAATATTAAGAAGCGATGCGTAATCAGCCTTGGTAATATCGGTGAACGGCTCGGGGTCAACGCCAACTACCCAGGTAAGATATTTTGCATATTCGGAGTAATCGACCGTTTCGGTGTTGTTCTCTTTAAGATAAGAGCGCACCCAAAGACCTATGCTCACAGCGCCCACAAGCGCAAGCACAAGTATTATTGTGCCGAGAAACAGCGGCCATTTTTTTCTTTTTTTATGAACGGCGTAAACTTCACTCATGCTTAAAACCTCTCAGCGTCCCGAATATTTTATTCTGTTGCGTTCTGCGCGCCTTTCGGCTGCCTCGCGGCGTGCTTTTTCCTTGGCGCGTTTTGCTTTTTCGGCTTCCTTCTGGCGAAGCACCGGATTTATTCTGAACACCACGATTATGCCGCCGATCACCTGAATTATCTCACATTTTACGGCTTCGGCAAGCTTTGCCGCAAGCTCCTTGGGAGTTTCGGGCGCGGTTTCAAGGTGAACACGCACCTTGAAAAGCTCGCGGGTGTTGAAATTATCCTCCATCTGTGCAATTACCGCATCGGTGATGCCGTCCTTGCCTATCTGGATTATCGGCTCAAGTGTGTTTGCCTCGCCGCGCAGCCTTGCGCGTTCCTTACTTGTCATAAACTATCTCCTTATAACGACCACTTTGCGCCCTGCGGCGTATCAAGAATTTTTACGCCCTTGGCGGCAAGCTCATCTCTTATTCTGTCGGCTTCCGCCCAGTTCTTTGCTTTTTTCGCCTCTGCTCTGAGTGCGAGCTGCTCCTCAACGAATTTTGCGAGCTCGGCATCAACGCCCTCGGGGATGCTCTGCTCGGTCTTTTCCTCCGCCTTTTCGCCGCCTTTTGCAAGGTCAAGCGAAAGTACTCGGTCAAAATCGTTTATAAGATAAAGCTTTGTCTTGTCGTTCGTATCGGCTTTAAGCACATCGTAAACGCAGGTGAGTGCAAGGGATGTGTTTATATCGTTATCGAACGCCTCTTTGAATGAAGCAGTGTATTTTTCCACCGCGGCACTGTCAAGCTCATCGGTTTCAACGGGTTTGAGTGCGGCGATCTTGTTGCGCAGTTTTTTATAGGCTACTGCGGCTCCGTCAAGATTTTCGTAAGAGAAAACAAGCAGCTTTCTGTAATGCGACTGCAGGCAGAAAAATCTGTATGCAAGCGGGTCATAGCCCTTTTCTTCAAGCAGAGAAACGGTGAGGAATTCACCCTTTGACTTGCTCATTTTGCCGCCGTTCGTATTAAGGTGCAGCACATGGAACCAGAAATTGCACCACTTGTGGCCGAGGTATGCCTCGCTCTGTGCGATTTCGTTGGTGTGATGCGGGAAAGCATTATCAATGCCGCCGCAGTGGATATCAAGGTATTCGCCGCAATGCTTGATGCTTATTGCCGAGCACTCTATATGCCAGCCGGGGTAGCCTACGCCCCAGGGGGAATCCCATTTGAGCGCCTGCTCCTCGAATTTTGATTTTGTGAACCAAAGCACAAAGTCGTCTTTGTTGCGCTTGTTTGTATCTTCCTCAACGCCCTCGCGTACGCCGACCATAAGCTCCTCGGCATCGTGCTTGTTGAAAACATAGTATTCGTCGAGCTTTGAGGTGTCAAAGTAAACATTGCCGCCCGCTATATAGGCATAACCCTTTTCAAGCAGTTTTGTTACCATTTCAATAAATTCGGGTATGCAGTTTGTGGCAGGCTCCACAACATCGGGCTTTTTTATGTTGAGCTTTTTGCAGTCTGCAAAGAATGCATCCGTATAGAACTTCGCAATTTCCATAACGGTTTTGTTTTCGCGTTTTGCGCCCTTGAGCATTTTATCCTCGCCGGTATCGGCATCGCTTGAAAGATGACCCACATCGGTGATATTCATTACGCGATTTACATCGTAACCGGCATAGCGCAGATATTTTTCAAGCACATCCTCCATAATATAGCTGCGCAGGTTGCCGATGTGTGCAAAGTGGTAAACCGTAGGACCGCAGGTGTACATATTGACCTTGCCCTCGGCATTGGTAAAAAATTTGTCCTTTGAATGAGTAAGTGAATTGTAAAGTCTCATATTTCCTCCGAAAATCATTTAGAAAAATCTATAAGTTTAATTGACTGCTTAACATAAATCACGCCCGAAATCACACAGAGAACTGCGGTTATCCAGAGCATACAGTTTGAAATGAGCGGTATGTTGAGGCTGCCCGTAAGACCTTTTTCGGCAAGGTGCGCAAGCAGCATAATTACAAGCGAAAAGACCATCTGCGACACGGTTTTGAGCTTGCCGTAGATGTTTGCGGGAATCACTATGCCCTGCGCCGTGGCAACGAGCCTGAACGAAGTTATCGTAAATTCCCTGAGCAGAACAATCATAATTATCCATATATTGCAAAGCCCGTTCTGCATAAGCGCAAGCAGTGCCGCGGTGGTAAGGATTTTGTCGGCAACAGGGTCGGCAAGCTTGCCGAAAACCGTTACTATCTGCCTTTTTCTTGCGATTTTGCCGTCAAGAAAATCGGTGAAAGAACCTATTGCAAACACGATAAGCCCCCACAGAAAATGGTTCGGTATATCGCTTAAAAACAGCGCGAGAAAAATCGGGGTGAGGATTATACGCGCCACGGTAAGCTTATTCGGTAAATTCATTGTTTTCATACGCCCTCACCTATAAGTGTGTATTCGTCGGTATCGAACATCTCGACCGGCACAATCTCGCCGTCGGGAATTTCGTAACCGCAGGTGAACACAACGCTTGTGTCGATATCGGGTGAATCCATATATGTTCTGCCGTAGTAGCTGTCGGTATAAGAGTCGTAACCCTCCACAAGCACATCGTAGGTCTTGCCCATACAGGCGGTGAGCTTTTCCTCCATAATGGCATACTGCTGATTCATAATGGTTTCGGCGCGGCTTGCGGCAACCTCGGAGTCCACCTGATTTTCAAAATCGTAAGCGGGAGTCCCCTCCTCGCGCGAATACGCAAAGCAGCCTACTCTGTCGAGCTTCGCCTCGTTCACAAATTCCGAAAGAACGGTGAATTCTTCATCCGTTTCACCGGGGAAGCCCGTAATAAATGTGGACCTTATGACCGCATCGGGCATCTTTTCGCGGATTTTACCGACAAGCTCGAGCAGGCTCTGCTTATCGCCGCGTCTGTTCATAGCTTTAAGAATTTTACCGTCTGCGTGCTGCATGGGTAAATCTATGTAATGGCAGACTTTTTCGTTTCTCGCCATGGCATCGAGCAGCTCGTCGCTCATCCTTTCGGGGTAACAGTAGAGTATTCTTATCCATTGCAGCTTTTCGATTTTATTGAGCTCGTCAAGAAGCTCGGGCAGCTTCTGAGTGCCGTAAAGGTCCTCGCCGTAACGGGAGGTATCCTGTGCTACGAGTATAAGCTCCTTAACGCCCTTTTCGCAGAGGTTGGCGGCTTCTTCAAGCACATCCTCGATTTTGCGGCTTCTGAAATCGCCCCTTATTGACGGGATTGCGCAGTATGTACAGCGGTTTGAGCAGCCCTCGGCAATTTTAAGGTAGGCGGTGTACTCGGGTGTGGTAAGTATTCTGCCGCCGCCGAGTGATAAATTCTCTTTCGGCGGAAAGCAGCCGTAATGCCCCTCGGTTTCAAAAAGAGCATCGCAGGCGGCAACTATATCGTCATTTGCACCTATACCTATAACGCCGTCAGCCTCGGGAATTTCGGTGAAAATTTCATCGGCGTAACGCTGCGCAAGGCAACCCGTAACAAGTATTTTTTTAAGAAGCCCGTCCTCTTTTAAATCAGCCATTTCGAGTATGGCTTCAATGGATTCGCGCTTTGCGTCCTCAATAAAACCGCAGGTGTTCACTATAACAATATCGGCTTTTTCAGCCTCCTGCACGAGTATATAACCCGCATCCGTAAGCTTTTTGAGCATTACCTCGGCATCTACCTGATTTTTCGGGCATCCGAGGCTAATCATTCCGACTTTTCGCGGCATCATAAATTTCCTCCGTGGTCGGGCATATCCACACCCGACTGTGTAAATGCTTCTTTAATATCGCGGTATGAGTAACCCATACGCATAAAACGGGCAACAAGACGGCGGATATCCTTTTCATTATCAAGATACCGTTCGTATTTTGTCCCTAACATTTCTATAATACGCCGAATTGGCTCATTGTCAAGTGTTTTGAGCGTTTTCGACACCGTTTCGCCGCCTATTCCCTTTTGCCTGAGCTCCTGCTCGATGCGGCGCGTGTCAAATTTTTTGACCTCGAAAAGATAGTGCACATACTCCTCGCAGAACGCTTCATCGTCAATATACCCGTAAGAAGCGAGCTTTTGGGCGGCACGCTCCGCGGCATTCTGCCCGAATTTTAGCTTCAGCTTTTCGGTAAGCTCCTTTCGGGAATATGCACGCGCCGAAAGCAGTTTAAGGCCTTTTTCATAAGCAGAGCGAAAGCCTGCCTCCTCTTGTAAGGAAGCAAGCTCTTCACCGCTTATTTCGCAGCCTTCGGCGAGCCCCAGACGGTACCAGTAGTCGTCATAGAGCGTGAAAGCGTATTTACCGTCAAGGTGAATATGCACCTTGTTGCCGACGCCCGGCTTCGAAGTTATTTTCATAATAAATTATTCGTCATCGTCAACGGCAATATCGATTTTTGCCCTCGCCTTTTCCTTTGAAACGGGCTCTGCCGCAGGTGCGGGAGCCGCAGTTACCTCTTTGCGCGAAACGGGATTCCTTGCGGAAAGAAGATTCTTTATACCCTCGCGCACCTTCTGCTCGATAGAATCGCAGAACTCGGGAGTTTCGCGCAGATAATTGGCAACATTGTCTCTGCCCTGACCGAGTCTGTCCTCACCGTAATAAAACCACGCACCGCTTTTGCGTATGATTTCCATTTTGACCGCAAGGTCAAGCAGCTCGCCGTATTTAGAAATGCCCTGACCGTACATAATATCGAATTCAGCCTCTTTAAAGGGCGGCGCAACTTTATTCTTGACGACCTTTGCCCTTGTTCTGGAGCCGATGAACTCATTGTTGGCGCCTTTAAGCTGCTCAACGCGCCTTACATCTATTCTTATGGTGGAGTAGAATTTAAGCGCTCTGCCGCCGGTGGTGACTTCGGGGTTGCCGTACATAACACCGACCTTTTCACGCAGCTGGTTTATAAATATTACTATTGTATTGGATTTTGCTATGGCGCCGGTGAGCTTACGCAGAGCCTGCGACATAAGCCTTGCGTGAAGTCCCACATGGGAATCGCCCATTTCGCCCTCGATTTCCGCCTTAGGAACAAGTGCGGCAACAGAGTCGACAACTATTACATCAAGCGCCCCCGAGCGCGCGAGGTATTCGGTGATTTCGAGTGCCTGCTCGCCGTTGTCGGGCTGCGAAACAAGCAGCGAATCGATATCAACTCCGAGATTTGCCGCGTAAACGGGGTCGAGCGCGTGCTCGGCATCAATGAAAGCGGCTTCGCCGCCCATCTTCTGCGCTTCGGCAACAACATGGAGTGCGAGTGTCGTTTTGCCTGAGCTTTCGGGACCGTATATTTCAACTATTCTGCCTCTGGGCAGGCCGCCGATACCGGTGGCAGCATCAAGTGCTATGGAGCCGGTAGGAATAGCCTCGATATTCATGGCGCTGTTTTCGCCCAGGCGCATAACGGCACCTTTGCCGAAATTCTTTTCTATCTGTGATATAGCCGTTTCAAGAGCTTTTGCTTTTTCTGATTTATCTGCCATTGTATTTTCTCCTCTCTGAGTGCACAAATGTTCGGTTACGGGAGTTATTATATATGATACATTC
>JAZLHL010000067.1:0-39814 GCA_045616765.1 Acutalibacteraceae bacterium
AATGCCCGTGCTTGCGGCAGATAAAGCGAAAGATGTCATCATATTCAACTATGACCTTAAACCCGGTTATGCCGGAGTTGAAAATCCGCTATATTCAAAGGATGATGGTGTAACTATTCTTTTGGGTGATGCCAAAGAGACAGTTGCATCGGTTATTGCGGCACTTTGATGTTACATTCGGTGTGTAATGTTTAATATCCCGCTGTTCCCATATAGGGAGCAGCGGTTGCTTTTTAGCGTAATTATATAAATGTAAACTTTCTGACAATGTTTTTCTGTAATATTCTATATTTTATTGCAATTTGTTATTGAAGTGTTTATAATTAAAATGATATGTTGCTGAAAATATAAAATTCAAGGGATGATAATATGAAAAGAGTATTTTCCGTGATTCTTGCGGTTGCCGTATTACTTTTGGCGGCGCCGTCACTTTGTTTTAGCGAGATTTCATCAATGCTTGATTTTGCCTTCCTTTCGATCAAAGCATCCGCCGAAGATGAGGGACTTTATGATGATTTCACCTGCACTTTTGATGAACAAACTGGAACATATACCGTTGACGGGACGTCTGCAATTCCTGATTATGATGAATATATCGCAGCACCTTGGTTTGATTATGCCGACAAAATAAAGTCATTGATCATTACCGACGGTATAACCGGAATAGGTGATTCCGCATTTGGCGGCTTGCCTGCGGTCGAAACCGTCACGATCGGTAAAAATGTTGCTTTCATCGAAAATGCGGCGTTCGGTTTATGCACTTCTCTTGTTTCATTTACCGTGGATGCCGATAATACCGAATTCAGTTCCGTTGACGGTGTGCTTTTCAATAAAGAGCAATCTGTTCTTATAGCGTATCCGTGCGGTAAAAACGGTAATTATGCAATTCCCGATACCGTCAGTGTTATAGGCGAATATGCATTTTACGGCTGCTGCAATATTGAGTCTATGGTTATCGGCTCAAATGTTACTGAAATTGGGGATGCAGCATTCGCACTTTGTTCAAACATAGCGGTGGCTGTGAATTTCGGTTATGATATTCCCGATGTTGAAAAAGGTTTAAAGTCTTTAACCATTAACGGTAACGGTACCGTTATCGGCACCGAAGCATTCGCTATGTGCACTTTTCTTGAAACAGTTGAGCTGAATTCCGTAGCTTTCATCGGTGACTATGCTTTTAACGGATGCAGTTCATCATATATTTCTCTTATGATGGAAATGGATATTTCCGAAAATGCAAGTGGTATAAATAGCCTTACCGTAACTGGCGAGAATGTGAAAATAGGCGGATTTGCATTTGCCTATTGTATTGAATTGAGCGATATTGTTTTTGACGGTGTTACATATATTGATGACGGTGCATTTATGCTCTGTCTCGGAATAGAGAATTTGGATCTCAGCGAAGTTGAATATATCGGCAGTTCTGCATTTTCAGGCTGCAGCGGTAAATATTTTGCATTCGAAATCGGCGATGAAAGTTTTAATGAACTTGGCTTAAAAACTGTTAAGTTCGGCGCTGAGGGAACCGTTATTGCCGATATGGCTTTTTCTATGTGTATGGATTTGACTACCGTTGATTTTACGGGAGTTGTTGAAGTAAATGAATCTGCCTTTTCATATTGCACTGAATTAAGTTCTGTGGTGCTTGAAAATGTTGAAATTATAGGTGATAAAGCATTTTACTGCTGTGACAGCGACAGTGCCGGCATTACCGTATCATCGGTGAAAACCGGTCTTGTTTCTGTTTCTATCAGCGGCACCGATGTTACTGTCGGTGATAGGGCTTTTTCAGATTGTTCCTTGCTTTCTGAAGTGGTGCTTGACGGCGTAACCGAGATATACAGTAATGCTTTTTATAACACCGCTTATTATTCTGAAACAATAAGAGAAGACGGTTGCTCAATTTATAACGGGAAAATACTTTTGACTGTTGATGAAACCTCAGAAACTGAAGAATACACAATAAAAGAAGGAACAGAATATATTGCGATGGGTGCATTTAACTACTGCGACAATATCGCTGCGGTAATAGTTCCTCTTTCATTGAAGTACTTTGGCTATTCTAGTTTTGCTGCAAAAATTAAAGTTTCGTGTAAATCCGAAATCTATGAACAGTTAAATTCAATGTTCGGTAAAAATGTTGTTAAAACGCATGATTCTACCGGCGTTATTGTTACTTCGCCTGTTTGCACTGAACCGGGTGTTATTAAATACACATGTAAACTCTGCGGCGAGAGTTATTATGAAGAAGCTCCTGCACTCGGCCACGATTATGCCGAAACGGTTTATGATGCTACCTGCTTTGAACGGGGGTATACAGTTTATTCTTGTGAACGCTGCGGTCATTTATATATCGGCGGCTATACCGATTCGGAAAAGGAACACACTTTTGTCGGTGGTGTTTGCGAGAATTGCGGCGCCTGTGAAGCAGATTGCGTGGAGTCGCTCCATGAATACGCAAATGCTCCGGCGGGAGAAACAGCTTCTCAGAAATGGGAAATCAGTAAGCCGAATGCTGATGCTCTGATTATAAAATTCTCTGCTCTTACATCGGTCGAAGATTATGGTGATTACATAACGATTTCCGATAAGGCGGGCACTTTCTCGCAAACATATACCGGTAAAGAGCTTGCTTCAAAGGATATTACCGTGCCGGGGGATACTGCGGAAATAGTCCTTGAGGTCAACGATTCAGTTTCCGATTACGGTTTTTCCGTTATTAAGGTTACGCCGTGCTATTTCGGTTTGAATTTAAAAAACAGCAGTGCCGGAACTTCTGTTTCTTACGAGGTTATTGAATCCGACCACAACTATGAAAATAACGAGGATAAAATCTGGATTATTACAAGAACAGGTGCGCAAAGCATTTTGCTGAAATTTTCACATGATACACGCACTGAGTCAAATTATGATTTTATTTACATTTATGACAAGTTCGGCACTTTGATCGGTAAATACAGTGGCACATCTCTTGCTGATGAAACTATTGAAGTCAACGGTGATTGTGTTCAGCTCAGGCTGACTTCCGATTACAGTTCAACATATTACGGCTTTGCAATTACGAGCGTTACTGCAAAATATGCAAATAATGTAATCGACCATATAAAAAAGCTCATTATTACCGATACGCAGGGGTGTATAAACATCAACGATATGTTGATTTGTTCTGAGGGCGTTGTTGCCGTTGCCACTGCCAATTCATCCGGATTTTTGGGGACAGGAAGTGCAGTTTCAATTACAATTAATGAGATATCTCTCGGCGACTATACGGTCGTTATTAACGGCGATATTGACGGCGACAGTATTTGTGATGTGCTTGATGCCGTTTTGGTTGAACGCGCTGCAAACGGTCACTGCGAGTTTGATGAATTACAGATTCGCGCTTCCGGCACAGTTGAAGATACAGTTTGCGCAACGGATTATCAGCGAATTATCAATAGAGTTCTTACTTGATTTACGGTGATATTATGACGGTTTTACAATGTGTTTTATGTGTCGCGGTTGCAGCCCTTGCCGGCTGCTACGGCTGGGGGATGCGCGGCACGATTATCGGCGGAGAAAAGGGTGCGATGCTGCCGGGGCTCCTTATTGCATTGACACTTGCAATGTTTTCCGGCGACGCTTTTTCTCATTATTACTGGATACCTGCCGCCGCAGGTCTTGTCGGTATGACATTCGGCGGAATTGAGCCGTACGGCGATACCATAAGCTATGTTATCGACCCGCCGCCCGCCGTTCACAACCTGAAAAAAGGTGTCGGCGGACTTGCGCTTAAAGGTGCGGTGTGGTTCGGCGTTTTCGGTGCAATAGTCGGCAAGGCATTTTCCGCTATGGCAGGCAAATACAGCATAAAGCATATTATTCTTTTTTGCGCCGTTTGCCCGTTGGCACAGTTTATCGGTTACAAAATTTTTAACACTCCCGTAGATTTAACCGTAAATAAAATGCCTAAAACCTCTTTCTCTTATGAAAGCAGGGAGGAGTGGGGCAGTAATGTCGGAATAATAATTGTTTCAATTATTTCCGCGATCATTGTAAAAGATATTCTCTCACTTGTGCTGCTCGGCTTCGGTATCGTATTCGGAGCTGTCGGCTGGGTTATTGCGATTTCCGTTTTTTACAGGGCCGAAATACCAATGAGAAACGGCAAAATGCTGTTTGGCAAGCTTAACCAATATATCGGCGGCTGGAAGCTGATGGAATTTACTCTCGGCTTAATCGGCGGTGCGGGTATTGCTCTCGGTTTTGTGCTTTGCCGCAATGTGGTAGCAGAGCTTAATAATGCAGTTGAATTGAACGGTTTGTTTGCTCCGCTCAAACAATATGAAACAACCGTAACTGTTATTATGGGCGCAGTCTTTATATGCCTTCTGCACATAAACATTTTTGAGTATGTATGTGATGAAAAAGGCAAAAAGCTCAATAATTTTGTTATGGATTGCATTGAACGCCCGTTTTTCAATCTTATTCCGCTTGCGTACATTCTCCTTTGTTCACTGCCCGCGGCAAGGCTTATGACGGTGTTTATGCTCATATACGCCTGTACTATCAAAATCAGCTTTGACCGTTTCAAAAAAGGTGACCACAGAACAGTGGTTTTGATTATTTACTTTGGTATGAGTGCCGCTTTGTTTATTGCGGATTTACTTATCGGCGGCTTTTCGCCGTTTGTACTCGTGTTCACGGGCGGCATACCGTATCTGCTTACTGAATTGCTGTTTATTATGTGGCACCGCAAGCAGAAAGCAAAAGATTACCTTTTGAATTTGAAGCACAGCGGTCAGTGGTGGGCGATGTTTGTAATGAACGCGGTACTTAATGTGTTGTCAGCGTTCGTGTTTTAATTAAATATTCGGTTTAAACCTGCCGTAAAGCAATGCTTATCGGCAGGTCTTTTTTTGCGGGTAACAATTTGTACCTTTATTCTCAAGTAAAATGTGTTATTATTTTATTGCAGAGGGGAGATGAGAATTTTGCAGACCGGTCAAAAAATAGCTTTCCTGCGTAAAAAGTCGGGTTTAAGTCAGGATGAACTCGCTGAAAAACTCTTTGTTTCAAGGGAACTTGTTTCAAAATGGGAAAACGGTAAACGCAATCCCGATTATAAAATGCTTGCAGCCATATCAAAAATTTTCGGCGTAAGCCCTGATGAGATTTTTGATGTAAACTGCAAGGCGTTGAACGAGCTTCGTTTATGCTTCCCGCAAGACACCGAATTTTCTCAAAAACAAATAAATGTTATCATCAATTCGTTTCTGAAAGAACTTCCGCAAACAGAACGAACTGTATTCATTTCGCGTTACTATTACGGGCTATCTTCCGCCGAAACCGCCGCACAGCTCGGGTTAAGAGGCGGTTATGTGCGAAAAAAATTAACTGAAATCCGTAAAAAACTGACCGAATTTGTAAAGGAGGATATAGATGGATAATCTTAATATTTATAATTCAATCTGCAGTATTGATGAAAATAATTTGGAAGAATACGCCGAAAATTGCAAGGCAATAAAAAAACATCAGCGTATGAAAAAACAGGTTATTACATTCAGCGTTTGTTTTGTGTTTGTTATAACCGCGAGCGTTTTGTTGATTAGGTCCGGTGTGCTTTCCGAAAACAATGTTTCATCTCTGCCGTCAGTGCAGAACGCTGACACGACCTCAAAGTCCGTCACTACTTCAAACTCGCTTAATACCACCGCTGTTTTTCAAACTGAATATAGCAATAACAGTGCTGTGACTGAGTCGCCGCTTGTTACTGCCGATAATGGCAACACGAAGGGGGATATGAGTAATTCTGCAAGCTATTATGTACGGCTCAACGGAAAACTCAATGTCAGCGGTGAACTTAAAGAGGCCATTGAGAATTCACCCGATGCACAATTTGCGGTTTCAGCCGTTTATCACCCGACTACTGCGGATATTACTGATTTTGTATATGAGGGCAAAACTCTCAGAGAAATAGCGATCGATGCCGATAATGAACGCATTTTGCCGGAAAAAATGACCGACCTTTTGAAAAACGGCGAAGCCCTTAAATACGGTGCTGCTTTGTATGAAACCGGTACTCCGGACGGCGAAAAGTGGGACAGAGATTTTTATGAGGAAAAGGTTGAATTTATAGGCACGGAGCTTCTCGCTAAGTATATAGTTAACGGTAGATTTCTGCGTGAGCAGCTTGAAGCGGATTTAGCGGTTGTGCAGGTGTATAACGAAACCGCTGCGAGAGAAAAATATAAGCTTGCGTATAATGCCTACCTTGATACTTTTATGCCTGAAGCGGTAAATGTACTTAAAGCTCAAAATATAGATTGCAATCGCGCCGAGTATATAAATGACGCTATCGAAATGTGCGTTACGGTACAGATGCTCGAAAACCTTTCGCTTGAAAATGCAGATAAATGGTATTTTGAGCTTTCCGGCGGTGATTTGAAATCTGAGACGGGTGTTGTCAATTCAGGAGATATACAAATTACAAATTGAACTACGCGATTATATCGGCGGCGGGTTAGTGCTCGCTGCCGTTTTTTACTGTTTTTAGATTGATAAAAACAATATTATATGATATATTTATAACTGACACGGAGGTGTTTTTTATGATTGAAGTGAATCCCGAGATAATCTCGCGCTATGTTATTTATCGTGCAAAAGAATCAACATTTGCATATAACGGATGGCCCTCGGTCTGTATTGATGAAAACGGTGTGCTGTATGCCGTTTGTTCATTCGGGCGTATAGCCCATGTCTGCCCGTTCGGCAAAACCGGACTTTTCAAAAGTGTTGACGGCGGTAAAACATGGTCGGAGCCTTTTATGATCAATGATACCGTGCTTGATGACCGCGATGCGGGCATTGTTTACCTCGGCGGCGGTAAGCTGCTTGTAACATGGTTTTGCCACCCTGCTGAAATGTATAAAACCGATTTTTATAATTGGATGAAAGAAGATACAACGGCTGATGAATTTAAGCTGATTTCCGAAAAGCTTGATTCCTATGATTCTGCACCCGAAGGAGCAAAGCTCGGCGGCTCGTTCATAAGAATTTCAGAAGATTACGGTAAAACCTGGGGCGATACCGTTCGTGTACCGATTTCTTCGCCGCACGGTCCGAATGTTCTTAAGGACGGCTCTCTTTTATATCTCGGTAAAGAAATGTATTCGCAAAATTGTGAAACTCCCGAAAAAAACGGGATTATTGCCGCATATAAAAGTACCGATTGCGGAAAATCTTGGGTGCGTACAGGCGAACTCACCAAACCGGAAAATACAAGGTGGGGCAATTTCCACGAGCCGCACATCCTTGAACTGCCCGACGGCAGGCTTCTGGGCGCGATTCGCGGCGAAGGCAGGGAAGTGCCGAACGGCTTTACAATTTACTTTACACACTCCGATGACGGCGGCAAAACCTGGTCCGAGTGGCAGAATAACGGTATCTGCGGCTCCCCTCCGCATTTATTGCTTCATTCTTCGGGGAAGGTAATCTGCTCCTACGGCAGACGCAGCGAGCCCTACGGCGAGCGTGCCGCCATAAGCACGGATAATGGCGAAACCTGGAGTAAAGAATATATCGTTGATTCCGCGCATGACGGCGACCTCGGATATCCTGCAAGTGTTGAGCTTGCCGACGGCAGTGTTTTGAGCGTGTATTATCAAAAAATCGGCGATGATGAAAAATGCTCGATTCTGTGTACTAAATGGCTATTGTAACCTTGACATTTTTGACATATATTGGTAAAATAAAAGACAATATTTATTATGTATTATTATGTTTGAATTTATGGAGTTGCAATGAAGATATTATATTTACAGGCATATTACACGCCGGAAATTGCAGCAAGTTTATATATTACCGATGATATACTGTCAGGTATGGTCAATGCAGGGCATACAGTAGATTTGTATGTTCC
The DNA here is from genome assembly GCA_045616765.1 of Acutalibacteraceae bacterium. Taxonomy (GTDB): domain Bacteria; phylum Bacillota; class Clostridia; order Oscillospirales; family Acutalibacteraceae; genus DTU089. The sequence continues at coordinate 7,901 of JAZLHL010000067.1, forward strand.
GACTCCTACTCGCGGTATTGACCGTGCCGTGCGCAAACAGTATGCCGCCAGAAAAAAAGAAGTGCTTTATGACGGTAAACTCACCGTTCACAGAGTTTCGCTTTATAATGAGTCAAAGAACACGGTAAGCCGTATGATAAGATATTTGATTATGAATGTTCAGTTTATATTCAAAAGCCTTTCATCCGATGCCGATATCCTTTTCTGCGAAAGTACACCGCCTACCCAGGGAATGATGGCGGGTATAATAAAATCAATTAAAAAGCTTCCGTATGTTTACAATCTTCAAGATATTTTCCCCGATTCGTTAATAAATACCGGACTTTCCGAAGCCGATTCCCTTGCGTGGAAAATCGGCCGCAAAATCGAAGATTACAGTTACCGTAAAGCAGATAAAATCATCGCTATTTCAGACGATTTTAAAAATAATATTCTTAATAAGGGTGTCCCGGCGGAAAAAATAGTCGTTGTTCCGAATTGGGGAGATGTGCAAGGTGTTACCGTTGTTTCAAGGAAGGACAACCTGCTTTTCAAACGCTATAATATTGATGAAAACCTCTTTTATATAAGCTATTCGGGCAATATCGGCTTTACTCAGAATATTGATATGCTTCTTGATTGTGCCAAAAAGCTGGAAAGTGAATTGCCGGATTTGCGTTTTCTGCTTATAGGAGACGGCGCCGCAAAGGCTGATGCTGAAAAACGCATCGCCTGCGAAGGCATTAACAATGTTATTCTTATACCGTTCCAGCCGTATGAAGATATTGCCCATGTGTTCAGTGCCGGTGATGTCGGTTTAATTATTTCAAAGCAAGGTGTGGGCAGTAACTCAGTTCCGAGTAAAACATGGGGATATATGGCTGCCGAAAGACCTATTCTCGCTTCATTTGACGCCGACAGTGATTTGTGCCGTCTTATTAATAAGGTCGGCTGCGGTATTACTTGCGAAGCGAATGATTGTATAGCTCTTGAAAATGATATAAAAACTCTTTACAATAATCGCCGTGAATTTGCCGAGATGGGTGCAAACGGCAGAAAATACCTCACGGAGGAACTTGACCGCGACAAATGTGTGAGTGCATACATTAAAACTCTTGAAGAAGTTATCAATAAATGAAATGAGTGAGTTTTTTGAGTTCTTTACTTGATGCGGCAATGTGGAAGGTAAAGTCGATTTTTGATTCAAGACTTTCATTTTCCGCACTTTTGGTAAACAGTACAAAGCATAAAACCGCCGCTATTCGCAGTAATGTCAGATTTTATAACAGTTCTATCGGCAAATATTCATATATCACCCGTAATACTTTGGTGCAAAATACCGAAATTGGTGCCTTTTGCTCAATTTCAGAAGGTTGCTTTATAGGTATGCAATCGCATCCCACGGATTTTGTATCTACATCGCCTGTATTTTTGGCTGAGCCGAATTATCTTAAAAAAAATTTCGCCGATTTCAAGTATGATGACAGTCCGAAAACGGTCATCGGAAACGATGTGTGGATAGGTGCAAATGTGTTGATAAAAGCCGGTGTTACCGTTGGTGACGGTGCAGTAATAGCGGCGGGGGCAGTGGTTACGCATGATGTTCCTGCGTATGCGATAGTCGGAGGCGTTCCTGCAAAGATTATTCGATACAGATTTTCCGAAGATGTAATCAAAAAATTGATTGATAGTAAATGGTGGGAGCTTTCCGATGAAAGGCTTATTATTTCGGCTGAAAATTTTAATTCCGTCAACAAGTTTTTAAAATAAGGTGTAAAAATGAAAATTGTCCATTTGTGTCTTTGCAGTTTTTTCCCTGATGGCTTTGAATATCAGGAAAATATGCTTCCGAAATTCCATAAACAACAGGGCTATGACGTTGAGGTAATAGCATCGCTTGTAACTTTCGATAAACACGGTAAACCCACATTGATGGATAAGCCCTCTCAGTATATTAATGAGCACGGCATACCGGTTTCAAGGCTTGACTATAAAGCGCCCAAAAAGCTTTTTTCCGTTTTAAGGCGCTATGAAGGCTTTGAAAAAGTTCTCGAAAAATCAAAGCCTGATATTATTTTTGTTCACGGCTGTCAATTCCTTGATGTCGATGTTGTTGCCCATTATGCAAAAACTCACAGTGAAGTTCGCATATATGTTGATAATCATGCTGATTTTTCAAACAGCGCAACCAATCCGCTTTCAAAATATGTTCTTCACGGAGTGATATGGAAGCATTGTGCAAAGATTATTGAACCATTCGCCAAAAAAATATACGGTGTTCTGCCATGCCGTGTAGATTTTCTTAAAAATGTTTACGGTATGCCTGCCGATAAGTGCGAGTTACTTGTGATGGGGGCGGACGATGATGCTGTTATTGCAGCGGATACACCGGAAATCCGTAAAGAAATCAGAGGGAAATATAATATTGCCGATGATGATTTTCTTATAATAACCGGCGGCAAGATTGATGCCTGGAAAACTCAGACTCTTCTTCTGATGCAGGCGGTTAAAAATATTGATGACCCCAAGGCAAAACTGATAGTGTTCGGCTCTGTTACGGAGGAACTTATGCCTAAGGTCAAAGAACTTGCCGATGGTGAGAAGGTTCAGTATATCGGCTGGATTCAATCAAAGGAATCATATAAATACTTTGCTGCATCTGACCTTGTTGTATTCCCCGGCAGGCATTCCGTGTTTTGGGAACAGGTCGCAGCGCAGGGAATCCCCATGTTATGCAAAAAATGGGACGGTACCACTCATATTGATGTCGGTGGTAATGTTCGGTTTCTCACCGAAGACAACGCTGCGGAAATCGAATCTGAAATCAGAAGCATTATTATACCGGAAAATTACGCAAAAATGAAAGAAGCCGCTGCCAAAGGTAAAACAGTTTTTCTGTATTCCGACATTTCAAAAAGGAGTATTGAGGCATAATTATGATTTATGCAGTAACCGCAGTTCACAACAGATATAAAATCACCGAAGCTTTTGTTAATCATTTGCTTTCACAAAACTGTAAGGAAATAAATCTTGTGCTTGTTGATGACGGCTCGACCGACGGTACTGCCGATATGGTAAAGGCTCTTATGCCCGATGCCGTTATTCTTATTGGTGACGGTAATTTATGGTGGGGCGGCGCACTTCACATGGCTTATAATTGGCTTAAAGATAATGCTGCCGATAATGATGTAATATGGTTTGTAAATGACGATACCGACTTTGCCGATGACTATTGTGAAAAAGCACTTAAAATTTTAACCGAAGAACGCCTCGTAACCGGTTACGGAATCAGCAAGCAAACAGGTGAGCTTGTGGACTGTGCGGTTGATTTCAGCTTCCCGGCGGTTGAAGAAACTTTCTTAAAACAAAGTACGGCTTACGGAATGTGTGCTTCAACACGCAGTTTCTTTATTCACGGTTGTGATTTGCGCAAAACAGGTGGGTTCCATCCTAAACTCTTGCCTCATTACGGTTCTGATTATGAATGGACTATACGCGCCTGCCGCAAATGTAAAGCCAGAATTTACTGCACCGATGAGTTGACTTATTATGTTAATGAAGCAACAACCGGTTACCATGATGTTAAAGAACAGAGTATCAAAATGCTGTTCAGTAAAAAATCCGTAAGTAACCCGATTTATAAAACCTCATTTGCTTTTTTGGCAGCTCCGTTCGGCAAAAAGATTGCATCATGCATATATCAATCGGTCAGAATGTTGAAAAAAATCTGAATTCATTATTTTGGAGGGGAATTAAATGATACGCGCTACTGCTGCGAAAGCTGTTGCTGATATTATTGCTTTCCTTAAAAACAGAATAATTACAATGCTTGACGCAATCAGAAAATTTCGTCTTGATAAGAATAAGGTCATTGATTTACTTTTGATATTCTTTTTGTGGATCGTGATTTTTGATCCTCCGTTTATAATAGGCTTCAATATAATTCACATTGTCGGTGCCTGTTGTGTTGTGTACATTCTTTTTAACAAGAAATACTGGCTGCCTCTATTGGAATTTGAAATAGTGATTGTAGCCTTGTTTATTTATATTTCGATAGTATCTTGTTTTAACGGTATATCATTTTATGACATTATCCGTTCTTATGTTGTTTATTGGATAATTGATATTGTACCGATATCTTTTGTGATTGTAGATATATGCAGAATTCGTAAATATGATTATGAAAAATTTGAACAGCTGATTATAGGTGCGGGAATTATATTTACCGTTGTATCGGTTTCCGCGATTTTAAGCTCCTCACTTCACGACTTATATTTCAATCATCTTGACAAAGCCGGTTTGATAAAACATCAAAGCTTGTCTGCACGAACATATGGCTTTGCTTCCAATCTTCTGTATTCTTCACCTATTTCCGTCGCAATCATAGGTGCACTTTGTATGAAACGCTTTGCTGTTCAGGATAAAATTTATTATCTTTTGTTGTCGGTCGCGATGATGGTTGTTTCATACTACAATGCAAGAATTTCCCTGTTCGTGTATGTTTTCGGTTGCATTGCAGTGTTTTTGGCATATAAGAAGCATCGAAAAAAGCTGTTTATTACAGGCGTTGCACTGGTCATTTTTGCTCTTGCTGCGTTCTTTGTTTTATTTTTGGTTGTTCGTTTGTCAAGAGCTCCGGGTACGCATATTGTGTGGTTATATAACGGCTTGGCAAATATATTCGGCAGATTTTTCGGGATTGATGAAAACAGCAGGTTTTATCAGGATTCATTCGGCTATTATTTAGATCCGATAAGATATCGATTACCGAGTAACTTCATTAATATCATTTTCGGTACCGGACAAACGATTATGATGCCGAATAAATTCGGTATATGTACCGATATCGGTTTCGTAAATGATTTGTGGTATGGCGGAATTATTTATGTTTTATGTGCGTATTTTGCCTTGTTTATATATTGCCGCACGATTATAAAAAAAGCACCTCGCCATACAAACGATAAATCAATCGGCAGGTTCTGGGTAATAATGCTTGTTCTGACATTCATTGTCAGTAATATAAAAGGAATCTTTATTGGCTTTAATAATGCAACATCTTTGATGTGGTTACTGCTGGTTTTTGTCGTAATGCGCAAGAGGAAACTCAGAGAAAGCGATTTTTCATTTATAAAAATCAAGAAGGTTGGTAATAGATGACGGATGATATTAAAGTCAGTGTTATTTGCATAACATATAATCACGAAAGATATATTGAAAAGTGCCTTGCGGGCATAGTTATGCAGCAAACCGATTTTAAATATGAAGTGATTGTATATGATGATGCTTCTCCCGATAAAACTGCTGATATCGTTAAAAAATACGCAGAAGAGTATCCTGAACTGATTAAACCGTTTTATCAAAAAAACAACACTGTCAGCAGAGGCTATAATAAATATCATGATATATACCGGCTTTCAAAAGGGGAATATTTCGCCATTTGCGAGGGCGACGATTTTTGGACGGATCCGCTAAAGCTGCAAAAGCAGTTTGATTTTATGGAAGCGCATCCCGATTATTCGCTTTGCGGTACTGCGGCATATTTTGCTAATGAAGACAGCAGCTTTATGCCGGAAATGTTTTCAAGACCCGGCGGCTCGCGTGAAATCCCTGTTGAAGAAATAATTGATGACTGGTGCATGGCGACTGCTTCATTATTTTACCGTAAAAATAAGCGTGTGATTGATATACCGTATGTCGGCGATTGCCGCAACGGTGACTTTGCAACTGCCGTGTATCTTGCTTTGAACGGGCGTGTTTATTATATCGATGAGCCAACCTGCGCATACAGAAAAATGAGTATAGGCTCACTCGGTTACCGCTGGCGCAGCGAACCTGACTTTTATAAAAAGTCGAGAACGGCTTATTTGGGTATGCTAAAAAGAATAGATGAGTTTACAGAGTACAAGTATACCGACATTATTAACAAAAAAATAGAACGCGACTACTTTGAAATGTGTCTTACTCTGGGCGATTACAAAGCAGCAAAAGAAGTTCAAAATAAATTCAGTGAATTATCCGTTATTGAAAAAATCTTGCTTTGGGTAAAATATAAATTTCCCCGAATTATAAATATCGTCAGAAAAGCTCGCGGTCAAATATAATTGAAGGAATTCTGTTATGAATATTTCGGCATCTCTGTTTCTACAAACATCATACCTGGATATGTACGCTGATTATAAGCGCTCATTGATAAATCCGGCATTTCCGCATTGGGATTACATTGTTTTGACCGCTTCCGACGAAAATCAGGCGGAAAATTACAGAATACAGATCGATTTGCGTAAAAAGGGCGGTTTTTTGCCTTGCAAAACAAAGTTTTTGGTTATCCCCGATAAGGGCAATGTGCGTGTCGGCTCAGGCGGCGCCACGCTTTCTGTTTTAAAAGCGATTGCCGAATTGACCGGAACCGAAACATTTAATAATCTCAGAATCTTAGTTATACATTCAGGTGGCGACTCAAAACGCGTGCCGCAATATTCTGCAATAGGCAAGCTGTTTTCGCCCGTGCCTCATAAGCTCGATGACGGCAGATCGTCAACACTTTTTGATGAATTTATCATTGCCATGAGCGGGGTTGCGCAGAGAATACGCGAGGGTATGTTGCTGCTTTCCGGCGATGTATTGTTGCTTTTCAATCCTTTGCAGATCGACTTCAGCGGTGAAGGGGCTGCGTGCATTTCATTTAAAGAAGATGTAAAAACAGCGGTAAATCACGGAGTTTTCTTAAAAGGCGAAAGCGGATGCGTTAAAAACTTTCTTCATAAGCAAAGTGAAACCGCGCTTAGAAATTTCGGAGCGGTAAATGATAAAAATAAAGTTGATATAGATACCGGTGCGATTGTGTTTTCTGCCGAAATATTAAAATCTCTTTATTCACTTGTTGATAATGAGGACGACTATAATAAATATGTCAACGATACTGTTCGTTTGTCTCTTTACGGTGATTTTCTGTATCCGCTTGCCGAGGATTGCACCCTTGACGGTTATTACAATGAAAAGCCCGAAGGTGAGTTTTGCCCTGAGCTGATAGAGGCGAGAAAAGTTCTTTGGCAAACCCTTTCACCCTATTCATTAAAGTTGCTGAGATTATCACCGGCAAAATTTATCCATTTCGGTACATCTCGCGAAGTGCTTGAGCTTATGAATAACGGTGTGAACGACTATCGTGATTTGGGGTGGGATAATAGAATCAACTGTTCTTTTGTCGATCGTGCAAGCGGATATAATTCCGCACTTTCGTCAGGTGCAAAAATCGGAAGCGGTTGTTATCTCGAAACCTCTTATGTTCATTCTTCCGCCGAAGTTGGCGATAATGTTATACTTTCTTACATTGATATCCATGATGAAACGATACCTTCAAATGTCGTCGTTCACGGTCTTAAACAAAGAAACGGTAAATTTGTATGTCGTATTTATGGCGTAAATGACAACCCGAAAGAAAACAAAATTTTCGGTAAAGAGCTTTCTTCTCTCGGTCTGGGCATAAATGCGGATTCTCTCTGGAATGCAGAAATATATCCGGAAACGGCTACCATTAAATCAGCTCTTGATGCTTCGCTTAATTTTTATAAAATAGTCCAAGGCGAAGGGGATATCAAGGCGTGGAAAAAGGCGCGCAAAAAGTCGCTTCATTCCGGCTTTAACGATGCTGACCCCATTGCTGTAAATCAATGGAGCAAGCGAATGGCAGACCTTGTATCCATGGACAGTATTGCCAAGCACATTCAGCTTAAATTGCCGGCAGCGGATGTTAAACCCATTAAAAAGTTCTCAGCCGTTCAAAAATCCTGGCTTAAATCAAAAATTAAACAAATGCCGTTCAGTGACCGTTTGCGCTTTTATTATTATGTGGGCAACGCCGTAAGCGGTTCTGATGGCGACAAACTCATAAAGCAGTGCTTTGCGGAAATCCGTAAGACTGTTCTTGAAGCGACTGTTGACAGTATTTCTTATAAAGATAATATTCAAATAAAAAAAGAAAAGGTAAGCATTGATTTGCCTCTGCGTGTTAATTTCGGAGGAGGCTGGAGCGATACGCCGCCTTATTGTAATGAAAACGGCGGTAATGTTCTGAATGCTTCAATATTGTTGTCACACAGTAAGCCTGTTCAGGTGAAAATCGAAAAGCTTACGGAGAATAAAATTATATTTGTCAGCAAGGATATGGGCAGCTACGGCGAATTTGTAAGTCTTGAAGATTTACAGAAAACCGGAGATCCGTTTGACAAATTCGCCTTGCAGAAAGCGGCACTGCTTGCAACCGGCATAATTCCGTTTAAAGGCGGTAATATTGATGAAATATTCAATCGTTTCGGCGGCGGCTTTAAAATCGATTCGCAGGTAGTTAATGTTCCCAAAGGCTCCGGGCTCGGCACATCTTCGATTCTTGCGGCGGCGGTTGTAATGGCGCTTTATGAATTTGTGGGTGTGAGCTATACGGAAGATGATATATATTCTTCCGTTCTTGCTCTTGAGCAGATAATGTCTACCGGCGGCGGCTGGCAGGATCAAATAGGCGGCGTTACCACCGGATTTAAGTTCATTTCCTCCGCACCCGGTCTTAAACAGATTGTCAAGGTTGAGCATCTGGAATTATCGGAAAACACTTTAAAAGAATTCAATGAGCGTTTTTGTCTTATTTATACCGGCGAGCGCAGACTTGCACGCAATCTTCTGCGTGATGTTGTGGGCGGTTATATCGGCAATAATCCTGACAGTTTGTTTGCTCTTAAGGAGATTCAGAATGTTGCTTTTGAAATGCGAAAAGCACTTCTTGACGGTGATATTGACTTGTTTGCAAAGCTTCTTAACAGGCATTGGGAGCTTTCAAATATGATAGATAATGGCACGACCAATACTTTAATTGAACAGATTTTCATTTCGATTGATGAGTATATTGACGGAAGAATGGTTTGCGGTGCCGGCGGCGGCGGATTTTTGCAAGTCATTATGAAAAAAGGTGTTACCCGTCAGCAGATTCACGAAAGACTTAAAGAGGTGTTTCAGGATTTTGATTGCGATGTTTGGGAAAGCGAAATTATTTGATTTCAGGGAATTAATATGAACGAAGAAAATAAAGTGTTCTCAAATTTTATCTGGCGTTTGCTTGAACGCTTCGGTGCGCAGGGCGTTACAATGGTTGTTTCCGTTGTGCTTGCCCGGGTGCTTGATCCCGAGGTGTACGGAACCGTTGCGCTTGTTACCGTGATCACTACACTGCTGCAGGTTTTTCTTGACGGCGGCTTCAGTAACGCCCTTATTCAGAAAAAGGATGCCGACGATATCGATTTTTCTTCTGTTTTCTATTTCAACATAATTTGCGGTGTTGTCATATACGGCTTGTTGTTTATTGCTTCTCCGTGGATCGCAAAGTTTTACGAATTACCGGAACTCACACCCATAATTCGTGTTCTCGGTCTTACGCTTATAATATTCTCATTAAAGAGTGTTCAACAGGCCTATGTTTCTCGCAATATGCTCTTTAAAAAGTTCTTTTTCGCCACGCTCGGCGGCACGATCGGGGCGGCTGTGGTCGGCATAGTGCTGGCATATAGCGGCTTTGGCGTGTGGGCGCTTGTTGCTCAGCATGTTTTCAATATGCTTGTTGATACGGTCATTTTGTGGTTTATGGTCAAATGGCGCCCTAAACCCGTATTTTCATGGAAACGAATAAAAGCCTTATTACCATTTGGTTGGAAAATGCTCGTTTCCGGGATTATAGATACGGTTTATAATGATGTCAGGCAGGTCATAATCGGCAAAATATATACTAAAAGTGACCTTGCGTATTATAACCAGGGTCAAAAATATACTTATACGATTGTTACCAATATTAATTCATCTATTGATTCGGTGCTTTTCCCCACCATGGCAAATGCACAAAATGATATTACAGTTGTAAAAAATATGACTCAACGCGCCATAAAGGTAAGCACATACCTTATGATGCCCATGATGATGGGGATAGCCATTTGCGCCGAGCCTATTGTCAGAATTCTTCTTACGGAAAAGTGGCTTCCGTGTGTCCCGTATATGCGCGTGTTTTGCTTTACGTATGCGTTTTATCCTATTCATACGGCTAATCTTAATGCAATTAAAGCGGTCGGAAGAAGCGACATTTTCCTGAAGCTTGAAATAATCAAAAAGATCGTCGGAACTGTTGCTTTACTGGTCTCTTTGTGGTTTGGTCCTTTCGCAATAGCTTGCAGTTTACTTTTTACTACTTTTTTAAATCAGATAATCAATTCATGGCCCAATAAAAAACTGCTCGGATATAACTATATTGAACAGTTCAAGGATATGTTACCGCAGATATTATTATCTGTTATTATGGGCGGAATCGTTTTTTGTGTTACTTTACTTAAATTGTCGGATATCGTTACACTGCTTATTCAGGTGCCGCTTGGTGTGCTGATATATTTATGTGGTTCAAAATTGTTGCATATTGACAGCTTCGAGTATATCTTGAGCGTTGCCGGGAATTACATTTCCGGGAAGTTTAAATAATTAATGAGTACGGTGTGAAAAATTATGGGAATAAATGTTACCCGTTCATCAATGCCCGATTTTGACGAGTATTGTAATGAAATTAAAGATTTGTGGGAGAGCCGCTGGCTTACCAATAACGGCACAAAGCATAAAGAATTTCAGGTGCAGCTTGAAGAAAGGCTCAATTGTCCGTATGTTACTTTATATACAAACGGTCATCTCGCACTTGAGAATATGTTGGCAGCTTATAATTTTCCCCGGGGCAGTGAGGTAATAACAACGCCTTTCACATTTGCTTCAACCACTCATTCCATAGCAAGAAACGGGCTTGTTCCCGTATTCTGCGATGTGAATGAAAACGACTATTGCATAGATGTGTCGAAAATAGAATCTCTTATTACCGATAAAACCGTAGCGATTATGCCCGTTCATGTTTACGGTAATATGTGTGATGTTGAGGCAATAGATGCAATCGCCGAAAAACATGGTTTGAAAGTTTTTTACGATGCAGCACACGCTTTTGCTGTGGAGTACAAGGGTGTTTCAAGTGCCTGCTTTGGTGATGCCACGATGTTTTCGTTCCACGCTACAAAGGTTTTTAATACCATTGAAGGTGGTGCAGTTTGCTATAAAACCGATGAATTGGTTGAAAAACTCAATGATCTGAAAAACTTCGGAATGCACGGACAGGAGGATTTCATTTATATCGGCTGTAATGCCAAGATGAACGAATTTCAAGCCGCTATGGGTATTTGTAATCTCCGGCATCTTGACAGCGAAATAGAAAAACGCCGCAAAGCGGTTGAACGCTACCGCGAAAGGCTAAGCGGTGTTGCGGGAATTAAACTTGTAAATCCGCAAAAGGATGTCAAATCAAATTATGCATATTTCCCCGTAGTGTTTGACGGATACCAATACGACAGAAACAAAGTTTTTGAATTACTTGCAGAGCAAGGGGTTATAGCCCGTAAGTATTTTTATCCGATAACCAATAGCCTCACATGCTATAAGGATTTGCCTACGGCGGGAGCCGATAAAACCCCGGTTGCAAAGCATATCGGTGAATGTGTACTTACATTACCGCTTTATGCAGACCTTGAATTATCGGATGTTGACAGAATTTGCGATATTATTTTAAACTGATTTAGGAGGTAAAGTTATGAAGGGCATAATCCTTGCAGGCGGAAAAGGTACGCGCCTTTACCCTATGACAAAAGCCGTGAGTAAGCAGCTTTTGCCGATATATGATAAGCCTCTTATATACTATCCGCTTTCTATACTGTTGCTTGCAAGTATAAAGGATATTTTAGTGATTTCCACACCCGAGGACACACCGATTTACGAGAAACTGCTCGGTGACGGCTCGTATATCGGCGTTTCCATTCAGTATAAGGTGCAGGAAACTCCGCGCGGACTTGCCGATGCCTTTATTCTCGGTGAGGAATTTATTGGTGACGATTCCGTGTGTCTCGTGCTTGGAGACAATGTTTTTTACGGCTCTAATATGACTAAAACGCTGCAGCAGGTGATAGCCCGGAATAACGGTGCAACAATTTTCGGCTATCCCGTTAAAGATCCACGCTCTTTCGGCGTGGTTGAGTTCGATCAAGACCGTAATGTTATCGGTATTGAAGAAAAACCCGAACATCCTAAGTCAAATTATGCAGTTCCGGGATTGTATTTTTATGATAACCGGGTTATAGAAATTGCAAAAAATGTTAAGCCGTCAGCTCGCGGCGAAATCGAGATTACAGCGGTAAATAACGCTTATCTTGCTATGGGCGAATTAAAAGTTAAGCTTTTTGAACGCGGCTTTGCCTGGCTTGACACCGGCACGCCGGAAGGAATGCTTAAAGCGGCAGAATTTGTAGAGGCTGTGCAGGACAGACAGGGGTTCTATGTTTCCTGCATTGAGGAAATCGCCTGGCGCCGCGGCTTTATAAATACCGAACAATTAAAGGCAATTGGTGAAAGTCTTAAAATGACCGATTACGGTCAGTACCTTTTAACTCTTTGCGAAGGTGAAAAATAATATGACAAAAACCATACTCGTTACCGGCGGCGCCGGATTTATAGGCTCAAACTTTGTTTATCTTTTGCTTGAGGAGCGGCAGGAGTGGAAGGTAGTATGCGTTGATGCGCTTACCTATGCCGCAAATATCCATACGCTCAATAAAGCTATGGAAAATAAGAATTTTAAATTTTATAAAGAGGATATTCGCAACCGTGACGGCATTTTTAAAATCTTTGAGGCGGAAAAGCCTGATATTGTTGTAAACTTCGCTGCCGAAAGCCATGTTGACCGTTCAATCGAAAATCCCGGTATTTTCCTTGAGACGAATATTCTCGGCACCCAGGTCGTGATGGATGCTTGCCGTAAATACGGCGTTGAGCGTTTTCACCAGGTCGGTACAGATGAGGTTTACGGCGACTTGCCGCTTGACAGACCGGATTTGTTCTTCCGCGAGGATACACCGATTCACACCTCAAGCCCGTACAGCACATCAAAAGCGAGCGCCGATTTACTTGCACTTGCTTATCACAGAACATACGGTTTACCCGTAACCATAAGCCGCTGTTCAAATAACTATGGTCCGTATCAGTTCCCCGAGAAGCTCATTCCGCTTATGATAAACAATGCTTCTCATGATAAGCCGCTGCCCGTTTACGGCGAGGGCCTTAATGTGCGTGACTGGCTCTATGTAAAGGACCATTGCTACGGTATTCTTGCAGTGCTTGAAAAGGGCAGAGTAGGTGAGGTTTATAACCTCGGCGGTCATAATGAAAAGGCAAATATCGAAATAGTTAAGATAATACTCAAAGAACTCGGCAAATCCGAAGATTTGATTACCTATGTTGCCGACAGAAAAGGTCACGATCAGCGCTATGCGATTGACCCGAGCAAAGCAAACGCCGAACTCGGCTGGGGACCCACTACTATGTTTAAAGACGGCATAAAACTTACGATTAAGTGGTATAAAGATAATATGGATTGGATGAATGAATGTACATCGGGTGAGTATATGAAGTATTACGAGCAGATGTATTCAAAAAGATAAATAATTAATTATTCAAGGAGTTTGGTTATGGGCAGAATAATTGCAATAGGCGGAGGCTTCGGCGGTAAGGATGATCATTGGCTCTGCCATCATATAATGGAGCTTTGCGGTAAGGAGCACCCGAATTACCTGCAAATACCGACACCCTGCTACGATGGGCGCGATACCGGTGTACTTTCCGCATTCTTCAATAACGGCTGCAATGTTGATGTGCTTTGTGTTACGCAGGTCGGCGTTACCGAGGATGTTATTGCCGAAAAAATCAGAAAAGCCGATATTATAAATGTTCCCGGAGGCAACCTTAAATATTGCATAACTATGTGGAAACAGACCGGTACCGACAAATATCTGAAAGAAGCCTACGAACAGGGAAAGATTCTTTTCGGTACTTCGACCGGTGCTATGTGCTGGTTCCGTGAAGGCTATGACGATTGCGGTGTTGACAATGCCTTTATGTTCCACGATGGCTTGGATCTACTGCCATATTGTGTTTGTCCGCATTATGAGAATGAATCATGGCATAGTTTTCAGCAGGCTATCAAAACCCGCCAAATATCCGGCATTTCCTGCGAAAACGAAGCGGCAATATGCTTTATTGACGATAAACGCTATGTAATTACAGCATCGGCAAGAACCGATGCACGCTGCTGGTACTTTGATGCCGCTGACGGATTTAAAATTCACGACCTCTGTGCCGAAAAAGATATACTTAACAATCTGTGAGAGGTAAAAAATGTCCGATATAAAACTTGAATTATACCTTGTCCGTCACGGTCAGTCTATGTCGAATGCCGGTGCCGACGGTGAACTGAATTACGAATTTAAGAACGATTCGCCGCTTACCGAGCTTGGAGTAAAGCAGGCAGAGCTTCTCGGTGAATATTTTGCCGATTTGCCGCTTGACTGTATTCTTACAAGCGGTTTGAGGCGTGCTTCGCATACGGCGTATGAAGTTGCAAAGCGTCAACCCGAAAACGGATGCCGCACGGTCGAAATACATAAAATATTTACCGAATGCGGAACGGGTGAGGAGTGCCGCGGCAGAACGATTGATGAAATTCGCAGAGATATTCCCTCTGTCGTATGCGGCGACGGTACACCCGCAGATGAAAGACTGATTTCATACAGTAAAGATTATACCGATGCGCAGCTGCTTGAACGCGCGCAGGAGGCAATGGAGTACATATTGAACCGTTTTCACAACGGCGAAAAGGTAATGGTTGCCGCTCACGGCGCTTTCAATACATTTTTGCTTTATGCCGCACTCGGTCTTTCGTGGCAGCAGGTTTTTGACCCACAGTATTACAATACCGGTATTACAAAAATCATTTTTTACAATGAGGGTAAAGGGGCTTGGGCGGATATTCACCTTGTTTATCACAACGCAGTACCTCACCTCGCCAATACATTGGAAGGCTTTAAGCATTAAATAAAACGGAGCAAACCTTGATGACTTTCGTCACAATGCTTGCTCCGTTTTTGTTTGATTTTAATGCTGCTCGCACAGGTAGACTCTGCAAGGGATTTCTATACCGTTTTTATGCATAAATAAAGCTTTAACATTTATCTTTTTGCCGCTGAAGCTTTCATTGACCGGCAGATAAAATGTATTGTTTTCATCTGTAAGGTGAACATAATGCTCCCACATATTTGCTGCGTAATCCGGTGCTCTTTCGGGGAACCCGTAAGTTTTCCCGTCGATTTCTGCAACACAGCAAACTCCTTCAACGCCGTGTTTCCCTTCAACTGCAACTGCGATTTTTGAAGGTCTGCTGATTTGAGGTAAAGTGAACTGCGCACTTTGCATAGCGGCAATATTACTGTATCTGTAAGGCGATTGCAAAATATTTGCATGCGGCGCGGCGGGGGTGATGTATTCGCCGTTTTTCACTATTTTAACGGAAAAGATTCTGTCCATGGGGTGATTGATTCTTAAATAGCGAGCCTTGCCGTTAAATTTGTAAGTTACTTTCAGTCGTCTGCCCTCAAGCGGATAAATGTCGTGAACATTGTAATGAATGACATTCTGAATATAATTTTCATTAAGAACTTCAGTTGCGGGAAAATCGCAGTTAGTGCTCCAATGCTTTAAGTCCTCGGAGATTTCAGCAAAACAGGGGAGCTCGAAAGGCAAAACCTCGTCTGTTGGTGTTTTGGCGGCAAAGCATTCAATTTCAACAGCTTCAATTTCGTATTCGTCACCGAAGTCAACTCGCAGGCAACCGCCGTTTATTCGCAGTTTTTCGCCGCGGTATTCCTTGGAAGTGCAGTCATAAAATGTATCGGGCTTGCCGTCAAACATATTCGCGTTATCGCAGCCCCTTAACACATAGCGTTCCTGGTCGAAAAACGCCTCGCGTGCCGCTTTTACCTCGCGTATAGCTGTTTTTCCTGCCCGGTCTGCTGAGCGTCGCTCAAGTGAATCGTTATTGACTGCAAACATTGCACTCTCATACAAGAATTCATTTTCGGTTACCGTATCGGTTTTTTCGTTAAGCTCACCTAAAAGCTGTGGTGCATTTTCTTTAACGGCAGTTACATATTCACATTCAGGTGCTTTTCCGTTGAACAACTTTACTTTTAACGGCTTGCCGTTCTCATCTTCATTGAGTATTTCATATTCACAGTCGGTGAGCATCTGCTCGGCACATTCGGGCGCGGCGAATTCAATAAGAGTTGCGCGGAACGGCATAAGCTCAATCTGTACTTCATCGTTTATATCGAATATTCCGAGATGCTTTTCGTACGGATGGTGAATGTTTACGGCAACTTTTTCAACGCCGCGAAGACCGAGTTCGCTTATTTTGAATGTTACGGTCTTGGAATTCCATTCATTATTGCCGGTGTTTACAAAACGCTTTTTATCGCTGCCGCGGGTGATGGCGTGGCAGCCGTAACTCTCGGGCAAAAGCTCGCCGTTAACGAGAATTTGGGCGTTTCTGCGATGCAGATTATAAACTCTCGCAAGCTTCGGCAGTTCATCGTCGCGCATAAGCCACGGGTTGCCGTAAATTTCGGGTGCAAGTATAAGGCATCTGCCGAAAGCCTGGTAAATAAGCTCATCTTCAAAATAATCAATTTCGGATGAAATGCAAACGCCGTGGTCTTCGGCAAGCCTGTTTAGGTCCTTGACATGACCGCGTTCAAACATAAATGCGCGGTGGTGCATGGCTGTTTTTGAGTTTCTGTTTAAAATATCAACATATGTTTCATCGCCGTTGAATAAAAAAGTCGTTATGTGCTTTTCCGCTTCGTAGAGATTAAGGCGGTGATTAAGCACAACAAGGTCAGGGGAGTATTCTCTGCATTCGCGCAGCATTTTTGCGAATAATGCGGCTTTTTCCGGGCGTAAGCCGCCGCAAACACCGTCAAGCTTAAATTCGGCAAAATTATAGTCGCGGCAGAGATGAACAAAAAATTCATAACGCGCCTTTTCGGTATTTTCATCATCGCCGTAGCCGTCGGGCGAGCCCCACAAGCCGAGCCTGATACCGCTTTCGGCGGCACGCTCAACAACGGGCTTATACCCGTTCGGGAACTGCTTTTTAAGCTTTTCGGTTTCCTCGGCACCGTAGTGCTTGCTCGCACCGTCAAAGTTGCCTGCATCCCACGCGTAAATTTTCAGCTGCATACCGTATGTGCGCTTCATATAGTCAAAAAAGTCAAGGTTAATAAGCGTCTGCTTTTCGGTAGCGCCTTCGTTCGTGTTGTTTATCCAAGAAAAATATTGGGGGATTGACGGCGTGAACCGGTCAGCACCGGCATCCTTTTTGTTCTTTATCATAGTTAGTCACCTTATATGTATTATTACACCGATTATAACATCCCGTTTGTTATTGTGCAATAGCGGCTTTTTAAAAATAAATGCGTTAATTAATTTAATTATTATTTTAAAAAATTCCACTTGACATTCGCTTGACTATTGATTATAATAAACAAGCAAATCAACGAGTTATAGGGGTATAGCTCAGCTGGTAGAGCAGCGGTCTCCAAAACCGCGTGTCCTGGGTTCGATCCCTAGTGCCCCTGCCAAAAAATTACGAAGCGAAAGCTTCGTAATTTTTTTATCCAAGCCACAGCTTTCTTATCACCACGCCGTAAGGCGTGTATATCATCAAGGTCGGCTTTGCCGACCTTGTATCTCATCACGCGCGGGCGTGTATTCCCGCGGCAACATACTGAAATTTTATTTCTGTATTGCTATGGAAATTAGTTGAATTGTATGTTATACTCTCCTTGAAAGTGGGTGGTGGAATGGCTAAACAATCATTATCAAAACGCTGCTCGGATTTGTGGCGTTTCTTTTCAACTTATGAAAAAATATGGTTTTTCAGTATATTGGTGCTCGCCGTAATATTTTCTTTCATTTTCCCTGAGGAAGATGTGAACGGCGTTAACGGCGGGCTTATTATGGCACTGTACCTTGCCGATACTTTTTTTAATATACTGTGTGAGCTTCTCATTTCCAAGCAGAGCAAATGGAATTTCATTGTTTCGCTGTTTGTGGAAATAACCGAGATTGCCATTTGCGTGGTGCTTTCGTACCGCTTTGCCACAATGGCATCTACACTGTTTTTCTGGATACCCATTGATATTGTCAGCTTTATAAACTGGCACAAACACCCGGACAGGCAGCAGGATGAACTGACCTGCGTACGCAAGCTCAGCGGAAAAGCCGAAGTACTGGTTTTATTGCTTATTGCCGCGTGGACTGTCGGTGTGGGTTATTTCCTTACCACGCTCGAAATCGGTACGGATTTATTCAACGGCAACGCAACTCTTGAAAATATCGTGTGCTACCTTGATGCGTGCGCTTCCGCGGTCGGCATAGCGAACGGCGTGTTCATATTGCTTCGCTACCGCGAGCAGTGGATTGCGTGGTATATAAGCTCACTGCTTGAAGCGGCAATCAATATACTCTCGGGGCAGTATGTGCTGCTTGTGCTCAAAGTCGGCTACCTTACAAATACCACATACGGCTATGTTAAGTGGAGTAAATATATTAAATCACATAAAGCCGAAGAAAAATCGTTGTTGTAAGATTAGAAAATCTGGCGCCGCCCGGTTTGCCATCAGCAGTGCTTGAAGCGCGAATGCGCACGAATGGCAAAATTTAACCGCGTTGATTATGCAAAAATCAACGCGGTTTTATTATGTGCATTTACTTGCATTTTGGTGAATATATGATATACTTTATTTAATAAACAATTGTAACATATATTTTTGTAATATACGGAGGAATTATGAAAAAGGTATTGTCGGTTGTACTCGCGTTTGCGTTAATATTTTCCGCAGTGCCGTTAAGCGGCATTTCGGAGTATTTGCAGGGCTTGGATTTCGGCTTTTTGGCTGTAAAATCAAGTGCGGCGAGCGCAAGTGATTTGTCGTTTGAATTGAATGACGACGGAGAAAGCTACTATGTTTCGGATTGTAACGAAAGTGCAAGCGGTGCGCTCGAAATTCCGTCAACCTATAACGGGAAACCGGTTACGAGCATAGGCAGTTCTGCTTTTGAGGATTGCAGTAAGCTTTCATCGGTGACTATACCCGACAGCGTAACGAGCATAGGCGATGATGCTTTCTCAGGTACTGCTTATTATAATAATACCGCCAATTGGGAGAACGGTGTACTGTATATAGGCAATTGTCTTATAAAAGCCAAAACATCATTATCCGGTGCATACACAGTTAAAGACGGCACAAAATGTATTGCTGGTTCTGCTTTCTACGATTGCTGGCGCCTTACATCGGTAACCATACCCGACAGCGTAACGAGCATAGATATATATGCTTTTGCCGGGTGCGACAGCCTTACATCGGTAACTATCCCCGACAGCGTAACGAGCATAGGCGGTTCTGCTTTCTATAATTGCAGCAGCCTTAATGCAGTGTACATTACCGATATTGCTGCATGGTGCGGTATAAAGTTTGGCAATATTATTTCAAACCCATTATACTATGCGCATAACTTGTGTGTTGACGGTAAATTGGCAACGGATATAGTTATTCCGGACAGCGTAACGAGCATAGGCAATGGTGCTTTCTACTATTGCAGCAGCCTTACATCGGTAACTATCCCCGAAAGCGTAACGAGCATAGGCAGTTCTGCTTTCTTCGGTACTGCTTATTACAACAATACCGCAAATTGGGAGAACGGTGTGCTGTATATAGGCAATTGTCTTATAAAAGCCGAAACATCATTATCCGGCGCATACACAGTAAAAGATGGAACGAAATGTATTGCTGATTCTGCTTTCTACGATTGCAGCAGCCTTACATCGGTAACCATACCCGACAGCGTAACGAGCATAGGCAAATATGCTTTCCAGAATTGCAGTAGCCTTACATCGGTAACCGTACCCGACAGTGTAACGAACATAGGCTGGTATGCTTTTGAGTATTGCAGCAGTATTACATCGTTAATCATAGGCAATGGTGTAACGAGCATAGGCGAGCATGCTTTCTATAATTGCAGCAGCCTTACATCAATAAATGTTACAGCAGGCAACAATTGTTATTCTTCACAAGATGGTGTTCTGTTTAATAAAGATAAAACAGAACTCATTTGCTGCCCTGCCGGTAAAAGCGGACAATACACTATTCCCGACAGCGTAACGAGCATAGGCGAGCATGCTTTCTATAATTGCAGCAGCCTTACATCGGTAATCATAGGCAATGGTGTAACGAGCATAGGCGAGGATGCTTTCTATAATTGCAGCAGCCTTACATCTGTAACCATTCCCGACGGCGTAACGAGCATAGGCGAGGATGCTTTCTATAATTGCAGCAGCCTTACATCGGTAACCATACCCGACAGCGTAACGAGTATAGGCGAGTATCCTTTCTACAGATGCAGCAGCCTTACATCGGTAATCATAGGCAATGGTGTAACGAGCATAAGCGAGCATGCTTTCCATAATTGCAGCAGCCTTACATCGGTAACTATCCCCGACAGCGTAACGAGCATAGAAGATTATGCTTTCTCTGATTGCAGCAGCCTTACATCGGTAACTATCCCCGACAGCGTAACGAGCATAGGCAGTTATTCTTTCTCCGGTTGCAGCAGCCTTGAGGCGGTGTACATTACCGATATAGGTGCCTGGTGCGGTATTGAATTTAATAATTATGATTCCAATCCTTTATGCTATGCGCATAACTTATATGTTGACGGTGAATTGGCAACGGATATAGTTATTCCGGACAGCGTAACGAGCATAGAAAATTATGCTTTCTATGGTTGCAGCAGCCTTACATCAGTAACCATACCCGATAGCGTAACGAGCATAGGAAGTTATGCTTTCGGGGTTTGCAGCAAACTTGCATCGGTAACCATAGGTAATGGCGTAACGAGCATAGCAAAGGGTGCTTTCTCCGGTTGCAGCAGTCTTACATCAATAGAAATACCGGACAGTGTAACAAGCATAGGCAGTTATGCTTTCTATGATTGCGGCAGCATCACATCGGTAACCATAGGTAATGGCGTAACAAGCATAGCAGCGTTTGCTTTCTCCGGTTGCAGCAGTCTTACATCAATAGAAATACCGGACAGCGTAACGAGCATAGGCTGGTATGCTTTCTCCGGTTGCAGCAGTCTTACATCAATAGAAATACCGGACAGCGTAACGAGCATAGAAGATTATGCTTTCCTGAATTGCAGCAGCCTTACATCGGTAACAATACCCGACAGCTTGACGAGCATAGGCAGTTATGCTTTCTCGGGTTGCAGCAGCCTTACATCGATAGAAATCCCCGACAGCGTAACGAGCATAGGCGATTGGGCTTTCTCGGGTTGCAGTGGTCTTACATCAATAGAAATACCCGACAGTGTAACATACATAGGCTATGAGGCTTTCTATAATTGCAGTAGACTTACATCGGTAGTCATACCCGACAGCGTAACGAGCATAGGCTGGTATGCTTTCTCAGGTTGCAGCAGTGAGCTTGTGATGTATTGTAAATCCAATAGCGCAGCTAAAGCTTATGCTGAAAGTAACGGCATAAAATGGGAAGATATATGCAATTATTCTCATACCGATGCAAACCGTGACTATATCTGTGACGACTGCAGCGACTGGATTTGCGATATTATTCCGGGTGAATCAAAAGAACTTGCCGTGTCAATGAACGATACAAAATTACTTGAATTTACGCCTTATAATACCGGTATTTATGAGTTTACCTCTGATTCGGAAATTGATACATACGGTTATTTGTACGATTCTGATATGAATCAAATTGCTTATGATGACGATTCGTCTGACGGAAGCGATTTCAAAATAACATACACTCTCGAAGCAGGTAAAACCTACTATTTCGGCGCAAGATTTTACAGTTCAAATATTGCGGGCTCGTTTAAAGTGTCGCTTTCCGAAAGCACACCGTTTACATTCACACTGAACAGTGACGGCAATTCATATACTCTTTCGGGCTGTGATTCTTCATATATCGGAGCGCTCACCGTACCGTCGACATATAACGGCAAGCCGGTAACGAGCATAGGCTTTGCGGCTTTCTGCGATTGCAGTAACATTACCTCGGTAGTGATTCCCGACAGTGTGACAAGTATCAGTAATAAAGCGTTTTACGGCTGCACAAATCTTGCATCGGTAACCATACCGAATACTGTGTCAACCATCGGCTATATTACCTTCTATGATTGTAAAAGCCTTACAAGTATAACAATACCTGACGGCGTAAAGAGTATAGGCGACTGTGCTTTTGAGGGCTGCGGCAGTCTTGAAACGGTAACGGTAGGCAATGGCGTAACAAGCATAGGCAAATATGCTTTCGGGTATTGCAGTAAGCTTAAATCGGCAGAAATTCCCAACGGTGTAACGAGTATAGACGATACCGCATTCTTCTCCTGCGGCGGTGATTTGGTCGTTTACGGTTTCCGCGGTTCGTATGCGGAAAGTTATGCGAACAAAAATTCATTGACCTTCAAGGCGACGGAAATTATATCGAAAGGCTCAGCAAGAATAGATTATACCAACAACTGCATTTTCAGCGAAGAAACAATCAATTCGCTTGATGAGTGTCTAATAGCCGATAAAAACGTGGCGCTTGAATGTGTAAAATCAAGCTTGGGCGCAATAGGCACGGGCGCGACCGTTCGCGTTAAGACCGGCAACACTGTGATAGGCAGTTATACAGTGGTTGTAAACGGCGACCTTGATGGCGACAGCGTTTCCGATGTTTTGGATATAGTGCTTGCCGAAAGGGCGTTGAATAATCACATTGAGCTTGCAAAAGCACAGGATTATGCTGCTAACGGCGCAATAAACGAAGATATTACGGTTGAATCGTATCAGAATGTTGTAAATATGGCTCTTGCCGCTTAAAATGAATCGGGGCTGTGGCGAAACATTTCGTCACAGCCCCGTAAGCATATATTTACTTTATGTATTTTTTCATAAAATTCCACACTGCCGGCCAGTAAATCTCGGGGTGCACACGAACGGAGTCTGCGTGTTCGGCATCGGGAACGGTGAGCTTTTCTTTTTCGCAGGCGGCGGCATCAAAGTTAACATCAAGCATTCTGTAAGGCACAAATGTATCCTCCTCGCCGTGAATAAAAAGGGTGGGGGTTTTTGATTTTTTGACCTGCTCCACACTTGAAGCTTCCTTAAAGCCGTAACCGCATATCACCTTTGTTGCGGCATCTGCGGCGTACAGGAACGGGAAAATCGGCAGGTGATATTTCTGCTTTATTTCGTTGCTGAATTCATCCCAAACGGATGTGTAGCCGCAGTCGGCAACACAGCATTTAACATTCTGCGGCAGATTTTCGCCCGTGGTCATCATAACTGTTGCGCCGCCCATTGAAACGCCGTGCAGAACTATCTGCGCATCGGAATCGATTTTGAGTATAAAGTTTATCCATGAAATAATATCGAAACGGTCAAGCCAACCCATTGAAATGTATGTTTCTTCGCTAATATCGTGCCCTCTGAGGGCGGGCAGCAGAATGTTGTAGCCTTTTTCCTGATAATGTAAAGCATATTCGCCCATATTCTTCGGGGCTTTGGTAAAGCCGTGTATGCAGATTACCCACTTGTTGCTCGGCTCGGCATTCTTTACAAGGTAGCCGTGTATCGTATCGCCGTTGCGATCCTCTATGGCAACATGGTCATAGACTTGCTTTTCAAGCCAGGCGTCGCCCTCAGCCATAACGCGCTCTATCTGCTTTTCTATATCGGTCTTTTCTTTATCGGGCTTAGGGGCGTTATAATTGAACAGTTCCTTCATTTTAAGTGATGCTCTTGTGAGAATTAGTGTGTTCATGGCAACACCGATTCCCGCAAAAGCTGCGGCAGAACCGATAGCCGCCTTTACGAGTTTCTTCAAAAAAATCACCCTTTCGGTTGTGTGTTGAAATAATTATACACTATTTAAAGCCGAAAATAAATAAAATTTGAGAATTATTGTTGTTTTATAATGTTTTTTCTGCTATAATCCGTACATATATGAAATTTTTTAGCGGGGTAATATTATGGCAAACGATGTTATATTTAAAAAACGCGCTTTCGGCGGCTACGACAAGGATTCCGTTCTTGAATATGTCAACGGTCTGCTTGCTGAAAAATCAGACCTTGAAGTAAGGCTTGCCGCCAATACCGATAATACCGCCAAGCTCAATATGAAAGTACACGAGCTTGAAGCCGAGGCGCAGGAGGCTGAAAAGCTCAGTGCCGAGGTCGTTGAACTTAAAAATAAAGTTGAGGAGCTTACCGCTGCACTTTCAGAAAAGGATGAATTGCTTGCTGCAAAGGAAGATGAGATTTGCACACAGCGTTCCGCACTTTCGGCTGCGCTCGATAATACCGCAGATTCCGAAGAACTTGAAGCCTTAAAGGGTGAAATAGTCCGCCTTAAAGCTGAGTGTGACCGCAAAAAAGACCTTGAACGCCAGGTGGGCGCCGCTATGCTTGATGCGCGCGTACATTCCGAGGAGCTTGTGGAAGCCGCAAAGCAGCGTGCCGATTCCGCCACGCGCTCCGTCTATAATGCAATAGGCGAAACTGCTGTTAAAATCGACGATCTTTCAAGCGGCATTGCCGAAATTGCCCGCTCATTCACAAAATCCGTTGAGGAGGTTGAGCTTCGCATAAAAGTTCTTACAGGCGATATGAGCAAGACTGCTCAGGCTCTTATATCGGAAACATCGTCGGATTCCGCTGCCGCTTCCGAAATCAGCTACACCAATGAGCCGGAAACGGTTTCTTTTAAAACCGACGGCAACCGCGGGGATAACTGATATGCGTGAGTTCGTAATGAATACCGTAAATTTAGCCGACGAAGTCGCAAATCTTCGCGCAGGCGACAGAGTCCTGCTTGACGGCACGGTCTACACCGCCCGCGATGCCGCACATAAAAGGATAGTATCGCTTCTCTCTGCGGGGGAAGCGCTTCCTTTTGATTTAGGCGGAGCGGTTATATATTATGCAGGTCCCACTCCTGCAAAGGACGGGCTTGCAATCGGCAGTATAGGTCCCACAACATCCTCACGAATGGATGTTTTTACCCCTCTACTTATAGAGAACGGTCTTTGCGCCATGATAGGCAAGGGCGCACGCAATGATGCAGTCGTTGAAGCTATGAAAAAATACGGCGCAGTGTATTTTGCGGCAATAGGCGGCGCGGGAGCTCTTTATTCAAGGTGTATTACTTCGTGCGAGGTCATCGCCTTTGACGATTTAGGCTGCGAATCCGTTAAAAAACTTACGGTAAAAGATTTTCCGCTGACAGTCGCAATAGACTCAATCGGCGGCAGTTTATATAAATAGGTGAACTATGGGTTTTTTTGAATTAAGAAAAAGGTTAATAGAAAAAGAATTTTCGCGTATGAATGATATGCAGCGCAGGGCGGTTTTCAAGGTTGACGGAGCCGTTCTTATTCTTGCGGGTGCGGGCAGCGGTAAAACTACTGTTCTTGTAAATCGTATTGCATATCTTATAAAATACGGTAACGCTTACGAATCGCCGTGCACTTACAGGGAGCCTACTGCCTCGGAATGTGCCGAACTTCAGAATTATATTGAAAACGGCGGTGAAATTTCCGATGATTTGGCGCGCATACTTTCATACGATGCTCCGCGTCCGTGGCAGATACTCGCAATTACATTCACTAATAAAGCCGCAAACGAGCTTAAGAGCCGCCTTGAAACAATGCTCGGTGAAGACGGCAGCGATGTCTGGGCAAGCACATTCCATTCCTGCTGCGTGCGTATTCTTCGTAAATATTCCGACAGGATCGGCTTTTCAACCCACTACACAATTTACGATACTGATGATTCCAAGCGCGTTATGAAAGAGGTTTTGCGCGTTCTCAATATTGATGAAAAGCGTCTGCCCGTTAAATATGTGCTTTCGGAAATCAGCAAGGCAAAGGATTCGCTTATTACCCCAGCGCAGTATGAGGGGCAGTGCATAAACGCCTTTGATGTAAACAGAAAGCTTGTTGCCTCGGCGTACGAAAAGTATGAAGAAATGCTCAAAAGCGCGGATGCAATGGATTTTGATGATATCATAGTCAATACCGTAAAGCTCCTGCAGGAAAATCCCGATGTGCTTGAATACTATCAAAACCGTTTTCGCTATGTAATGGTGGATGAGTACCAGGACACAAACCACGCGCAATATGTGCTCACTTCGCTCCTTGCGGGCGGCTACCGCAATATTTGTGTTGTCGGTGATGATGACCAGAGTATTTACAAATTCCGCGGTGCGACCATCGAGAATATCCTTGAATTTGAAAATCAGTATGAAAATACTACCGTTATAAGACTTGAACAGAACTACCGTTCCACCTCGGTCATACTTGATGCCGCGAATGCCGTCATAAAGCACAATCAGGGCAGAAAGGGCAAAACTCTCTGGACCGAAAACGAGGGCGACGACAAAATCACCGTGCGCTTTCTTAACGATGACCGCGATGAGGGCAGATTCGTTTCCGAGGAGATATTAAACGGCGTGGCGAACGGCAAACACTTTTCGGATTTTGCCGTCTTATACAGAACAAACGCGCAGTCAAACAGCATAGAACGCGCGCTTGTGTATGATTCCGTTCCGT
This sequence comes from Acutalibacteraceae bacterium, assembly GCA_045616765.1. Lineage (GTDB taxonomy): Bacteria > Bacillota > Clostridia > Oscillospirales > Acutalibacteraceae > DTU089. Next base: position 34,499 of record JAZLHL010000067.1, read on the forward strand.
ATAAGGTCATAGGCGGGCACAGATTTTACGAGCGCAAAGAGGTCAAGGATGTCCTTGCTTATTTATGTGTTATTGCAAATTCATCTGACTCGGTAAGGATTCGCAGGATTATAAATGAGCCGAAGCGCGGTATAGGTGAAACAACCGTTAACAATGCTTTTGAAATTGCCGACGGGCTCGGTCTTTCAGTTTTTGAGGTTATTACCCATGCCGAGAATTACCCAATGCTTTCGCGCAGCGCAGGTAAACTTAAAGAATTTGCAAATCTTATCGACTCGCTTTCTCTTTCACTTGAAGAAAACGAAATATCTGAATTCTTTGATGATGTTATAAATAAAACCGGCTATTGGCAGTCGCTTGAGCTTGATAAGGAAACTGTCGAAGAACGCAAGGCGAATGTTCAGGAGCTTCTTGCAAACCTCGTAAGATATTTTGAGGAAAACGAAGATGCTACTCTCACGGGCTTCCTTGAAGAAATCGCCCTTATGACCGATATTGACAATTACAACGCTGATTCCGATTCGTGTGTTATGATGACACTTCATTCCGCAAAAGGACTTGAATTTCCCGTTGTGTTCATTGTCGGTATGGAGGAAGGGCTTTTCCCCGGCAATCAGATTATGTATGACCCCTCCGAAGTCGAGGAGGAACGCCGACTTTGCTATGTCGGCATTACCCGCGCCAAGCAGAAATTATATATCACAAACGCCCGTTCGCGTATGATGTACGGCAATACAACTCTTACGCGCCCGTCGCGCTTCCTCGGTGAAATTCCCGATGAATTAAAGGATGTTGAGGATAATAAGCGCAGCAGCGTGTCGTTCGGCTCGTCATTTTTCGGCGGCTCCGGTTTCTCGTCCGGTTCATCATATACACCGTCAGCCTCCAAGCCCGCCCCCAAAAAGCAGTATTCCGGCAGCGCAAGCGAAAATGTAAAGTCCGCAGGCGGCTTCAGCGGAATGGGCAACTATTCCTCATCGGGTAAAAAGAAAAGCGTTTCGCTTGATTTCAGAGTCGGCGACCATGTTAAACACAAGACTTTCGGCGAAGGTCTGATTATAAGCGCCAAATCCGTCGGCGGCGATATGGTGCTTGAGATCGCGTTTGACTCGTTCGGCACTAAAAAGATAATGGCAAAAATGGCAAAACTCGAAAAAATATAACAGAATAACGCACCGCGGTTTTAATGCCGCGGTGCGTTGTTATCTATGTGGTATATTGAATTTAAAACTCGGAAAACGGTGTTGAAATTTTACTCAACCTGAAATTTACGACCTCTCGTGAACGATTGTAGCGGTATATACTGAACACAAGCCCTATGCCTGCATACAGGCACAGCGTGCTTGAGCCGCCCGCGCTGAAGAAGGGGAGCGTTATACCGATTACCGGCAGCACCATAAGGCACATACCGAGATTAATTAAGACTTGTGATGTTATCAGCACCGCCATGCCGCAGCAGGCGAGCTGCGCTGAGAATTCGCGCGAATTTTTGCCTATTCTGAACATTTCCCACACAATGAGGAAAAGTAACGCCAAAGCAATCAAACAGCCTAAAAAGCCTGTTTCCTCACCAACAACGGAGAATATCATATCATTCTCACTTTCTGGAACTGCCCCTGCCTGTGTGTATGCACCCTTCAATAAACCCTGACCGAAAAATCCGCCCGAGCCGAGGGCGTTAAGACCGCGAAGCTGCTGGAAGCTCTCGTCGGGAAAATCCTCCGGCTTTATAAGCGCAAGAAAGCGGTTTTTCTGATAATCACTGAAAACAAACATCCATATAAGAGGGGATGCGGCAATAGCGGTAATTGCACCGCAGGCGAAAAAGCCGAAATGCAGCCCCGCAAAGAAAAGCATACCTATTGCTATAAAAATGAAAACAAGCGCCGAGCCCATATCGCCCGTAAGCACTACAAGACCTATCGGGATTGCCGCGTGTACGCCGAGCAGAATTATTGAACGAACTGTGTTTATACTGTCACGGCATAATTCAAGGTGCATGGCGTATGTAATAATAAACCCGATTTTAACAAGCTCCGAAGACTGGAAATAAATTCCGCCGAAATCGAGCCAGCATTTTGAGTCCGGACGCGCTTCGGGTGCCACGCCGAACAAGAGCGTTACAACCATCAGCGCAATGCAGAAAAGCCCTATAAACGGCCAGAATTTCATAATTAAATCATAATCAAATGCCGAAATGATAAGTGCGCCGACTATGCCGAGTACGGCGGCTATTGCCATAACTTTCGCGTCTCGGGATATAAACTCACCCTCGGCAAGATTACAGTGAGTTGCGCTGAAAACCATAAGTACACCGAATACGGATGTTGCTATTATAAGCAGTAAAAGCGGCTTGTCGGTTTCGCTTATAAACCGCTTTGTGTACGAAAATATTTTTTTCAAGGCTTTGCCCCCTTGATTTTATCTGTGCATATTGATATTATACATATATAGTCATTTATTTTCAAGTTTTTTACTTATTAAATTTGAGGTGTTTATGGTTACGGTAAAATCTTCTTCGTTTGAAGAAACCGAAGCTCTCGGCGAAAAGCTCGGCAAAGTGCTTTGCGGCGGCGAGGTCATTGCATACTTCGGCGGTCTCGGCATGGGTAAAACCTGCATTACTCGTGGCATAGCACGCGGTATGGGTATTGCCGATGATGTTTCAAGCCCCACATTCGCAATAGTTAATGAATATCGCGGCAATCCTATGCTTTATCACTTTGATATGTATCGCATTACGGACTTTGACGATTTGTGCTCTACCGGATTTTTCGATTACCTTGATACAGGCGCGGTGCTTGCGGTGGAATGGAGCGAAAATATTGAGAATGCCCTGCCATCGGAAAAGCTCATTAAAATCGAGTTCAGCCGCGGCGAGAATAACGATGACAGAATTATTACCATGAGCGGAGATAAATTATATGAAGATTCTTGGCGTTGACAGTTCCGCCACGGCGGCAAGTGCCGCCATTATGGCAGACGGCAAGCTGCTTGCAGTGCAGTTTACAAATACCGGACTTACCCACAGTCAGACCTTAATGACTTTAATAGATAATGCCTTTAAGCTTGCAAAGCTTACGCCCGCCGATATTGATGCTTATGCGGTGTCATACGGTCCCGGCTCGTTTACGGGCGTGCGTATAGGCGTAGCCGCTGTCAAAGGTCTTGCCCAGCCGCTCGGTAAAAAATGTTTCGGCGTTTCCACACTTGAGGTAATAGCAAAACCGCTTGAATGTTCCGAGGTTTACGCTGTTGCCGCTATGGATGCACGCTGCAATCAGGTCTATACTGCGCAGTTTGACTGCAAAAACGGCAAAATGGCAAGAGTTACGCCTGACAGCGCAATCACACTCGATGAGCTGTTAAATCAGCTTAAATCGGTGGATAAACCAATTGTTTTAATCGGCGACGGAGCTGAGCTTTGTTATAAGCGCTTTAAGGATGAACTGCAAAATGTCACACTTGCACCTGCCGGTATTCGCTACCAGAGTGCCGCAAGCGTTGCTCTTTGTGCCTCTGAAGCCGATGAGAGCAAATTTATTTCGGCAGATGAGCTTTTACCGAGTTATTTGCGCGTTTCGCAAGCCGAGCGCGAATTGAAAAATAAAAAACAATCCGAAAACTGAAAGGGGATTTTTACAATGATAGTTATTGCTTCCGACCATGCCGGCTTTCCGCTTAAAGAGGAAATCAAAAAGCACCTTGAAGAAAACGGCGTTGAATTTATCGACTGCGGTACCGATTCTACTGCTTCCGTAGATTATGCGGCATTTGCACAAAAGGCTTGCCTTAAAGTCACCTCCGGCGAAGCCGATAAAGCTATTCTCTGCTGCGGCACGGGCATCGGTATTTCAATGGCGGCAAACAAGGTCAAGGGCATTCGCGCCGCTTGCTGCTCCGATTATTTCAGCGCAAAGTTTACAAGAATGCACAACGATGCAAACGCACTTTGCATGGGTGCACGCGTTGTCGGCGCAGGTCTTGCTATTGAGCTCGTTGATGTTTTCCTCAATACCGAGTTTGAGGGCGGCAGGCATCAGCGCAGGGTAGACCAGATAACCGCCATCGAAAACGGCGAAATTTTATAAAAAGAAGGCGTAATTATGAGCTTTACACCAATCAAGGATGCTGATTTTCAGAACGAAATGTTCAATACAGTTGAGCCTTTCCTTGAAAAAATCAGAAAAACAGGCGGCTTTAATACCTTTGATGGCAAAAATATTCACTATGAATATTATGTAACACCCGAGGCAAAGGCGAATGTTGCTTTCTGCCACGGCTTTACCGAATCCGCAGAAAAATTCCGTGAGGTTTATTATTACTTTATTAACGAGGGCTACAATGTTTTTGCGGTCGACCACCGCGGCCACGGCAATTCTTACAGGATCCCCGGCGCGCCCAATACGGTTAAAATCGGCAAATTCACCGATTATGTTGAGGATTTCAACGAGTTCGTCAAGCAGATAGTTTTACCCAATGGTGCGGGTCTGCCGCTTTATATGTATTCACACTCAATGGGCGGCGCAATAGCAATCAGGTATATGGAAATGTACCCCGACACATTCAAAAAAGTCGTTCTGTCAGCACCTATGGTGTGCGCGAATACGGGTATGCCGGAGAATGTTGCGACTGCAGTCGGCAAAATTTCAAAGGCGCTCGGCTTCGGGAATGCTTCCGTTCCCGGCAGATGCACATTTGACCCGAATTCAACTTATGTAAACAGTAACGACACAAGCAAAGAGCGTTTCGATTACTATATGGCAAAGAAAATCAAAAACCCCGTTTACAGAACCTGCGGTCCCTCTTTTAACTGGGTGAACGAGGCTATGAAAAACACATGGTATATCATCAAGGATGAAAATATCGCAAAGATAAAGTCCGAGGTGCTTCTTTGCCAGCCGGAAACCGATAAAATGGTTCTGCCGCAGTACCAGAATGATTTTATTGCCAAAGTCAAAAACGGCAAAAAAGCGTATTTTGAGAATTGCAAGCACGAAATATACAACAGTACATACGATGTTCTTGAAAAGTATTATCCCGTTCTGTTCGATTTTTACGGGTAATATGTCGCTCGTAAATTCGGAACGAATCGTAGGGGCTGCATAGTATGCAGCCCGGGTCAATCGCGCAGCGATTGACAGTTGAAAACAACAATATTGCAAAAACCGCGCTGATTACACGAAATCAACGCGGTTTGCATTTTGCCCTGCGGGCAAACGGGCGGCACGGGGTGCCGCGCCCTACAAAATGATTGGATTATAACTTTTGTCCTTCGCGTGCATTCTCGCGCATACGCGCTTCAAATACCGCTGC
>JAZLHL010000068.1:0-65272 GCA_045616765.1 Acutalibacteraceae bacterium
ATTAAGGCAACCGGTCATTTGAATACAATATTCATTACCGAGCTTAACCCGACCTGCACCAAACCGGGCGCCGAGGATGAATATTGCCTTGACTGCTCCGATTTGGTCGGCACACGCGAAATCCCCGCACTCGGTCACGATAATTCGGGTGAATGGGTGGTTGAAAAGGCGGCGACTTGTACTGAAAACGGCTTAAAGGCACTTTACTGTAAGCGTTGTACCGAAAAAATCGATACCGCTTCAATTACCGCGCTCGGTCACGACCGCTCCGGCGAATGGGTTACAGAAAAGGCTGCAACCTGTACCGAAACCGGAACGAATGTGCTTTACTGTACGCGCTGCAAAGTGAAAATAGATAACGCTTCGATTACCGCGCTCGGTCACAATTTTGTGCTTGACGAAAAGAACGAAAAGCATCCGCACAATGAATTATACAAGTGCACTCGCTGCCCCGAAACAAAAACAGTTGCCGACGTTTATTCGGAAATATGCCCCGAATGCAACTTTACATCTACCGCCATTGATGCCCAAAGCTGCAAAATAACGGGTTATACCGGCGAGCTTTCTTCGCTGACTGTTCCGGCAGAGCTCGGCGGCAAAAAGGTTATTTCCACTGCCACAAGTGCATTGAAAGCCAACACAAAATTAACCGAGGTCAGATTTGAAGACGGCATTACGGAAATAGGCAGCCTTACATTTATGAACTGCTCATCGCTCAAAAAAGCCGTTCTTCCGGCGAGTGTGACAACAATCGGCACCTATGCGTTTTACGGTTGTGCCGCGGACTTTGCAATATACTGCTTCCGCGACAGTTACGCACATCAGTATGCCGTAGATAACAATATTGACTTTGTGCTTATGGATATAGCCGAAACAAAGAATTCAGTAATAGATTTCACGCACAAATTAATATTTACAAATTACAATATGGCTACTACTCTGTCGCTTTTAATCAAACCTCAACCTACAATTCTTGTGACTTCAAAACCGAGCTGTTCTTTCTACGGTACCGGCTCAACCGTAACCGTATACGGAAACGATGATTCAGACAGCAAATATACCGTAATAGTCAACGGTGACCTTGACGGTGACAGCGTGTGCGATGTGCTTGATGCCATACTCGCAGAGCGCGCGGCAAACGGTCACGCCACACTTTCCGATGCGCAGGCATACGCCGCAAACAATTCAGCCGATACCGAAATTGATGCAGCATCTTACCAGAATGTTGTAAACAGGGCACTCGGCGCTTAAAAAGATTTCATTTTCTCTCTCAGCAAAGCCCACCGTTCATTTTCGAGCGGTGGGCTTTGTGGTATTGTGCGGTATATATTACGGGAATTCGTTCTGTTTTTAAAACCGCGGGGCAACGGCAAACCGCTCGGAAATTACGCAATCAAAAGCAAAACAGCGCGGCTCAAACGAACCGCGCTGTTTTTTGAAAAAACTGAAAACTGAAAACTGAAAACTATCAAAAAATCTTAAACATAGTCAGCATAACTTCAAACTCTTTCGCATACTTTTCGCCGCCGTCGGGAACGCTGTATCTTATTTCAATACAGCCGCCATTGCCGTCGTCAACGCAGTAAGCGACTTCGCCGTTTGCGGCGCTGCCGAAGCCGGAATTTTCAGCTGCAATCGGCAGTTTTTCACCGCTGCCGAGCTCCGAAGCGAGCATTTCGCAATATTCCGCATAGCTTTTGGATGCCACGGGCGCGACCGTCATAACGGCACCGCTGCCGTCCTTGGCGGTGAGCTTGGTAACTCCGTTTTCCTCAACAGAGTCGTAATTGACCATGTCGATATAAAAAGTGTAATTCTTTGTTTTGGCTTGTGCCTCGCTGGACTGCGGAACGGATACCTGCGTTTCGCCGCTCTGTGCGGGCACGGTCGTTTCGGGCGCACCCTTGTTGCTGCGTGTTGCAAAATAAACGCAAACCACCGCAGCGGCAACAAGGCATATCGCCGCAACAATATAAATTACCTGCTTTTTGGATTTCGGAGATTTTTCGGTTTTGTCAGCCATTATGCTGCCCCCTTAATATTGTAGGGATAATTAAGCCTTGTCAGCAGAGCCGAAAAGCTCGATTTTTTCACGAACGGTAGCCTTGATAGCTTCACAGCCGGGTGCGAGAAGCTTTCTGGGGTCGAAGCCCTTGCCCTGAAGGTCCTTGCCTTCTTCAACATACTGCCTTGTGGCAGCAGCGAAAGCGAGCTGGCATTCGGTGTTGACATTGATTTTGGAAACGCCGAGAGAGATGGCTTTCTTTATCATATCAGCGGGGATACCCGTGCCGCCGTGAAGAACGAGGGGCATTGTGCCGGTCTTTGCCTGAACTGCCGCGAGGGTGTCGAATGAAAGACCTGCCCAGTTTTCGGGATATTTGCCGTGGATGTTGCCGATGCCTGCTGCAAGCATTGTAACGCCGAGGTCGGCTATCATTTTGCACTCATCGGGGTCAGCACATTCGCCTGCGCCGATAACGCCGTCTTCTTCGCCGCCGATAGCGCCTACTTCAGCTTCAAGTGAAAGACCTTTTTCCTCGCAGATCTTAACGAGCTCGGTGGTCTTTGCAATGTTTTCTTCGATGGGGTAGTGAGAGCCGTCAAACATTATTGACGAAAAACCGGCATCTATGCAAGCCTTGGCTGCTTCGTAGGTGCCGTGGTCGAGGTGAAGGGCTACGGGAACGGTAATGCCGAGGCAGTCTATCATGGCCTTTACCATATCGGCAACGGTCTTGAAGCCGCACATATATTTGCCTGCACCCTCGGAAACACCGAGAATAACGGGGGAGTTCATCTCCTGCGCGGTGAGAAGAATGGATTTGGTCCATTCAAGGTTGTTGATGTTGAACTGACCGACTGCATAGTGGCCGGCTTTTGCTTTTGTAAGCATTTCTTTTGCACTTACCAATGCCATTGTGAACAACTCCTAATATAAAAAATTTTTTAGAAACAAATTGAGAATTTCAGATGTTTTCTTCTCTGAAATCAAGCACAAGCTCATCCTTAACGGGCGAAAGCTTTGTGTATTTAACGCCTGCGGCATCGAACATACGCTTTGAGGCGCGTGTGCCGGCGGTGTCGGCGTATTTGTCGGAAAGGTAAATGACCTCTTTTATGCCGCTTTGAATTATCGCCTTCGCACATTCGTTGCAGGGGAACAGCGCAACGTAAATGCGGCTGCCGGTAAGGTCGCCGCCGCGGTAGTTGAGTATGGCGTTAAGCTCCGCGTGGCATACATATAGGTACTTTGTGTCGTAATCGTCATCGGCTTTTCTTTCCCACGGAAAAACATCGTCATCGCACCCGGCGGGGAAGCCGTTGTAGCCGACAGACAGAATGCGGTTTTCGTTGTTGACTATGCAGGCGCCCACCTGCGTGTTGGGGTCCTTACTGCGTTTGGCACAGAGCATGGCGGCACCCATAAAGAATTCATCCCAAGAAATGTAACCGTCGCGTTTCGGCATACCGACGCCTCCCGTAACAATTTATTAACCGACATTTACCAATTTATCATTATACTATAACCTTTTTCTTTTTTCAAGAAAAATCGTAAATTTTACAACAACGGGAAAATTTTTTTGATTTGGAAAATAAAGTTAGTGAATTTTTAAGAGTTATTTCCAAAACAGAAAAATAAATCATCCCGTTTTTGTTATGCTAAAAAGCGACAAAAAATATGGGGTGATTTATTTGGGCAAAGGATATTTCAAAAGAGTCCTTTCAATGACAACAAAAGCGGAGCTTGTTTTCTGGTGGATACTCAGGCTCATTATGGTCGGCGGCATGATATTTACGCTCGTTAAATATTTCAGCGGCGATATGGGGCCGGACGGCTTCAACCCGCAGCTCAAGTTCGATACCGCCACAGGCGTGTATAAGCTTGACCCGTACAATGCTTTGCAGATGGCGGCAAACCTTGTGGGTATGTTCGCATTCGAAATCTGCCAGTGCTTCCCCGAAAAGACCTTCCCGCGCTATCTGCCGGCATATTTTCAGAATATCACCATAATCGGTTTTTTCCTTGCATCGTTCGGCGGCGCGTTTCTCAATTTCTATTACCTTATTCCCGCTTACGACAAGATCCTGCACCTTACCGGCTGCATGGAGGCTGTGTTTATGGGTTACGAGCTCGTTTCGGCAATGCAGCTGCGCGACAGGCAGTATTGCTCGGGTAAGCTTGCGGCGCTTTGCGCATTCGGCATAGCATTCATATTCGCCGCCGGCTGGGAGCTTTTCGAGTTCACCACAGACCAGTGGTTCGGCTTTGATGCCCAGCATTGGAGCATCGACAATGCCATAGCCGAAGCAGGCGGCATTGAAAATGTGTTCATGCTTCTGCCTCTCGACCACTTCGGTGAGCGTGAGCGCGAGCTGCGTTTTGCCATTATGGATACAATGGGCGATGCCATTCTTAATGCTCTCGGTGCCATTCCGATGTATCTGTTCCTGAGAAAACGCCCGTATCACCATATGGGAGAGAAAAATATCAACAAAATCATTGAAGAAGAATTGGCAAATAACGACAAAAAAGAGGTTGTCGCAAAATAATTATTGAACTTACACAAAGCGTGGTATATAATGTATGCGTAAAAATGTAAGGAGGAATTCTTATTATGTCAAAGAAATTATTGGCAATAGTACTTGCGCTTATCATTGCGCTTTCAGTTGTTGCCGTTCCGGTAGCTGCCGCAGGCATTTCGCTGCCGACCACATCAATTGAAAACATACTCTATATGATAATCGACAAGCTGCTTTCATGGCTGCTTTCCTATTTCAATATGTACTGGCCCGGCTACGAGGGCGCGTGGACCGGGTTGGATGAGTACGACTCGGCTGACTTCTATGCAGGTCAGGAGGAGTTCGACACAACCTTCGACGGCTCTAACGACTGGTCCCTCGGTTATGCAAGGGAATCACTCCTTGACGGGCTCGACATAATGGGCGGCGACTACTATATGGCAGGTTCACTTGAGCCCATCGCCGGCAGAGTCCCCACCAAGATCGTAGACGACCAGAGAGTTCGCGTTTACGCTATCAGCGACGGCGACGATGCTGACGGCGACGGCGTTACCGACAAGGTAGTTCACGCTGTAATCGACGGCTTCGGCTTCTCACGCGGCGATGTCAACACCATCCGTGAAAGACTTGCCGAGTTCGCAGAGGCAAACGATATTATCAGCATCAACGTTTCCGTACTGCATCAGCATTCCTGCATCGATACTCTCGGTATGAACGTTCCGCTTGCTCCCGCGCTTATCTACAACACAAGCAACGCGGCAGTCGGCGGCATCAGCGACAAGATCATTCAGAAGAATCAGCAGTTTATGGAGAATCTCTTCGCCAAGACCGTTTACGCCATAAAGAGAGCCGTTAAGACCATGAAGACCGGCGACCTCTACTACGGCACTGTTGATGCAAACGAGTTCATTCACGACAAGCGCGAGCCCATCGCCATTGATGAAATGGTTCACAGACTTCGCTTCGTTCCCGAAGACGGCTCCGCAGAAACCTGGATCATCGAAGCAGGCTTCCATGTAATCAGCCTCGGTGCAGGCGGCTCCGAGCTTACCGGCGACGTTCCGTTCTATGTAGAGAAATACCTCAATGAAGAACTCGGCGTAAATGTAGTTTACGTTCAGGGCGCAGAGCTCGCAATCTCCAAGGGCGATGTTGAAGCCTGCACACTTTGCGGCGGCACCGGCATTCCCGGCGATGATGTTGATGAAGAAACCGGCAAGAGGATATATGTATGCAGCGAGTGCGGCGAAAGCTTCGTTCCCGCAGATGAAGACAGATACCAGAGCATGGAAACCTTCTCAACTCTGTATGCTAAGAAGATCTGCACTATCGACAACGAAATCAAGCTTGATCCCGTTCTTAACATCGCTCACAGGGAAGTTATTCTTGATGTTACCAACGAAATCCTCACTCTTGCTACCCGCGAGGGCATCCTCAATGCGGTTATAGTAAGAAACGGCAACGATTATCAGATGATTACCGAAATCGGCTATATGCGCCTCGGCAACGAAGTGGCAATCTTCATCTGCCCCGGTGAGTTCGATCCCGCACTCATCTACGGCGGTCCCGAATCCGGCTCTGCTTCATGGACCGGCGCAACCTGGGAATATACAGGTCCCGACGGCGAGAAGACCGCTGCTCCTCTTAAGGATTACCTTGATGTTGACAATGTTATGGTATTCGGACTTTGCAACGACCAGGCAGGTTATGTGCTCAGAGATAACGAGTATCATTCAATAATCGACAACAACGAGGAAGTCAACATTGTTGCCACCAACGCAGGTTCCGTATTCTCTGCAGAATTTGCAAAGTTTATTTGCGACTACGCAGCATAAGATTTCAAAAAACACGGGTTGTGACGGGTTTTCGTCACAACCCGATTTTTTTAATGAATTTTGCATTATTCATTAACATTGCACATATTTGTTTGCGTAATTTTATTTAAAATATTTGTTGCAAAAAAGCAATAGTACTATTATAATTATTATGTATCTCTGTAAAATTTAACAGAAAGGCGAATTGCTATGAAAAAATCAAGAAAAGTCATATCCCTTGTGCTTTGCCTTACGCTTATTGCGGGCATTCTTTCCACCGCCTGCTTTGCTGCCGGCAGCAAGGATATTGACTACATCATCACAAATCCCTATGCCGATGTTGACTGGGCTACTTGGAATCAGTATAAAGCTGACCTGCACAGCCATACCACACAGTCCGACGGCGACAATACCCTTAAATATCAGATTGAAGCTCATTACGATTACGGCTTTGATATTTATGCGGTTACCGACCATGGCACTGTAAATTACAGCTGGCTTGAGGATAATGTCAACCCCACCGTTAAGGTCGGCGTAGCAGTTAAGGACTCCTTCACTCCTCTTGAGCACCTTGAGGAAACCGGAACTGCCGCCAACGGTAAAACCTACTATGTTGAGACCACTCCGCTTTCCGAGAATAAGGGCGATACTCAGGATTATTACTACCAGGAGGGCGGCAGAAAGATGCTGCGCGTTCCCTTCGGTATTGAAAACAACCCCACCTCGCTCAACAATGCCCATGTAAACAGCTGGTTCGTTGATTACGGCGACGGCGTTCTCGGCGGCACAAGCGATTATGAAACACCCATTAAAGGCGTTGACGAACTCGGCGGTCTTTCGGTAATCAATCACCCCGGCGAATACACCAACGCACGCGATGAGGATGAAACCGCAGATGCTTACGATTACAGCGATTCCCACTATAAATACGATATAGATAAATTCACAAATCTGCTTGCAGATTACCCGAGCTGCATCGGTATTGATATGAACAGCAAGGGCGACTCCAGAACCCGTTATGACAGAAAGCTTTGGGATATTCTGCTTATGAATCTTGCTCCCGCAGGCAGAAATGTTTTCGGTATATGCTCAAGCGACTCGCATAACGAGGGCATCATTTACTCCGGCTATGTTGAGGCTGTTATGCCCGAGCTCACCGTTGAGGCTCTCAGACAGAGCCTTGAAACCGGCGCATTCTTCGGCTGCAGCAAATATCTCGGCAACCCCGAGGAGCTTACCGAAATCGCAAGTTACTGCGTAAAGAGTTCAAATCTCAAAGCAGTTGATGTCGGCGGCATCATTCTTGATGCACAGGCTGAAAACCCCAAGTGCAAATACGAGGCTCCGTTTGATGTGGATGCTCCCGTTGTTAATTCCGTTAAAGTTGATGATGCGGCTGATACGATCACCCTTGCCACTACCGATGCTCTCTGCATCCGCTGGATCGCAAACGGCAAGACCATCGCTTACGGCAACACAATCGACCTTGACGATTACAGCGACGAAATCGGCGCCTATGTTCGTGCCGAAGTATTCGGTGAGGGCGGCATAGTTTATGTTGAGCCGTTCGTTCTCGATTACAGTGAAGCTCCCGAGGCAAACATCAATCGCAGCTTTTTCGATTTCGGCTTCCTTGCAAGCGCCATTCCGGACGCAATCGTTAAGTTCCTCGGCAGTCTGGATATATTCCGCATAATCTTTGAAGCGCTTATAAAATAATTTTTCAGATTTCAGTTTTCAGAATTTTATTGAACAGCGCGGTTTCACAAACCGCGTTGTTTTTTATGTTCAACCGATCCGTTTTTCATCACGAAAATTCAGGATGAATTGTAGGGGCTGCATAGTATGCAGCCCGGGGCAATCCCGCAGCGGCACCTTGTGTGCCCGAGCGGTTGACAGTTCGCAATCGTCTTTCGGTTTTGGCAGCGAAAAGAAAGAACAATCGGTACGGGAGGCACCCCTGTGCCTTCCGGTTTGCCCGCAAATCTGCGATTTCGGGCAAAAGGCAACCCGCGTTGATTTTAACAATCAGCGCGGGTTTTCAATATCGCTTTTCAGCGGCATTTTTTCCGTAATATACCCGAGAAAGTAAACGGGGCTCATGTTGTAAAATTCACACAGCTTCATAAAATCCTCAATGCTGAGTTTTGCGCGCCGTTTCTCAATATGGTCATAGCCCTGCTGCGATTTGCTGAGGATTTTCGCAATATCTGTTTGGGTAAAATCATTGTCGATTCTGTATTCGATCAAACGGTCTATGTAATCCATAATCATCACCGTTAATAGTTTAACCTACTCAGATATTGAGTATTGACAAATACTCAAAGATTGAGTAAAATATCAATGAATATGTATGAATTGGAAAAATCGCAATTGTTGTGTTTATAAATTTTGCGGTTTAGTGAATTGATGACAGGAAATTCGAAATAGAAAAAATGGGGTTGAACATAATGAAAAAGGTATTGTCAGTTATACTTGCACTTGCATTAATATTTGCCGCAGTGCCGTTAAGCGGCATATCGGAGTATTTGCAGGGCTTGGATTTCGGCTTTCTTGCCGTAAAATCAAGCGCGGCAAGCACAAGTGATTTGTCGTTTGAGTTGAATGACGATGGAGAAAGTTATTGCGTTTCGGGTTGCAATCAAAGTGCAAGCGGTGCGCTCGAAATTCCGTCAATATATAACGGCAAGCCGGTAACCGGTATAGGTGATTGGTCGTTCGAGAATTGCAGCAACCTTACATCGGTAACTATACCGGATGGCGTAACAAGCATAGGCGAGGGTGCTTTCGAGAATTGCAGCAGCCTTACATCGGTAACTATACCGGACAGCGTAACGAGCATAGGTGAATATGCTTTCGAGAATTGCAGCAGCCTTACATCGGTAACGATACCCGACAGTGTAACAAGCATAGGCTGGGGTGCTTTCTGTGAATGCAGCAGCCTTACATCGGTAACTATACCGGACAGCGTAACGAGCATAGGCGGTTCTGCTTTCTGTGAATGCAGCAGCCTTACATCGGTAACTATACCGGACAGCGTAACGAGCATAGGCGATTATGCTTTCTGTGATTGCAACAGCCTTACATCGGTAACTATACCGGATGGCGTAACAAGCATAGGCGAGGGTGCTTTCTGTGAATGCAGCAGCCTTACATTGGTAACTATATCGGACAGCGTAACGAGCATAGGCGAGGGTGCTTTCTGTGAATGCAGCAGCCTCGTTTCAATAAATGTTGCAGAAGATAATAAATATTACTCTTCACAAGATGGTGTACTGTTTAATAAAGATAAAACAGAGCTTATTTGCTGCCCCGGAGGAAATACAGGAGCATATACTATCCCGAGCAGCGTAACGAGCATAGGTGATTATGCTTTCTGTGATTGCAGCAGCCTTACATCGGTAACTATACCGGATGGCGTAACGAGCATAGGCGAGGATGCTTTCGAGTATTGCAGCAGCCTTACATCGGTAACTATACCGGACAGCGTAACGAGCATAGGCGATTGGGCTTTTGAGTATTGCAGCAGCCTTACATCGGTAACGATAGGCAACAGCGTAACGAGCATAGGCGAGTATGCTTTCTATAATTGCAGCAGCCTTACATCGGTAACGATACCGGATGGCGTAACAAGCATAGGTAATGGGGCTTTCCGGTATTGCAGCAGCCTTACATCGGTTACTATACCCGACAGTGTAACGAGCATAGGCGTTTGGGCTTTCGGGGATTGCAGCAGCCTTACATCAATAAATGTTACAGCAGGCAACAATTGTTATTCTTCACAGGATGGTGTTCTGTTTAATAAAGATAAAACAGAACTCATTTGCTGCCCCGCCGGTAAAACCGGACAATACACTGTTCCGAACAGCGTAACGATTATAGGCGATGATGCTTTCTACAGGTGCAGTAGCCTTACATCGGTAACGATACCGAACAGCGTAACGACCATAGGCGATGATGCTTTCTCCAGGTGCAGCAGCCTTACATCGGTAACGATACCCGACAGTGTAAAGAGCATAGGTTGGGGTGCTTTCTCCGGTTGCAGCGAAGCATTGGTTATTTATTCAACACCGAACGCATACGCTCACACCTATGCCGACAACAACGGTATTTTGTGGGAAGATATATGTAAGCATCTGCACACAGAAAACCGTGCGGCGGTTGTTGCACAGTCGTGCTCGCAGACCGGTTACAGCGAGGGTGTATTCTGCCTTGATTGCAACAGGTGGCTTTCGGGGCATGAAATGACCGAGACCATTCCTCACACCGATTCAAACCGTGACTATTATTGTGATAACTGCAGTGGTTGGATTTGCGACATTATTCCGGATGCGACTAAAGAAATTACCGTAGAAGCGGGCAATACAACATTACTTAAATTTACGCCGTATGTAACTGAAACATACTCGTTCACATCAGAATCGGATTCATATATTGACACGTTCGGTTATTTGTACGATGCCGATATGAATTTGCTTACATCCGATGACAATTCTGCAGGTAACGGCAATTTCAAAGTAAAATACACACTCGAAGCCGATGAAACCTACTATTTCGGCGCAAGATTTTATAATGAAAATCGCAGTGGTTCATTCAATGTATCGCTCGCGGTTCGTTCTCCGTTTACATTCACACTGAACAGTGACGGCAATTCATATACTCTTTCGGGCTGTGATTCTTCATATATCGGCGCGCTCACCGTACCGTCGACATATAACGGCAAGCCGGTAACGAGCATAAATTATGAGGCTTTCTATGAATGCAGCAGCCTTACATCGGTAACCATACCCGACAGCGTAACGAGCATAGGTGATTCTGCTTTCTGTTATTGCAGCAGCCTTACATCAGTGAATACCCCGGACGGCGTAACGAGCATAGGTAATTATGCTTTCGATAATTGCAGTAGCCTTACATCGGTAACTATACCCGACAGCGTAACGAGCATAGGCTATAGGGCTTTCTATTGGTGCAGCAGCCTTACATCGGTAACAATAGGTAACGGCGTAACGAGAATAGGCGATGATGCTTTCCGCGATTGCAGCAGCCTTACATCTGTAACCATACCCGACAGCGTAACGAGCATAGGTTATAAGGCTTTCGAGTATTGCAGAAGCCTTACATCGGTAACGATAGGCAACGGCGTAACGAGCATAGGCGATTTTGCTTTCAGTGAGTGCAGAAGCCTTACATCGGTAACAATACCCGACAGCGTAACAAGCATAGGCGATTGGGCTTTCTCGGATTGCAGCAGCCTTACATCAATAAATGTTTCAGCAGATAATAAATATTACTCATCACAAGATGGTGTACTGTTTAATAAAGATAAAACAGAGCTTATTTGCTGCCCCGGAGGAAAGACAGGAGCATATACTATCCCGAATAGTGTAACGAGCATAGGCGAGTATGCTTTCTATAATTGCAGCAGCCTTACATCGGTTACTATACCCGACAGTGTAACGAGTATAGGCAGTTCAGCTTTCTCGGGTTGCAGCAACCTTATATCGGTAAATATACCCGACAGTGTAACAAGCATAGGCGATAACGCTTTCTACTATTGCCGCAGGCTTACATCGGTAACCATACCCGACAGTGTGACGAGTATAGGTGAGCGGGCTTTCAGTTGGTGCAGCGGCAGTTTAGTCCTTTACGGCTTCAGCGGCTCTTACGCCGAAAGTTATGCAAGCGATAATTCAATCACATTTAAGGCGGTTGATATTTTACCCAAAAGCTTTGCAAGAATCGACTACGCCAATAACTGCATTTTCAGCGGAAAATCAATCAAATCACTTGATGATTGCTTGATTTGCGACACCAATATAGCACTTGAATGCGTGAAATCGAGTTTTGGCTTTATCGGAACCGGTACCCTTGTTAATATAAAGTCGGGCGATACCGTAATTGATACATACACAATGATTATAAATGGCGACCTTGACGGCGACGGCGTGAGCGATGTACTGGATGCCGTACTTGCGGAACGCGCTCTGAACGGTCACGGCGAGCTTTCCGACGCGCAGGCTTATGCGGCAAACAATTCAGCCGATACTGAAATCAGCATTGAATCATATCAGAATGTAGTTAATAAAGCATTGAGTGCGTAACACGAATTAAAATAAAGAGGCCGGAATTAAGAGCGAATGCTCAAAGTTCCGACCTCTTTTGCTGCAATTTTTCGTATTCGAAAAATCTGAAAACTGAAAACCGAAAACTTATATTTTCTTATTGTATCAATCGGAAATATGTGTTATTATATCGGCAAATCAATTCGGAGGGGATTTTTTATGAATGCCGTTATAACCGTTATCGGCAAAGACCGTGTCGGCATAATCGCCGGTATATGTGTTGCGCTTGCAGCCATAAATGTAAATGTGCTTGATATTTCGCAGACGATTCTGCGCGATATTTTCACAATGAATATGCTTGTGGATATTGCAAACGCTTCGGTGGATTACACCGAAATAGTTGATGTGCTCAATAAAGAGGGCGAGCGCCTCGGTGTGAGCATAAGAATTCAGCGCGAAGATATTTTCGACGCCATGCACAGAATATAAGGGGTGTAATTATGAGTCGTTTCAGCTTCGGCGTTGACCAGAAAGAAATTCTCGAAACGCTTGATATGATTGATTCCCAGCACCTTGATATACGCACGGTTACAATGGGAATTTCACTCGGTTCGTGCGCGCACCCCGATGCAAAGGTCGCGGCGCAGAATGTTTACGATAAAATCACCCGCTATGCCGAAAACCTTGTCAGAACGGGCGAGGATATTGAGCGCGAAATGGGCATTCCCATTATAAATAAGCGTATATCCGTTACGCCTATCGCACTTGTGGCGCAGGCGAGCGATACAAACGATTACACCGTTTTTGCCGAGGCGCTCGACAGAGCGGCCAAAACCTGCGGCGTGAATTTCATAGGCGGCTTCAGCGCGCTTGTGCAAAAGGGTATGACTGCCGGTGATAAAACACTTATAGATTCCATTCCGTCTGCACTCGCGGCAACCGATATTGTCTGTTCATCGGTAAATATCGGCTCTACGCGCGCCGGCATAAATATGGATGCCGTGCGCCTTATGGGCGAAACCGTTAAAAAAACCGCCGACCTCACGCGTGATAAGGACGGCTTGGGCTGCGCAAAGCTCGTGGTGTTCTGCAACGCCGTAGAGGATAATCCCTTTATGGCAGGTGCGTTCCACGGCGTAGGCGAGGCGGAGTGCGCAATAAATGTCGGCGTTTCCGGTCCGGGCGTTGTTTACAACGCCTTGCAGAAGGTCAAGGGCGCGCCCATTGATGTTGTTGCCGAAACCGTTAAAAAGACGGCATTCAAAATCACCCGTATGGGTCAGCTTGTGGCAGCCGAGGCTTCAAAGCGCCTTAACGCGCAGTTCGGCATAGTCGATTTAAGCCTTGCCCCCACCCCCGCGGTGGGCGATTCCGTTGCCCGTATTCTTGAAGAAATGGGCGTAGGCGTCTGTGGCGGCCACGGCACGACTGCGGCTCTCGCGCTGCTCAACGATGCGGTCAAAAAAGGCGGCGTTATGGCTTCGTCGAGTGTCGGCGGACTTTCGGGCGCATTCATTCCCGTTTCCGAGGATGAGGGTATGATAGCGGCGGCGCGCAGCGGCGTGCTTACCATAGATAAGCTTGAAGCCATGACCTGCGTTTGCTCGGTGGGGCTCGATATGATAGCCGTTCCCGAAGCAACAAGTGCCGAAACGATTTCCGCAATAATTGCCGATGAAGCGGCAATCGGTATGATAAATAACAAGACCACCGCCGTAAGAATAATACCCGCACCCGGCAAGGGCGTGGGTGATTCAATAGAGCTCGGCGGACTTCTCGGCACGGCGCCCGTAATGCCGGTGCACGAAACCGACCCGTCGGCATTCATCAACCGCGGCGGCAGAATACCCGCACCGCTCAACAGCCTTAAAAATTAAAGGATTTTGTAGAAATTTTCAGAATTATGTGGTAAAATGCCATAAGAACACGAAAGGAGTTTTTCGTATGAAAATGGTTTATTATTCCGAGCATTTCAAAGAGCTTGAAAAAAAGTGCAATTTCCCCGAGGAAGCCGTAAAGGTTTTTGACGAGGTGGCACAGCGCCTCGATGCCGATAAAGCTCTCGGTGCCGAATTTGAAAAGATACGCAAAGGTTATATGTACCCGTGCGCACATAATCTCGGCGGCAAATACATTCCGCAGGTCGAAGCTCTTGCCGAGGCAAACGGCATAAATAAATATACGCTTGATATGGTGTTTATTATGGTCTGTGCCGAGCTTCTGCATAAAAGATACAAACGCAAAGGTCTCAGCGATGACCTTTTCTGGGCGGGCTGCGACGATTTCAGATGCAAGCTGCTTGAATGTATGGAGTGCGAAGAAGTGCCCGGTACATTCGTTGCAGGCTGGAATGACGGCTTCTTCAGAATAAACAGATTTGCTCTCGGCAGATTCCAGTATGAATACGACAGATTTCCCGTTAATTTTACCACAAGTGCCGGCGTTAAAATCAAAAAGGGAACAAAGTGCGTGAATTTTCACATTCCGTCATCGGGCATTTCGCTTACCGATGATGTTCGCCTTGACTCCTACAAAAAGGCGTACGAATATTTTGCCGATCAGAGAACGCCCGAGGGTTATCTCATTTTAAAGTGCAGTTCGTGGCTGCTCTACCCCAGATACAAAGAGTTCTTGTTCAAGGAGTCGAATATACTTAAATTTCAGAGCGACTTTGAGCTTTACGAGGTCGTCACAAGGGACGAGTTCGGCGATGCGTGGCGTGTGTTCGGCAAATATTCCGATTCACCTGTTGAACAGTACCCCGAAAACACCAAGCTGCGCCGTGCATTCAAGCAGTGGCTGCTTTCCGGCGAAAAGACCGGCTACGGCTGCGGTGTTATAGTATTTGACGGCGAAAAAATCATAAGATAACACAACAAAAAATCAGCTGTCGGGAATCGGTTTCCCGGCAGCTGATTTTTATTTCGTTTTATTTCGCAAACTCGCTCATTGTTTCAAACAGCTTGTCTATTTCTATCGGCTTTGCAATGTGTGCATTCATACCTGCATCCATTGCGCGCTGCTTGTCTTCATCAAAGGCGTTGGCGGTCATTGCGATTATCGGTACCGCAGCGACCTCCTTATTGTCAAGCTGCCGTATAAGCTCTGTTGCTTTGTAGCCGTCCATATGCGGCATCTGAATATCCATAAGCACGAAGTCGTAATCGCCCGGCTGTGCCTTGCCCATTTTTTCAACGGCTACGGTGCCGTCGTCGGCTTCATCGACTATAAGTCCCTCGTCTTCAAGAATATCCCTTGCGATTTCGCGGTTAAGCTCGTTGTCCTCAACAAGCAGCACGCGCTTGCCCTCAAGGCTCATTTTAAGGCTTGCGGCTTTTTCCAAATCGGCTTCGGTATTTGCGGCTTTTTCCTGCGCAACTCTGAATGTAAGCATTACCGTAACCTTGGTGCCCACGCCGAGTTCACTTTCAACATTTATACTGCCGCCCATAAGCTCAAGCAGCTGTTTGGTGATCGCCATACCGAGACCGGTGCCCTGAATGCCGTTTACCGTGGAGCTCTTTTCGCGCGTGAATGCCTCGAAAACATGATCGCAGTATTCCTTGCTCATGCCTATGCCGGTATCTTCAACTATGAATTTGTATGTGATTTCTTCGGGAGTGGTCTGCGGCAGCTGGAATATCGTGTAATTGACCTTGCCGCCCGGCTTTGTGTATTTGATTGCATTGCCGATTATGTTCAGCATTACCTGATTTACCCTGAGCGTATCGGCGTAAACATTTTCAACGGTAACGGTACTCATATCAAGACCGAGCGTTATGCTGTTCTGCTTGGCGGTTTCCTGCACTATCATAATAAGGTCGCGGGCACATTCGCGAACATTCGCGGGTTCTTCCTCAATAACGACCTTACCGCTTTCTATACGCGCCATATTAAGCACATCGTTTATAAGGTTGAGCAGGTGCTCGCCCGAAAGCTTGACCTTGCCGAGACAGTCGGCAACCTTTTCCTTGTTGTCGATATACTTTTCGGCCATAGATGTAAAGCCGAGTATTGCATTCATCGGCGTGCGTATATCGTGGCTCATATTGAACAGGAATGTGCTCTTTGCAGCATTGGCGGCTTTTGCCGCAAGCAGTGCATCCTCAAGCTGCTTTTGGCGAGCCTGCTCTTTTCTTATTTCCTCATCCTTATCGGCAAAGCCGAGCGCAACCGCGGTGGGCGTTTCCTCGTCACCGACCTTAACGAACTTCATTTCGCAATAATGCGGACTGCCGTCATTATCGCTGCGGTAGGTGGTGATGAATGTCTTTTTGTCGCTCAACTCGCGGCGGATGTTTTTAAGCGAGCCTGCTTTGAGCATCATATACTTATCATCTTCGTATATGAGTTTGTCAACATACATATCGTAAGCATCCGAGAATTTGATGCCGCTTCTGAATACGCCGCCGAAATTGTGCTCGGTGTCGTCATTCATACTGTAAGGCGTGAGCGCTTCGGTTTCAAGGTCGATATAATAAACGGATGAATACTCGCTTGCAAGTATCTGTATGATTTCAAAGTTCTGTTCAAGTATTTTGCGGCTTTCCTGGTCGCGGCGGATTTCTTCATCCTTGTCGGAAAATCCGAGTGCAACCGCTGTGGGGATATCTTCGTTGCCGACTTTAACGAACTTCATTTCGCAATAACGCGGATTGCCGCCGTTGTCGCTGCGGTAACTCGTAACATAGGTCTTTTTGCTGCCGCTGAGATTTTTCTTGATGCTTTCCGAAGAGCCTGCGGAGAGCATCATCTTTTTATCGGCACCGTAAACAAGGCTGTTAACATAAAGCTGATAGGCACTTTCAAAGCCTATGCCGCTTCTGAAAATGTTGCCGAGCGCGTTTTCGGTGGCATCATTAAGCACATAAGGAGTAAGCTCGTCGGTTTCAAGGTCTATGTAGTAAACGGATGAATATTCGCTTGCAAGGCCTTTGATTATATCGTAGTTCTGCTGCAGGTGGCGCTGTCGTTCCTCGGCATCGCGTATCTGTTCGTCGCGGTCTGCTATACCGAGCACGAGCGCGGTGGCTTCTTCATTTTCGGCATTAACCTTAACCAGCTTCAATTCGTGGTAAATAAAGTTATCTTCATCACCAACGCGGTAGGTAAATGTATGGCTCTTTGTATCGCGCAGTTTTTCTTTAAGGAATTCGACCGAGCCGTAGCTGCGCAGGGTGGCAATATCGCTGTTGCGTACCTGACTTTTGAGGTACATTGTCAGTGCTGCCGAGAAATTGATATGCTCACCGAATACATCACCGAAAATAGTCTGCACACTTTCGCTCATGGTGAATATGGTCATATCGCTCGTTTCAAGGTCAACATAGTAAACGGATTCATATTCGCTTGCAAGTATCTGTATGATTTCGTGGTTGCGCTCAAGCAGCTTTTCACGGTCCTGCACCTCTTTGAGCATTTCTTCCATTTTGCGGCGCTGTTCGTGCTCCCTGCGCATATTGTCCTCAATATTATGTGTACCTACGATTATTGTCTTGTCGCCGCGGGTGCTTTTAACAACTTTCGTCTGGAAATAGTAGCGTTTGCCGTCGCGCTCGACACGGTAATTGAGAATGAACGCGGGCTTTGTGCTGAGTTCTTTGAAGATGTTTTCGGCGGTCATCTGCTCGCGTACCATATCGCGGTCTTCCTCGCAGACATTGTCGTCAACAAGCTTGTCGCGCAGGGTTATAAGGTCAAAACTCATATACGAGTCCATCTGCTGTGCCGATGCTTCCTGACCGTAAAGGCGGTACTGGGTGAATTTGTTGTTTTCAAGGTCAAGGTAATAAACATTGTCAAAGTCGCCTGTGAGTGCGGAAATAACTTCCATCTGACGGGTGTGCGATTCGTTTTCAACATTTATGTAAATGAGCGTGAGAGACATCGCTATGCCTATGGTAAGAGAGGGGGATTCCTGAATATATAACTGTAAAAATCCCGTCAGAATAGGCGGAATAATGAATGCCGAAAGAGCGAAATCGCGTTTCTTTTCATCGGGGTCGGTTGCCTTGATGCCGCGGTAAAGTGCGTGAAATGAAGGTATGCCAATGTAAAGGTATGTTATTACCGCCTGCCATATCGAGAACGGACCGCGGTGGTAAATGTGGGCTTCATCAATATAGAATACAAAGTGAGTCCAATAGGTCGAAATGGAAAGCGCCATCATGACGGTTATGGGTATACACAGCAGCACGACAAGCCACTTTTTCTTATTTGAAACATCGTGACCGAGCTCGGCTTCGGTGTAGCAGAGCCACAAAAACGCACACACCGCCACCATAATAAAGTAGAAGGCGTTTGAAAAATAACTCAGCCATATAGGGAAATCGGTTCTGCCGTTCACGAACTGGCTGAAAAAGTCAAAGCAACCGCCGAGTATTGCGGAAAGGTAAACGAAAAATGTCAGCGTGAATTTTCTGCCGGTACCTTTTTGCAGAATCTTAACAATAAATGTAACAAGCAGCAGCACGCATAAAACATCTATTTCGGCATATAAAGCGAGCATGACATTACCTCCGTAGGACAAATTAATACATATACTAATATATACCAATTGTATTTATAATTCAACGGTATTTTCAAAAAAATAAAGGTTTATTGCCGCAAATCTGCAATAAACCTTTATCGTATTAAATAATCACTCGCTTTTTCGCACCGAATCGAAAAATTCATTATACCTTTGCGCCCAGCGTGCAACATCCTCGCGGTCATATCGTGAGGGCATGGTCGGTGAAATAAGTGTAAATTTGCCGAGCCACACCGCCAAATCAAGCAGCTTTTCTTTTAAGGCGGCGTTACTGCGCACAAGCTTTATTTTTTCGCGGATAATCGGTATGGCGGCGGTGTTGAGCACCGCTTCGAGTCTGTCGGTCATAATTCTTTCAAGCTCGGCACCGGTTACGAGCTTTTCTTTGAATATTTCGTTTACCTCTGCGGCAGTCATATACGGCAGCAGATTTTTTATAAGTGCAAGCCGGCAGGCGCTGTCGCCTATTTCCTCGAAAAAACGCTTCTGGTAGCCCCAAAGTGTCTCCGCCGTAAAAAATCCGTCAGTATCGGCTTTTACGGTGTCTGCAAGCATCTTGCCCGCCTTTATACTGTATGCAATGCCCGAGCCTTTGACCGGGTAGGTCATAAACGCACTGTCGCCCACAGCGGCGTAGCCGTCTGCCACAAGTACAGCAAGCGGCTGGCAAACGGGTATATCCTTATATTGGTTGTTGCTAATGATCTGCGTGTCCATCTGAGGATTTTCGCCGTGAAGCTCCACAAGAGTTTTGAGCACATCCGCATCCGTGATCTGCGGGAAACGCGCTACAAGTATATCCACATCACCGGTGCCGGTAATTACCCAGCTTAACCCGACCGTGCCGTCATCACGCAGGTAAATATTGTAGTAGGTATCGGGCTGCTCGGCTTCTGTATTCTTTTTAAATGCTGCGCGGTAGGTGTGCAGCAAATCATAAGTGTGTATGGGTCTGTCAATATTTGTGAACTGCGGCAGCGAGCACCTTACGGGCGAGTGAACGCCGCAGGCATCAATTATGAGGTCGGCGTACATATCGCCTTGCTGTGTTTTGATTCCCGCAACACGGCTGCCGAGCATAATTACACCCGTAACCTCAACACCGTAGTTGATTTTCACACCGTTCTGCACTGCAAAATCGGTGAGGTACCGCAGCAGCTTCTTGCGGTTTACTATTATTGATTCGTCGCTCGGACTCGGCAGGGTAAGAGGCTCAACGCCGTTTTCAAGCGGAATGAATGTTATGCGGTTTGCTCCGCGCGGAAAATCCTGCGGTATGGGAATACCGGCGTATTCAAATGCCGCGGCATCAAATGCGTCGGTCTGGTCGAGCCCTGCGGTATCGGGTGCATCTTTTTCGAGCACTGTAACATCGTAACCGTCGGCGGCAAGCAACGCGGCGGCGGTAAGCCCGCCGTGGCCTGCACCCGCAACAAGAATTTTCATTTTAACACTCCGTTTCCCAAAATGAAAATATATGTATTATTCAAACGAAATTATAGCATATTTATGTGGTGTTGTAAAACTCGGCAATGATTTCATTTTGTAATAAAGAACGCACAAAATATGTCGTTTTTTGTGGACTTTTGCCCCGTTTCAGCATTTTCGCTGCGTTTTATAGTGCAAAAAGTGCATTGAAAAAGCATTTTCGGTATGGTATAATGCCAAAGCAATTACAAATTGTAACAAATTTGTAATAAAAAAGTTACAATCCCCATATAATAGAAAACAAAGTTTTTTTATTTGTGAAAGGTAATAGATTTATGATTAAAAACGGTAAGAAAAGCGTAACGGCATTATTTGCCGCGGCTGTGCTTACAGTTGCTTCTTTACTGACTGTCGGCGTTTCGGCAGGTAATATCGAATATTCTCCATCGTATTCCTATGCTTCCGGCGAATATTATGCAAAGCTCTGTGAGGTCTGCCTCAGCGGCAATCAGGCGGAGGATATAGTCAATGTTGCAAAGTCGCAGGTCGGCTACCACGAAAGCAGCAGCGGCGACCTTTCCGGCTACGGCAGCGGCGAGGGCAATTACACCGAATACGGCGATTGGTACGGTATGCAGAGCGACTGGTGCAATATGTTCGCGACCTGGTGCGCTCATGTTGCCGGCATACCCGAAAGTATTTTTCCGCGTCTGACCTCGGCAACGGCTTCATACGACTATGTTATGCCGTCTGCGGGCGCAGAATGTTTTTCTTACAGTTCATCCGTTCCGCTTGAAGCGGGCGATGTTATCTTCTCCTGCACCTGCGGCGCGGGCTGCGGCTGCATAGACCATATCGGTATTGTTACCGATGTTGATGAAGATACGATTTACACCGTTGAGGGCAATATGTCCGAAATGGTCAAGGCGTGCACATATCCCGTTTACAGCGGTTATCAGGAAAAACTCGATGCACGCATAAATTATGTTGCACGCCCTCGGTATGAGGATAATTCCGTTATAGAGCCCGTTTGTGAACTTGATGTTAATGAAGTGAAGCCTTCCAATACCGCTTCATTCAACGGCAGTAAGTACGAGATTTACGATATTGCCGTTTCTTATGAGCAAGCGGCGGCTTTCGCAAAGCTCAAAGGTGGTGTGCTCGCAGTTGCCGATGGTAAAAATGAGGCAAAAATGCTGCAATTCCTGCTCAAAGAGTGTGAAGCATATTATATGGGCGGCGAAAGTGAAAGCGTGCTTCTGAACGAAAAACACGAGAATTCCGAAAGCGATCTCGGCAAGGTCGGCTTTATTATAGAATATGTAGATAACGCCGAAAAAGTAACATTAGTTTACGATGCCAACGGCGGCGAGGGCGCCCCTATTGAAAAGGTGGCTGAAAACGGCACTGAAATAGTTGTAAGCAATGTGGTTCCCGTAAACAAAAACAAAGCATTTCTCGGCTGGTCGAAAGATAAAAAAGCCGATAAAGCGGAGCTCAAATCCGGCGATACTCTTAAAATTACCGAAAATACCGTAATTTATGCCGTTTGGGGCTGATAATTACATTATTATTTGCAAAAAACACTTGCAAATTACAGTATTATATGATATATTGCTACCGTAAGCATATTAACCGAGTTGAGAGCAGGTTCTCCTGCTCTCAACTTTCATTGTAAGGGGTGCTTTAATTGGCAAAAAACACAGTTTCACTTGTATGGAACATAGCAGAGCCCATAGCCGAAAGCCTCGGCCTTGTGCTTTGGGATGTTTGCTTTGAAAAAGAGGGGGCAAACTACTATCTCAGAGTATATATTGATAAGGACGGCGGCGTGGGAATTGAAGATTGCGTGAATATGAGCCATGCGCTTGACGGTCCGCTTGACGAGGCTGACCCGATTGACAGGCAGTATAATCTTCAGGTTTCCTCACCGGGAATCGAGCGCAAGCTCACAAGGGATTTTCACTTTGAATATGCCATGGGCGAAAAGGTGATTTTAAGGCTCATACGCCCCTGTAACGGTGTGCGCGAGTTTAAAGGCATACTCGTTGATTATGTTGACGGTGCCGTTACGCTGCAAATTGATGATGAAACGGCTATGACCGCCGAAAAGAATGAAATCGCATTCGTCAAGCTTGACGATTTCGATATATAAAGTTTATAAAAAAATTGCAATATATGTGCGGGCGAATACCCGCAACTGAAAGGATTGGTAAGAAAATGGCTAAGAAAGCAGCAAGCAAACCCACAAACGAAAACAAGGATTTCTTTGAAGCGATATTCGCGCTTCAGGAGGAAAGAGGGATCCCCGCTGATTATCTGCTTGAAAAGGTTTGCAACGCAATAATAGTTTCCGTAAGACGCGATTACGGCGGCGAGGATGTTGTATTCTGTGACTGCAACCCCGAAGAACACAAGCTCAGAGTCTACCTCAAAAAGAGGGTTGTTGAAGAAATCGAAAACGAATATACCGATATTCTTCTTGACGATGCCAAAAAGTACAGCAAGACTGCTCTTGCGGGCGATTACATCGAAATCGACCTTGAAACAAAGAATTTCGGCAGAATCGCAGCACAGACCGCAAAGAACGTTATCCGCGGTGACATTCGCGATGCCGAAAGAGGACTTATGATGCGCGAGTTCCAGTCAAAGCAGCAGGAGCTTGTTACCGGTAAGGTGCAGAATGTTGATGCCAAGACCGGCAATGTCACTCTCGAAATCGGCAAAGCTGTTGCAGTTCTTCCCAAGGGTGAGCAGGTTCCCGGCGAGGAATTTAAAGACGGTCAGCTTGTTAAGATTTACATTGTGGATGTAAGAGAAACTCAGAAGGGTCCCAAGGCGATGATTTCAAGAACTCATCCCGGTCTTGTAAGGCGTCTTTTCGAAACCGAAGTACCCGAAATTTATGACGGACTTGTTGAAATTAAATCAGTTGCCCGCGAAGCAGGCTCCAGAACGAAAATCGCCGTTCTTTCCAAGGATGAAAATGTTGACCCCGTAGGCGCCTGCATAGGTCCCAAGGGGGCAAGAGTCGGCAAGATCGTGGAAACTCTCGGCGGCGAAAAGATCGATGTTGTTACTTACGATGAAGACCCTGCAAAATTCATAGCGGCGGCACTCGCTCCGGCAGATGTTCTCTCCGTTGAGATCGACGAAGAAAATGAAAAAGCCTGCCATGTAACAGTTCCCGATACACAGCTTTCACTTGCAATAGGCAACAAGGGTCAGAATGCCCGTCTTGCCGCAAGACTTACCGGCTGGAAAATCGACATAAAGCCCGAAAGCGGCTTCTATATCCCGCAAAATCAGTGAGGATTTGATTATGCGAGAAAGAAAAATACCTATGAGAAAATGTACGGGCTGCGGCGAGATGAAGCCTAAAATCGAGCTTATCAGAGTCGTGAAAAGTCCCGAGGGAGATATAAGCCTTGACCTGACCGGCAAAAAATCCGGCAGGGGTGCTTATGTTTGCCGTTCAAGCGAGTGTTTTGACAAGGCACGCAAAGCCAAACGCTTTGAAAAAGCCTTTGAAACCTCCATACCCGAGAGCGTTTATGACGATATGGCAAAACAACTCGGCTGAAATCCCGAAAGGAGCATTGACGGTTGAATATTAAAGATGCTATGGGCTTTCTCGGCATTTGCCGTAAGGCAGGCAGACTTGCCTGCGGGCACGATGCGGTGCTCGAAACAATCAGAAATTCGCAGAGCCGGCTTGTTATGCTGGCATCGGACGCATCGCCGCGTCTTGTCCGTGAGATGGAATTTGAATGCTCGCGTGACGGCAGAGGTGTTGAGGTGCTTAAAACTGCCTGCTCCATGGAGGATTTTGCCGCATATATAGGTAAGCGTTCCGCAGTTTATTCCGTCACCGATGACGGATTCGCAAACAAACTTAAACAGAAGTTCGGGGAGGAATTAGATGGTAACTAAATATAAAGTAAGCGAAGTCGCAAAGGATTTCGGCAAGCAGGGCAAAGATATTATAGAGCTGCTTGCAAAATATTTTGAAGAACCCAAAAAGACTCAGACTGCTCTTGATTCAAAAGAGCTTGATGTGATTTTTGATGTTCTTACTCAGGAAAATCAGGTCGAAAATTTCAACGAGTATTTTGCAATGCAGAAGCCCGTTGAAAAGCCTGCTGCCAAGAAGCCCGAAAAGAAAGCTGAATCCAATGCGGAGAAAAAGCCCGCACAGAAAGCCGATGCAAAGAGCGACAAAGGCGCAAAGAATGAAAAAGGCGAAAAGACTGCCGCAAAGCAGGAACGCAAGCCTGCCGGCAAGTCTGACCCCGCGCCTTTCAAAAAGCATGAAAAGAAGAATGACGGCCCCATGCAGAGCCGTACCAAGGGCGAAAAGCGTACTATCGACACAAGAGCCGATAATGTTCAGCTTGAAAAGTATAACGAAAAGTACGAAAATATCGCACCCGTACATTCCATAAACGATAACGCTTCCAACAAGCAGAAGCTTAAACAGAAGAGCCAGCAGTACAGAAAGCAGCAGGGTATGCGCTCGCATAAGAAGGAGACCGAGGCTGAAAGACTTAAAAGAATCGAAGCCGAAAGAGCCAAAAAGACTCTTGTTATCACCGTCGGTGACGAAATTACGGTCGGTGACCTTGCTGCACTTCTTAAAAGAACTGCGGCAGAAGTCATTAAAAAGCTGTTCTCGCTCGGCGTAATGGCAAGCGTAAATCAGGTGATTGATTTCGATACCGCCGAAATCGTAGCTTCCGAGCTCGGCGCAAAGGTCAAAAAGGAAGTTGTCGTTACTATTGAAGACAGAATTATTGACGACCACGAGGACGAAGAAACCGACCTTCTGCCCAGAGATCCCGTTGTATGCGTAATGGGCCATGTAGATCACGGCAAAACTTCAATCCTTGATGCTATCAGAAACACATCCGTTACGGCTACCGAAGCGGGCGGCATCACACAGCATATAGGTGCTTACAGAGTAAGCCTCAACGGTCAGGAGATCACATTCCTCGACACTCCCGGTCACGCCGCATTTACCGCTATGCGAGCAAGGGGTGCCATGGCTACCGATATTGCAATACTCGTTGTTGCCGCGGATGACGGCATTATGCCGCAGACCATTGAGGCTATCAACCATGCCAAAGCCGCAGGCGTTTCTGTTGTGGTTGCCATCAATAAGATGGATAAACCCGGTTCATCACCGGACAGAGTTATGCAGCAGCTCACCGAGCACGAGCTTGTGCCTGAGGAGTGGGGCGGCGATGTTATATGCGTGCCCGTTTCCGCAAAAACAAGAATGAATATAGATAAGCTTCTTGAATCCGTGCTGCTTGTTGCGGAGGTTAAAGAGCTTAAAGCAAACCCCAACCGCGCAGGTAAGGGTATAGTTATAGAAGCAAGGCTCGATAAGGGCAGAGGTCCCGTTGCCACTCTGCTTGTGCAGAACGGTACACTTAAAACCGGCGATATTATCGTTGCAGGTACGGCAGTAGGCAGAGTTCGCGTTATGACCGACGATAAGGGCAGACGCGTTGACGAAGCAGGTCCCTCCGTTCCCGTTGAAATCACCGGTCTTGCCGATGTTCCCACCGGCGGCGACCAGTTCGACTGCGTTTCCGATGAAAAGCTCGCAAGGGAGCTTGTTGAACAGCGCAAGGCAAAGCAGAAAGAGGAGGAGTTCAGCTCCTTCCAGAAGGTTACGCTCGATACCTTGTTCGACTCCATCAACGGTGGCGACCTTAAAGACCTCAATATCATCGTTAAGGCAGATGTTCAGGGCTCCGTTGAGGCGGTTCGCCAGAGCCTTGAAAAGCTTACCAACGACGAAGTCAGAGTACGCGTTATACACGGCGGCGTAGGCGCTATAAACGAATCGGATGTCATGCTCGCAAACGCGTCCAATGCCATCATAGTCGGCTTTAATGTAAGACCTGATGCCGTTGCCGAAGCAAATGCCGAGCGCGACAAGGTCGAAATGAGAATGTACCGCGTTATTTACGACTGCATCGAGGAAATCGAAGCGGCTATCAAGGGTATGCTTGCTCCCAAATACCGCGATGTTGAGCTTGGTAAAGCCGAGGTGCGCAATGTATTCAAGCTTTCAAGCGCAGGCACCATTGCCGGCAGCTATGTTACCGACGGCAAAGTTACGCGTAATGCGAAAATCCGCGTAGTGCGCGACGGAATAGTTATATTTGAAGATGAAATTGCTTCACTCAAGCGCTTCAAGGACGATGTTAAAGAGGTCGCTTCCGGCTATGAATGCGGTATAGGACTTGTTAAGTTCAACGATATCAAAGAGGGCGATGTGCTTGAAGCATTCATCACCGAAGAATATACGGAGTAACGAATTATGAGCAGTTACAGACAAAGCCGTACGGCTGAAGATATTAAACGCGAAATAGTTGCCATTGTAAGAGAACTGAAAGACCCTCGCATAAGCGAGCATATTATAAGCATCGCAAGAACGGAAACCTCCGGCGACCTTTCGTATGTTAAAGTTTATGTCAGCGCCATGGAAGGGCTTGAGGTCGCAAAAAATGCAGCCAAAGCCCTTACGGGTGCAACGGGGCTTGTAAGGCGCGAGGTCTGCCAAAGGCTCGGACTCAGAAAAGCTCCCGAAATAAAATTCATTGCCGATAATTCCATTGAGTACGGTATGAATATCGTTAAAAAGCTTGATGAAATTGCAGGCGAAAGCAACGGTTGAGGCGTTATGGTAATTAATATTTTTGAATGTGCAAAGCTTATAAAGAAGCACGATGAATTCACCGTGCTCTCGCACGAGCACCCCGACGGTGATACGCTCGGTTGTGCTTATGCGCTTTGCGCGGCTTTGAAAAAACTCGGTAAAAAAAGAGAGTTCAAATGCTGTGATGAGGTGTCGAAGGACTTTTACTATCTGTCCGACGGCTTTGAAAACGACACTGTAAATAACCCCTACATAGTGTCGGTAGATGTTGCCGATGTTCAGCTTTTAGGCTCACTTGCCGACGAATACGGCAGTAAAGTCGACCTTTGCATAGACCACCACGGTTCCAACAGCTACTATGCCGCAAACACACTTGTTGAGGAGCGTGCGGCGGCTTGTGAGATTATTTACGAGCTTATTAAAGTGCTCGGCGTTGAGCCGGACGGCTACATAAGGGATGCCGTTTATACGGGCATTTCCACCGATACGGGTTGTTTCAGGTACCCGAACACCACATCAAATACATTCCGCGTTGCATCCGAACTTTATGAAAAAGGCTGCAGCAGCAAGCTTATAAATAAACTGATGTTTGAAACAAAAACACGAAGTTTTCTCAAATTACAGGAGCTTGCTTTGAAAACTCTTGAGTACCATTTTGATGAGCGCTGTGCAATCATCACAATTACAAATGAAATGTATGAAGAAAGCGGTTCAAATGAGCATGAGTGCTACCCCATAACCGCTTTGCCGCGGCAGATCGAGGGTGTGCTTGTGGGTCTTGTTATCAAGCAAAAGGAAAACGGCACTTACGGCGCGTCCGTTCGTACCGAGGGCGATATTGACGCATCCGCAATTTGCGCGCAGCTTGGCGGCGGCGGTCATAAGGGCGCGGCAGGCTGCCGGTTTGAATCGTATGATGACGGCAAAGCCAGATTGCTTGAAGTCATTAATAATGCATTGGACGGCTGATATATGACAGGCATAATTCCGCTTGACAAGGGCGAAAACATAACCTCGTTTTTCGCGGTGAATAAGCTGAGGCGTATTCTCGGCGAAAAGAAATGCGGGCACACGGGCACACTTGACCCGAATGCAACAGGCGTTCTGCCCGTAGCGGCAGGCGGCGCCACGCGGTTTATTGAACTTTTGCCCGACCATACCAAAAAATATGAAGCCTCGTTCAGAATGGGGCTTTGCACCGATACGCTTGATATTTGGGGCAAGGTGATTTCCGAAAGCGGTAAAACCGCGTCGATTGAAGAAATAAACGGTATTTTACCGCAATTCCGCGGTGAAATCGAGCAGCTGCCGCCAATGTATTCGGCTCTGCGTAAGGACGGAGTCCGTCTTTACGAGCTTGCGCGCAAGGGCGTTGAGGTGGAACGCGAAAAACGCCCCTGCACAGTGTATTCGCTTGAAGCAGGCACATTGCCAAACGGTGATTTTTCGCTAAAATGCGAATGCTCGGCAGGCACATATATACGCTCGCTCATAAGCGATATAGGCGATTTGCTCGGCTGCGGTGCGGTTATGACTTCTTTAAGGCGCACGGCGGCTTGCGGCATAGAAATAGGCAGCTGTTTTACACTTGATGAAATAAGCGAAGCGGCACAGAATGGCAATTTAAACGATATAATAATTCCGCTTGAAAAGCTGCTTACGGCTTATCCTGCCGTAGAAGTTACCGAAAAACAGGGCATACGCTTTAATAACGGCGGTGACCTGATGCGCGACAGACTTAAAACTATATCTGCCGAAGGTCTTGTCAGAGTTTACGCCGCAGGTGAATTTCTCGGTTTGGGCGAATTAAGCGCCGAAAGCGAAAGTTTAACAGTGAAAAGAGTTTATCAGGAAAGATGATACATAACGAACATAACGGCACCGTGTCGGTCGCCCTCGGAACATTCGACGGGCTTCATATCGGTCATCGGGCGGTCATAACCGCCGATAAAACTGAATATTCGCGGCGCGTGGTGCTTATGTTCTGCGAGCATCCCCAAAAGGTTTTGAACGGCGTGTCGCCGGGGGAGCTTGTTACACATAAAAAATGCGAAGAACTGCTGCATAAATGGGGCGTTGAGCCGATTTATACGGATTTTTCCGTCATTGCAGATTATTCTCCGCGCGAGTTTTTTGAAAAAATTATTGTAGGCAAATTGCACGCCGATGCTGTAAGCTGTGGATTTAACTACCGCTTCGGTAAAGGGGCTGTCGGCGATACGGAGCTGCTGAATAAGCTTTGCGCCGAATATGGAATAAAACTCACTGTATGTGATGCCGTTGAGTACGGCGGCGCACCCGTAAGCTCCACGCGCATACGCGAGGCTTTGCGTTCCGGCGATATTCGCTCCGCGAACCTGATGCTCGGCAGGTGTTATTCGTATGCTTTTGAGGTAGTCCATGGCGACGAGCGCGGCAGAACGCTCGGCTCGCCTACGATCAATCAGTTTTTCAGTGAAGATATGACCGTGCCGCAGTTCGGCGTATATGCTTCATTCACTACCGTAGACGGAGTGAAATATCCGTCGGTTACTAATATCGGTGTGCGCCCCACCGTGGGCAGCAGTAAAGAACGCAGCGAAACGCATATAATCGGCTTCAGCGGCGATTTGTACGGTACATTTCCCGAAATCGAGCTTGTGGAAAAGCTGCGTGGCGAAAAGAAGTTTTCGTCATTCGAGGAGCTTTCCGAAAACATAGCTGACGACAGGGCAGCGGCGCTTGCCATACTCAAGAAGGAGGAAAAATAATGGGGTTTTCAAACAGAATCAAAATATCTCCCTCTATCCTTTCCGCAAATTACGCTTCACTTTCAGCCGATGTGGAAAAGGTGTGCGCAGGCGGCGCGGATATGCTCCATGTAGATGTTATGGACGGGCATTTTGTGCCGAATATTTCCATAGGACCTCCGGTAGTGAAATCGCTCAACAAGGCGACCGATATGCTGCTTGACTGCCACCTTATGATCACAGACCCGCTTGATTATATCGATACCTTTGCCGCTGCGGGAGCGGATATAATCGCTTTCCATACCGAAAGCAACGGCAGTATAAGCGAAACGATCGGGAAAATAAAAAACGCAGGCGTGATACCTGCGCTTGTAATAAAACCCGCAACTCCCGCGAGCGTTGTGATGCCGTACCTCGATAAGGTCGGTATGGTGCTTGTTATGACCGTGGAGCCGGGCTTCGGCGGTCAGTCCTTTATGGCGGATATGCTGCCGAAAATCAAAGAGATAAGAGAAAAAGCAAACGAGATCAACCCCTCACTTCTTATCGAGGTGGACGGCGGAATTGTTCCCGATACCGCAAAGCTCTGCATAGAAGCAGGTGCCGATGTGCTTGTTTCCGGCAGCTACATTTTCGGCGCAGCGGATACCGCGGCGGCAATAGCCTCACTCAGAGGTTGATTTCCTCCCCGTATTCAAAGAGCCTTGCCGCATCCCAAACGCGGCAAACACCCGCCTCGCCGTATTCGCTCAGCATAAATTCGAGCGCTGCGGCAAATGTGGGCTTCGGGTAAATCACAACGGTAAAAACGCCGTCAAGCATATAACACGCATACGAACGGATGTGCTCACCACGGCTTTTCAAGAGCGCGGCGGCATCAATGCAGGCATCTCTGTCAAGCGGCGTAAAAATTATCGGCTCATCGTCTTTTTTGAGAATTGTGCGTTTTTTTGCTTTGCCGTCGGATAATGGCAGCGAGGTGAAGTGAAGTACGCAGCCGCCGTCATCAAGCGGTGTGGCTTCTATAAGCAGTCTGCCGTCGGTGTCTATGGTCCTGCCGAGCGACAGCCGCGCTTTGTCGAGTATTGTCCATATCACGCGGCGTGTTTCAATGTTCGAGTAGTCCATTTCGTCGTATGTTATGTCAAGCTCGTGCATATCCTCGTGTGAAAGGGCTACGGTTATTTTTTCGTTGCCGTTTGCTTCAATTTTCAATCATCACAACCCCTTTACGCAGTTTATATTACTATACTACTCACAAGGCTTATTCACAATGATAAAAAAATGGAAAGGAACTTCACTATGAAATTCGCAGTAAGCAGTTATAGCCTCGGCGGTCTTGTTCATCGCGGCGAGGTTACCGAAAAAGGTCTTATCACCGTTGCAAAGGAGCTCGGCTTTGACGGCATAGAGTTTGCCGAAATTCATCCCGCCGAGGGTCAGGATAAAATCGAATACGCCAAAGAGCTTCGCGCAGAGTGCGAAAAAGTCGGTGTTGTTCCCGTTCAGTATTCCGTCGGTGCAGATTTTCTTTACGGCTGCGACTGTGACCTCAATAAAGAAATCGCAAGACTTAAAGGTGAAGTCGATGTTGCTGCGGTGCTCGGCGTTACGGGTATGCGCCACGATGCGTGCAGCGGCTATAAGGGCGAAGAAGCTAAATATAAGGGCTTTGAGCAGGCTTTGCCCCGTATAATCGAGGGTTACAGAGCAGTTACCGAATATGCCGAAACAAAAGGCATAAGAACTATGATAGAAAACCACGGCTATTTCTGTCAGGACAGCGACAGGGTAGAGCGCATAATCACAGGAGTAGGTCATAAGAATTTCGGTGCACTTGTCGATATAGGCAATTTCCTTTGTGCCGATGAAAATCCCGTTACCGCCGTTTCGAGAATGGCAAAGTACGCCTCTTATGTTCACGCAAAGGACTTTCATATTAAAAGCGGTATGGAGATGTGCCCCTGCAACGGCTTTTTTAAAACGCGCGGCGGCAATTATCTGCGCGGTGCGGTACTCGGCCACGGCAATGTTCCCGTTATGCAGTGCCTGAATACACTAAAAAACGCAGGCTACGATTACTACATAACCCTTGAATTTGAAGGCTGCGAGGAACCGAAGCTCGGCTGCGAGTGGGGTCTTAACACGCTTAAAGAAATCGCAAAGAGCTGGTGAGAAAATGGTGATACTTGCTTCCGCTTCACCG
Source organism: Acutalibacteraceae bacterium (assembly GCA_045616765.1). Taxonomy (GTDB): domain Bacteria; phylum Bacillota; class Clostridia; order Oscillospirales; family Acutalibacteraceae; genus DTU089. The sequence goes on from JAZLHL010000068.1 coordinate 31,966, forward strand.
CGCAGGCGCGAGCTTATGGCGCTTATTACCGAAGATTTTAAAGTGATGCCCGCCGATTGCGATGAAACCGTGCCGAAAGGCTTGACTGCACGCGAGACCGTCGAATACCTTTCGCTTATTAAGGGTAACGCCTTAAAGGGCAAAGTCGCGGCAGAGGATATTATTATTTCAGCCGATACGGTAGTTGCTGTTGGGGGTGAAATTCTCGGCAAGCCGCACGACAAAAACGATGCCCGCCGTATGATAAAGCTTTTAAGCGGCAGAACGCACAGCGTTTATACGGGCATAACGCTCACAAAAGGCGAAAAGCAGCTCACATTCAGCGAAAAGACCGATGTTGAGTTTTTCAGCCTTACGGAAAAAGAAACAGAAGAATATATAAGCACCGATGAGCCTTACGATAAGGCGGGTGCTTACGGCATACAGGGCAAAGCCGCCCTGCTCGTAAAGGGCATAAACGGCGATTACTACAATGTTGTGGGCTTCCCCGTTGCAAGGCTCAGACGCGAGCTTAATGAGTTTATAAAATAAAGAGAAATCTGCGAATGGTGATAATATGAGAATAGTAGTTAAAGTGGGCACATCAACACTTGCACACAAAACAGGCAATATCAATATCCGTCATGTCGAGGAGCTTTGCAAGGTGCTTTCCGATTTAAAAAACGCCGGTCACGATATAATTCTGGTATCATCCGGTGCTATCGGTATGGGCGTGGGTAAGCTTTCGCTCAAAAGCCGCCCCGATGATATGGCAACTAAGCAGGCTGCGGCGGCAGTCGGTCAGTGCGAGCTTATGTATATTTATGACAAGTATTTTTCGGAATACAACCACAATATCGCGCAGATATTACTGACCGCCCCCGACCTTGAGGACGATGTGCGTTACAGCAACATCAAAAATACTATGACGAGGCTACTGGAACTCGGCGTTATGCCGATTATCAACGAAAACGATACCGTTGCTACCGATGAAATCGCAGTGGGCGATAACGATACGCTCGGCTCAATAGTTGCCGTTTGTATGAATGCCGATATACTCGTGCTGCTTTCGGATATCGACGGTCTGTATTCAGCCGATCCGCACACCGATCCCGATGCTGTGCTTATTTCCGAAATTCGCGAAATAACTCCCGAAATTGAGGCGCTCGGCGGCGGCAGTAATTCCGGTCTCGGCACGGGCGGTATGGCAACAAAGCTTTCTGCGGCAAAACGCTGCATAAAGAACGGCACCGATGTTGTAATTGCCAACGGTTCCGTACCCGCGGTGCTTTACGATATTGCAGAGGGTAAACAGGTCGGTACAAGATTTATAGGTGTAAAATAATGAAAACTACTTTTGAAATTCTGTGCGAAGCAAAGCAGGCAAAAATTGCCGCCGCTTCGATTACAACTGAACAGAAAAACAGCGCACTCAACGCTATGGCTGATGCGCTTGTTGCCGAAACCGATTATATTTTAGCTGAAAACGCCAAGGATTTAGAGGCTGCAAAGGGCATAATAAGCGATGTTATGCTTGACAGACTCGCGCTTACACCCGCGCGCATACAGGGTATGGCTGACGGCATACGCGAGGTCACCGCTCTGCCGGATCCTGTGGGCGAGGTGCTTGCGCATATAGAGCGCCCCAACGGCGTTATTATCGAAAAAACCGCTGTCGCAATGGGCGTTGTTGCCATTATTTACGAAAGCCGCCCCAATGTTACATCCGATGCCGCGGCGCTTGCCCTCAAAAGCGGCAATGTCTGTATTCTCAGAAGCGGCAAGGAGGCTTTCCGTTCGGCTCATGCCATAGTTACCGCTATGCGCGGCGGGCTTAAAAAGCTCGGCCTTGCCGAAAATCTCATAAACCTTGTGGAGGATACCACCCGTCAGAGCGCAAATGAGCTTATGACTGCCGTAGGTTATGTCGATTTGCTTATTCCGCGCGGCGGTGCGGGGCTTATAAAAGCCTGCGTGGAAAATGCCAAGGTGCCCTGCATTGAAACGGGCACGGGTATATGCCACATTTATGTTGATGAAACCGCCGATTACGAAAAGGCGCTCAATATAATTGAAAATGCCAAAACAAGCAGACCGTCGGTGTGCAACGCCGCCGAGGTTTGCCTTGTAAATGCGAACGAAGCCGCAAAATTTTTGCCGCTTCTTAAAAAAAGACTTGTTGATGACCGCAAAGCCGCAGGGCTTATTCCCGTAGAGCTTCGCCTTGAAGAGCGCGCCGCAAAAATAATTGACGGCACGGCGGCAGGCGAAAATGACTTTGACCGCGAATTTCTTGATTACATCCTCGCCGTTAAAGTCGTTGACGGTATTGAGCAGGCAATCGGTCATATAGCAGAGCACTCCACACATCACAGCGAGTGCATTGTTACCGAAAATGCCGAAAATGCCCGCAAATTCACGCTGAATGTCGACAGTGCGGCGGTCTATGTAAATGTTTCCACCCGCTTTACCGACGGCGGCGAGTTCGGGCTCGGCTGCGAAATGGGTATTTCCACACAGAAGCTCCATGCGAGAGGGCCTATGGGCTTGAAAGAGCTTACCACATATAAATACATTGTCAGAGGTAACGGTCAAATCAGATGAAAGGGTGATTTTATGAAAACAGCAGGCTTTATCGGCTGCGGCAATATGGGCTCCGCCCTTGCACGCGCTGCGGCAAAATCCGCGGGAGCCGAAAACATTTTTGTGTTCGATACGGATGAGAAAAAGGCAAAAGTCTTTGCCGCCGAAACAGATGTTAATGTTTCCGATGCCGAGTATATTGTCGGCAACTGCGATTATATTTTCCTCGGCGTTAAGCCGCAGATGCTCAGGGATGTAATGCAGAAAATCTCACCCATTCTTGAAAACAGACCGGCGGATTTTGTGCTTGTAAGCATGGCTGCAGGTGTTTCGCTCGCTAAAATCGAAGATATGGCGGGTATTGAATGTCCTATAATAAGAATTATGCCCAATATGCCGGCAAGCGTGGGCGAGGGGCTTATACTCTACACCGGCAACGAATTTGTCGATAAAGACGATTTCGACGGCTTCTGCGATATTATGAACGCTGCCGGTCTGCTTGACAGGATAGATGAATCGAAAATAGATGCGGCAAGCTGCGTTTCCGGCTGCGGTCCCGCATTTGTGTTTATGTTTATTGAAGCTCTTGCCGACGGTGCCGTTGAATGCGGTCTGCCGCGCGACAAGGCTCTGCTTTACGCCGCGCAGACGCTTATAGGCTCCGCCGAAATGCTTATCGCCACCGGCGAGCACCCCGGCAAATTAAAGGATGCCGTCTGCTCACCCGCAGGCAGCACCATTGAGGGCGTAAAGGCTCTCGAAAACGGCGCATTCCGCGCCGCCGCCATGAATGCGGTGCGCGAAGCGTATAAGCGCACGCTGGAATTGGGCAAATAATCTCGGCGGCATATTCGGCGCATAAGCCGTTTTTTCTCACTCGGCGTATCTGCATACGCCATCGCTCAAAAATTCCGTCTTCTGCATCCGAATCTAAGTTATAATGAGGCATATTCGGCGCATAAGCCGGCTTAATTAAGAATTAAGAGGTAAGAATTATGAGTTGATGCTCAAAATTCCGACCTCTTTTATTGTGTTTATTCGGAGAAACTCGTAGGGGCTGCATAGTATGCAGCCCGGGTCAAGCGCGCAGCGATTGACAGTTTGAAACAACGCATAATACAAAAACAACGCGGTTTCTCGGAAACCGCGTTGTTTTTATAATTCTGAAAACTGAAAGCTGAAAACTGAAAACTCACTTCGTCACTTTTTCTTTTTCGGCTTCTTCTGCGCCGAATTTAAGTATGCGCTTGTTGTGGATTTTATTAAGTCCGCAGGCAACGCCGAAAAATACACCGGAAAGAATAACGACCGCAGCTGCAAGGAGCAGGGTGCCCATAAGCGAATCATAGGGCTTGTTCTTAAAGAGCATGTCCCACATCTGCTTACCGTTAAGGAACGGGTAGGGGTAGAAGCCGTCGTTTGCACCGAGAATTATGCACATAATGAAATATGCGATGGGGTAAATGAGGTCGGTGAGTGCAAATTTGACGATTGGTATTTTTTTGATTTCAACGGGAAAGAACCAGAACGCCGTAAATACCACGGGAGTGATAAGGTGGTTCCATATGTTTATAACATTTGAGAACCAGATGCCCTTTTCCATGGGGAAGGACTGGCTGAACGGAAGAAGCACGGTGAAGTAAATGATGCCGGTTACGCAGATGTAAAGCGTTACGGCGCCTCTTAAGTGCTCGTTATGTGTGAAGTTGTAAAGCTTTTTTGAACCGAGTATGCCGCAGCCGAACAGAATAAAGAATATATCAACGAAAATGTTCGATTCGTTGGTGAACATTCTTAAAAATGTGATGCCGCTGATATCGTTTGTGATTATCTTATTTTCAATAAGAAAATCCATGCGCGGTCTCAGAATAGCTTCGTAGCTTGCAATGTGGTGTGTCATAAGCAGCAAGCCGAGTATGCCGAAAATAATGGCGAATATGCCGAAAGCCTTTTTTTCGGCGATGTTTACGGTTTTTTTCATTGGAATTGCCTCGATTCAGTAAATATTTGTAATGGGCATTATAGCACACATCATATAAAAATAAAACACTTTTTGAGAAAATCGGCAGAATTAATATATAAAGTATGTTGCTGCGGTCAGCACACCGAGGAAGATTGTATTCATAAGCGCAAACAGCAGTATGTATTTTTTGCCCTGACCGGGGTAAAGCAGTTTGAACTCGCTGAATGTAATAAGGCTTGCGAGCGATGAAATAAGCGTTCCGGTGCCGCCTATATTTACGCCGAGCAGCAACTCTCTGTAATTATCCGTAAAGCGCGACAGCAGAATTGCCGAGGGCACATTGCTTATGATCTGGCACGATGCTATTGAAACAAGCAGCGTGCTCCTTTCAAGCAAGGATGAAAGCAGATTGTTGACTGCCTCAATGCGCGACATATTGCCTGCGAATATAAAGAACATCACAAAAGTAAGCAGCAGGGGGTAATCCACGGCTTTAAGTGCTTCGCGGTCTATGAACAATAGAGCAATAAGCACTACCGCAAGCCCTATCTGGTAGGGGATAACTCTGAATACCACAAGAATCGTGAACGCGAACAGCGCAAGGTAAATGACCGTGCGTTTTACATTCAGTTTTTCGTTGAATGAATCTTTAATGGTGAGTTTTTCGGGTTTAAACACAAAGCAGCAGGCTATAAGCATTGCTACCGCAAGCAAAAACGGCTTGAGCATTATAAGCGTGAATTCGCCCGTGGGGATATTGTAAGCCGAATACAGATATAAGTTCTGCGGATTGCCGAACGGCGTGAGCATACCGCCGAGGTTTGCCGAAATGTTCTGCAAAATGAACATATAAGCCATATATTTGTCGTTGCCCGTGACCGAAAAAGCAAAATAGCCGAGCGGCAGGAATGTGATGAGCGCCATGTCGTTTGCAATTATCATAGAGCCTATAAAGGTTATGACCACAAGCAAAATCGCAAGTGTGCGCAGGTTGCCCGTTAAGCGTATAAGCCGCCGCGCCACAATAGTGAAAAACTTGATGTTTTTAAGTGCACATATTACTGCGAGTGTTATAAACAGGCAGCTCAGCGTTTTAAAATCGAAGTAACCTATGTACTCTGCCGAGGGCGGCACAATGCACGAGGTTATGATTGCGGCAAGCGTTGCAATCATAAGCACCGCATTGCGTTTTAAAAATCTTAAAAATTTCATTGAAATCAGCTTCCAAAAATGTCAAATTCCGTCGGACCTGCCTATAATACATCTGTTTAACCGAATTTGCAATATATATTTTTGCGTATATGGATTATTTAGCATTACCAAAAAGATACAGGTATTTTTGTATGCCGTTTTGTGCGTTTTTAATTGCATTTTGCGCGATGTTATGCTATCATATACTTTAGGTTAATGTAGAGAGGTGTAAGATGGCGAACGAAAAAACAAAATACTGTAAAGAGGCGTTTGAAAAATTGCCTGCCGAAAAGCGCGAGCGTGTGCTGCGTGCCGCACGCGAGGAGTTTGCAGACCACGGTTTTGAAAATACCTCTATTCAGCAGATAGCACGCAAGGCTGAAATAAGCGTCGGCGCCGTTTACAAGTATTTTGACGATAAGGAAGCGCTTTTCATCACCGTTGTGCAGGAGGGCTTGGGCGCACTCGAAAAAATGCTGATGACGCTTTCCGAGTCAAAAGAGGATATTGCAGTAAAGGCCGAAAAAATCATACGCACGCTTTTGCAATTCTCGCGCGAGAAGCCCGAGCTTATCAAGATTTACCACTCGCTTACCGTCAATGGTAATAAAGAGATGCTCATTGGGCTTTCACAGCGTATTGAGGCCATTTCGGCTTCCATATACACAGTGGCTATAAGCGAGGCGCAGCGTACCGGCGATGTGCGTAACGATATTGACCCTGCGTTCTTTGCATTTTTACTTGACAATATTTTTATGATGCTTCAGTTTTCGACCGCCTGCGATTATTATAAGGAGCGTTTCTTTATTTACACAGGCAGGCAGGCTGAAGAAAGCGATGAGCTTATTGTTCAACAGACGCTGCTGTTTATTAAAGCGGCATTCAACTTTAAATAAGAAAGGTGAATTTTATGAAGGAAAAATTATTATGTCTCGTTCTTACCCTGTGTGTGCTTATGGGTATTGTTTGTATGCCCGTACACGCATCTGCCGAGAGTGCGGGCGATGCTGAATTTGCACAGCTTTTGAAGACTATGACAAATGCCGATGCCGACGGTGACGGCAGCTACACCACATCTGACACAAGGCTCATTCTTTCTGTGGTTGCACGCATTGCCAAATGCCCCCAGGGCAAGGACTTTGACCTTAACGGTGACGGCAGTGTTGATTTGCGTGATGTTGACTATTCGCTCAGAATCGCGACTAAAACCGTTACTTTCGGTACGGAGTTGCTTGATTTTGCCAACGCAAAGCTCAATGCAGTAAAAAAGGATTTGCCGGGATTTACTTGTAATAATACAGTTCATTGCAAATCCTGCCTTGTAACAACCAATCTCGATTTAAGCACGCTTTCGCTTATAGAAAGGGCAGCATTTAAAGCTTTCAGTAATGATCTCATAGTTACCGATAAGCCTCTTTATGATTATTTCAAGGGGATGGAAAAGGTTATACCCGAAGAAGATAAAGCAACCTTCCAGAAGCAGCTTGATGAGGCAAAGACGGTTACCGAACCCAAGAATACCAAATCATATATCGGTGCGGGTAAAGCATCCAATCATAAGAAGTATTTCCCGCTTAGCGGGCAGGATTACACAAGCGCACTTACTTCATCCGATATCAGTTCAGTCGGACTTTTTGAGGAAAATGAAATCAACGCTTATATTATCAGAATAAAACTTGACAAGAAATCCTATCTGAGTAATTCGGCGTTCTTAAAAGCGCTTGAAAACGGCACATTTACTTATGCAAAGGCATTCAACAATGTTCCCGATGCATCTTCTTTGGGCGATTCCACTCTTAAAAAACTTGATGTCAATGACGGTATTATTGAGGTCTATATCGATAAAACAACAAATGCACTTGTTGCTGTTAATTACTCATTCAATTATGAAATTCACCTTTCAAAGACAGAGATTCAGAAGGTCAGCGACAAAGATGTGAAGTTCAGTATGCTTACTAAGCAGAAAATTTACATTACCGAGAAATACGATATCGGTAAGAACACTTTGGAGGTTGTTTCATAATGGCTAAGGTTAAAGTTACTATGGAAAACGGCGGTGAGTTCATTATAGAACTTTACCCCGAATTCGCCCCCATCACCTGTGCAAATTTTGAAAAGCTCGTTAAAGCGGGATTTTATGACGGTCTTACCTTCCACAGAGTTATCGACGGCTTTATGGCGCAGGGCGGCGATCCCGAGGGCACCGGCTGCGGCGGCAGCGATGAAACCATAAAGGGCGAATTCAGAATAAACGGCGTGGACAATAAGCTTTCGCACACACGCGGCGTTGTTTCCATGGCGCGTTCGCAGAATCCCAATTCCGCAAGCAGTCAGTTCTTCATCTGCTATGATGATTGCACATTCCTTGACGGTCAGTATGCTGCGTTCGGCAAGGTAACGGAGGGTATGGAGGTAGTTGACGGCTTCCTTAAAACCGAGCGCAGAATGAGTTACGGCGGCGAGCGTTCCACTCCCGTTACACCCATAGTAATGAAAAAAGCCGAAATCATATAAATTCGGGGCGTCTCATTCAGCGCAGAACGAAAAACAGAATAATAAAAACGGTATTCCCGCAAAATGCGGGAGTACCGTTTTTTCTTTTATGTGCTTACAGATTGAGAAAGTCTTTTCTGTACTTAACACCGAAAAATTCTGCAAGCTCCTGCATTTCGCTGTCTTTAATGGTGTTCACTCGCGGGCGGTTGCAGGTGAGCATATAAATCTGCGCGGCTTTTTCGACCGTTTCAATAAGTCCGAAGGTTTCATCCATTGTTTTGCCTGCGCCGTAAATGCCGTGCATACCCCATACAACAAGGCGAAATTCCTTCATCTTTTCAGCAGTGGCTTCACCAATGGAATTTGTGCCGCAAAGCATCCACGGCAGAACACCTACGCCATCGGGAAATACAACGATGCACTCGGTGCACATCTCCCAAAGGGTGTGGGTAAGCTTTTTTTCGTCAAGCTCGTGTACATAGTTCATTGCAAGCGTGTTTGTGGGGTGTGAGTGCATCACAACTCTGTTTTCGGGGTCGACCGAAAGCCTTGCCATGTGGCTCATAAGGTGTGCGGGCAACTCCGAGGTGAACTTGCCGCCGTCCTTATAACCCCACAGAAGCTCGGCGGTGGTACCGTCTGCCGCTATGCGGATTATACCGAGATTTGTTTCGGGGTCATCGTCAACATTCTTAAAATATTTGCCGGTGCCGGTGACTATAAAGATTTTGCCGATAAGTGCTTTTGCTTCAAAGCCCGTGGGGATTGTGCGAATAACATTGTTAAGGTCGAGGTATTCCGCGACCTCTTTTTCATCGAGCAGATAGCTTATGTTGCCGCCGTTTCTTTCATCCCAGCCGAGACGGTACATATTGGCGGTGGTCTTTCTCATTTCCGTAACGAACGGTGCGGTCAAAATATCTTTCATTTTCTGTTCACCAAAACCTTTTCTTCATATTCTTTTATTACCGAATAATAATCTGCGGCAACATTTTCACCTGCAAGGAATTCGTTCCACACATCGCCTATGGGCGCGGTTTTTATTTCCTCCTGCAGCACCATAAGCTCGGTGAGCTTGTTTTCATCCTGCAGAGCTTTCATTTTTGCATTGGGCTGCAAAAGAGCGAACAGCAGAGCTTTCTGTACGCTTCTTACACCCGTTACCCACGCGGAAATGCGGTTGATGCTTGCATCAAAATAATCGGTTGCAATAAACACTCTGTCAAGGGCATCGTTTCTGACTATTTCCTTGGCGATTTCCTTTGTTTCGTCATCAAAGAGCACAACATGGTCGCTGTCCCAGCGAACGCCCCTTGTTATGTGCAGAGCGATTTTCTCATTGAACAGAAGCAGTGAGGGGATTTTGTCGCTTACTACTTCCGTGGGGTGATAGTGACCGTTATCCATAAGCGGGGTAATGCCGTTTTTGTCGGAATAGGAAAGGCAGAATTCCGCAGAGCCTACCGTGTAGCTTTCAAGCCCTATGCCGAAAACCTTTGATTCAAGCGTAACATAAACCTTTGATTTGTCGTAAGGCGCGGCGAGGATTTTATCAAGTGAATCCTTGAAACGCGCTCTCGGACCGAGGCGGTCTGCGGGAATATCCTTGTAGCCGTCGGGGATCCATATATTCATAACGCAGGGCATACCCGTTTCGTTCGCGAAATACTCCGAAATTTTAAGGCAGGCAATGCCGTGTGCTATCCAGTAATTGCGCACTTCTTCATCGGGCGAAGAAAGCGTGAGATTGTCTTTTACCATCGGGTGCGAAAAGAAGGTGGGGTTAAAGTCTATGCCCATATTGCGCTTTTTTGCAAAATCAACCCATTTTTTGAAATGCTTCGGCTCGATTTTATCTCTGCCGACTGCTTCGCCGTCTTCAAAAATCGCATAGCTCGCGTGCAGGTTGAGCTTCTTTTTGCCGCCTATAAGTGAAAATGCCTTGTCATAGTCAGCCATAAGCTCCTCGGGCGTGCGCGCTTTGCCCGGATAATTGCCGGTTGTCTGTATTCCGCCCGAAAGAGCCTCGCGGCTGTCAAAGCCCACAACATCATCACCCTGCCAGCAATGAACGGCAACGGTAACGTTTTTCAGGGTATCTATCGCAGCACGGGCGTCAACGCCGTACCCTGCATATATTTTTGCAGCTTCATCAAATCTTGACATACTCATTCTCCTCACGGAAAAATTTTATAAAAACAGTATATATTTTTGCATCTTAAATGTCAAGCAAAGGTAACACTATCCGCGATTTTTCATATTATACTGCGAAGGGGTTGATTTATATGTACGATGCTTTATTACCCGTAACATTTTTCTTCGGTGCCAATAATAAATGCGGCTACCGTTCACTGTTCGATAAACTCTATGACCCGTATGCCGAGGGTACTCACTACATACTCAAAGGCGGACCCGGAACGGGTAAATCAACAATAATGCGTAAATTTGCCGAAAAGTTCGAGCAGCAGGGGCTTTATGTAGAGCGCGGCATTTGCAGCGCAGATCCCGATTCGTTTGACCTCGTATATGTGCCGGAAATTAATTTTTCCATACTTGACGGCACCGCGCCGCATGTGTTTGACCCCTCATTGCCGGGCGTTACCGAGCATATTGTGGATTTAACTGTGGCGTGGAACAAGGAATATTTAAAAAGTCACGCTGCCGAAATAACTGCGCTCACTCGCGACTGCAAGCTGCAACACAAAAAGTGTGCCGAGTATTTGCGTCTTGCTTCGCAGCTTTCCGCAAATCTTGCGGCGATCAGCGCGGATTTTACCGACCGCGAGAAAATCTGCCGCTATGCACAGCGTCTTGCACATAGGGTGATACCCGAACGCAAGCCCGCATCATACGGCAGACTGAATTTAAGATTTCTTTCGGCGGTCACGCCCGACGGCATTCGTGTTGAGCACGATACCGTCGCTTCGCTTTGCGAGCAGATGATCACCGTAAATGATGCGCTCGGCGCGGCGGCTCCGTTTATAGTGGAATACCTTGCCGACTACGCACTTGAAAACGGATACGATATTTATAAGTGCTATTGCCCCGTAATGCCCGACACAAAGCCGGAACACATAATAATTCCCGAACTGAAGCTTGCGGTGTTTACCGAAAACGGTTACCATCACGCGCTTGATGACGAAACGAATGCCGTGCGCGCAGGCAGATTTACCGATAAGACCGAAGCGGCAAAATACAAGGAGCGCATCGCCTTTGTGCAGAAAACAAAAAAAGAAATGATTGACGAAGCGGTAAGAAAAATGTCGCTTGCCAAAAACGCCCACGATAAGCTTGAGGAGTTTTACATCAAAGCGACAGATTTCAATATGATAAATGAGATCACCGATAAGCTGTTGAGAATGGAGTATTAAATCCGCAGAAAGTTCAAATTTCTTTCAGCACCATATATCCGCACTCTTTAAGCGTAACATTTCCGCTGACGGTGCCGCCGTTCACAACATCGGCGTACTCTTTATCGAGCGCAACATTTACATCGCCGTCGGCAAAATTAAGTACAAAAATGTAATCGCCGCGTTTCCTTATTTCAACACCTTTGTCGGCGGTAATGCGGCAGTCGGGCAACAATGCGGCATCCTTTATCAGCTTTTCGCAGAAATCGTCGGCAAAGTCGCCGTCGTTTCTGAATGCGATATAATATGCCGTGCCCTTGCCGTATTTGTTTTCGGCTGCGGCGGGCTCGCCTGCGTAAAAATCTTTTTCATACTGCGCAAGATTTTCGGAGCCGTTAAGGTGGATTATATCGCAGATATGGTCAACGCTGTAATGCCTGCCGTCGTAAATCACTGAGTTTTCCATACCGTCGGGCAGGGAATCGGTTTCCTCGCACCATACGCCGAAAACATCCTTTAACTTGCCTGCGGGTACGCCGCCGAGATAGCAGAGGTCGTTTTTATCAACAACGCCCATAAGGTATGTGGCAGCGAATTTTCCGCCGTTTTCAACATAGTCTGCTATCTTATCTTCAACGCCGTCTTTGAGCATATACAAATACGGCGCGATTATAAGGTCGTATTTCGAGTAATCGTCATCCTCGGAAATAATATCCGCACAAATACCGCGCTCATAGAACGGCTTATACCATTTTATACATTCCTGCAGATAATTCCTGTAAAGGTTGTTGTAGCCGCAGTAGAATTTGACTGCCCACGCGTTTTCCCAATCGTACATGATCGCGATTTTCGCTTCGCTTCGTGTGCCGACTGCGCCGCCGAGCTTTTCGAGGACCTCGCCGGTGTGTGCGATTTCGCGGAAGACGCGTGTGTTTTCGTGCCCGCAGTGGTCAACCACCGCGCCGTGATATTTTTCGTGGCTGCCGCGGCTCTTGCGCCACTGAAAATACTGCACACTGTCTGCACCGTGAGCAACTGCCTGAATTGATGAAAGCTCCGACCTGCCCGGCTTCGGTATTTTATTTACATCCTGCCAGTTTGGTATCGACGGCGTGCTCTCCATAAGCAGAAACGGCTGACCGCCTTTCATCGTGCGGAACGCATCGTGCACAAAAGCTGTTTCGGCGGCAACCTCGGTGTTGTTGTTTTTATCCCACGCGGGGTAGTTATCCCACGAAACAATATCAACATGATTCGCAAAGCGCTGGTAATCAATGCCGTCATACATCCGCATAAAGTTTGTCGTTATGGGGGTGTCGGGCGTAATGGCGCGCAGGGGAGCAGTCTCGTTTTCAAAAAACGAAATGTGGCTGTCGGTAACAAAGCGCTTCCAGCAGAGCTTCAGCGCGGTAACATGGCTTTCGCCGCGGTCCGAGGGCGGATTTATCTGTCCAAAATTATTATACTTATGGCTCCAGAAGCCGCCCCACCACGCATCGTTAAGTTCTTCTATATCGTTGTGGTAGTAGTTTTTCAGCCATTCGCGGAACGACTGCCTGCAAAGCTCACAATGACATTCACCGCTGTATTCGTTGGATATATGCCACATTTTGAGCGCCGGGTGATTTTTATAACGCTCTGCGAGAATCGTGTTTATCTCGCGCACTTTTTCGCGGTAAACGGGCGAGGTGAGGCAGTGATTGTGCCTTACGCCGAATTCGTTGCGTATGCCGTTTTTCTCCACACGCAGCACCTCGGGGTACTTTTCGGCAAGCCACGCAGGGCGCGCACCCGACGGCGTGGCGAGAATTATCTCCTGACCGTTTGCGGCAAGCTTATCCATAATTTCATCGAGCCAGCCGAAGTTGTAAACGTGCTCCTCGGGCTCTATCATAGACCATGCAAAAATGCCGACAGTGGCGTTGTTTATATGCGCGAGCTTCATAAGGCGCATATCCTCATCCCATATTTCGGGCGTCTTTACCCATTGGTCGGGGTTGTAGTCACCGCCGTGGACTATGTGGTCGAAAAAGTTTTTACTCATATTCATCACCCTTAATTTGTTGATAGATACAGTATAGCAAATATAATCGGTGTTTGCAATTTAAAAAAGGGACTGTTGCATTTAGTGCTTTCTGCATCTGAATGCAACAGTCCTTATGGCTATAAGATGTTTTAATCAGCCTACGATATCAGCAAGATTGATCGTCTTTGTGCCGAGCACTTCAAGTGAGCCGTCAACGCCGTCGTAAATGGTAACTACTCTGAGCTCAACAGCGTCATCTGCTGCGGGCATGGTAGCCTTAACGAGCATAGCGAAGTTGGTACCTGCAACAACCTGTGTGGCGAGGCAGGCAATGGGCTGATACTGAACGCCCATAACGCCCTCAAGAACGGTGCATGCTTCGGCTTCGCTTTCATCGAGAACAGCCTCGGGGAATTCGGTGTTGAGAGTCCAGCCGCCTGCAACAGCGCCGCCCATAAGACCGCCGTTTGCAGGAACTTCATCATCGCCTGCGGGAGCGGCGCCGGCTACGATTTTGCCGTCTTCGCCCTCGGGAACAGCCGCTTTTACGATTATTTCGTCTTCGCCTTCGGGAGCTGCCTGTGTGGGAAGAAGTGCTGTGAGAGCGCCGTCTTCTGTGCCTTCAGCCGCTTCGGCATCTGCGCCGACATAGTCAACAAGCTTGAAATCGTTTACTCTGAGCATTGAAGCATTGCCTTCAAGGTCTTTGTTGATAACGGCAACCTTAAGAGTGGGCTGTGCGGTGGGGTTCATAACCTTGCCGAGGCAGAGGATTGCATAATTCGTACCTGCAACTACCTGGCTGCCGAGGTAAGCGATGGGAGTAAGACCAACGCCTGTGTAGCCTTCAAGTGCAAGGTCGAAAGCCGCCTTTACATCCTCGGGAAGCTCAACGGCTTCAACTTCGGATTTAACGGTATAGCCGCCTGTCAAATCTTCGTTTTCGGGAAGAACTTCGGTGGGATTTTCTTCGGGAAGAGTGGTGTCTTCATCGGTGCTGCCCGAACCGCCGCAAGCTGCAAATGACGCTATCATGGCGATTACAAGCATAACTGCAAGAAACTTTTTCATAATTTTACCTCCATTAAATTTTGGTGGTATTATTATAAACAAACATGGTAAAATTGTCAATATCGCGGAAACTGCATTTATTAAAATTCATTATTGGTTTTCAATTTCGGCCTTTGAAATAGTCGAATAACGCGCTATAATAACACGCCTGTGTTTGTAATTTCTGAAAACCGAAAACTGAAAACTGAAAACTTTTAAGCAACATCCACAAAAATTTTATGCTATATTTGCTCTTATTTGCATTATTAAACTATGGAAAAATACGCGGTGATATGTTAAAATTGAGAACGGTGTAAAACAAATACATTTTTGGAGGTACAAAAAATGGCAAACAAATGGGTTTATATGTTCAGCGAAGGCGACATGACCATGCGTAATCTCCTCGGCGGTAAAGGTGCTAACCTCGCTGAGATGACCGCTATCGGTCTTCCCGTTCCGCAGGGCTTCACAATCACTACCGAGGCCTGCACACAGTATTATGAGGACGGCAGAAAGATCAACGACGAGATCATGGCTCAGGCTATGGCAGGCGTTGCCGAGATGGAAAAAATCAACGGCAAAAAGTTCGGCGACCTCAAGAATCCTCTTCTTGTTTCCGTTCGTTCAGGCGCCCGCGCTTCTATGCCCGGTATGATGGATACAATCCTTAACCTCGGTCTTAACGATGATGTTGTTGCCGCTATGATCGCAGGCAACTCGGATCCCAAATTCGAGAGATTCGTTTATGACTCTTACAGAAGATTTATCCAGATGTTCTCCGACGTTGTTATGGAAGTCGGCAAGAAATATTTCGAAGAACTCATCGACAAGATGAAAGCCGCTAAGGGCGTTCAGTTCGACGTTGAACTCACCGCTGCCGATCTCAAAGAGCTCGCAATGCAGTTCAAGGCTGAGTACAAGAATCAGCTCGGTCAGGACTTCCCCGTTGACCCCGTTGAGCAGCTCAAGCTCGCTATCGAGGCTGTTTTCCGTTCATGGGACAACCCCCGTGCAAATGTTTACCGCCGCGACAACGACATCCCGTATTCATGGGGTACCGCAGTTAACGTAATGCCTATGGTATTCGGTAACCTCAATGACAACTCCGGTACAGGCGTTGCCTTCACCCGTGACCCCGCAACAGGCGAAAAGAAGCTTATGGGCGAATTCCTTAAGAACGCTCAGGGCGAAGACGTTGTTGCAGGCGTTCGTACTCCCATGCCCATCGTTCAGATGGAACAGGAGTTCCCCGAAGCTTATGCTCAGTTCGTAAAGGTTTGCGATATTCTCGAAGACCACTACCGCGATATGCAGGATATGGAATTCACCGTTGAAAACGGCAAGCTTTACATGCTCCAGTGCCGCAACGGTAAGAGAACTGCTCAGGCTGCTCTCAAGATCGCTTGCGACCTCGTTGACGAGGGCATGATCGATGAGAAAAAGGCTGTTGCAATGATCGATCCCAGAAACCTCGATACTCTTCTTCACCCGCAGTTCGATGTTAAGGCTCTCAAGGCTGCAAAGCCCCTCGGCAAAGGCCTCGGCGCATCTCCCGGTGCTGCCTGCGGCAAGGTCGTTTTCACAGCTGACGATGCAGAGAGCTGGAACGCAAAGGGCGAAAAGGTTGTTCTTGTTCGTCTTGAAACTTCTCCCGAAGATATCACCGGTATGAAGGCTGCTCAGGGCATCCTTACAGTACGCGGCGGCATGACCTCTCACGCAGCAGTTGTTGCTCGCGGTATGGGTACTTGCTGCGTTTCCGGCTGCGGCGATATCAAGATGGACGAAGCCAATAAGAAATTCGAGCTTGCAGGCAAGACCTTCGTTGAGGGTGACTACATCTCCATCGACGGTACTACCGGCAACATCTACGGCGAAGTTATCCCCACCGTTGACGCTCAGATCGCAGGCGAATTCGGCAGAATCATGGCTTGGGCTGACAAGTACAGAAAGCTCAAAGTCCGCACCAATGCCGACACTCCCAGAGATGCCAAGAAGGCACGCGAGCTCGGCGCAGAAGGCATCGGCCTTTGCCGTACAGAGCATATGTTCTTCGATCCCGAAAGAATCGGTTCCTTCCGCGAAATGATCTGCGCTGAAACCGTTGAGGAGAGAGAAGCTGCTCTTGAAAAGATCCTTCCCTATCAGCAGGGTGACTTCGAAGCTCTCTACGAAGCACTTGAGGGCTGCCCCGTTACCATCAGATTCCTCGATCCGCCTCTCCATGAGTTCGTTCCCACCGAAGAAGCCGACATCAAGACTCTCGCTGAGACTCAGGGCAAGACCGTTGAATACATCAAACAGGTTATCGCCGACCTCCACGAGTTCAACCCCATGATGGGTCACCGTGGCTGCCGCCTTACCGTTACCTATCCCGAAATCGCAAAGATGCAGACCAAGGCTGTTATCCGCGCAGCTATCAACGTTAAGAAGGCTCATGCTGACTGGAACATCGTTCCCGAAATCATGATTCCCCTTGTTGGCGAAGTTAAAGAGCTCAAGTTCGTTAAGGATATAGTTGTTGCTACCGCCGATGCTGAGATCGCCGCTGCAGGCATTGACCTCAAGTACGAAGTAGGTACCATGATCGAAATCCCCAGAGCAGCTCTTACTGCCGATGATATCGCTAAGGAAGCTGAATTCTTCTGCTTCGGCACCAATGACCTTACCCAGATGACCTTCGGCTTCAGCCGTGACGATGCAGGTAAGTTCCTCGGCGCTTACTACGATCAGAAGGTCTATGAGAACGATCCCTTCGCAAAGCTTGACCAGACAGGTGTTGGCAAGCTTATGGAGATGGCTGTTGAGCTTGGTAAGGGCGTTCGTCCCACCATGCATTGCGGCATCTGCGGCGAGCACGGCGGCGACCCCGTTTCCGTTGAGTTCTGCCACAAGATCGGCCTCGACTATGTATCCTGCTCACCCTTCCGTGTTCCGATCGCTCGCCTCGCAGCAGCTCAGGCAGCTATTAAGGACTGAGGATATATCCCTGAATACTTTAATCCCTCTGCTTCGGCAGGGGGATTTTTGCGTGCTGATACGGGTGGTGAATTATCTGCCGGAACATCGAATATAATATCATTGACATATAGCGTAGAAAGTAGTATAATTCAATAGCATTAGAGTATACTATTATGGAAAGGTGGTGCGTATGTATGACATTGTTTGACTATCTGTTGAAGCAATACGGAACGAATGAACCGATAATATCCGCCCAAATCACTTTTAAGGAATATTCCCGTCCGTGGGTGATGAAACAGCTCAAATCCCTTTGCGACAGCGGCAAGCTCATTCGGTTTGAAAAAGGTATTTATTATATTCCTACCGATACTGTTTTCGGAAAGAGTATATTAAACCCCCGCAAAGTCATTGAGAAAAAGTATATCAATGACGGTGAAAACACAATTGGGTATTATTCCGGTATCACATTTCAAAACCAATTGAAACTCACAACGCAAATGCCCAATGTTATAGAAATATACACCAACAACGAAACTACCAACGTCAGAGATGTTACGGTGGGAAAGCAAAAAGTGATTCTCCGTAAGGCGAGAACTGCCATTAACAGTGCCAATGTAGCTGTTTTGAGCTTCTTGGAGATGATGAACGATATAAGTTCGGATTCGCTGGACAGTGAGAAAAAGAGACGCATAGCAGAGTATATGAATTCTAACGGTATTACGAAACAAGATATTGTTTCGTATGCTCCTGTATTCCCCGATAAAGTTATGAGAAATCTCATTGAAAGCGAGGCGATATTCAGTGTTGCACAATGACAAAGAAACCTTTGAACAGGTTATTCTTAAAGTGGCAAGTGAAACAGGCATTGAACCCGGTATTATTGAAAAAGACTATTATGTTACACTGTTTTTAAAGAGAATTGTGCAGTTACAACCGAGTATTATATTCAAAGGCGGAACTTCTCTTTCCAAATGCTATAAGGTAATAAACCGCTTTTCGGAAGATATCGATTTGAATATTGACACTCTGAGCAAACCCACCGAAGGGCAACGAAAGAAACTCAAAGAGAATATTGTATCCATTATTGATGAGTTCGGCTTCACACTTGATAATGCCGAGAATGTCAAAAGCAGAAGAAACTACAATAGATATATTGTCGATTATCCGACCGTCTTTTCCTCAAACTTCTTAAAAGAACATTTAATCATTGAGACCGCCGTTTATATTAAGGCGTATCCCTGCGAAAAATTACAGGCAACAAGTATTATTTATGATCACCTGAAAGATAGCGGCTATGCTGACCTGATTACAAAATACGAACTTGAACCGTTTGAGCTTAATGTTCAGACGGCAGGGAGAACGCTCATTGATAAGTTGTATGCCTTGGGTGATTATTATTTAAGTGATGCTGTCAGGGAGCATTCAAGACACATCTACGACATTTATAAATTGTTCGATATTGTTCCCTTGAATGACGGTTTAAAGCAATTGGCAAAAGAAGTATTTGAAGAACGAAAACCGCACGAACAATGCCGCTCGGCAAAAGACGGTATAGATATGAATGCTTTACTGCAAGAGATAATCAATAAGGATATCTACAAGAAGGATTACGAAGATATTACCGCAAAAATGCTTTTTGAAGATGTTTCTTATGCTACCGCAATTAAGGCATTACAGAAAATTGTTGATTATAAGTTGTTTTAAAAATGTGTTTTCCCACTTTTGTGTACCGTCACATAGGCAGCTATTAAGGACTAAGTAATAGGATTTATAAGACGAATCAACGCCCCTCGGTTTGCTCCGGGGGGTGTTTTCTTGACAATTTACCGGAAAATATTATAATGAAAAGCGGATGGATATTGTCGCTTTAAATTGTTGAAATGTATGAGAGGTTTATTATGAATACCACCGTCACCGAACCTGCAAGAGTGCTGGAAGTAACAAGAGAATACGACACGGTCGTATGCGGCGGAGGCATAGCCGGAGTAAGCGCCGCTTTGGCAAGTGTCGCAGCCGGTGCTAAGACACTGCTTATCGAACGGGAATATATGTTGGGCGGTCTTGCCACGGCAGGGCTTATTGCCGTATATCTGCCGCTGTGCGACGGCACGGGCCGTCAGGTGTCGTTCGGACTTGCCGAAAAGCTCCTGTGCCTTTCGCTGAAACACGGTACGGATGTGCGAAACGGAGAACCGACGGAATGGCTGAACTGCGGCAGCAGGGAGGAGCGTGCCGGTCACCGCTTCATAAGCGAATACAATCCGCAGGTGTACGCCTGCGATCTTGAAAATCTGTTGACCGAAAGCGGTGTTGATTTGCTTTACGGCACCGTGGTATGCGGTGCGGCGGTAACGAACGGGGAAATAACCCATATTATTGTTGAAAACAAATCCGGCAGATCCGCCATAGGTGTGAAAACCGTTGTCGATGCAACGGGGGATGCCGATATCGTTCATCTTGCAGGTGAAGATGATGCGCTTTTCGGTCAGGGGAATGTGCTTGCCGCTTGGTATTATGCGGTGAGAAACGGCAAGTATAAGCTGTGTATGCTCGGCGCAAGCGATATTACCGACGGCGAAAAGATGCTTACCCGTGCCAAACCGCTGACAGAACGGCGCTTCGGCGGAATCGATGCCGATGATATTACAACACAGGTGCTGCTTTCGCATAAAACCGCATTTGAGGATTTTCTGAAAAAAGGAACACTGTGCGAAAATTACAGTCTCGCCGCATTGCCGACAATACCGCAGGTGCGTATGACACGCCGCATAAGCGGCGAAAGCACTATGAGCGATAAAGATATGCACACGGTGTTCGCGGATAGTGTGGGTCTGTTTTCGGACTGGCGCAAACGCGGTCCGGTTTATGAACTGCGTTTCAGTGCGCTTCACGGGAAAAAGGTAAAGAACCTTATCTGTGCCGGACGGAATATTTCCGTTACCGATGCTATGTGGGATATTACACGCGTGATACCGGTCTGTGCCGTCAGCGGTCAGGCTGCGGGTACTGCCGCCGCACTTTTTAATGATTTTACCGAAGCGGATATTTCGCTGCTTCAGCACCGACTGGAAAAAGACGGCGTAATACTTCACGAAAGTGAATTACGGTAATCAGGTATTTAATAAACCGTAAAGCCATTATATTTTCGGGCTTATGATTTATTTGTAATTCTCAGCAAAATGCAGATAATAAGAGCACACCCGGGAATGAAGTTTGCTGCAATACGGGTGTGCCCTTATTATTAATTAATTGTTTTGTATAATCCGGCAATCACAAGGAATCTGTCATTCAGATTGCCGTTTTTACAAGTGGAAAGAATGATTTTATTCCCGCTGCACTCTGCGTATAATCCATCGTCAAAATAAGTATCGGGATAATGAGTGCTTTTAATTTCATCAAAAAACGCGGCGGAAACATCATTATTGCTGAAATCGTAATTAAATAAAATATGACGGTTATCAAATGATGTCGCCGAAAAAACCTTGTAGTGATATTCGGCTGTTTTTGTGTAAACTGTAATTTTGCCGTTTATATCATCATTGCCGGAATATGAAAAGTAATTTTCCAAAAGTCCGAACATGGTTTCATTTTTCATATTGTGGCCGTAAATAAGCGTCACCGGGTCGGTAAAATCGGTGTTGTTGTAATTGTGCTCTATAAATATTTCACCGGCGCGGAATTCTTCACCGTCTCTGTTATGAGTGATATAGAATGTATCATCAGCACTGCTGCAAAAAACCGGGTAAGAGATTTCCGGACCGGGTATATCAATCCACGCAACAATGTCGGGATACTTGTTTTGCAGTTTGTCAAAATCAATGGGGCTTACATAGCCTTCCTTTTCGGCAGCGGCGGTGTTCGTTACATCACTTATAGTCAGCTTTTGCGGTCTGAAAAGCAGGCTTTCGCTCATAATGAGTACCGCAATAACAATGCTTGCGAGCAAAAGAATTATACCGATGAATAACGGTGTTTTATGTTTCATATTACCGTACCTTTGTTTGTATTTCGGGGAAAATACCAGTCATAATATTAAGTGTTTGATAATTGATCATTGCAGATCTGCTTATCACCATTATAACATTATATGTGGGGAAAAGCAAGATAATAAGCACTGCGGAAGGGTGGATCACATCTGTGTATGGTGGTTTTTCGATTTATGATGTGTGTCGGTTTTGTAAATTGACAAAATATCTGTTTGTCTCTATGCTATATTGACAAATATGTAAGTCAGTAGTACAATTACGTACATATTATTCATATTACATTATATAAGCTGCAATTTGTTTATAGCATAAAAGGTTGAATTATTATGAATTATTCTGATGTTAAACAGACTGCCGAACGCTGGTGCGCGTCCGAGCGCCGTGTTACGGCGCTTTGCCGCAGCGGTCGTATTATCGGTGCTAAAAAGGTCGGTAAGTCGTGGCTTATACCGGATGATGCGGAAATGCCGCTTGACGGGCGCACGAAAGAGGCTGTCAAAGAAAAGGCGGACAGCCTTTCAAACCGAACCACAGTCGAATACACCGCAGTCGGTGCGCGTGCACGCGCATATAAAGTGTTTAAGCAGACTTACGGCAAAGAGCCGCAGAGTGTGGCATTCACTCCATACCGCATCTGTCCTATCGGTGCTCATGTGGACCACAATCTCGGAAAAATCACCGGATTTGCTATCGACAAGGGCATATATATAGCATACGGTCCCAAGATGAACGGTGTTGTTGAGATTAAGTCGCTGCAGTTCCCCAAACGTGCACAGTGGCATGTTACGGGCGTTCCGCAGGAAAAAGAAAATGACTGGGCGGATCATCTGCGCGGTGCCACCATCGCACTTAATACCCGTTATCCGCTGCGCGTGGGTCTTTGCGCCGTTATCGACGGCGAATTGCCCATAGGCGGCCTTTCGTCTTCTGCCGCGGTTATTATCACATTCCTTTTTGCTCTTGCAAATCTTAATAATATCAAGCTTACGCCAACAGAAATGATTACTATTTCCAAGCAAGCCGAGAATAAATATGTTGGCGTTTCGTGCGGCAAGCTCGATCAGTCCTGCGAGATTTATTGCCGTAAAGAGAAACTTTTGTACCTCGACACCAAAGACGATTCCTATGAGCTTATTCCGACCGCGCCCGATATGAAGCCCTACGAGATTGCGATATTTTTCTCCGGTATTGAGCGCTCGCTTGCTTCGTCAAAATTCAATATGCGAGTGGATGAATGCCGCGGCGCGGCTTACGCTTTGCTTGCGTTTGCCGGTATGGATTACGGCAAATTCAACGAAACCAACCTACGCGATGTGCCGTATGAGGTGTATCTGAAATATAAGGATAAGCTGCCGGAAAACTTCCGCAAGCGAGCCGAGCACTGGTTTAGCGAGTATCAGCGTGTCGAAGCCGGCGTAGAGGCGTGGCACAGGGGCGATATTGAAGAATTCGGTCGCCTTTCCTTTGAAAGCGGCAGGAGCAGTATCGAAAATTGGGAAACAGGCTCGCCCGAGCTTATTAAGCTTTATGAGATTATGACGCACACCAAGGGTATTTACGGCGGCCGATTCTCCGGCGCGGGCTTCAAGGGCTGCTGTATGGCGCTGATCGATCCCGCTTACGAAAAGGATATTTTGGAGCAGGTGGAATGCGAATACCTTGAAGCGTTCCCGAATTTAAAAGGTAAATACAGTGCGCATATATGCCGCACTGCCGATGGTGTAAGACTATGAAATGTTTTATTTTAGCTGCAGGCTACGCCACAAGGCTGTATCCGCTTACCGAAAATTTCCCTAAGCCGCTGCTTGATGTGGGCGGCAAGCCGATAATTGACTGGCTTATCGACGATTTGCATACCGCAAATAAAATTGACGAATTTGTTGTAATATCCAATCATAAATTTGCACATTGTTTCGAGGAATGGTCGGCAAAAAAAGACTACAAGGTTACCGTTGTTGATGACGGCACAAGCACTAACGAGACCCGTTTGGGTGCAGTTTGCGATATTAAATTTGCTATCGACAAGCTCGGAATTGATGATGATATGATGGTGCTTGCAGGCGATAATGTGCTTGATTTTTCGCTCACCGAATTTCTCGGATATGCGCTCGAAAAGCAGGCATCTTGCGTTATGCGTTACTTTGAAGCAAAGAAAGAAACGCTTGTGAAACGCGGTGTTCTGGAGCTTGACGGCGACCGCATTATCGGTATGGAGGAAAAACCGCAGGTGCCGAAAACACAGTGGTGCTGTCCGCCTTTTTATTACTATACCAAAGCTGATGCAAAGCGCATAGGCGAAGCTCTTGATGACGGCTGCGGCTTTGACGCGCCAGGCAGCTTTATTGCGTGGCTCTGCCAAAAGGCTCCCGTTTATGCTATGGAAATGCCCGGCAGCCGCTACGATGTCGGTAATCTCGAAAGCTATATCAAGATCAAAAATGAATACAGAGGTATCACAAAATGCTGACAAATAATGTTGATTTAAGGAATAAAACTATTCTTGTAACGGGTGCTGCAGGATTTATCGGCTCCAATCTTGTAAGGGAGTTTCTGCGCACCGTAGAGTCCGTAAACATTGTAGGTCTTGACAACTGTAACGATTATTACGATGTGTCGCTCAAGTATTACCGCCTTTCGGAAATCGAAAAGCTTGCGGCGGAATATCCGCAAAGCAAATGGACTTTTATTAAAGGCAACCTTGCCGACAAGGTGCTGATAGATAAGATTTTCGGCGATTATAAATTCGATGTGGTGGTGAATCTCGCCGCGCAGGCTGGTGTACGCTATTCCATAGACCACCCGGATGTGTACATTGAAAGTAATATCATAGGCTTTTACAATATTCTTGAAGCTTGCCGCCATAATCCCGTGGAGCATCTTGTTTATGCTTCGTCATCATCGGTTTACGGCAGCAATAAAAAAGTGCCGTACAGCACCGAGGATAAGGTCGATAATCCCGTTTCGCTTTATGCGGCAACAAAAAAGAGCAATGAGCTGCTTGCTCACGCTTACTCAAAGCTTTATAATATTCCGTCGACGGGTTTGCGTTTCTTCACGGTTTACGGTCCTGCCGGCAGACCGGATATGGCGTATTTCGGCTTCACCAACAAGCTCTTAAAGGGCGAAACGATACAGATTTTCAACTACGGTAACTGCAAGCGCGATTTTACTTTTATTGACGATATCGTTGAGGGCGTTAAGCGCGTAATGCAGCACGCGCCCGAAAAGAAAAACGGCGACGACGGTTTGCCCCTGCCGCCATATGCGGTTTATAACATCGGCAACAACAACCCCGAAAATCTTCTGGACTTTGTGCAGATCCTTTCCGAAGAATTGATAAGAGCCGGAGTTTTGCCTGCCGATTACGATTTTGAAGCGCACAAACAGCTTGTGCCTATGCAGGCGGGCGATGTGCCCGTAACCTTTGCCGATACCTCGGCACTTGAAGCGGATTTCGGTTTCAAACCCGCTACACCGCTGCGCGAAGGTTTACGCCGCTTTGCAGAGTGGTATAAGGAATTTTATGAGATTTAATTAATAAAAATATTGCGGCTGTGACGCTCTTTTCCGTCACGGCCGCAATTCATTCAGTTATTATTTACCGCATCGGTGTATTGGTAAGTTCTTACATAATCAACTATGAATTCTGCCGGAAGCTCATCGGTGTTATTTGTAATAACTCCCGACCATCCCTTGTAGGGCTCGCCGTCAACTCCGTCGACCTCGCAGGAAAGAATCAGAAATTCGGGTGCTTTTGAAACGCCGCCTGCACTGCTTCTGCCGGTCTCGATGCCGTTTACATAGTAGATGTATTCGTCCTCGTTCCATTCAAGCCCGTATGTATTATACTCGGTGTAAGGGTTTACTGCCTTGGAAATGGTGACATTACGGTATTTCGTCTGTAATCCGTAGCCGCCCCAATGAAGATTTGAGGTTATCATACTGCTGTCTTTACCTTTAATGGTGCGGTAATAAAACGGCGACTCAAAAACATCTATTTCAGTGCCTTTTGTGCCGGGCGTTCCGTCTTTTGAAACATCTTCATTCGTGAGCCAGAAAGCCGACCACATACCCTGCGCCGCAGGCAGAATGCAGCGGCATTCGTAATAGCCGTAGGTTTGTGTGTATTTGGTTTTGGTGTCAACGCGGTCCGAATAATAGCCGGCTCCGTATTTTCCGTTTTCCAGGTATTCGGTCTTGATTACGAGGTTGCCGTCACGCAAAGTAGTCTGCGTTTCATCCCAATAGCCGCCTTTTCTTACACCGTTGCAGTAATTCCATATATTTTCGTCAAGCGTATCACCGTTAAATTCTTCTTCAAACACAAGCTCGAATTTCGACATATCTATTTTATTCGCATCGTCATCGGGCTGCCAAGGGCGGCGTACCACAAGAAGAATTCGGTTTACAAAATCAATGGCAAGGTTTGTGAATTTATCAAAAGCATTCTGCAGCTTGTCGGGCACATCAATGGTGGTGTTGTTTGCATAAACCTCGACCGTAAGCACTTTGTTTGCCGCACCGAACAGCAGCACAAAGCACAGTATGAGCGATACCGCGGTTTTGAGTGATTTTTTCATAGTAAACTCTTACGGTCCCTGAACCTGCGGCTGCTGTTGCTGCGGAGGTTTGGGCTGATTGTTTTTGGGCTGCTGTATCTGCTGACTGTTTTGCTGTACCTGCGGACCGTTCTGCTGTACCTGCGGACCGTTTTTGGCGGCAGCCGGCTGCTTCTGAGGGGGTAAAAAGCCGAAAAACATACTGTTTTGAATACTGGATTTGTCGCCTTTGAGGAAGTTTTCAATATCCTTACCCGTCATTTTTTCAATATTCATCTTCTTTTGCAGATGAGCGCGTACATTTTCCATGGAGCCGTTATATACACTCTTGTCGCCGTTGGGGTCGGCAATTTGCCTGAGCATATCCTTTGTTCTGTCCTTAGTCGGCTGATGTTTGGAAACCGCTGCTTTTGCCACCATATCCTGCAGCATAATGGTTGCAAGACCTTTTTTTATATCGTCAAGACGGTTCGCGGGGAGGGAGCCGTTCTTGGCGCTGGCGCTGATCATCATAAGATCTCTCATTGCGTTTTTGGCATCGTTGCAAAGGTTTTGGTAACCCTTGGTTGCCTGTTCATCTATTACGGGTGTGCCGTCTTCTTTGACCTGACCGGTGGGAATTTTGAAATCGGGCTTGGTTATCGGCACATTCTGATTTTTCACCATTTCGGCGTATTCATTTGCAAGCTTCTGTCTGCCGCCGTTTACAATAAAGTTTCTTAAATCGGCAGGGTTCTGAATATGCTCAATTTTGGATTTAACGAAATCCAGCTCGGACTGATTGAGCAGAACTTTGGTCTTGCCTGCATTCTCAAGGTTCTGTTCCTGCAGGTTTGCCAGCATACTGTCTGCTTTTTCGGGGTCGTCCTTCATTATTCTCCCTATGGAATCCATAAACATCATATTTCCGACCTCGTTGATGAGCTGCTCTCTGGCAAATTCATCGGTAAAGGGATCAACGCTGAAATCATCCTTGTTATACACATTGAGGTAGAAATTCATAGCTTCCTTATTGTCTTCACGAAGCTGTTTGAGGTTGGCACGGGGGTTGTGGTGCTTGACTTCGCGTTCTGCTTCCTCTTTTCTGGCTTTTTCCGATTCTGCTTTGCGCTCGAGATATGTATTATAATTCTTCACCGACTTGGTGTTGAAAAGTTTCGCAAAAAATCCGGGCTTTTTGGGCTCTTTCAGGTTGACATAATCGTCGCTTATGTTAAGACCTTTCTTTTCCGAAAACGAAATTTCCTTCGGTAAACCGTCATTATTTTTTTCATACATCATAAGACTGTAACCGGAATTGAGCGATTTTGCAACATAATTGTGGTAGTACAGCATCTTTTCGCGCTCGCTCGAGCCGTCGGGCGCGGGGGGCAGTTTGCGGCCGTAAGCATCGGTGAGCCTGCCGGTGGCGAAGAGCTGTTCGAGCGTCATGCCGGTGCGGCTGTAAAGGTTCTGCTCAAATTTTGAGGTGTATCTGCCGGTAAGCGGCTCGATTTCCGGATTGATCTGACCGTTTTTTGGATTCTTTCTTCCGTAGACACCCAAAGACTCCATTAAGTCATATTTTGCCATTGTCTGTTCCTCCTAACAATATACAACAGGTTTTTGTTTCTGCCTTTCAACACTAATACCCGAAACAGAACACAAAAATTACATCGTAAAAAAATATTTTCAAACGGAGTAATTGCAATCATATTAACATATATAAATATGTATGTCAACAAGATGCATCTTGCTTTTTCGTGTGAATGTTAATATATAAAACACCGCCCGACAATCTTGACAGAGCCGAGTATTTAAGAGTATTATGTGAATGTGGATTTATTGTGTTTTTCGAGAGGATGTGGGAGTTAAAATGAAAAAAACCGTTCGCATAATCATTATAATCACAGCGGTGTTCGCAATAGGTATCAACGCCGTGAATTTCGGTATTTATTTTGCAAATAAAAAGACCGTAGTTTACACAGATGAATGGAAAGAGAATGTAAAAAAGAATTATGAGGAATTTATAGCCGAAGTTGACAGCGATGAGAATAAAATCCCCATGATAGTCACTACCGACCAGCACGGCGCAATCACCGCCGACAACGAGCTTTATGAGTTCATAAACGGCTTTGTTGATTGGAGCAAGGTGTCAAAGATAATCAACCTCGGTGATACGGTTAAGCTCGCATATAATCCGCTTGAACTTAAAGCGTACCGTGAAGCGACCGAGTGCCTGCCCGCCGACAAGCGCATAGAGGTCATAGGCAACCACGACCGCTTCTTTGTGCCTAACGGCAAAACGGTCGAAAAACGCTTTTTTGACAACCCTGATGCCGAGTATTCGGCAGACCGCAAGGCTTTTGTTATTAAGGATGAGCAGTTCGGTATTCGTTACCTTGCGGTAGACACCAAGCGTTTCCCGTACAATTATGAGCACGGCGAGCTTTGGAGCGTGCAGGCGGATTTTATAATCAACGAGCTTTCAAAGGATGACGAAAGCGATATTGTTATGATTTCGCACCCGTATCTGTTTAAGGATGCCGTAATCGACCGCAGCGGCGAAACATTCACCGGCTCCGAGTATTTTATAGGCACTGCCGATAAATACACCGATGTCAAGCAGTCATTTATTGATATGCTTGCCGCACGCAAGAATAAGACCGCGGGCGTGCTTATCGACTGCGAGGGCGTGGAGCATCCGTATGATTTCAGCAAATGCAAGGGCGATTTTCTTATGACACTTCACGGTCACCATCATACCGAGGGCTACGAAACAAAGGATGGTATAACGGAATTTCTTTTCCAGAGCATGACGCTTGACAATGCAAATAACACCGAGCCGTGTGTATTTTACTTCGCATATATAGATACTCAGGCAAAGATTTTCAAATGCTGGAAAAACCTGCCCGGATACGAGGCGTGGGAGTTCAGCATAGCTTAAAACGAAAATTAAATATCACAACAATTATAAAAGACGGTTTGATAGCTTTTCAAAACCGTCGGTTATTTCAAATCCAGTGGAGTTTCACAAAATTATTTAAAAGTCAATAGATAATAAAAAGTCGGAGTTTTTATATTAAATCTCCGGCTTTTTTATATTGGAATGTTGGTGATGATTTTTTTACTTAATATCTTCTAAAATATATTTATAATGTTAGATGTTATATTTTAAAAGTGTGTACGAAATAAACACTCATACTGTTAACATATAAACATACAAGGAGATATGATTATGGGTAGAAAAAGAATAAAACCAGTTTATGAGGTTATTCCCGGTTATACAAAGAGACAAAGTCAATTCCTCAGAGGCGAGATTACACTTGATGAGGTTGATGGTAGATTTTACAAAGGTCTGCTTAAACACGCCGTGGCGATTAACGATACAGAAAGAATCGTTGTGGCAAAAGAATTATTGGCGGATGCAAAAAAGGAAGTTGAAGAGCGTAATCGAGAAAGAGCGAGAATACGCGGTCAAAATATTCATAACGGCTTAGAAATTGTATATCGTCAGCCAAAATCATTAGAATATACCGAACGACAGAAAATGATTATCCGAAACGAGATTCCCACGGAAAAAGTACATGCAAATGAATTGATTCATATTATGCAGAAAGCCAAAGCTGTTGGAGACATAGAACTTGCTGACCTTGTTTGGAATATTATTAAGGAGCGTCGTGAAGAATCGATTGAAAAAAGCCAACAAAGTTTTAATTTGCTTCTTGAGAGAAAACAAAAAGACACCGCTTTTAACGAGAAAAATCTGCACTTAACAAAATGGGAGATTAACGTTTTGCAATCGAAGGTTGATGACAGAGAATGTTCAATAGAGCATCTATATCACATTAGAGATGTTGCAAAATTAAACAACGACGAAGAGAATTTAAAACTGGCAGAATTGTTTATTCAATATCGACTCCATCCGGAAACAGTTTACAGAACTCAAAATAAAGATGAAGCGATGAATAACATAGAGCGAATCATTGGACTTCCTATTCGCAGACCAAAAGACTGGTTCCCAGAATTAACCCCCGCGGAGTAAAGCTCCGCAGGGGTTAAATATGTTTATGGTTGTAGTAGTATCATTTCACTTGCCGTATTCGGCAAAGTATTTATTTTATTTGCATCTCCAAATACTAATTCGCTGTACATTTTTTCGTTGTTCTTTTTTTTAAACACATAATCAACTACATACTGATTTTTGGATATAGCAAAAGCATCGTCTTTAATCCTTATTGAGTACGGTATTAAAACATTACTAATTAAGCTATTGTTCCTGTTTATGTCATGAGAAAAACATATAGTGAAGTCCAAGTTTGTTACGCCTATTTTAAAAAAAGTACCTTTATCAGTATAAATATTTTCCACTATTATAGTTTCTTGTTTTAGAAATTCATCTAATGTATCTAAACACTTCACTTTATTTTTACAAGTTTTATACGGATGTGCTTTTTCAAAAAACAACTGATTACCAGTTAATCTTCCGTTCATTGCATTTTTGTAAAAGTCGTCAGCAGATAAACACGAGCCGGCCCCAGTCAAATGTTTAAAATTCTTTCGTTTAAACATTATTTCAGAACAACAACCTTCGTAAACAATCAAATATGTATTCTCGACTAATGCGTTATAATGCACTACACATCTTTTTATATCACGAGCCAACTGAGTTTTTTTATCAATAGGACGCCGCATCTGTACCCCCAAAACATAAAAAAGCGGCTAAGTTATTAGCCGCTTAGTGTTGTCTGCTGGCCGTCAGCCTTAACACACCTTTGTGTGTTTATAAGTTACGGATAGTTTATCCTGTTCCGTATCCAGCACAAGTTCATTGCACCTGCAGCACTTGACAAACTCTCGAATGTCTATGAGCTACGGATAGTTTACCCTGTTCCGTATCCAGCACGGCTTTAACGTGTCTTCACACGAAGAAAATTGCTTTTCTCGTTTATAGTATATGCCATAAAGAGCAAAAAATCAACCTTTTTTTAAAAATTTTGTTATAATTCGCATTGGTAAATTTTAAACTTCTTTTGACAATTTAAGTATGAATTTTTGTATATAGATTTAACCTTTCACCGACTTAATAAACATACCACAAAATGCGACAAATTTCAACACAAAATTACAATCTAAACAAAATAGTGTTGTGCTAAGAAATAGCACCATTATTTGTTTTTCCTATTCTGCTGAATACAGCAATTGCTTTAATTTAGACTCGTTATTTGCAACAAAATATTTTTCAAGTGTATTTTCTTCGTAAACGAATTCTATTGCATAACCTATTGAATCTTCTATTAAGGTGTCTTGTAATGCGTCATTATCGGAATAAATATTGGTTGTTGGAATTGAAACTTGCTGTACTGTTTTGTTGAATATATACCTTTTATCTATACTATTTTCATCATCAGAACCATTTAAAGGAGATAAAACAAATTTTGTGTTTGGCTTCCAAGATTTGATTGAGGTAACATCTACAGAAAATCTCACTCTTTCATGAACAAGAGAGGCATAAAGAGCTTTTGCACGCAGGTGCTTGAATTTATATCCATTACCTGCGGCATTAATTGTTCCGATTAGATTGTTTAGTCCTTCGGTTGTTGCGTTTGTGAAACGACAACCAGGATTAAAGTAATTTAATATATATTCCTTGAAATTGGTAAATCCGGGACGTGTTAAAGATTGGAATGTTTCAAAACATTGCGGCGGAACATTATTACGTTTACACCAATTGTTATATTGTGATTTTGAGGACGGTGGAAGAAACTTTTGCCATTCATTCCATACTTTTTCGGCATTCTCTCTGTTATCTTGTTTATACAGGAGTTCAATGTATGAATATATTTTTCGCAACAACGCAAATTCGGGAAATTCATCGATTACCGTGTCAAGTTTTAATGCCTTATCACCACTGCCCCTTTCCAGGTTTTCGCTGCTATAGTTGAATAATCTTTTATTATCGTTGATTAAATACAGTATTTCGAATTGTCTTTTTCTTTCTACTGAATCAGTTATTCCGTCAATGAGTTGTTTTCTGTATTCATAGAGCACTTTTTTAGAACTTGATATTTTTTGATTAATATCTTGTACAACATGAAATTTGTCAATAACAACGGTCGCTTTGGGAAGTAAATTAGGTATCCACCGTAAATAACGGTTTGCCATATCTGTGGTAACAACTTCTATTTTTGTATCCCAGTCGGTTAATTTCTTTATTGCGTTTGTCATTGAAATTTCGTCGTTCTTTTCCGTGATTTCAAGAAGGTTTCCGGATTCGATATCAACCAGTGTACCACGCATTTCGTGAACAATATGTTTTTCATCTATACCTAAAATTCGAGGTGCGGTAAGTGGCTTTGCTGCTCGCATTTTTTCATATCGCTCAATTTCTTCGTCCATTATATTTTGGATGGTTTGAATAGACACACCTGTACGCTCCTCGATTGTGGTATGCGGTTGGAGAAATGACTCAGTTTTAATAAAATCTACAAGCCGTTCAGTCATAGTTCCATTTTCTATAATTCCATCAATTTTTGGAGAGAATCTTTGAAAACATTTTTTACATAACATTCTTGGTGATTGTGTTACTATCTGAATGCAATAGTTATTACGAGATACATCTCTAATAACTCTTGGTGGATTTCTTCCCGACAGAGATAAGGAATCCACATTTCCGCAATAAGGACATCCGTCTTTGGGTCTCCAGTCTTGTCTGACATTAACAAAGAACAACATAAATTTTCCATTGTCTTTGGGGGTAAAGAATTTTTCGATTTTAAACGCCGGTAAATCCAAAGAAGGTGCAGTTGTTAAGTCTTGTTCAACCATATCATTCATTGTGTACGTGCGTTTTTCTATTGCCACTAAATTTCCTCCAATTGTAAAATTTTTATATATTTTTTTTATTCAACAAAGCATATTTCATACTATGTATAGTTGTTGGGTAAAAACAGGTCGTCGTACATTTTAATAATATACGACGACCTGGATGGTGTTTCTTACATAAGTATTGATGCTGCAATACTATATGCTACACCCAACACAGATACAAACAGTGATAAATCACCGTTTTCTCTTAAACTGGGCTTGAGAAACTTTTTGATTTTCTCAACCATACAGTCACTCCTTTCTACCAAAATCGGCATTATTTTTGTAAAGGGAGCTGTATGGTGAAAATCACCATC
>JAZLHL010000069.1:0-6211 GCA_045616765.1 Acutalibacteraceae bacterium
AAGTTTGAAACATTTTGATTTTAGCACCGCATAAAAAGGGTACACAAAACTAAGCCCTTCAAAAAAGGACTTTTCAAAAGTATAAAGAAGTGATATAATCTATGTGACGCAGGGAGTCACGAGATAGCCTTGCCGTTGCAGAATAAAGATAGCCGCCTCCACGGAAACAGCTCTATGTTCCGGCGGAGTGTTGTTACAGTGAGCATAAAGCTCGGAATTGTATGGCTCATTCTTTTTCAGGATGTTGTAAATAGCTGTAAGCAGCATTCTGGCAATGGCAATAATCGCTTTTTTGTGACCTCTGCGTTTTTTTATGTTGAGATACCGTCTGCGGATTTCCGGATTGCTTTTGACACGGATGGCACAAAGAGCACATTGAACAAGCAAAGGTTTAATGTAAGCTCCGGCACGGCTGATACGGGTAGTTTTCTTCTTTCCGGCGCTCTCATTGTTCTGCGGCGTAAGACCAGCCCAAGAGCACAGGTGCTTTGAGGTGGGAAACACGGACATATCCACACCGATTTCGGAAATTATACCGATAGCGGCAAAGGTTTGGATACCCGGCACCGTAGAAACAAGATTGATTTGCGGCGTATATTTTTCCGCAAGAGAAAGAATTAAAGACTCGGTATTCAGCCGACAAAGTTCAAGATTATCCATATGAGAACGGATGATCCGAAGTTTTTCAGCTTGTTCAGGACAGATTTCACCGTCAACGGCAGCGAGAATTTCCTCGTCGGTGGCTTTCATTCCTTTTGTTCGGAAAGACGAAACATCAGTAATTTTCTCATTTGGTTTTTCGAGCAACCGATTAATGATGTTCGTAGAGGCTTTACCGAACACATCGGAAAAAACATCGTCGAGTTTGATGTTGGAAACAGTCAGACAGTTTTGTACACGGTTTTTTTCACCGACATTGAAGTTGGTCAGTTTCCAACGATAACGCATTAAGTCTCTGAGTTGGCGAATATCCGCAGGTGGGATAAAACTACCGGAAACAAGGTCGTGCTTAAAAATATCCGCAATCCATTTTGCATCTTTTTTGTCGGTTTTCTTGCCCTTGATCGCTTTCACATATTTCGGATGAGCAAGAACGATATTGCAGGTCGGCTCCAGAATGTTGTAAATGGGAATCCAGTATTTTCCCGTGGATTCCATACACACATCCTTGCAGTTGTTTTCTGCGAGCCAAGAAGCACAAAAACGCAAATCTCCTGTAAAGGTTGAAAAACGTTTGCTTTTGTAGGTTGTTACTCCCTGTTCGTTGGTTGAAGCGATACAGGCATAGACAAAAGATTTGTGGACATCCATTCCACAGCAGATTGGGTAAACTATTTTGAGCATAGACACATCCCCTCAATAAAGATTCAAGGAAAACAGGCAGGGACTGAATGCTCACTGAAAGATTGAAGTAGTTAGTCTCTCCAAAGATAAGTTTACAGGGTTCAAAGCCCTACTCATTTGTGCTTGAAAGAGCATTCGGCACACATAAAAATACGGTTCAGCTTTCGCTGTGCCCACTCACCTCCACGTGCTCTGTAGTGTGCCTGTATCCTCAAGTACATTTTAACACAAAATTTGAACGCTGCGTTAGGGCAACTCGGTTTCATTTCCCTTTTGTGCCTTGTAGCGCAGCGGAAAGGAATGGTCATAAAAATGAAAGATACAAAGAATATTCGGCTGAAATACTATTCGATATTTATTACCGTTTGTGCGATTTTTCTTGCTGCTTTAGCCGTGGTTTTTTACGGCAAAATGAACACCGAAAATGCTATTGCAGAAACAACACCTGCAACCGAACAACCGACAAGTGAAATTGACTGGGCGGTAGTGAGTTGGAATAACACTCTTTTAAAGCTTGATTATGATGCCGATATTGTATTCTTCGGCGATTCAATCACAAGAGGAAGCGATTTCAGGCAATACTTTCCTGATTCTAAAATCGTAAATCTGGGTTATTCCGGCGACTCGTTAAAAGGTATGCTCAGCAGGGTTTCGGCTGTTGCGGCAGTTGAGCCGGAAAAGGTGTTTTTGCTCGGCGGCATTAACGGCTTGACCGACACAAACGCCGATGTTTGCATAGAAAATTACGCAAAGCTTCTCAACTCGTTAAAAGAATCTTTGCCCAATGCACAAATTTACACACAAAGTGTTCTGCCCGTTTCTCGCGAAAATGAAGATATTTACTGCCACAACACCGCAATTGTTGATTTTAACGCAAGGCTTGCTGAATTGGCAAAGGAAAACGGCGCAACATTTGTCGATTTGTACCGGTTATACGAGCTCAACGGCGAAATGAACCCGGAGCTGACCGTTGACGGAATACATCTGAAGTCCGAAGCCTACGACTTGTGGGCAGCAGAAATTGAACAGTATATTTACTGAAGAAGCTATCAGCTGCACACAATATCCTTGTAGCTTATATTCACAAACTTTTCAAGCTCGCGCGGGGCGGTTTCCACCTGAAAACCTATTTTGCCGCCGCTGTACATAATTGTATCAAACGCGAGTGCGCTTTCGTGCAGCACGGTTGTAAACGGCTTTTTCATACCTATGGGCGAGCAGCCGCCGTGAATGTAGCCCGTAAGCGGCAGCAGGTCCTTTGATTTTATCATTTCAATATTCTTTTCGCCCACCGCGGAGGCGGCTTTTTTCAAATCAAGCTCTTTGTTCACGGGCACTATAAAAACATAGTGCTGCCCGGTTTTGCCTACGGTAACAAGTGTTTTAAACACTTTGTCGGGGTTTTCGCCGAGCACCGCCGCCACATCCATACCCGCAACCGCATCGGTATCATTGTAAAAATGGCACTCGTGCGGTATTTTTTTCTGTTCAAGCAAGCGCATTACATTTGTTTTTTCTTCTTTATTTTTCATTTCGGTATCCTTTCAAATAACAGACTTGTGTGCGCCGGAATTTCGCCGCTTAAATCGGCATTGCGCGGAACAAGCGGTTTCAATTCATCGCCTCGGGCATCAATTTCAACTGCGCCGCTTTTGCAGGTGTGAATGAACACATGGCTCTGCGAAGCGTAAACCACGCTGTCGGCATCGCAGTAAATGTGAACGCCGGCATCACGGAACATCGCGCGAAAATCGGCGGCGGTGAAGTCCGCATTTTCCGGAGTTATGATGATATGCGGCGTATCGCCTGCCGCCTTGACGGCATTCCCGGTAAGCGCGGTGACGCGCGGCGCAATAAACACAAAGCATTTGTAATTATTGTAAACCGCCTCAAAATCGGAAGTCAGGTAAATATCGTACGGCGTTCCCGCAAGCCCGAGCGCGCGGCGCACGGGGTAAATAAAATGATCGCTGCCGTCGGAAATATACGCGTAAGCCGTTTCATCTATGAACACCGCGACCTCGGAAACGGAGCCGCGATTTTTTGTGAGCGAGCTTTCGGTGATTTTGAGAAAATCGCCTATATTTCCCATAAACTCCCTGTCGTTGAACCAGCCGCCCCACATATCGAACCACCACAAGGCGTGGCCGTGGCAGAGTGCGCGCGAGTAGTGCATTTTGAGTATTTCAAGGCTTTCGCGCCTGTCGCGCGGCTGCCACACCGAAGAATTGTAATGCGGCAGGTCGCAGGGTGGATGCGTGAGGTGCGTGCGCGTGTCATTTTCGCTGAAATACAGCTTGCCGTGCAGCTTTAAGGAATCAACTGGCACCATGCAGGCGTGGTCTATGCCTACCCGGCGGTCTTCTTCATACGAAAGCGGCGAGCAGATAAAATCAACACAGTCACATTCAAGCACCTGCCTAAGTGCGTGGTGGCACATTCTGCGATCCGTGACCTCGGCGGTGTAGCCGTAAAATGCCCCAACAACGAGCCTGCCGCCCGTAAGCTCTTTAACCGTTGCGGCAAGCGATATTATGGCAGCGGCAACCGTTTCGGAATAATAGCGAAACTCCTCGTAATCGCTCATACCGCAGCATTTTTCACGCGAGCGAAGCCCCTGTGAGCCGCGCATATCGTAAGGGAACCATTCCTCGGTATTGCCGTCGGCTATCTGGTAGCCGACAATGTTTTCGCGGTAATCGCTGCTTTCAATGTGTTCTATGAAAATTTTAAGGTATTCGCGTGTATCTTCAAGCCATTTTTCGGAGGAAAAGCACGGGCGCCTGTTCTCGGTAAAGCCGAAGTCGCAAAGCTCGTCGGGATTTTCACGCTCCCACCGGCGCGGCAGCGACATATTCACACGCGGAAATATCATTGCATCGGGGCAAACATCAGTAATGGCGCGAATGTGGCTGTCCACCACCGAAAAATCGGGCGTTTCATCATCGAAAATGCCCTTGGTGAACGGCGGGATCTGCCCCATATCGTTTATGGTGATGCCTGCAAAATACACAGGCACCGAAAACAGCTTGCAGCCCGCGGCGGCAAAATCGGCACAGCGCGATTTTTCGGCAATATATGTAACATAGGCATTTGCAGCTATCGGTTTGCCGTTTACAAAAAGCGACGGTACACCGCCGAGTTCTTTTACGCAGGAATCCATTTTACGCCCTCCGAGATTATTATGAATAAATAATACTACCGTTTTCGCAAAAATTCCACAGTTTTATTGATTTTACCGCAAATATGCCGTATAATTGTCAGCATCACAGCCGAAAGAGGTATCACTATGAACATCCGCGAAGAATCCTTAAAAAAGCATTACGAATGGAACGGCAAAATCGAAGTGACCACGCGCTGCCCCGTAAACACGCGTGAGGATATGTCGCTTGCATACACCCCCGGCGTTGCCGAGGCTTGCCTTGTGATCAAGGACGATGTAAATAAATCCTTTGAGCTTACGCGCAGAAATAATCTTGTGGCGGTCGTGACCGACGGCACCGCCGTGCTCGGTCTGGGCGATATAGGCCCCGAAGCCGGTATGCCCGTTATGGAGGGCAAATGCGCTCTGTTCAAGGCTTTTGCCGATGTCGACGCATTCCCCCTCTGCATAAAATCAAAGGATACCGATGAAATAGTAAGAACTATTTACCTGCTTTCCGGCTCATTCGGCGGCATAAATCTTGAGGATATTGCCGCACCGCGCTGCTTTGAAATTGAAAGAAAGCTCAAGGAGCTTTGCGATATTCCGATTTTTCACGATGACCAGCACGGCACGGCGGTGGTGGTGCTCGCCGCAGTCATAAACGCGTTAAAGGTAGTCGGCAAAAAAATTGATGAAGTCAAGGTCGTAGTGAACGGTCTCGGCGCCGCAGGTACGGCAATTTCTAAAATGCTGATTGCCGCAGGCGTTAAAAATATGGTGCTTGTGGATATTCGCGGAATAATAGATAAAGACGATGAAAAACTCGGCGAGGAGCGCCAAAAACTTGCGGAAATCACCAACCCCGAAAATCTGCGCGGCGGACTTAAAGAAGCCGTAAAGGGCGCCGATGTGTTTGTGGGCGTTTCCGCCGCAGGTCTTTTGAAGCCCGATATGGTGCGCAGTATGAATAAGGATGCCGTAATTTTCGCCATGGCTAACCCCACGCCCGAAATTATGCCCGATGAGGCGCTCGCCGCAGGTGCAAGAATAGTCGGAACAGGACGCTCGGATTTCCCGAATCAGATAAACAATGTGCTTGTGTTCCCCGGTCTTTTCCGCGGCGCACTCGACTCCGGTGCGACCGATATTACCGAAAATATGAAAATCGCCGCCGCGTATGCACTTGCAAAGCACATACCCGACAGCGAATTGAGCGAAACAAATATAATCCCCCTCGCACTTGACAGAAGCGTTGCCGCCGAAATTGCCGCCGCAGTAGCCGAAAGCGCAAAGCGTGACGGAGTAATAAGAAAATAAAGCAGAATTTTATTGACATAAAATATTTTATGTGGTAAAATCATTCTCGCTCCATAAAAGGAGTTTGACAATTAAATAATACGCGGAGGTGGCGGAATTGGCAGCTTCTTTGCCGAGCGCCGCCGGTGGCGGATGAAGCGAGGCGAAAAAGGCGCAGCGGTCAAAATTTTCAGCGAAGAATGAGCGCCCGAAAATTTTGGGCACCGCAAGAGTCCATACTCGCTTTGATGAATAAATCACCCGGCAATTTGCTTACCGATTTTTCATCCATAACCGCAACAAAAATTCAATAGTTTATACGCGGAGGTGGCGGAATTGGCAGCTTCTTTGCCGAGCGCCGCCGGTGGCGGATGAAGCGAGGCGAAAAAGGCGCAGCGGTCAAAATTTTCAGCGAAGAATGAGCGC
>JAZLHL010000070.1:0-14727 GCA_045616765.1 Acutalibacteraceae bacterium
ACCGTAATCGCGGTGCAGAAAAAGGCAGTTTCTGCCGATTGTGCCCATATTCGCTTTGCAGGCGGCTTCCTTATGCGAAATTCTGCCCGCATACGGCGTGCCGGGCATACTCTGCGATGCGGCAACGGTTATGTAGCGGTAACCGCGCCGCTGTAAGAACAGACCGAGTTCCAAAAGAGTTCTGTCTATATACGCATTTACCGTGCGGTAGTGGTTAAAGTATGTTGGCGTGGGCGCACCGTCGATTTCATCAATAATCGCATCCGAAAGGCGTACGGCTATGCTCACGGCATGCCGCAGCTCACCGCGATCGCCGCCGATTTCGCAGAAACCGACATCGCTCACACCTTTATTTAAAAGAAATTCTCTTATTTCATCACGAATCATTCGGCGGTCCTCATCATTTCCATGCAGCGCAGCACATTTTCGTTCATTTCGCGGCACTCCGCGTAAAATGCCGAATATTTATCTTTTTCGGTTATAAATCTCACCATATCGCGCGCTTCGTTGCCCATAAGCTCGCGCTTTGAAATTTCGCCGACAAGCGTTTCGCCGTTTCCGTCATTGTCGTAAAGCGTTATGCCCGTAACCATTGAAATACTGTCAACGGTAAGCGTGCCCTTGTCGCCGATTATCTGCGAATTTGTGCGGCTCTGACCGGTTTTGGAATATGTTACGGTAACGAGCTTATCGCTGTATTTATAAGCGGCGCAGCCGGAGCCATCGGCACCCGTAGGCAGAAAATACTGCACCGGAGTAATGCTTTCGGGCATACCGAAAATATCGACTATCGGGTAAACGCAGTAAATGCCGAGGTCGTTGAGTGCGCCCGTTTTCATTTCGGGGTTAAATATATTCGGCAGCTCGCCGCGAATAAGTGCAGGGTATTTTGAAGAAAGCTGCGAATAGTCTATGTGTGCGGACGATATGTTGCCCAGTTGCTTTACCGCATTTTTAAGCGTATCGCGCGCAGCAGCGTGCATATACATGATCGCTTCAAAATATATGCAGCCGTTTTTGTCGGCAATTTCGCAAAGCTCGCAAAATTCTGCGGCGGTTACGGTGACGGGCTTTTCGCAGATTACATTTTTGCCTGCACTGAGCAAAGCCTTTGCCTGCGGATAGTGCAGAACATTCGGGCTTGCTATATATATGAAATCACTGTCACATTCAATTAAATCATTAAAATCCGTAAAACCGCGCTTTGCGCCGTTTTCGGCGGCAAAGGCCTCGCCCTTTTCGCGAGTGCGCGAGTAAACCGCGTCAAGCTCAAGATTTTCACAGAGCGAGGCGCCGTCAATGAATGAGGCGGTTATCCACGATGTACCTATAACGGAATATTTCATCAGTTCTCCTTCTTCATTAAAGCCGCAACGGTTTCTTTTGTCATTTTGCGCCTGAAAAATCCGAGAGTTTCCGAAAGGCGCTTGTGCGGCAGGCTGTCCCAATCGCTTTCGGGCGCGGGGGAGATGCCGTACTCACGCAGAATATCGCAGAAAAAAGCTACATTCTTTTTAAATCTTGCATAGTTCTTATTGCCGCCGCCGTTCCAGCCGGTTTCGGCTATGGCGAGCCAGCGCGGAAAGCACATATAACTCATTCGTGCAAAGGTACGAATATGCTCGGTCCATATTGGCGACTCAACGCCGCAAATCGAATTTCTGCCGGTTTCGGTAAGACCGCGTAAGGCTTTTGGATTATGATTGTAAACTGCTTTAAGCGGGTGCATACCGTAGGGGTAATCCGCATAATACGGCGTGAATTTTTCATAAATTACAGGGTTGCCTGCGTTTGCCCACTTAATTGTGGCATCGGTATTATCCATCCAGAATGCCGCGGTCAAGCCGTCGGCATTTACATTGCCGCCGCGCAGTGCTTCATTCCAGCATATAACCTTTTTACCCTTTGCGCGCAGGTGCTCCGCCATTTCGTTTACGATATAGCCCTGAAGCTGCTCGGGGTCGGTAAAGCCGAGCTCGCGCATCTTTTCAAGGCATACGGGGCATTTTTTCCAATGTTCCTTCGGCGCTTCATCGCCGCCTATGTGAAAATATTCGCCCGTAAAGATTTCGCAAAGCTCGTCGCAGAGCTTCTGTAAAAACTGCAGAGTTTCGTCGCTGCCGCCGCACAGAATATCCGAGAATACGCCGCCGGTGGTTTTTGCTTCCACTTTTTTGCCGCCGCATGAAAGGTGAGGGTACGCCGAAAGTATTGCCCCCGTATGACCGGGCAAGTCGATTTCGGGTATTACGGTTATGCACTTTTTACGGCAGTATTCGACAATATCTTTAAGCTCTGCCTGAGTATAAAAATACGGCCCGTACGGCTCATTTGTATCTTCATCCATATCAAAATGCGAGCCGTTGCGAGTGGTCGAAATCGCCGTAAGCTCGGGAAAGACCTTTGATTCTATGCGAAAGCCCTGGTCATCGGAAAGGTGAAAATGGAAGTAATTGAATTTGAAAAGCTCGGCGGCATCAATCATCTTCTTGATTTCGCTTACCGTGAAAAAGTGACGGCAGGAGTCTATCATAAAGCCGCGGTAGCGGTAATCCGGACTGTCGGTAACGGTAAGGCAGGGCAGCATACCGCGGTAATTCATAAGGAGCTGTTTAAGTGTGATTTCGCCTGCGTGGAAGCCGCTTTCGCCGTTTGCGTAAATTGTGACGCCGCTTTCATCGACGGTAAGACGATAGCTTTCGCCCTCAAACGAGCTGTTGCAGATTCTTTTTGCGGCGGGGGTGCCTTTAAATTCAAAAGAACCGTTTGAAAATTCTATATGCTTCGGCTGCGGGCAGAGATACATAGCCACCACTCCCATATAATTATACACAATAACTATACTATTTTTATCTGCGTTTGTCAACGCGAATAGTGTGCATAAAAAATGTATATATACATTACTTTGTGAATAATACAGAATAATTATCGGCAACGTTGGGCAACTTTACATATTGCACAGTATGTGCGGTAGTGCTATTATAGAATAAATTAGTGTTATTTGAAGGAGGCGGTGTCGTGATATCAGCAAATACCGTAAGTAATGTTTTCTGTGTTATACTGCTTTTACTGCTTGTTTCGGCATTGCCGAAAAAGAACCACTCAATAGAAATAGACGGGCTGAAAATCGTGTACCTTATGGCGTGCGTGTATATGTCGTGCGAGGCACTGTGGGCGGTCGTAAACGGCAGTGATTTTTTAGCCGCAGTTACCGTAAACAAGGTGCTTAATGTTGCCGATTTAACCGCTGAATGTCTGCTTGGCTATTTGTGGCTGCGCTACTTTGAAATGCGCTTCGTTAAGGTGGAAAGCAAAATCCTTTCGGTTAAATGGTACGGTATAGCACCGTTTGCCGTTATGTTCGGCTTGTGTGTGGCATCGGCATTCAACGGCTGGTTCTTTAATATCGACGAAAACAATGTTTACCACCGCGGCCCTATGTACGCAATAGAACTGCTGCTTTTGTATTTGTATCCGTTTATTACGAGTGTGCAGGCAGTGATCCTGCGCAGAAAAGCGCGCACAAGCACAGAAAGGCAGAATTTCACCGCACTGGGCGTGTATATCGTTTTCCCGGCGGTTTGCGGCATAATTCAGGTAATAATGCCCGATTTACTGCTTACGGGCTTCGGCATAACGCTTGGTCTTGTAAATGTTTTTGTTCGTTTGCAGGAGCAGAAAATTACGCGTGACAGCCTCACAAGGCTCAACAACCGCTACCGGCTTGACCGTCATTTGCTTGAAACTACCTCCGATTACCGTGAAACTGACGATGAAAGAGGTCTTTATATCATAATGATGGATATAAACAAATTCAAGGGAATCAACGACAATTACGGTCACACCGAGGGCGACAGAGCACTCTGTCTTGTTGCCGATGCGCTTTCAAAATACTGTGAGCAAAGCGGACTTTTCCTTGCGCGTTACGGCGGCGATGAATTCACCGTGGTGTGTGAATCAAACGAGCTTGCAATTCAGCTTATCTGCGACAAACTCAAAGATGCAGTAAGCGTAGTAGAGACCAATGCCGAATATGACCTTACCATAAGCGTAGGCTGCGCAAAATACGACAGCGGCAAAAGCATTGACAAATGGATAGCCACTGCGGATGAAAAGCTTTATGATGATAAACATAAGGCACATAAAATGATGAACAAAGAGGCTTGAAATCCGGTTTTCAAGTCTCTTATCAGTATATTGTTTTTTCGGGAGTGTTTGTATGAAGCTTATAATGATGTCCGATACCCATTATATTTCACGCAGAAGCTGCACAGAGGATGCGGGAACCGATACTTTAAACGATATTGCCGTGACCGAGCAGGCACTCAGGCAGGCGGCTGAGGATGGCGACACCATTATAATAACCGGCGACCTTACCGACTCGGGCGACAGTTACAGCCACGAGGATCTTGCCGGAATTCTGCGCGGCTTAAAGGCGCAGGGTAAGCGCATTTTCGTTATATTTGCCACGCACGATTACCGCCACCAGAAGGCGTTCGTGAGAATGTACGGCGACAATAAGCTGAAATATAAGAGTGAGCCGTGGAATGCGCCGTATTTTGAGCCGGAAAACGAGGATTTTGCCGCGCTGCTTACCGATGACTCAAAGCGCGCACTCGGCAGCGGCGACCCCGCGCCCAAGCTGATACCGGCGCTTACAGACCTTGAAATATGGAATTTATATAAGGAATTCGGACCCGACGAAGCGTATTCTTCATATTCGCAGGAATACTGCTACTGTGTTGACCTTGATGAAAATACGCGCTGCCTTATGCTCAACGATATTTTTCGCAATGTTGAATGTGCGGATATCAGCGCATCTTTCTCGCCGGGCTGCTTCAAATGGATAAAGAAAATGGTCGATGAAGCCAAGCGCGACGGCAAAGAGATTTTCGCCTGCTCGCACCACCCCATAAAGCCGATCGTTGCGGCGCACCGGCTCGGCGCAAGCGAAAAAAATCTGCGTACACCGTACACGGGGCACACGCTTGCCGATATCGGTGTAAA
This sequence comes from Acutalibacteraceae bacterium, assembly GCA_045616765.1. Lineage (GTDB taxonomy): Bacteria > Bacillota > Clostridia > Oscillospirales > Acutalibacteraceae > DTU089. Next base: position 5,008 of record JAZLHL010000070.1, read on the forward strand.
GCTGATTTTTGTGGGTCATACTCACGCAAACGATGTCAGTTTTATGCGTTCGGACAAGGGCAATACGATATGCTCGGTGATGACTCCGTCGGTGCGCTTCTATCCGCCGCAGTACAGACTTGTGGATTTTGACGGCACAAATCACAAAATCAGCTATGAGTGCATAAATGTTAAAAAGCCGCAGGATGTAAGCTGCCCCGAGGATGACCTGAACAAGTATTATTTCCGCCGTATGTACGAGGATTATTACAGAGATATCTGCGGTAAAAATACCGTTATGGCAAAGCGCCTGCGCACGCTGAAAATAGGCGACCTGTATTTCCTTGTGCGCGGCAATGCAAAGCTCACAAAAGCGGAATATGAAAAAATCAAAGATATAAAGCTTTTCGATTATGTTATAAACCTTGCATTCAATATGCTTGACGGCAGAAGACTTTACACGCCCGATTCGCCCGAATATAAATTCGGTGTGGCGCTCGCCGCACTTATTGAAAGTGTAATAAATGCCCAGCCGTTCAAGGATATAAGGAAATCATCGCTCAAGGGCTATACGATGTTTGATATTATAGAGGATCTGCTCTGCACAGACGGTGCGGACAATGTCAGCGGCGAAACAGATTACACGAAAATTCCCGAAAAGCCGTACGCACCGCAGCGCCCCGTTTCACACGCGGGCGAAGCGCTTATGGCGATTCTGTTTGCCGTAGTGTGCGCCGCCTCGCCGCTTATGCCGCCTGCGGCAATAATCGCATTTGCCGCAAAGCTTTACAGTAAGCAAAAGCTTGTAAAAAGCGAAAAGCCAATGCCGCTGATGAGGTATTGAGAATTAAGAATTAAGAGGTCAGAATTATGAGTAAATACTCAAAGTTCTGACCTCTTTTGTGTGTTTATTCAAGGATGTATGTTTTTTTATTTTCAACGCACATAAATGTGACAGCCTCTAAATCAAACAAGCGCATCCGCAGGTGCTTCCTCGGGCAAAAATCCGCTGAATCCCAAAACGGGATAATTTATGAGCGCCTTAATATCCTCATCTGTTATTTCAAAATCGAACACATCGGCATTGCTTGCCATTCTGCCTTTATCGGTTGATTTCGGCAGGGGCAGCACGCCGCATTGCAGCGCTAACCTTACGCAAAGCTGAGCAATGCTCTTGTTGTATTTGGCGGCAATTGCGGCAAGACCGGCATCCTGAAGCACCGCACCGCTGCCCAGAGGACTCCACGCTTCCGCTACCATACCCTTGCCGAGCGAGTACTCAACATTGTCGAACTGTGTGTAGCCGGGGTGAAACTCTATCTGGTTTACCATCGGCTTTATTTCGGCATTTTCAAAAAGCGGCTCAAGGTGCTTTTTCTGAAAATTGCTTACGCCTATCGCTCTGAGCTTGCCGTCCTTATATGCTTTTTCAAAGCCGCGCCAGGTGTCGCTGTTTATTTCAGCCCAGTTTTCGCTGATTTTTTCAACGCAGGGCCAGTGAATAAGGTAAAGGTCGAGGTAGTCGGTGCCGAGATTTTTAAGCGAGGTGTCGATAGCTTCAAGCGTTTTTTCGTAACCCCTGCAGGTCACCCAGTGCTTTGAGGTGAGGAATATATCCCCGCGGCTCACGCCCGAAGCCTTGATGCCGCTGCCGACACCCGCCTCGTTGCCGTAAATAAAGGCGGTATCTATATGGCGGTAGCCCGCATCAAGCGCATCCTTAACGCACCTTGCGGTAATATCATCGGGAGTCTGCCAGGTGCCGTAGCCTATGCAGGGAATCTTTACGCCGTTGGATAAGGTGAAGCAATCGGTTTTTGATTTAAAAGCTGCCATTACAATCACTCCGTTTGTTTTAGTTGTGCCGATTATTATGATACTTTATCAGCAATTAAAAAATCGTATGTGCGCGTTTCTTCAAACGGCACTTCTTTGCCGTCTTTATAAGCGGTTCCAAACAAACGCAAAACGGTTTTGCCTCCTTGAAAATCCACTTCTGCCGAGAAATGATACGGCGCATCATAATTATCAATTATTTTTGTTTTTGCTTCTGCGAACCCGTTCAAAAATGTCCGGATATTAGGTCTTAATTCCGGGGATTCGGGAAATCCGAAACGGGAGGCGTTACCGGAAACCACCATACTTACATAATCACTGCCGTCTTCGGTGCTCGCATAAGAAATGTCAACTGAACAGTTTGGATGGGTCCTGTCATAAACAAATACCGAAACTAAGCATACAGCCGCTGCAAGCAGCAGTGCGACCGTAATTAATAAATGTTTGTTTTTCATATTCTGCCTCCTAAAATAAATATATAGCAGATGCCACAATATGTCAAGCGTGCATAATTGTTTGTGGGATTTTATCGGATAAAAACACAATAGGGGGAACCGCAGTTGTAATTTACATCATATTCACCTCGTTTTTCCACCGCATTTTAAACTGCTGATTATATATGTCAGAAAATTTAAAACCTTTCACAAAAATTGAAAAATTGCGAAAATACTGTATGTCGCTTGACTTGTAAAAGTGAAATGTTATACTATTGTTGTATTGTTTAAAAGGAGATGAAAAAATGATATCTCTTGAACGTTCGCAGGAAATCGCGGAAACATATTATGAAGATGTTTATAGATTTTGTCATTCTGAACTTATAAATGAAGATGATGCCAAGGATGTTACGCAGGAAGTCTTTTTGCTTTTTCAAAAGAAATATCGGGATATGAACGATATAAATATTAAAAGTTGGCTGTTTAATGTTGCACAAAAGAAAATTTTCACAAAATTCCGTGAAATAAAGAAGAATTCAAAACTACTGGATTATGATGAGATAGGTAATACCCTTAACGAATCTTCTCTATTTGCTGAAATGGATGATTATATAGAAATTTCAGAAGAAGAAATTGAAAGTCGAAAGTTCAAAATATTGGAGCAGCTTTCTCCCGAAGAACGCACAGTGTTTAAAATGATATATATTGAACATTTGAAATACTCCGAGATTGCAGAAAAACTTGATTTAACCGAAAATGCTATTTCAATTCGCGCCATGAGAATAAGAAACAAAATAAAGAAAATGGTTGCTGAAGCATTTGTACTTATTCTGCTTATTATAATCTTCTTCATACTTATATAGAGCTTTAAAAATAATCACCCCACGAAAAAATGGAGTGATATTTTTTTATTAAATTAAAATTTTTTGAAATGTTTTCACTAAAGCGACATATATTGTTTGAAGGAGGATAATTCAGAAGGAGGTTTGTTGTGGAAAGAAATAAAGAGCTTGTCCAAAAGGATGACATTAAATCATTGATAACGAAAATAAAATACATTCAAATTGCCGAAGCATTAAAGTCACCAAAAGATATTGATGCTGCTTTGGTAAGCGAATGTGCTGATTTTGTTTTGGAAGCCGAAAACCGCCAAAAAGCCTTGACTCCTGACGAAATAAAAACACTCGTCAGATTAATACCGTTCAAAAACACCAAACTTCAAGCTGACAGAATGCGGATATTTAAATCGGTTATAATTGCCGCTGTTATTCTGGCGCTGCTTGCAATTACATGCATGGCGGTTAAACCGATTCGCAATTTCTTCGCAAAAGTTACCGCCGATGGTACATTTTTCAACTTCGGCATTTCTGATGACGATGATTATCTTTGCGCGAATTACAGTTTTATTCCGGAAGGATATGCGCTTGTTTATGACGATACAGTAAACGACATTCGAAAAATAACATATGAGAATAATGAGAAACTTATTTATATTGTATCATCCGAAAATGAAAACACATTGAAGTTCATAAATTCAGAAAATGCAACGGAAACCGGTGAAGTTGCTATCGGCAAATATATCGGGTATTACTGCATAAATAAAGACCAAACTTTTTTGGTTTGGTCAACCGGCAAATACAATCATGCAATTACAGCAGATAATTGCAAATATATTACTTTAGATTTGCTGGTAAATATAGCTTTATCACGAGAAAAACAATAATCGTTAAGAAAGGAAAATAAATAATGAATACAAAAACAGTCAAAATTGCTGCAATTACACTTATACTGGCTCTTATGTTTTCGGTTTTCGCAGTTGCCTCCGATACTGAAAAAGAGCCCCAACCTAAAACCACCTATATCAGCTCCCACACCGAAAACATTGACAAGGGTTTAATTTCAACATCGGTATCTGCTGAAGTTTCCTGTACTTCAAGCGTAACAAGCGTAAAAATCAAAATGGAATTGCAAAAGCTTTCTGACGGAGTATATTCAACAATAGAAACCTGGAGTCAAACATTTACGGGCAGAAGCGGTATTATGGGTGAAAGTAAAACAACAAATCCATTCAGCACATACAGATTGAAAGTAACATTTACCGCCTACACAAGCACCACATCGGAAACAAGGACTTGTTATGTATACGCCGATTAAATAATTATATAAATCAAAAATGCAACAAAAATACAGGCTATGACGGAACAATATCGTCATAGCCTGTATTTTACAATTAACTCACCCGAACACTGCGAGCAGGAAGCCTGCCGCGACTGCCGAGCCTATAACGCCCCCAACATTGGGGCCCATAGCGTGCATAAGCAGGAAGTTCGTGGGGTTGTATTTTCTGCCCTCATCCTGAGCAACGCGCGCCGCCATGGGAACTGCGGAAACGCCCGCCGCGCCGATAAGGGGGTTGATTTTACCCTTGGTGATGATGTACAGAAGCTTGCCGAACAGCACGCCGCCGACGGTTGAAAAGCAGAATGCCACAAAGCCGAGCGCAACGATAAGAAGCGTTTTGAGCTGAATGAAATCCTGACCGTTTGCGGTAGCGCCCACGCACACGCCGAGCATAATGGTAACTATGTTCATAAGTGCATTTTGCGCCGTGTCGGAAAGTCTTTCGGTAACGCCGCATTCTTTGAGGAGGTTACCGAACATAAGCATACCGAGAAGCGGAACTACCGAGGGGAGCAGCAGCGCGCAGAAAATAAGCACTGCAACGGGGAATATGATTTTCTCGGTCTTTGAAACCTTGCGGAGCTGCTTCATTTCGACCTTGCGCTCTTTTTCGGTGGTGAGCGCCTTCATAATGGGGGGCTGAATAATGGGGATGAGCGCCATATATGAGTACGCCGCAAGCGCAATGGGTGCAAGCAGCTGCGAGGCGAGCTTTGAAGCAAGGAATATTGCCGTGGGGCCGTCCGCGCCGCCGATAATGGCGATTGAAGCGGCCTCCTGCGGAGTGAATTTGCCGGAAAGTATGGCGATGATGAACGCCACATAAATACCGAGCTGTGCCGCCGCGCCGAGCAGAAGGCTTACGGGGTTTGAAAGCATGGGGCCGAAGTCCGTCATAGCGCCCACGCCCATAAATATAAGGCAGGGGAATATGCTTGATTTTACACCCACATAAAGTATGCGCAAAATGCCCGATTCGTACCAATGCGCGCCCTCTATCGCGGCTTGCCCGTAGCTGCCGAGCTCGCCGCCGGTAACATCCTTCATAATATCCGCACCGGGCAGATTTGCAAGAAGAATACCGAATGCAATGGGAACAAGCAGAAGCGGCTCAAACTTGAATTTGATGGCGAGCACAAGGAAAACAATCGCAACGCCTATCATTACAAGGTTACGCCAGTCAAGCGCGTAAAGACCGGACTGTTCCCATAAATTTGTGAGAATTGTACCGAAATCCATAATAATGTTATCCTTTCGATAATCGCGTTTAGCCTATAACGGCTATTACATCGTCGGTGTTTACCGTGGAGCCCTTGCCGGCAACTATGGCTTTGACCGTGCCGTCGCAGGGCGCAACAATGTCGTTTTCCATTTTCATTGCTTCAAGAACTACCACAACATCGCCTGCTTTTACGGCTTCGCCGGCGTTCTTCTTAACGGCGATTATGGTGCCGGGCATGGGGGATTTTACGGCAGTGCCGTCTGCGGCAGGTGCGGCAGGTGCGGCGGGAGCCGGAGCGGCAGATGCAGCGGGAGCGGCGGCAACGGGTGCCGGAGCAGCCACGGCGCCTACGGGTACCTGCGAAACGCCCGTAACCTTGGCATCGCATTCCGTAACCTCTACCTCATATATTTTTCCGTTCAAAGTAACTTTGTAGTTCATTGTTATTCCTCCACCAATCTAATAGATTTGAAATCAAGATTTTCAAGCGGCTTGTTTAGCTTGTTTGCGGTTATCGCCATTATAACGGCGGCATCCTGCTCGCTTATACCCTCAAGCACGGGGTCCTGGTTAAGCCGTTTAATACTGCTGAAATTAAGATTTTCCACGGATTTGCCGAGCTTGAATGCGGTTATTGCCATAACTGCCGCCGCATCCTGCTCACTTACGCCGTCAAGCGTAATGTAACCCGCCGGAGCGGTATTTGCCGCCGCCTTTGTGTTCTGCGGCTTCTCTGCCGGCGCTGCCGGTGCATTTACCGCAGCCTGCGGCTTTGCATCTTTTTTTGCGGTACCTCCTACTGCTGCCGACAAAAACCTGATGAACAGCGCAAGCACTGCAAGCACCACGAGCACAAGCGTAAAGCCTGCCACGGCAATCAGAAATGCCTGCGGCTTTGATATTTCGGTAATCTGCAAGGAAATAAACATACCGTTCCCTCCTTAATTGATTGCCTTGAAATCATAGGTGTAAGTGTTTTTTCTGTCCTCTGCGCGCTTTTCAAAGAAATTCTCCGCCTGAGTGGGGAATGCGATGTATGAAAGCACATCTTCATCGCAGGTGGCTTTGTCGCCGAGCTCCGCTTTTGCTTTTTCGAATGCGGGCTCAAGCGTATCGGCATATCTGCCCTTTATGGGCTCGATATCGCCGAGTATCTGCTTGCGCACATCCTCGTTGATTTCGCCGGGAGCTTTGCCGTATTCACCCATAAGGTAAGATTTTACTTCCTTTGATACATTCTTGTAACGCTCGCCCGCAAGCACATTGGCGGTAGCCTGTGCGCCTACCATCTGGCTCATGGGCGTAACAAGGGGCGGGTAGCCTAAATCTTTTCTTACCTTCGGCGTTTCAAGCAGCACCTCGTCGAATTTGTCGAGCTTGCCCTGCGCGGTGAGCTGTGCCACAAGGTTTGAAAGCATACCGCCGGGAACCTGATAATTGAGTGCTTTTGTATCGGTGGTGAGCACCGTGGGGTTCAGAAGACCGCTTTTAAGTGCTTCTGCTCTTACGGGCTTGAAGAAATCCGCAATCTGTTTAAGCACATCGTTGTTGAGGGCGGTTTCATAGCCGAGCTCTTTGAGTGCGTAGTTGAGCGTTTCGGTTGCGGGCTGCGATGTGCCGCCGCTCATTGTGGATATGGCGGAGTCTATAACATCCGCGCCTGCCTCAACGGCTTTGAGAGCCGTCATAAATGCAAGTCCGGTGGTGCAGTGTGTGTGCAGAATTACGGGAACATTGACTGCCTCTTTAAGCGCGGAAACGAGCTTGTAAGCTTCTGCCGGACTGAGTATGCCCGCCATATCCTTTATGCAGATTGTGCTGCAGCCGATGCTTTCCATATTCTTTGCAAGCTCCACATACTTTTCGATAGTATGAATGGGGCTTATGGTGTAGCAGATAGCGCCCGAAGCGATGGCGCCGTTCTTAACGGTTTCGTCAACGGCGACCTCAATGTTTTTCACATCGTTAAGCGCATCGAATATTCTGATGATGTCAATGCCGTTTTCAACGCTCTTTTTAACAAATGCGCGCACAACATCGTCCGGATAGTGGTGGTAACCGAGCAGGTTCTGACCCCTCAGAAGCATCTGCAGCTTTGTGTTGGGACAGGCGGCTTTGATTTTTCTGAGCCTTTCCCACGGGTCTTCGTTAAGGTATCTGAGGCATGAATCGAAAGTGGCACCGCCCCAGCATTCAATTGAATAGTAACCTGCCTTGTCGATAGTTTCAAGGATCGGCTTGAATTCATCGAACTTCATACGGGTCGCAATCAGCGACTGGTTCGCATCGCGCAAAACGGTTTCGGTAAACTGAACCTTTTGCATGGTCATCTCTCCTTCAAAGATAATAGGAAACGGATTTATGTAACGGTCGACATTTTATAAAAATATGCCTACCAATTTTCCCCATAATATCATAGCATAAAAATAAACTGATTTCAAGGCGAAAAGTAATTCTTTTTATAAAAACGCCCCGCCGTATTATATGCGGCGAGGCGTGCAGATGTTATATAAGGTATTTATATATACATATATAATGTCATTTACAGAATACATGCGCGCCGATAGTCGTAATTACGGGGCGTGTGCGAATCCATTTGTTAGAGGTTTTGGCGGGGTTGTAGTAATAGAGTGCGCCTCCGGAGGGATCCCAGCCGTTTATTGCATCCTGCGCGGCTTTTCTTGCATCGGCTGTCGGCTCTACCTTCCAGTTGCTGTCCGTTACGCACGAAAAAGCACCTTTCTGGTAAACAACGCCCGAAACGGTGTCGGGGAATGACGAGGATTCAACACGGTTGAGAATGACCGCACCCACGGCGACCTGACCCGTGTAGCTCTCGCCGCGAGCTTCTGCGGCTATGACCTTTGCGAGCAGGTATACATCCGAAGAACTGTATTGGCTCGATGACGGCTGCGCAGAATCAAGACCGAGATATAAAAGAGTTTTCGGACCTGCTATGCCGTCGGCGGTTATGCCCACGGATGCCTGAAACTTTTTTACCGCACTCTGCGTCTTTGTACCGTATATGCCGTCGACCGAGCCGGTGTAGAAGCCGAGGCTTTTGAGCTTGGTCTGTATTCTGCGAACCTCGTCGCCGCGCGAGCCCATTCGTGAAAGAACCTCTGAGGTTTCGGGGACATTGTTATTATATGTGCTTACTGTAAGCAGCGCATAGAATAATACGAAACAAAGGACCGCTGCAATCGGCTTTGAAAACCTTACAAAAAAATTGCGGCTTTTGGAAGAAGATGATGTTTTCATATACGCACCTCTGAATATGATTTCTAATAGAATTTTCATATAAATCGGATTTATACATTGTTTTTACAAATTTCTGAACAGCAAATTTGTATATGGAATACCGCATAAACACAAGATATTGTGATTTTAAAAATGATGAAAAAAACTTTTAAAAAAGTTTAAAAAAACTTGAAAAAAGTGCTTGACAAATGAATTGCGAAGTGGTAATATAGGCAAGCACTCGCGAGAGGGAGTCCTCCCGAGAGTGAACGAACCTTGAAAATTAAACAACAAGTAAGAAAAAACCCTTGAGATTTTTTTGAGCGCAATAAATGCGAAAGTAATCCGGACTTCGAAAGAAGTTTAAGGAAAAGTGATACGTCAGTATCGAATGAGCGATTAAGCTTAAAGAGATTGGTACTTACAGGAAAGTAAGTGTTAATACAATTTTTTTGAGAGTTTGATCCTGGCTCAGGACGAACGCTGGCGGCGTGCCTAACACATGCAAGTCGAACGGTGAAGTGAAGAAAGAGACTTCGGTCAATGGACTCATGGAACAGTGGCGGACGGGTGAGTAACGCGTGAGCAATTTGCCTTTCAGAGGGGGATAACAGTTTGAAAAGACTGCTAATACCGCATAACGTGCGACCGGGGCATCCCGGATGTACCAAAGGAGCAATCCGCTGAAAGATGAGCTCGCGTCCGATTAGATAGTTGGTGAGGTAACGGCCCACCAAGTCGACGATCGGTAGCCGGACTGAGAGGTTGAACGGCCACATTGGGACTGAGACACGGCCCAGACTCCTACGGGAGGCAGCAGTGGGGAAT
>JAZLHL010000071.1:0-49441 GCA_045616765.1 Acutalibacteraceae bacterium
CTATACCTTACAGGTTTATTATGACGGCAAGGAAGAAATCGATTTTGTCGCCATGAAAGACGGTAAACAGTATTATATTCAGGTTGCCTATTCAGTCGCCGAGGAAAAAGCATATAACCGTGAATTCAGAGCACTCAACAATATGGATAATTCCTGCCAAAAAATACTCATCAGTAACGATGAACTTGATTATTCCACAAGTACTGTACGGCATATAAAGTTCAGCGACTTTTTGAAAATGGAATCATTATGATTATTATCCTACTGGACAATATTTCAAAAATGGAAAAATTGTCCAGTAGGATTTTTCTCTGTTTTACAACTATTTTATGGTTTACCCTTGACATTTACACCTGCTGCGGCAGATACAATAGCCGCATTTCTGCGGGATACCGATACGAAGCCGGAGGATTACGGTATGATTTTAACGGGCGACCTCGGCTTTACGGGCAGCGAGCTGCTTTGCGAACTGCTCAAAGCGGATTGCGGTATTGACATTTCCGCCGTGCAGAACGATTGCGGTATGATGATTTTTGACCGCAAAAAGCAGGATGTGCACTCGGGCGGCTCGGGCTGCGGCTGCAGCGCCGCGGTGGTGTGCTCGCATATACTCAATAAAATTGCGGCGGGGGAGCTCGATAATGTGCTTTTTGTGGGCACGGGCGCACTTTTGTCGCCCACTTCGTCATTACAGGGCGAAAGCATACCGGGAATCGCCCACGGTGTGCTGCTGAAAGGGGCGTGAAACGGATATGACAAATTCACAACGCTGTATAAAAGCCTTGACCGCGGCAAGCTCGGTGCTGCACACGTATAAAACGGCATCAGCACTCAGAACGGTTGCGGCTGTGGCATTTATCGGTTACGCGGCAGTACGCACGGTTACAGCGGTTTACAGTATTGTTAAAGATTAAAATTACCTCGCGCAGAAATTTCACACTTTCGGCGCGGGGAAGTTTTTATCAGCGTAAACCCAAAAATGCTGATTGGGTTCAGTTGTTGTTTTTACATAGAATTATAGTTTCAAAAATTATTGACTATTCGTAACGAATATGGTATATTTTTTACGGTGATGATATGGAGATGAGAAATGCAAAATTGATTATAGGTAAAGCGGGCGGTACTGCAGGTAAGGACTCAAAGACCTATAAAATATCAATTCCGTCAAAATGGGTTAATGAAATCGGGTTGGAGCATAGGAATATAGAACTCTGCTTTGACGGAAAAAGTATTATCTTGAAGCCACAAGAAAGCTTAAGTGAATTTTCAGGGAATAAAAAGCTGCTCGGTCATCAGCTTATCAGAGTAAGTGTTTTTGACGGCGGCTCCTTGTGCTCGGTGATATGTGCCGACCTGACTGATAAGACTGTGAAACACGAGGATTTTACCGAGGAAAAAATAAAAACGCCTTTCGGCAACAACAAAAATCCCGACTTTTCGGATTTTGAAAGCTTTTTGGAGGAAAGATGTATCCCCGCGAGCAGAGCAGGTATCAGGGAATATTTAGATGTTTTGAATATTGAATCTTATGAACCGCTTGAAATCATCAAAAAAACAAACGGTGTTATGGCAGAAGACAACATTCATCTTGAATTGGAGGAGCTTTAATGGCGATAAAACTTATTTCCGACGAAAAAATTGCCGAAACCTCATCGAAAGGAAATCAGGAAAAATGGTATGACGGTGAAACGAACTCCTGGTATAAGCTGGACCAATTCGGTTATGAGAGTTTAGCTGAAACGCTGATTTCAGAATTTTTAAAGGAAAGCAACATCGAACCGTGTACTCCGTTTACATTTGTAAAATACGGTATGACCCGACTTAATGTTCACGGCAGAGAAAGAACGGGGTGCGTGAGCAGAAATTTCCTGAAAGACGGCGAATCAATCATTACGCTGAACCGATTGCTTACTCTTTATCTCGGTTATCCGTTAAAGGAAAAACTCCTGAGATTTTCAAGTGATAAAAAAAGAATTGAATATATGGCAAACGCTGTGGCGGATATTACGGGCTTAAAGGATTTTCCCGAATATCTTACCTTGATTTTTGAAATTGATTCTTTGTTTTTAAATGATGACAGGCACTTAAACAACATTGCCGTAATTGAAAAAGAAGGCAAATATTCATACTGTCCGATATTTGATAACGGTGCGGGACTGCTTTCAAATGTGCAATATGCGCCGCTTGATATGGATCCGCAAGGACTTATAAAAGAAGCGGTCGCAAGACCGCTGTGTACAACTTTCACAAGGCAGATGAATGCCGCAAGGGCTTTGACCGGCTCTGTGCTGCAGATAAGCAAATTCGACAGAAGCGAAATTGCGGAAAAAGTTAAACCGTTGCTTGAATATTATTCCAAAAGAGACGGCGGTTTGATTTCTCAGAGAGTTGAAGATTGCATTATAACAAGGCAAAAGTTTATTTAATAGACTCAATGAAATTTAATATAATGAATAAAATAATTTGCACCGAATACCGGTTTCTTAAAAATACTTGACTGAAATAATATCAACGGATATAATAATAATGAAAGGTGGGGAGCCGTATGTGTTCTGAGAATCAACTTTTCGTGATACTTGACAGAATAGGGAAAACAGCAAGCGATGTTTTCGGAGAAAAACTCAATAATGTTTATCTTTACGGTTCATATGCCAGAGGGGATCAAACGAGTGAATCTGACATTGACATTATTGTAATTGCCGATGTTAGTGCCGATGAACTCTATAAATACAAAAAACCGTTCTTGACTGAAACATCGGAACTGGGACTTGAAAATGATATTGTTATTACCGTAACTCTTAAAGATTTGGGAACATTCAGAAAATACAGCGATGTTCTGCCGTTTTACCAAAATGTTTTGAGGGAGGGTGTGAAAATTGCCTGACAGTGATAGAATAAGCTTATCAAAAGCAAGGCTTGGCAATGCCGAAGAGCGAATTTTATTTGCAGGTAAAATCTTTGAAATAGGCGATTATAAAACTGTTGCAAGTCGTTCCTACTACGCGGTGTTTGCGGCAATGCGCGCTGTTTTGGCTCTTGACGGCTTCGATTCCAAAAAACATTCGGGAATAATTGCAGAATTCAGAAAAAATTATTTGAAAACAGGTGTTTTACCGAAAGAGTTGTCATTTATTATTGATTCGCTTGTTGAAATAAGGCAAGGCAGTGATTATGATGATTTCTATGTGATTTCAAAAGAAGAAACTGAAATGCAATTGAAAAACGCCGCCGTGTTTGTCAGTACGGTAAAGAATTATCTTGCAAAAAAATATTAATAATAAAAAGCGGCTGAATGTGATTTTTCGCATTTCAGCCGCTTTTAAATAATTCAATCAAGTATATCTTCTATCATCAGTTTTATGAATTCGCAGCTTGTATAGGCGGCAAATTTCTGGTATTTATCGGACTTTCTGCTGTCGGCGAAATCGCAGACGCTTTTGGCGATTATCGCCTTGGGGCGTGGCTCGGTTGCGTGTGAAGCCGCATAGGCAACACCGTAAGCCTCCATTTCAAGTCCCTTTGTGCTTGTGAACTGGCTTTTCACCTGCTGGTCGAGTATCATTTTGTTGGCGACCACTGTTGAGCCGGAGGCCATGGCACCTATATGCACGTGGGTTTCGTTACCGGGGGAGTTTACGGCTTTATTAAAATACTCTATAAGCGAGCTGTCTATATTAACTGCCGTGGGGCGCGGCAAAAAGCCGATCTCACCGAAAACGATTTCCGCCTTATCTTTAGAAACATACTTGCCGTTGGAGTAGTTCCACACCATATCCGCAAGTATAACATCCCCGTACATTTCCGCATCGTTTGATTCATCCATTGCCCCTGCGGCAATACCGGGCATAATGACATACTTCGGTCTGAAATGCTCAATAAGCTTCATTGTGAGGGTGGCGGAAGCGGTCATACCCATTTCATCCTGCCGTGCCGCAATGATCTGCATACCGTTTTTTTCGTAATCGGCTACGCGGTAAAGCTGGGTGTCATTGTCGAATTTCAGTTTCTTCCATTCGTACATACGCATTACGGCGGCTTCTTCGCTGTCGGTAACATATATCAGTGCGGCAAAAGTTTTATTGTCCGGCAAAGCAATCAGTCCTTTTTAATTCATTACTGTTATTGTGACATAAAACAACCGTATATGTCAACACAAAAATCGAAATTGAGAATATAGTGAGAATATAGTCATTTACTTTTTCAGCGTATTCAGGTACGCTTTTTGCTCATCTGTAATGCGGTAACTTTCGCGCGCTTTCTGAATTGTTTTGTTGTGTGTCCATACATCAAGTCTGTTGTTTTCAATATACGGCAAGGCGGCATCCCACTGTTTTGCAAGAGCCGTTGCAAAAAACCACGCAGTCATCATATTTACATAGTATTCATCCGAACGCACCGCCGCCGGCAGAGTGAGGTATTCGGGCTTAAAATCTTCATCAAGGTAAAATGTCATAAGCATTTCCGAGCCGAAACGGCAGGTATATGTATGCGGCGATTTTACCCATTCGCGTATTTTTTCGAGCAGTTCGGGCTTGTGCTTTTTCAGTGCTTTCGGCGACATAATGTCGCACACCGCCCAGTTATCCACATACGGAAGAAAGGTATCGAGATGTGTAAATATTGCTTCACGGTCTTTCATTTGTGAAATGAGCAGGGCGTGAAGCATATTTTCATCGTAGTATTTGTGGGGGAGGGTGCTGAGAAAATCGGCGCAGCCCTGTTCTTTAATAAATCCTTTTGCGAATTTTCTTAATACGGGCACTCTCACGCCTATAAAAAGCTCGGGCGAAATACCCGGTGTGAGCTTGCTTTGAAATGCGGCGTATTCCGCATCACGCAATTCAAATAATCTTTTTTGTAATTCGGTCATAAAACCTTCTCCAGCAGTTTGAATTTTTCGGGTTGTCCTATATCTTCATAAAAAATATCGACCGTATCTATGTATTCAAAGCCGAATTTGCGGTACAGATTTTCCACGCCGTAGTCAACGAGAATATCAAGCCGCAGGGATTTTATGCCGCGCTCGGGCGCGATGCCTATAATATGTGCAAGCATCTGTTTTGCAAAGCCGCGCCCCTCGTATTCGGGCAGAACGCGCAGTGCGTGAATTACCCAAAGCTCATCGGGAGCGGCATCGACCTTCCATTTTACGGTGTTGTAAGAAGTATCGCAGTTGTTATTGATTATTACCGCAATGGCGATTTTGCCGTTTTCAACTCCTATAAGCTGCTCGCGATGGTTGATGGCATCGGTAACCATTTCGCGTGAGGGGAATATCTCGTTTTCGGGATGAAAACCGCCGTTGCGCTCGTTTATTATTTTGTTTGTTATGTTGTAGAGCTTCATAAGCTCGTCAAAATCGCCGGTTGTTGCTTCTCTTATTTGCATAGTGAACCTCATTTTTGCCGCAATGTTTTAATAGCAATTTTGATATGTATTTTGCAGTTTGGTTACATCCGAGACTCCGGGTGAAGGGGGGATTTATCTTGTTAAATTCCTCATCGTTTCAAACAGGGTATTAACATCGATAGGCTTCGCTACATGTGCATTCATACCCATTGATAACGATTTCTGCACATCTTCTTCAAATGCATTGGCAGAAAGAGCGATGATGGTTGCTTTGTCGCCGTCGGGAAGCTCGCGGATAGCCTTTGTAGCTTCATATCCGTTCATAAGCGGCATCTGAATATCCATAAGTATGAAGTCATAATAATCCGTTCCCTTTTCCTCGACTGCCTTTACTGCAAACTCGCCATCCTCGGCGGTGTCCACAATAAGACCGACTTCTTCGAGAATTTCGGTCGCGATTTCGCGGTTCATTTCGTTGTCCTCGACAAGAAGGACTTTTTTATTTTCAAGGCTGAACTCTTTCTCGTTTATAGCTACGGGTTTAAGTTCTTCCTCATATTTTCTGATGGCTTCATCATCCATAATTCGCAGCGGCATTTCGACCGTAAAGGTCGAGCCCTCGTGCTGCTTGCTTTTTACACTTATGGTGCCGCCTGCGATGTCAACGATCCTTTTAACGATGGACAAGCCAAGCCCTGCACCCTGCTGTTTGGAAACGGTAGATGTTTTTTCTCTTGAAAATGCTTCAAACAGATGCTGCTGGAATTCCTCGCTCATACCTATACCGTTATCAGAGATATCAAAACGGAAAACAGCCTTTCCGTCGACCGCGGGGCTGATCTGCTCAACCCTTAAGCGCACTTTTCCGCCCATAGGTGTGTATTTTACCGCGTTGGAGGTAAGGTTTATGAGTACCTCGTTGGCGTGCAGCTCATCAATATATACATAAGGATTTGCGATATTGCAGACCTCGGTCTGAAAATCAATGCTTTTCGGTATTGCCAGTGAACTGCTCATCTGGTCAACACCTTTAATCAGCTTCAGTAAATCCGCGGGATCATCGGTGATTTCCAGCTTATCGGATTCGATACGGCTCATCTCAAGTATATCGTTTATCAGATTAAGCAGATGTCCGCCGGCAGTTTTGATTTTTTCAAGGCTGTCGTCTACTCTTGTCTGATCATCGCGGTGCTTGATTGCGAGATCGGTGTAGCCGAGAATGGCATTCATCGGTGTGCGGATGTCATGGGACATATTGAACAGGAACGAAGTTTTTGCACGGCTCGCGGACTCTGCGGCAAATCTTGCGTTTTCCAGCTCCTGACGGTGGTTCATTTCTTTACGGACTTCGTTATCCACATTCTTCATGCCCGCAACGACACCCGTGGGTTTTCCGTTTATATCCTTGAGAGGTACAAAGCAAAGCTGATAGTAAACATACTCATCTTCATTTTTCACTATGCGGAAATTGACGACCTGCATTCTGTTTTCATTACTTGCCTGTAAAATTTTCTCTCTCCTTGTTTCGGCGTAAAACTGCTCCCTGTCATCCGGGTGAACAAAACGGAGCATAAGGTCCAGTTTCCGGCTGTAGAATTCTTCGTTTGCGGTCTCATCATCTATAAGAGCAGCCAAACGGTCGGTCAGACGACCGCGAATAAGAACTCTGTCGTTGCGCTTGTCGTCATTTGTGATGTCAACGATGGTGATACTGTCATACTCCGTTGCAAGTGCGTGCATATATGCGTCCTCACGCATTTTCTGCTCTACAACAGAGGAAACATCCTTTACGCTTGTATAGGCGATGATATCTCCGTCCTGATTGCGTGTCATGGCAATACTGCGGCGAAGCCAGGCGCGTTTGCCGGAAATTGTCGCCGCTTCGTAGTCGAAAGTGATTTCACTCTTTCCGTTATGAAATTCATTCAGCAGAAATTCGCGATCAGTGCTGTCAAGGAAAGTATTGTTATCGGTAGTGTTGACAAAGCGCCTGTTCCACTCACTGATGTACATATCATAGCTGCAGGGCACGGAAAACCCGATTATCTGAGCCAACGCAGTTTCATTTCCGTCTTTGTCTTTCCAAACGCCGTAATAGAGTAAGTCACGGCTCAGATTGGCTTCCAACGAAATTATAGCATCGGAAAGTATTGCCTGCTTATAGTTCGAGAGCTGATGGGCTGCTTCATCCTGTTCATCACTCACAACATAAACGTGCAGAACGCAGCTTCCGAGAAGGCAACCCAGCGCGTAGAACGGCAGCAGAGGGTACTTTTCCTGGAATAATATGGCGACGAACATAATAAGACTGAAGAAGAATATGGCAAGATGGCGGTTCCTGTGCGTTCCTTTTGTCTTCAGGGCTTCAATGAAAGTTATAATACTTGAAAATGCAAACATTGCGACCTGCACCCACAACGCTATGTAGCGGACGGGACCTGCAATATAAGCGTCGCTTTCATCAAACCAGAAGAAGCAGGGAAGGAAGAGGTTAATGCTGAGGAAGATGACTTCAAGAGCAAAGAATACTCTGCCGAATATGATGAAGAAGCGGCTTTTCCAGTCGTTTATACCAAGATAGTCAACAAAATACTGGTAGAAGCACACGATAATAGAAGACATTGCTACATAGTAGACCGTGGTATCCGCAAACAGCAGAGGTATCCAGTTGAGACCGGCAAGGATGCCCCACAAAGCATCTGTTATGTAATAGCCAAACATTGAAAGCATCAGAAAACGGTATATTTTGCCCGCTTTTTTGACACTATTGCTTTTCGGAACGAACATCACCTTATAGTTGATGATGAGCTGTACCGCAATGGCAATGAACCCTATTACCGAATATAAATAATCTTGCATAAAAACCATACTCCTTAGTTTGTAGTATAGGTTGGGTGTTAATTAAATATTCTTGCGCAGTAATGGCAGTGACGCCTTATGAAATCAGCGGGGTTACCGGTGACACCGGCACGCTGTGCTAAATACCTGAAACATAAAATCTCAGCCAATTGTCGAAAATAAAAAAACTGTTAGAAAGCACACTCTTTTTTATTCCTTCATTTATATTATCATTGCGATAGTAATTGTCGGGAATATGCATATCGATTCCACGGTTTATATCTCGCAAATACTCATTCTGCAGTGTGTATCCGTTGTAATCAAAATGACAGAGGGAATAGAATGCAGCGCTGTCACGCTCCCTCATAATTGCAGGACCTTTTCCGTCGTATTCCGCAAGAATAATAAGCCCGTTTTCTTCCTGCTTGCGAATATAACCGATGTCAAATCCTATTTCTCTTGAGGCATAACTCAGAAATCCGTCCTCCAATGAGTTAAAAAGCGGTTCCGAGGGATAATCAATCTTAGTTGGGAATACCCCGAAATATTTTTCATCATACCAAACGGTTTCTGCAGCATATCGCTGCATAACAGATGCAAAGGCACCCCAGCAGATATGGAACCGGCTTTTTACATGTGTCTGAGCCCACAGATCAATCGTTCGATACTCTTCCCAAAAGGCATTATCGGGTGAAGGAAAAACCGGCGAACCCGTAACAATAAGACCGTCAAAAAACATATCTTTTATTTCACTGAATGTCCGGTAGTATTTTGCATAATGCCCTGAAGGGACTCTTTTGTAGGTCCGGGATTCCGTATGCAAAAATGTTACATACGTATCTGTATCAGACAATGCTAATTTTTCAAGTAAATCTTCTTCGGTCTGTTCAACTGTGGTCATTAAATTAAGTATCAATACTTTGCAGGCTTTTGTGTCGGTTCCGAAAGCCACCCGGAAGCCTCTGTCTTTCAGCTTTACCGCCGAAGGGAGTTTTTTGTCCAAATAAATCATATTGTCCGGTTCCTGCCGTTTCTGTATATTTCGTATCTTAATGTCTGCGGCATCTTATCGGCATTGCCGAATTCATTTTTTTGACATCAATGCTACCGTTTCAACATGGCTCGGTTCTCCAACAAGTAACCTATTCAAGACCCACTGTACAAGGGAATGGTGGAACACCTATTTTCGCCTTAAAATGGGTATGTCGAAGCGATACAAGTGTTGAGTTACCTTGTTGCTCGTATAGACAAATAGGGTAAATGTCTATTGCCTAAATTTCAAGTTTATTATCTATCGGTAAGCTCTTTTAACTCTTTTCTTGTCTTAACTCTAAGCACTATACCATAGCCCCATACAAACCATCCACAGATTAATGTTACGATAAGCTGCACAGTATTATCTGCTACAAATTTAGCAAGAGTTATTGAAATAATAATGCCAATAACTATTAATATCTCTGTAAAAATCCCAAATGTTTCTAACTGTGACTTCTTTCTTTCTACTGAATACTCTGCAATCTTGTTAAATGTTTCTTTTGATTCCTTGTTCATAATCTCACTTTTCCTTTCACCATCAAGTAATTCTTTAATGTCTACTTCATAATAATCTGCCAGCTCTATTATTAAGCTGATATCTGGCAATGTGCTTCCTGTTTCCCAACGAGAAACAGAACGGTTGGATACATTTAGCTTTTCAGCAAGCTGTTCCTGTGTTAATCCTTTTTCATTTCTTAACTTTTTAAGAAACAATCCTATTTTCATTTGTTCCATGTCAGATCCTCCTTTCGAACCAAGATTAACATTTTCCAATTCTTTTATTAACGACACAAAGTGAGAAATGTCGTATTTTTCAGAATTAGACACCATTGTCTAAGCATTATAAGTGACATATTTTCGTCTTAAACAATTGGAAAATCTACCACGAAAGGTTTTACATAGCCAGGCATTGTATCACAGATATCTATTTTTGCTTTATGTTAGTCTAAAATATATTTTGTAATTACTAAGCCGAGTCCAGTCCCTTTCCCAGATGTTCTTGCCTCGTTCTCTGTTACAAACGGCTCAAAAATATTCATACCTATATCTATATATTACAAAATTCTGAAAATTGGAATTTTATCTCTCTAACGCGGATTCAGATATGTAATCGGATTCTGTGCCGACTGATTTAACTTAAGTCCGGCTATCGAATTACATATCTTATGTCCACAAGGATTACTGTACTTTATTCAACAGAACCACGCTCTCCACATGAAAAGTTTTCGGGAACATATCCACGGGCGTTACCTCTCTGACCTCGTACCCCAAATTCTTCAGCACCGCGCAGTCGCGCGCGAGTGTGGAGGGGTCGCACGAAACATACACAATTCTTTCGGGTACCATATCGGCTACTGTCTTTAAGAGGTCTGCGGCGCAGCCCTTTCGCGGCGGGTCGAGTATAATCACCGACGGTGTAACACCGCGTTCTTTGAGAAGTCCGGCGGCGTAAGATGCATCGCCGCATATAAATTCGGCATTTGTTATGCCGTTGTTTTCGGCATTGAGCTTTGCATCGGCAATCGCTTCGGGTATGATTTCCACTCCGATAAGCGAACGCGCGCTTTTCGCCATGGAAAGACCTATCGTGCCCGTGCCGCAGTATAAATCGAGCAAATCATCGGTTTCGGTAACGGCGGCATATTCGGCTGCTTTCCTGTAAAGCAGCTCTGCGCCGGCGCGGTTCACCTGGTAAAATGACTGCGGCGAGAGTTTCACTTTAACTCCGCACAGAATATCGCTTATATAGCCGCTGCCGTAAACGGTGACACATTCGTCACCGAGCACGACATTTGAATTGCTTCTGTTTATGTTCACAACAAGTGTGCTGAAGCCTTTTACCGCTTTCAGCGCTTCGGTAAGCTCGGCGGCGTGGGGGAGGGTGCTGCCGTTTATTACGGGGCAGACCATAATTTCGCTTGTGGCGAATGCCTTGCGCAGATATAAATGGCGAACAAGTCCCTTGCCGGTCGTTTCGCTGTAAACGGTTATGCCGCAGTTTTGTATCCAGCGGCGGAAAATATCGGTGATTTCGGTAAATTCTTCGGGTTGTAAAAGACAGTCGCCGCATTCTATGACGCGGTGGCTCTTTTTGGCGTAAAAGCCGATTTCGAGTGTACCGTTTGCGCGGCTTACGGGGAACTGTGCTTTGTTGCGGTAGCGCTCCGTAAGCGGCGAGGGGATTACGGGCTTTATATCGGGCGAAAGGCGCCCTATGCGCTCAAACGCATCACGCACCTTGTCGGCTTTGAGTTTTAATTGTGCCTCATAGCTTATGTGGCAGTACGAGCAGCCGCCGCACGATTTGAACGCGGAGCAATCGGGCTCGATTCTGTCGGCAGAGGGCTTTATGACGGAAACGGCTTTACCGACGGCATAGCTGCTTTTGGCTTTGATTATGTGGCATTTTACGGTGTCGCCGACGGCGGTATTTTCAACAAAGACCGCCTCGCCGTCATAGTGCCCCACACCGCCGCCCTCGGAGGTGTAGCCGGTTATTTCCAATGTAAATTCGTCGTTTTTATTTATCATTATTTTTCAACTCTGAAATCCGGTTTTTGTATTCGTCAAAAGTCATAAATACATTTATCGCCTGCAAAAGCGCATTTGTTGTCATACGCTCCGGCAAGTCATTTTCCTTTAAGAATGCGGCGCGCAGAGCGCTGCTGTTTTCGCCGCCCGTCAGCCCGTCTTCAAATAAATCGGTTTTGGTGATTTCGCGGCGGGGGAGTGAGTCAACCTGCTCGCAGAGCACGCCCGCCTTTTCAAGTGCTTCGATTATCACCTCGGGGCGAACGCCCTCTACGCCGAGCTTGCCCTCCTTTGACGGAGCGGCTTTGCGCTTCTCCTTGCCGAAAATATCGGGAATATATGCGTGCTTTATCTGCTCGGCGGGTACTATCGCTTTCAGAAACGAGCGAATTTTGAAGCCAGCGGAGTCGCTGTCGGTAAGTATGAGCAGACCTTTTGTTGCGGCAAGTCGGCGTATGAAAAGCTGCTTTTCGCGGTCATTGAAAATGCCGAAGCCGTCTGTTTCGATTATAACCGCATCAATTACGGAGCTGAGTTTTATTTTGTCATAGCGGCCTTCAACTATGACCGCGCGGTCGATTTTAATCATATTCTCAATAATTTCAGTATAAGCTCCTCAAGCACAAGCTTGCCGTCCTCGCCCGTGGATTTAAGGCGGCGGTCGGCATCGGTCAGCGCGTCAAGAGCATTTTTGAGTTGTGTGAGCGAATAGCGCGAGCTGTCATTGTCGGCATTTTTCAGCACAAATTCGCGCCCCTTGTATGATGAGGGGAAATATTCACCGAGCTTTGAGTAGTATATGCCTTTTTCTTTAGCCGCTTTTACGCGATACATATCAACATACGCCTTTGAAAGCACTGCCAAAATCGCCACCGGCTCCTCGCGCAGCTTGAAAAGATTTTGCAGGTTTTCGTAGGCTGCATCGGCGTTGCCCTGCGCAATCATCCTTGAAAGCTGAAAAATCTTCGCTTCAACCGAAACGATTACGGTTTCGTCTATATGACTGCGCTTTATTTCGCCGCTGCCCACAAAGCCGCATACCTTGTCAAGCTCGTTGCGAAGCGTTGCAAGATCCTCGCCCGCAAGGTTTATAAGGTAGCCTGCGGTTTCGCGGCTCAGCTCGCAGCCTTTTTTTGCCGCCGAGGAAACAAGCAGTTTTTCGAGTGCGGTGCGCGAGCGCTTGTCGATTTTTGCACACACGCCGCGCTCATCAATGAGCTTTATGACCTTTGCCCATTTTGAGTTCTTTTCATCGACCTCAACGGTATCCATATAGAACACAAGCACCGAGCTTTCGGGAATATCGTCAAGTACGGTCTGAAATTCGGCATCGACCTTTCCGCGGTCGCCGATAAAGTTATTAAGCGGCAAATCCTTTACGAGCGTGCAGGTGCAGCCGCCCATCATCGGAAAAGCCGAAATGCAGTCATATATCACATTCAGCCCCGAATCGGCGCCGTCGAGCTTATTGAGGTTGAAATCGGCAAAATCTTTTTCCACCGTCTTTTTGCAGAGCAAATCGGCATAATACTGCTTGAGGTAGCCTTCGTTGCCGTATATGAGATAAACGCGCTGAAAATCGCCGCTGTTTATTTGCTTTTTGAGTTCATCTTCTGTGAATACAGCCATTTTCGCACATCCTAAAAATGTATTGTCACCGTTCCGCGCTCTGCGGTGGTGCAGCAATCCCTGTAATACCGAGATGCTTCGCGCACCTCTTTTGAAAGCGCCTGCTTTGCTTCGCAGCAAAGCACACAACTGAGTGTTTTATCCTTTATATAATCGCTGCCGTTCATAACAAGCACATCGGCATCACCGTATTTTTCGATAATCTTTTTAATGTCGTTATCGGCGTGGAGTGACAGGATGATGCATTTTTCTCCAACTTTCATTATAGCACAACGCATACGGTATGTGTCAACGGTTTTGACGCGAATTTTATTATTTAAGGTAAAATTTGAGCCGCTTTTTACGAGTATATCCGAGGTTATACTGCGATTTTTGTATTTTGAGTCGGCGAACGGTGTCAGTATTATGCTTTCGGGTTCGAAGTAAGTGCTGAAAAATTCAAGCGACGAAACATCGGAAATATCGTTCATATAAATAAACGAGAGCTTTTCGGAATTGGCGACAGGCAGATAATCGCAGCAGAGCGATGGCTTTACCGTGGCTGAACTGCAGAAAACGGCGTATTCCGTGCCGCATTTGAGCACGGCGAAAACATTACTGCCGTCGGGTATGACGGTCAAAGATGTGCCGCACGGTGCGGGGAACATCGGCGCGATGAGTGAAAACGCGAGCACGGCGGCGCACAGTGCGCCCGAAAACTTCAATACCGTATTTTTTCTGCGCAGTCGGAAAAATGCAAAGCCGAGGCAAATCAGCACGGCACACACGGCGAGCGCGGGCAGGAAAACATCCTTTTGCACGGGCAGGGTGCTGTATCTGAAGCCGCCGAATACTTTTGTTATCGCCATAACCGCGTACAAAAGGCTTTTGCAAATCTTAAAGAGAATTATTGCCGCAGTCTGCACCGCATAAAACGGTATGCACGAAACAGCAAGCGCGATTACCGCAATAATGAGCGCATAGAACGCGAGCTTTACCGCCGCAATATTCGTAAGCGGTGCAATAATGCTGAAGGTTCTGAAAAAATACGCCGAAAACGGCAATGTGAATACGGCGGCGTATGCGCTGACACATACGGTCGTGCTTATATAGTTTACAAGTCGGCGCAGACGCAGCTGCGGGATTTTTTTATTAAAGGTGTATATTTTTTCTTCGGTATGCTTTGAAAGTATCACACCGAGTGTTGCGCTGAACGAAAGCAGAAAACTGACGGAAAACACCGTGTACGGATTATAAAGAATAAGTGCCGATGCTGCGAAGCCGAGAGAATTGAGCGAATCGGCTTCGCGCCCGAACAGCGGCGCGGCGAATACAAGCGCCGTCATAAGCGATGCCCTTACGACAGACGGCGTAAATGCCGAAACCGCGCAGAAAAGCACGAGAAATGTGCCGCAGAATACGCCGTGCAGTTTTTTCGGTACCTTTATGAGCGTAAGCAGACTTATAAGCAAGCCGCACCACAGTGAAGTGTGCAAGCCCGAAACTGCAAGCAGATGTGAAACACCGCTTGAACGGAAGCCCTGTAATGTTTCGCTTGATATATTTCCGGTTTCGCCGAAAAGCATACCGCGCACAAGCCCGAAGTAATCGCCGCCGAGGTATTTATTGAGCCTTTCGGTTACCGTTTGCCTGAACAGTGCGCAGTAATAAAACACATCGCGGTCGGCTTGCCAAAGCACTTCAAATTCATCATATGCCGCTGAAAGATAACGGTTTTCCGCAATATTACTTTCATCGGTATCGGCGGTAATATCGGCGCCCGTCAGCTTGCAGTAATCGTAAAGTTCGGGTGCATTATCCGCCGTTACCTCTGCGGTCATGTATACATTTGCTTTTTCGCCGTTAACTTTATCGCATTTGAGCGTTACGGCGTAAATATCGGGATTGTATGTTTCGGTGATTTCCGTAACCTTGCCGTAAATTGCCGCATCGGTTTCTTTTGTCAGTTCAAGCGACGGGGCAAGCACCGCACGGTTAAAAACCGCGCACGCCGCACACGCTGCAAGCACGCTTACCGCGATTGCCGGAATTATTATGAATTTTCGCAGTTTAAGCGGCTTTATCAGATATAAGATCAAGACCGATGCCGCGAGCAGGACGGCGCACACAAATGCGGCTTCTTTGAAATACAGAAGAAGCGCGCTTGTGAGTGCGGCTGTAATGCCTGCAACGAGCATCGGTCTTTTCATTGGCGAATTATCCTTTCATCAGCCTGCGGGCCAGGTGAATTCTCTGCCGTACATAACATGAAAATGCAGATGCTTTACGCTTTGCCCTGCGGCATCACCGCAGTTTGAAACGATGCGGAAGCCCTCTTTCATATTCATATCGGCTGCAAGCTTTGCAATTACCTCGAAAATATGTGCGATGACCGCACTGTTTTCGGGCGTGATATCTGCCGCAGAGGTAATGTGCTGCTTGGGAATAACAAGAAAATGTGTGGGAGCCTGCGGGTCAAGGTCGTTGAATGCGATAACGGTATCGTCTTCGTAAACCTTGCTTGTGGGGATTTCACCGTTTGCTATTTTGCAGAAAATGCAATCATCCATTATAAACACTCCTTATTTGAGTTTTGCTTCAACTATCGCTTTTGCGGCATTGAGTGCATCGGCTATTTTTGAGGGATCCTTGCCGCCTGCCATAGCCTGATCGGGCTTGCCGCCGCCGGAACCGCCGGCAACTGCCGCGATTTCGCGAACTATGTTGCCTGCGTGCGCACCTGCCGATATTGCGGATTTTGCGCAGTAGCAGCCGAATGAGCAAGTGCCTTTTTCGCTCTGCTTTGCAGCGAAAACAACGATTATATCGTCGCCCTTGTCCTTTGCGGAGTCGAGCATGCCGCGCAGAGCGCCTGCATCGGCTTCACCGATATCGGCGGTGATGAGTTTAACTGTGCCGACCTGTACGGCATTGTCGAACAGAGCACCCGCCTTTGCGGCGTTCATCTGAGCCTTGAGGTCTTCAAGCTCTTTTTCAGCGGCTTTCAGGTCGCGAATAACCGATGCCGCTTTTGCCGCAACATCGTTGATATTGGCGGCTTTGAGTGCAGCGGCGGTGTCGGCAATTGTCTTTTCCTTTGCATCGAGCTGACCGAGTACACCGTAGCCCGTAACTGCTTCTATTCTTCTTACGCCTGCGGCAACCGAGGATTCGGAAACGATTCTGAAAAGTCCGAGGTTGCCGGTGTTATTTACATGAGTGCCGCCGCAAAGCTCGGTTGAAAATTCGCCTGCGCTGACTACTCTTACAACATCGCCGTATTTTTCACCGAAAAGTGCCATAGCACCTTTTTTCTTGGCTTCTTCAATGGGCATCTCCTCGGTAGCAACGGGGATGCAGGAAAGAATTACGGAGTTGACTTTATTCTCAATAGCGGTGATTTCTTCCGCAGTGAGTGCGGAAAAATGCGAGAAGTCAAAGCGTACGGCATTTTCATTAACAAGCTGACCAGCCTGCTCAACGTGCGTGCCGAGCTTTTCGCGCAGAGCCGCCTGCAGAAGATGCGCGGCGGTGTGGTTGCGCTTAATGGCATCGCGGCGTGCGGCATCAACAGTAGCGTGAGCCTTGTCGCCGACCTTGATCGTTTCGCCCTCGGTGAGAGTACCGTGGTGCAGAATGGTGCCGTCGTGTGTCTTTGTGGTGTTGGTAACGGTGAATACGGCATCGTTTACGGTGATAACGCCGGTGTCGCCCACCTGACCGCCGCTTTCTGCATAGAATGCGGTGGTATTGAGGACTATTATGCCGTCCTGCTCGGCGGTGAGGTATTCGACCTTTTCGCCGTTTGCGGCAAGGCAGGCTATTACTGCATCACATTCGGTTTCTTTGTAACCGGTAAATTCGGTTGCGCCGCACTCCTTGAATGAAAGTGAGGAATCGTTCCACGCCTCGGCGCCTGCATCCTTGCGGGCGGCTCTTGCGGTGGCTTTGGCGTTTTTGAGCAGCGCGTTGAATTCGTCCTCATCAACGGTCATATCGTTTTCCTCAAGAATTTCGCGGGTGAGGTCTATGGGGAAGCCGTAGGTGTCCTGCAGCTTGAAGGCATCGGCACCGGAAAGCACCTTGCCCTCGGTTTTGGCAATAACATCGTTGAGAAGTGAAAGACCGCTGTCAATGGTCTTGTAGAAGCTGTTTTCTTCCATAGCGATGACCTTGACGATGTAATCCTTCTTTTCGCGGAGAACGGGGTAGGCGTTTTCGCTTTCCTTAATAACGGTTTCGCATACTTCGGCAAGGAAAGGTCTGTCAATACCGAGTAATCTGCCGTGGCGTGCGGCGCGGCGAAGAAGTCTCCTGAGCACATAGCCTCTGCCGACATTCGAGGGCAGAACGCCGTCGCCTATCATAAATGTGGTCGAACGGATGTGGTCGGTTATAACGCGCAGCGAAACATCCTTTTTCTCGTCATCGTGGTAGTTTACGCCCGCGATTTCGATTATGTGCTTCATAATGTTCTGCACGGTGTCGACTTCAAAAAGATTGTCAACGCCTTGCATAACGCAGGCAAGTCTTTCAAGCCCCATACCCGTGTCGATATTCGGGTGTGAAAGGCGGGTGTAATTGTTGTTGCCGTCATTTTCAAACTGTGTGAAAACAAGATTCCATATTTCGATGTATCTGTCGCAGTCGCAGCCGACCTTGCAATCGGGCTTGCCGCAGCCGAATTCTTCGCCGCGGTCATAATAGATTTCGGAGCAGGGACCGCAGGGACCCTGACCGTGCTCCCAGAAGTTGTCTTCCTTGCCGAATCGCACCATGTGGTCAGGCTTAACGCCGACTTTCTTTGTCCAGATATCGTAAGCCTCATCATCATCGAGGTAAACGCTTATATAAAGTCTGTCGGGGTCCATTTTGAGAACCTCGGTAAAGAATTCCCAAGCCCACGGAATAACTTCTTCCTTAAAATAATCACCGAATGAGAAGTTGCCGAGCATTTCAAAGAATGTGCCGTGGCGTGCAGTCTTGCCTACATTTTCAATATCGGGCGTGCGAATGCACTTCTGGCAGGTGGTCACTCTTTTGCACGGGGGAGTAAGCTCGCCCGTAAACCACTTTTTCATAGGTGACATACCTGCGTTTATCAAAAGCAGGCTCTTGTCGCCCTGCGGAATAAGCGAAAAGCTCGGTAAACGCAAATGTCCCTTGCTCTCAAAGAATTTGAGGAAGGTTTCGCGTAGTTCGTTAAGACCTGTCCATTCCATATAAATCACATCCTAAATATAATATAAGTATTATATCTGAATTTTGTATATTGTCAACTGAAAAATATGTGTTTTTATTATTGAAAAATAGCAGTTGCAGTGATATACTGCATATGTATATGTCAAATGAGGAGTGTTTTTTATGGCGAAAAAGATTCTTGCTTTTGTGCTTGCCGCGGTTATGGTGTTCTCTTGCTTTGCGGTCGGCACTTCGGCAGTTGTTGCTGACGATCCCAAGGATTATCCCGTAATCCTTGTGCCCGGTTACAGCGGCTCGGATTTCGATATGGTGCACGATGACGGCACCGTTGAAAGAATATGGGCTCTTAATATGGACATTATTCTTGAACGCGTGCTTGCAAGAATAGTTGATATCGGTAAGGGGCTTGTGCTTACCGCAAAAGGTCAGGGTCAGTGGCTCGGCGAGGTAGTAGGTGCCGAGGCTGTTGATATTCTCGGCAATATGGCTTGCGACTCAAACGGCGAAAGCATTAACGATATCCGCGTTGCTCATCCCACCGCAGAGGAGATGTGCATGACCGCCGTTATGGAAAGAAATGACGGCGAAAACACTTTTGAAAAAGAACTTTTTGCCGAGATTTCCGCGCAGATAGGCGCTGAAAACTGCTTCTTCCAGCAGTCTGACTGGCGTATGAGCGCCATTCAGTGTGCCGAATCACTTGATGAATTTGTGCAGCAGGTAAAAGAGATAACAGGTAAAGATAAGGTCAACCTTATTGCCGTTTCGCACGGCGGTCAGGTGCTTGCAACCTACCTTTCACTTTTCGGCTATAAGCAGGATGTTTGCAAAGCCGTACTTACCGTTCCCGCAGCAGGCGGCGCTGCACTCGCTTACGATATTATGAGCGAAAATGTTAAGCTCGATGAATACACGCTTATTTATTTCATCCAGCACGGCCTTGTTTCGGATGATGATTTCAAATGGCTTGTCAAGGCTCAGGAGCTCGGCTTCCTTGACGATGTGCTTGCAGGCTTTGTGCCTTATGCAAAGTCCGTTATAGGTAATTTCCGCAGTATCTGGGATTTCATCCCGGCAGAATACTACGATGAAATGAAAGAGCAGTACCTTGACCCCGTTGAAAATGCAGGCATTATTGAGTACAGCGACAGAGTTCACTACGATATTATGCCCAATTACAACGAGGCTCTTACAAAGTGCATTGAGGAATACGGCATTGATGTTTCCATTATCGCAGGCTGCGGTCATCCGAGTGTGACGGGCTTGCAGGCAAATTCCGATGCCATTATCACCACCAATGATTCAACGGGTGCCGAGTGCGCAGAGTACGGCAAGCGCTTTAATGACGGCTACACCGGACTTAAAACAACTTGCGATAATCCCGACCACGACCATATTTCACAGTCTTACGAAATTGATGCCACTACGGCATACCTGCCCGAAAACACATGGTATGTTGAGGAACTTTACCATGGCATGACATTCCTCGATGAATACTCAATGTCGCTTGCGCTTAAACTGCTGCTTACAAACGATATCGCGGATGTTCACTCCGATCCGGCATACCCGCAGTTCCACGCTTCCACGAACCGCAACAACATAGTATATGCCGAGTTCAGCGACAGCGGCTCCACAGGTTACCTTACTAAAAATGACACTGCGCTTAAAATCACTAACCTTTCTTCCAAGTACCCGGTAAAGCTCACCGCGGTCACTTTCAAAGGCGTTGATATGGTTGCTTATACGACCTCACTTAAGAGTATCGCTCCCGGCGAAACCACCACAGTATTTTTCAGCGGCAGGCTTCCGTCTGAAAGCGGCAGAAATGTTCAGGTTACCGTTGACTATATCTGCGAAGATAGAATACTCACCCCCAACGGCACAAGAACTTTCAACTTCAAGCTTATGAACGGCGAGCCTGTTGAGTATGATGCCGAAAATCCTTTCGTTAATGCCGATTACCTTTCAACCGCCGAAGAAGCCGTAGGCGAAATAGCAAGCGAAAAGCTTCTGAACACCGGCACACTCGGTATAGTGCAGTTCATAGTTAATTTCATTATGTCCATTGTCAGGCAGCTCGGGCTTGATGCTCTGTTTTCGCTGAAGGCAAAATAAAACATTATTCTCAAAGTAAAGGCATATTCCCGCTTTTACTTTGAGATTTTTTATTTCTTGATTTATGGACTTTTGCTTTTCCTTGTGGTAATATGAAAACCGTAATGAAAACTTCTTGTATCGATATGGAGGAAACTGTTATGAAAAATATTCCCGATGTAAAATTAGGTATTATTGCGGTGTCGCGTGATTGCTTCCCCATTGCACTTTCCGAAAAACGCAGAAAAAATATTGTTGATGCTTTCGGCGTCGGCTTGTATGAATGCCCCGTTACCGTGGAAAATGAAATCGATGCGCAGAAAGCCATTGATGATGTTAAGGCGAACGGCGTTAATGCGCTTGTGGTGTTCCTCGGTAATTTCGGCCCCGAAACGCCAGAAACGCTGCTTGTTAAAAAATTTGACGGTCCCGCCATGTGTATTGCCGCTGCCGAGGGCGACGGCGATCTCGTAAACGGCAGGGGCGATGCTTTCTGCGGTATGCTCAACGCTTCATACAACCTCGGTATGCGCAAGCTTAAAGCGTATATTCCCGAATACCCGGTGGGCACGGCAGAGGACTGTGCCGAAATGATAAAAGAGTTTGTTCCCGTTGCAAGAGCGGTGCTCGGCATAAAAAATCTTAAGGTCATTACATTCGGACCGAGACCGCAGGACTTTTTTGCCTGCAACGCCCCCATAAAAGGCTTGTATGAGCTTGGTGTTGAAATTGAGGAAAACAGCGAGCTTGACCTGTTCGTTTCGTATAAAGCTCATAACGGTGATGCGAGAATTGCGGAAATCATTGCTGATATGAAAAATGAAATGGGCACCGAAGTGTATGACGATATGCTTGAAAGAATGGCGCAGTTTGAGCTTACATTGCTCGATTGGGCAGAGCAGCACAAGGGCGACAGAGAATATGTCGTATTTGCCGACAAATGCTGGCCCGCTTTCCCCGAGCAGTTCGGCTTTGAGCCGTGCTATGTAAATTCGCGCCTTGCTTCAAAGGGTATTCCGGTAGCCTGCGAGGTCGATATCTACGGTGCGCTTTCGGAATATATAGGCGCGTGCGTAACGGGCGATGCCGTAACGCTGCTTGATATAAACAATACCGTTCCGCAGTATATTTACGATGAGGATATTAAGGGCAGATTTGATTACAAGCTTACCGATACATTTATGGGCTTCCATTGCGGCAATACGCCGAGCTGCAAAATGTGCGACGGCTGCGGCGTAAGGTATCAGCTTATTCAGCACCGCCTGCTTGAGCCTGCGGGCAGCGAGCCCGATTTTACAAGGGGCACTCTTGAAGGCGATATAGCGGCTTCCGATATTACATTTTTCCGCCTGCAGTGCGACAGTGAGGGAACGCTTCGTTCGTATATCGCGCAGGGCGAGGTGCTGCCCGTCAAGACGCGTTCTTTCGGCGGTATAGGCGTTTTTGCCATTGAGGAAATGGGCAGATTTTACCGCCATGTGCTCATTGAAAAGCATTATCCGCACCACGGTGCAGTCGCATTTGCACATTGCGGCAAATATCTTTATGAGGTATTCAAATATTTCGGCATAGAGGATATTGCTTACAATCAGCCGAAAGAAAACAGATATCCGACCGAAAATCCGTGGGAGCGTGCGTGAATATGAATACTATATAGGGTTAGATGTCGGCACATCCGGCACGGTATTTGTGTGTACCGATAAATTCAACTGCGACCGTGTGAACGCCATTCATTCGTTCTGCTCGGCAAACGCAAATACCATTACCTTGCCTGCACTCTTACCGCCGCAAGCTGCCGGAAATGGTTTGTGGAGGATATATTGAAAACCGATTATTCACACTCCGTAAGTCAATACACAGGTAAAAGCGATGTTCTGTTTCTGCCGTACCTTATGGGTGAGCGTTCACCCGTGAACGATACCTCGGTGCGCGGTATGTTCTGCGGACTTTCCATGAATATCTCGCGCGAGGAAATGCTGCTTGCGGTACTTGAGGGCGCGGCATTTTCAATAAAGCAGAATATTGAAATAATCAAATCGCTCGGCGTGGATATTCATAAATCGAAAATCTGTGGCGGCGTGCTCGGTGCCTGCATACTTGCCGCAAAAGGCTGCGGCAATGATATCGCCGGTAATTTTTACGGTGTGAAATGCACGGTTTCGCCCGAAAAGGATTTAGCGGGGTATTATAACAATAAGTATAGTAAATATCTGATGCTTTATCCCATGGCTCGGAATCTGGCGTAAGAAAATTGATAAAAATGCTTGACTTGAGGAATTAAAGATGTTATAATTCGTAATCGTCGCGGTATGTCTGCGGCGATTATTTCCTTGCCCTCAAATATGCTTGGAGGGCCGGAGTCCATAAGGAGGTGCAAACGATGTCAGTAAATTACGAAACTATTATTGTCTATTCCGTAGCTAACGGTGAGGAAGCTGCTCAGGAACTTTCCAAAAAGTTTGAGGCGATGATGGCTGAGAACGGTACTGTTGACAGCGTTGACGAATGGGGTAAGCGTAAGCTTGCATATCCCATCAACGACGAAGAAGACGGTTACTATGTTCTTTATAACCACACCTGCGAAGCCGACTATCCGGCAGAGCTTGACCGTGTTCTCAGAATTACGGACGGTGTTCTTCGTTCACTTATCATTAAAAAGTAAGAGGTGTGAAAGATGCTTAATTGTGCAGTGATTATGGGCAGATTAGTAGCTGATCCCGAACTTCGCCAGACTCCCAGCGGCGTTTCAGTTACCCGTTTCAGAGTTGCGGTTGACCGCGCTTTTGTTAAGCAGGGCGAAGAGAGAAAGACCGACTTCATTGACGTAGTAGCCTGGAGACAGACTGCCGAGTTCGTTACGAGATATTTCCCCAAGGGTTCTATGATTGCCGTTCAGGGCTCTATTCAGACAGGCTCTTATGAAAAAGACGGCGTCAAACGCAATACCTTTGAAATCGTAGCAGACAATGTCAGTTTTTGCGGTTCAAAGAGTGAATCAGGCACTTCAGCCGCTCCCAGAGCAACAGGTGCTGCACCGTCTTTCGCTAACGGCAGTGCCGACGACTTTGCTGCGTTGGCAGATGACGATGATCTGCCGTTCTGATTCTAACAGGAGGTAATTATTATGGCATTTGAAAAAGGCGATCGCCGTCCCAACAAAAAAGGCCGCAAGAAAGTTTGCGCTTTTTGCGTTGAGAAGGTTGATACTATCGATTATAAGGATGTTGCTAAGCTTCGCCGTTATACTTCGGAAAGAGCCAAGATCCTTCCCCGCCGCGTAACCGGTACCTGCGCTTATCATCAGAGAGCGCTCACTACCGCTATCAAGAGAGCAAGACATATTGCCCTTCTTCCTTACTCGGCAGACTGATCTTTTTCCGCATATCACGCCATATTTGTCCGTTGCTCGATGAACTCGCGTACCTGCGTACGCTTCGGTCTCGCAAGCGAACAAATCTGACGCAATCTGCGAAAAAATCTACAATGTTTAATTTGCGCACAGTCGGTGCGTACGGAAAAGAGAAATTCATATAAACACCGCTGGGGAGATGCCTCAACGGTGTTTTCCTTTGGGGTAACAGCCGGACTTAAGGTTGTGAAAGGAATTTATTTTTAAGTTGGTTGACAAAAGGTGAAAATATGTTATAATAAAACAGAAAGGTAACCGATAGACGGTTAGCCTAAGGTTGATTTAGAAATAAACCGCGCTTTTGGCTTGGGCGGTTTATTTCTTTTTTGTCGTTATATTAACGACAAGTGCGATAACAGAAACAATGAGCGTGAGAAGCAAATACAACTCGCTGTATGTAACCATTGCACCGCCCCCTTCCCGAGGGCGAAAAGTGTTTTGCCCTCTTTGATAGAGAGCTAACCGCCTACCGAATATAGTTACCTTTCCGGGTGCATTATGCACCGGCAAAATATTATCATATCCGACATACATTGTCAATAAACTGCAATGTATCATCTTGATGCTATTGGCACAAACCGGGAAATATATGAACTGACAGGAGAAGCCTCAACGGTGTTTTCCTTATACACGCCGAATAATTGTGTGACAAATATTAAGAATTTGTTTCATTTCTTCAAACTCTATTGCAAGTGCAGGCGCTATATGTTAATATGACGGCGAGGTGGAATTATGAAACAGAAAAAAGGCGGCACCGCAGCGGCAGTAATTGCTTTGCTCTTTGCTCATGCGGCGCTGTGTGTAGTATACCGTTTAACATATTTTTCCGAGGGCTTCGGGTTCGATAAGCGCTTTCACGGTCCATTATATTATGTAGCACTTGTAATAGCGTTTCTGCTCGGGCCGTTCATTTACTATGTTGTCGGCAGGCTCTTTAACGGCAGGGGATCTGTTAAGGCTTACACCGTAACCGTGTGGACTGTATTCGGTCTTGCGGCGGTGTTCGGCGTGTTCTGCCTGTTCGTTCCGTCGTTTATGAATACCTATGCCACCCTCAATGCGCCGTCATATCTCTATTACGGTTTGTTTAACGGCAGCGTTATGTATATAACCGTTCCGGCTATGATAATTTCCGCAGTTTTTCCCGCGCTGTTTTCGCGTATGGGATTTGTAAAAAAACCGCGTACCAACAATGAGATTAAAATGGAGGAGCTTGACAATGAGGAGAAAAAAGTCGGTTAAGGCAAACATCGTCAAAGTGCTTTGCACGGTGTCGGCACTTGTATTGATTATATGCCTTTGCGCCTGCGGCAAGGTCGGCAATGATTTCTCAAAAATGCGGATTGAATACGGCGAATCGCAGAAATACACTCACAAGGATATTGATGCTGCCGCCGCTGTTGTGAAAAAGCAGCTTAATGATTTTGAGTGCGCAGTCGAGCTTCATCACCTTTCGTATGTGGGCGATGATGAGAGCGCCGAACATCTCAATTACTGTCTTGATTACAATGCGGACTTTGTTGACTGCCTCGTATTTGATTCCGAATTCAAGGTGCTTGAAGAGGGGGACGGCAGCCTTGCAGAAGGTGATGTGCATACATACAGCTGGTATCTCGCAAGGGAAGAAGGCGGCAGTTGGCAGTTGCTGACTTACGGATATGCTTAATAAAAAACAGGGTTGTGACGGATGAATAATCGTCACAACCCGTTTGTTTTTTATATAGTACCGTCAAAAAATGCTTTTTCAAACCATACATCCTCAACGGTGAATTCGCGTTTGTCGAGGTACTGCAAAATACCCGCATCGGTTTTGAAATCGAAAATCAGCTTATATGAATACAAAAACTGCTTTTTATATCCGCCGTATTTTTTGTTTTGTTCGTTGGTGCCGTATTTGCCGTCGCCAAGGAGGGGAGTACCTGCCGAGGCGAAATGTGCGCGTATCTGGTGTGTTCTGCCGGTGAGCAGCTCAACTTCAATAAGCGACAGACCTTTTTTGGTACCGAGCACCTTGTATTTTGTGGATATGCTTTTTGAGGCATCGGTGGAATTGGTGCTTATATATACTCTGTTCTGCTTTTCGTTCTTTTCAAGGTATCCGGTCATTATGCCGCTTTCGCTTTTCGGTTTGCCTATTACAACGCAAAGGTACAGCTTGTGCAGCTCTCTGTTTTTCAGCTTTTCATTCAGTATGCGCAGCGATTCCGCATTTTTTGCAGCTATTATAATGCCGCTGGTGTTGCGGTCTATTCTGTTTACGAGCGCCGGAGCGAACGAGGTTTCGTCATCGGGATTGTATTCGCCTTTTTCGTAAAGGTAACGCTTTACTCGTGTTATGGCGGTGTCAACATATTCGCTTTCATCCGGGTGCGACAAAAGCCCTGCCGGTTTGTCCACAAGTATTATGTTTTCATCCTCATAGACGATTTTTATGCTTTTGCCCGCGCCTAAAAAGTCGAATTTCGGCTGTGCGGGTGCAAAAAACTCATCGTTGATATAAAGTGAAACAACATCGTCAAGCTGCAGGCGGTATGAAATCTCACTGCGCTTGCCGTTGACCTTTATGCGCTTGCTTCTTATATACTTATACATAAGCGACTGCGGCAGCAGCGGGAATGATTTTGTAAGGTATTTGTCGAGCCGCTGACCGGCATCGTTTTTGTTTATTGTAAACTCTTTCATTCAAGTCCGAGCTCCCGAGCGATTTCATCAAGCTTTTTAAATCTTCTGCCTACTGCGGAACGCGACAGCGGCGGTGAAGCGAGCTTTCCTATTTCATCAAGCGAGGCTTCTGGATTATCAAGCCGCAGCGAGCATATCTGCGCAAGGTCCTCCGTCATATCGGTCAGCTTGATTTCGTTTAGTATTTTTTCAATAAGTTCAATTTGCCGCATACCCGCCATAATCGTTCTGCCGAGATTGGCGGTTTCAAAGTTCGTCCTGCGGTTTGTCTGATTTATAAGTTCTTTCATGGCGCGCGTCTGCATCATTCTTACGAATGTGTTGCCCGCGCCCATAACGCCTATAAACATTTCAATACTTTCGGCTTCCTTGCAGTAAAGCACATTACTGTTGCTGCGTATGACCGTTTTAACATTTAATCCGGTTTCGTTTATTATTTTAGAAAGGTCTGCGGCAAGCTTTGTTTTGGGCGTTGTGAATTCAAGGTGGTAGTCTTTTTCGGGGTCTGTTATGCTGCCGCATACCGAAAAAGCACCGCGTATAAAGGATTTAAAGCAGCAGATATCGTCTGTATCGCCGTTTTCATCCTGCGAGGCGTTTTCAAAATTCGCGTGGTTTACGCGCAGCGAAATCTCGCTGCCGGTGTAGCCGAAAAACGAAAGGACTTTTAATCTGTCCTCTTTTTTATCGATATAAATCTTGTAGTTGCCTGCTTTCGAGCATTTTATGACCGGCACAACACCCGTAAGCTCGCGCAGAAAATCACCGTAACGCATAGCAACGCATTGCAGCTCCGTCATAAGAGAGATTTCGCCCGAACCGAAGGCTCTGCCGAATAAAAGCATACCTAAAGCCTCCGCCTTTTTACAGCAGACGGAGGTTTCAAGTGAACATAATTCTGTTTTTAAATCTGCGGAAAATGACATAATTACCTCAGGAATATAACTTCCGGCTCAAGAGTGACGCCGGTTTCTTTTTTTACGGTTTCCTGCACAAGCTCAATAAGTGCCTTAACATCTGCGGCGGAAGCACCGCCTTTGTTTATTACAAAGCCGGCGTGCTTTTCGCTTACTGCGGCGCCGCCCACCGATTTGCCTTTAAGAGCGCATTGCTCAATAAGCGCGCCTGCGAAATAACCCTCGGGGCGCTTAAAGGTGCTGCCCGCACTGGGGTATTCAAGCGGCTGCTTATCCTTGCGGCGTTTCATCAGTTCTTCCATTTTGCCGCGAATTTCATCGCGGTCGCCTTTAACGAGCTTAACCTCAATGCCGGTGATGATGCAGTTGTTTGTTTTATATGCCGATGTTCTGTAACCGAACCTTGCTTCTGCCGCAGTAAGCTTGCCGCGTTCGCCGTCGGGCGTGATGTGGAACACTTTCGTAACAACATCCTTCATTTCGCCGCCGTAGGCACCTGCGTTCATAAAGGCAGCACCGCCGCACGAGCCGGGTATTCCGTAGGCAAATTCAAGACCGCTTAAAGAATTTTCAAGTGCAAAACGGCAAAGCGTGGTGAGTTTTACACCCGCACCGCAAAAAATCGTGGTACTGTCTATAAGCTTTAACTGCGTAAGACCGTCGCTTATGCGTATTACCGCCTTGCTGTAAAACTCATCCGGTGCAACAACATTACTGCCGTTGCCGAGAACTGTGTAGGACAGAGCGTTGGCATTTAAATATTTTAAAACATCCGAAAGAGCAGATTCGGTTTTGGGTGTTATAAGTGCCGCACATTCGCCGCCTATGCGGAAAGTGGTGTGTTCTGCGAGTGGG
The DNA here is from genome assembly GCA_045616765.1 of Acutalibacteraceae bacterium. Classification (GTDB taxonomy): domain Bacteria; phylum Bacillota; class Clostridia; order Oscillospirales; family Acutalibacteraceae; genus DTU089. The sequence goes on from JAZLHL010000071.1 coordinate 28,522, forward strand.
GCATTTTCAATAACATCGCATCCCGCACCGCGCGCAAATTCGCAGAGTGCGCCGTAACCGTTAGTATTGATATCTGCCATTATTCGTCAAGTAATGCCGAGCCGATAACACCTGCATCGTTGCCGAGTGCCGCAGGCAGAATCTGAGTCTGCACTTTTGAATGGATGCTGTAATGCTCTTCGTTTACATAAGCGCGTATGGGAGCGAGTATTTTTTCGCCCTGTGCACTGATGCCGCCGCCCACGCAGATGATTTCGGGCTGAAGTGCGTTTACGATATTTGTGATACCGACTGAAACATAGTAAAGATATTTATCGATAACTTCCTTGGCGGTTTTGTCGCCCATATCAAGCGCGGCAAAAATGGTTTTGCCGTTTACTTTGTTGAGGTCGCCCTCGCAGGTCTGCCACAGAAGGCTTGATTTATTGGTCTGCATGGCTTCAACGGCTTGCGAGATAAGTGCGGTGGTGGAGGCATATTTTTCCCAGCAGCCTTTTCTGCCGCAGTTGCACTGAATGCCGCCTACATTTATGACCATGTGGCCCATTTCGCCGCCGCAGAAGTTGTTGCCGCGGATTATTTTGCCGCCGATGATTATGCCGCTGCCTACGCCCGTGCCGAGTGTAACCGCAACAAAATCCTTAACGCCGTTGCCGCAGCCGGCAATAGCTTCGCCGAGCGCGGCGCAGTTCGCATCGTTTTCAAGGTAAACGGGCTTTTTCAGTCTTGATTCAAGCATCTCCTGTGCGGGAACGTTGTTGAATTCAAGGTTGTTTGAAAATTCTATTTCGCCGGTCTTTTTATTTACCGAGCCGGGTGTGCCTATACCTACGGAAACAACATCGGCATAGTCGATGCCCGCATCAAGCACTGCCATATCGACGGCTTCTTTTATCGAGTCGAATATTTCGGCGGCGGGGCGGGGAGCGCGTGTTGCGACATTACCTCTGCCGATTATTTCGTTCTTTTCGTTTACAACGCCGGTAGCTATATTCGTACCGCCGAGGTCAACACCTATTCTGTACATTATAATATTCCTCCTTGAGAAATTATTTCCGGTTTAATACTGCTGCCAGATTTCAAGCTCTGTGGGCTGGGGGTCATATTCTTCCATACCGAGCTGCCGCATAAGCTCATGCGCGGCGTTGTAGCCGAGCTTTTTCTGACGGTTGTTCATTGCCGCAATTTCAATGATTATTGCAAGGTTTCTGCCGGGCTTTACGGGTACAACGGTGGCAGGCACCTTAATGCCGAGTACGGTTATGTATTCATCCTCAATGCCGAGGCGGTCATAAGCCTTTGTGCTGTCCCACGGCTCAAGCTGAATTACCATATCTATTTTTTCGGTGAGCTTAACCGCACCTATACCGAAGATGTTGCGGGCATTTATAACGCCGACACCGCGCAGCTCCATAAAGTGACGGATATTGTCCGGCGCGGAGCCTACAAGCGTTTTGGAAGATACCTTTCTTATTTCAACGGCATCGTCGGCAATAAGTCTGTGGCCGCGCTTTATCAGTTCGACCGCGGTTTCGCTTTTACCTACGCCGCTGTCGCCGAGAATGAGTATGCCTTCGCCGTAAACCTCAACAAGCACACCGTGCCGCGTAATACGCTCCGCAAGCTCAACACCGAGGTATGATATGAGTGTTGCCATTATCTGCGAGGTCGGCTCCGCGGTGCGCAGAACGGGTATCTCGTATTTTTTTGCAAGCTCAACCATCTCGGGCGAAACATCAAGGTTGCGCGTGATGATTGCGGCGGCAGGGTGCAGGCTGAAGAACAGATCAAGCCTGCGGTGCTTTGTGTCGTCATCAAGCTCGTTGAGGTAGCCCATTTCGGCAAGACCTATAAATTCAATTCGCTCCGGGTCAAAGTAATCCTCGTAGCCTGCAAACAGAAGACCGGGGCGGTTTACATCCTGCGAACGGATAACTATTTCATCAGCGGGCTTTTCGGGCATATAGATGACTTCAAAGGAATTTGCCTTGATGATTTTTTCAAGATGTACCGAATATTTTTTGTCGCTCAAACTGATACCACCTTACTTATGCCCCGTGCGAGCATAAGTTATTATTGTAAAATATAGTATAAACAAACTGATTATATAATAAAAACTCGGCTCTGCCAATAGTATTTTTAAATTTTTCTGTCAATATTTATAATTAGCAGCGATTTTTTGCTGTGCAAATGCGGCAAAAATTAAAAATTGACGAAAATAAAAAAAATACTTGACTACTTGCTACGGGTGTGGTATATTGTTTCTACCTCTCAGAGGGTTCTTTTTTTGTGCCCGAAAATCGCGAGAGGGAGGCTAATCAAAAAATGGAGGTGCCGTTAGATGAGAGTTAAAATCACACTTTCCTGCACTGAGTGTAAGCAGCGTAACTACAACACCATGAAGGAAAAGAAGAACAACCCCGACAGGTTGGAGATGAAGAAGTATTGCAGATTCTGCAGAAAACACACTCTCCACAGAGAAACGAAGTAAGGAGGTAACTTTATGGCAGACGAGAAAAAAGTTTCGAATGATGCCGAGGTTACCGCAAAGGCAGCAAAAGCCGATGCCAAAAAGGTCAAAGAGAAAAAGCCTTCAAAGTTTGCTCCCAAGAATATTTGGGCTGCAATAAAGCGTTTCTTCAAGGATCTCAGAGGCGAAACCAAAAAAATCGTTTGGCCCAACCGCCAGATGGTTATTAAGAGCACAGGCGTAGTACTCGCAGCCATACTTGTAATAGGTATCGGTATCTGGGTAATCGACTTCGCTCTTTCCGGCGCTGTTACAGCTGTTAACAAGGCAGCCACCAAGGTTGAAGAAACCACCGAGCCCGTTACCGAAACGGCGGAGGAGAAAACGACCGAGGCGGATGAAGCCGAAGATGAAACCGTTTCTGATACTGCAGAAGCTACTGAGGCTACAGAGCCGGAAACAACCGAGTCTGTAACCAAGGCTGAGTAATTTCAGCAGCGGAGGTGCACAATGGCTGACGAAGCAAGATGGTATATTATCCACACTTATTCCGGTTATGAGAATAAGGTTGCGGAAAATATCAAAACAATCGTTGAAAACCGCAGAATTCAGGACAAGATCCTTGATGTAAACATCCCGCTCGAAAAGGTTGTTGAAATCAGAGATGACAAAACCGTTGAGGTCGAAAGAAAAGTCTTCCCCGGTTATGTTGTAGTTAAACTTGCCGTTGAATTCGATGACGATAACCAGCCTATGGTTCCAAACGACACCTGGCACATCATTCGTTATACGAGAGGTGTTACGGGCTTCGTAGGTCCCGAAAGCAAACCCGTTCCTCTTACCGAGGAGGAGGTTCGCAAGCTGGGCATCGAAAAACAGGTTATAGAAGTAACCTACAAAGTCGGCGATCTCGTTACGGTCAAGGACGGTCCCTTTGAGGGCTTCTCCGGTATCGTTGAGATGCTCAACACCGAAAGTAATGTCGTACGCGTTGCGATATCTATGTTCGGCAGAGAAACACCGGTCGAGTTCGAGCTCAAGCAGGTGCAGAGTGCAATCGACTGATTGCAAAAACGGTAACAAGCGGATAAATTCCGCTGTTATATGCGGCACAACGGTGCCGCGTGTGGGAGGAATAAGGCGAGCTCTTATTCCGCCATACCACGAATTTTGGAGGTGCAAAAAATGGCTCAAAAGGTTATAGGTCTCATTAAACTGCAAATTCCCGCCGGTAAGGCAACCCCGGCACCCCCGGTCGGTCCCGCTTTAGGACAGAACGGTGTTAACATTATGGCGTTCACAAAAGAATTCAACGAGCGTACCAAAAACGATATGGGTCTTATTATTCCCGTAGTTATCACCGTTTATGCCGACCGTTCTTTCTCATTCATCACCAAGACTCCGCCCGCAGCAGTTCTTATTAAGAAAGCATGCGGCATCGAGAAAGCTTCGGGTGTTCCGAACAAAACCAAGGTTGCAACAATTACCGGTGAGCAAGTCAGAAAAATCGCAGAGCAGAAAATGCCTGATCTTAACGCAGCATCCGTCGAGGCAGCAATGTCAATGATCGCCGGTACTGCTCGCAGCATGGGCATTACTGTTGTTGATTGATGCTCCCGGGTGGGAGGTAAAACCGATTTAACCACTCTATTGGGAGGAAATTAATTATGAAACATGGTAAAAAATATGTTGAGAGCGCAAAGCTCGTTGACAGAGCTACTCTCTACGAAGTAAAAGAAGCTTTAGAGCTTGCTTCAAAGACTGCAAGCGCTAAATTTGACGAAACCGTTGAAATGCATATCCGTCTCGGCGTTGACTCCCGTCACGCTGACCAGCAGGTAAGAGGCGCTGTTGTTCTTCCGAACGGCACCGGCAAAAAAGTTCGCGTAGCTGTTTTCGCAAAGGGCGACGCTGCCAAGGCTGCTGAAGAAGCAGGTGCTGACATCGTCGGCGAAATGGATCTTGTTGAAAAGATTCAGGGTGGCTTTATGGATTTCGATGTTTGTATCGCAACACCCGATATGATGGGTCTTGTAGGTCGTCTCGGTAAGGTTCTCGGTCCCCGCGGCTTGATGCCTTCACCCAAGGCAGGTACCGTTACTCCCGATGCAGCAAAGGCTGTTGCCGAAGCTAAAGCCGGTAAGATCGAGTACCGTCTTGATAAGACCAACATCATTCATTGCCCCATCGGCAAGGCTTCCTTCGGCGGCGACAAGCTCACCGAGAATGCCATGACTCTTCTTGATGCGGTTATTAAAGCAAAACCCGCAGCAACCAAGGGTACTTACATCCGTTCCTGCGTAGTTGCCACCACCATGGGCCCCGGCATCCGTGTAAACGCTGCCAAGCTCGTAGGCACATCAACTGCTGAGGAATAAAAAAACACTTGACATTCCCGTAAGGGTGTGTTATATTACTTTCGCTGTTCTTAAGACAGCAGGTACATTTGTCTAACGGTCTTTGACCGCCTGCCGAGGAATGCAAAATAACTTATTGAGTTATAATGCCTTTCTCGTGCTGCGGGAAAGGCATTTGGCATTTAATACTAATCGGAGGTGAATTTATTTGCCAAGCGTAAAAGTTTTAGAAGCTAACAAGCAGGAAGTTGCTGCTATCTCCGAAAGACTTGAAAACGCATGTGCCGGCGTTATCGATGATTACAAGGGTATCAATGTTACCGACGATACTGCACTGCGTAAAGAGCTCCGCGAAGCAGGCGTTGAGTACACGGTTTCCAAGAACACCATGATAAAACGCGCTGTTGAGGGCACAAGCCTCGAAGGTCTTACAGCTTGCCTTGAGGGTACTACCGCTCTCGCAACCTGCAAAGACGACTATGTTGCAGCTGCAAGGATCCTTTGCAAGTTCGCAGCAGCTCACAAAGAGTTCAATGTTAAAAGCGGTTTCCTCGATGGTGAGGTTATCGATGTAGCAAAGGTTGAAAACCTTGCTAAGCTGCCCTCCAGAGAGCAGCTCCTCGCAACTGTTGCGTGTGCTTTCAATGCACCTATCGCAGCCCTTGCGCGTGCTATTCAGGCAGTCGTTGACAAAAACGGCAGTGCCGCAGAAGCAGCAGCTGAATAATTGCTGTACAATTAAACACAAAGCCTGTATTCAGGCGTATTAACAGGAGGAAAATAAAATGGCATCTGAAAAGATTACTGCTATAATTGAAGAAGTTAAAGCTATGACAGTCCTTGAGCTCTCCGAGCTTGTTAAGGCTATCGAAGAAGAATTCGGCGTTTCTGCTGCAGCAGCTGTTGCAGTAGCAGCTCCCGCAGACGGTGGCGCAGCAGCTGCCGCTGAAGAAAAGACAGAGTTTGATGTTGTTCTCGCTGAAATAGGCGCCAACAAGATCGCTGTTATCAAGGTAGTTCGTGAGCTCACCGGTCTCGGCCTTGCTGAAGCTAAGGCTAAGGTTGACGGCGCTCCCGCAACCGTCAAAGAAGCTGTTTCCAAGGACGAAGCTGACGCTGCAAAGGCAAAGCTTGAAGAAGCAGGCGCAAAGGTTGAACTTAAGTAATAGCTTATGCTTTATTTCAAGAACCGTTCCGGTCGGAGCGGTTCTTTTCTTTTTTCGGTTTTCAGTTTTCAGTTTTCAGTTTTCAGCGAATCGCGCGGATGGGTGTATAAAAAACTTTTTTGCGAATTTCAAAAAAGTTCTTGACATATCTCAAAAGGGTGCTATAATTGTACAATCTACAATAATGGAATAATATCGTTATTGTGATTTTTTGTGTGCTTTTGGTTTTGATTAAAGTGCCCAAATTACTGTGTTAATCTTTTTTCCTTTCAGCTGCTTTTCGGCAGTGAAAGGGGATAATAATAAGAACGGAGTGATAGTCCTATGGCAAATGTGAAGCCCGTTAAGCTCGGTAAGAACACCAGAATGAGCTTTGCGGAAATCAATGAGGTCATGCAGATGCCCAACCTTATTGAAGTCCAAAAAAACTCTTACAAATGGTTTCTTGATGTCGGGTTTAAAGAGGTTTTCCGTGATATCGGTGAAATCACGGATTATTCGAACAATCTTGTTCTGACATTTACCGATTTCCGCATGGATGAAAAGCCTAAATACACCGTAACCGAATGTAAGGAGAGAGATGCAACTTACGCCGCACCCCTCTATGTTACGGCTCAGCTTTACAACCGCGAGACCGGTGAGGTTAAGGAAAGTAAAGATATTTATATGGGTGATTTTCCCATTATGACCGATAGCGGCACATTTGTTATCAACGGTGCCGAGCGCGTTATCATATCTCAGCTTGTTCGTTCACCCGGCGTCTACTATGATTTTACCTATGATAAAAACGGTAAAAAACTCTTCACCTCAACCGTAATCCCCAACAGAGGTGCATGGCTTGAGTATGAAACCGATCAGAACGATATTTTCAATGTTAAAATTGATAAAAACAGAAAGCTGCCCATAACTACTTTCGTACGAGCATTGGGTCTTTCTTCAAATAACGACATCCGCGAGTTCTTCGGTGATGACGACAGGATCGAAGCAACTCTTGAGAAGGATAATACACAGAATACCGAAGAAGCACTTCTTGAGGTATATAAAAAGCTGCGCCCCGGTGAGCCGCCCACGCTTGAAACGGCTCAGTCGCAGATCAACGCCCTTTTCTTCGACCCGCACAGATACGATATCTCCCGCGTCGGCAGATACAAATATAATAAGAAGCTTGCCCTTACAGAAAGAATCAACGGCGGCATTCTCGCAGAGGATGTTTTCGACCCGATGACCGGTGAAGTGCTTGCAGAGCAGGGTGAAAAGCTCACTAAAGAAAAGGCAGAGCAGATCGACCGCGCCGGTGTCAAGGAAGTTGTGCTTGTTATTGAAGGCAAGTCGGTTAAGGTCATTTCCAATAATATGGTAAATCCCCTCGATTTCATTAAGGGAGTTACCGAAGAACAGCTTGAAGAATGCGCCATCAACGAAAAGGTCCGCTTCTCCGTTCTTAAGGACCTCATCGATGAATTCGGCGAGGATACCGCAGAGCTTCTTGAACAAATGAAGCTTCATTGCGATGACCTTATTCCGAAGCATATTATCATTGATGATATCTTTGCTTCCATCAACTACCTCAACTGCCTCGGCAACGAGCTCGGCTCTACCGACGATATAGACCACCTCGGCAACCGCCGCATCCGTTCCGTAGGCGAGCTGCTTCAGAATCAGCTCAGAATCGGCTTTACCAGAATGGAAAGACCCGTTCGTGAGAAAATGGGGCTTCAGAGCCAAGAAAACGGCATCGGCACCCCCAAGGATTTCATCAATATAAGACCCGTTATGGCGGCAATCAAGGAATTCTTCGGTTCATCACCGCTTTCGCAGTTTATGGACCAGACCAACCCCCTTGCAGAGCTTACTCATAAGCGCCGTCTTTCAGCCCTCGGCCCCGGCGGTCTTTCAAGAGACCGTGCAGGTTTCGAAGTTCGTGACGTTCATTACAGCCACTACGGCAGAATGTGCCCCATAGAGACTCCCGAAGGTCCCAATATCGGACTTATTTCCTACCTTGCAACATTCGCAAGAATCAACAAATACGGCTTCGTTGAGGCTCCCTTCCGCAAGGTCGACAAAAAGACCGGCAAGGTGCTTGATGAAGTTGTGTATATGACCGCTGATGTAGAGGATAACTACTGCGTTGCACAGGCTAACGAGCCTCTTGACGAGGAAGGTCATTTTATGAATGACCGTGTAACCGTTCGCTATCGCGACGAGTTCCGCGAAGTTTCTCCGTCAGTTGCCGATTATATGGATGTTTCGCCCAAGATGGTCGTTTCTGTTGCTACCGCTATGATCCCGTTCCTTGAGAACGATGACGCAAACCGCGCACTTATGGGCTCCAACATGCAGAGGCAGGCAGTTCCGCTTCTTAAAACGGAATCTCCCATTGTCGGTACGGGTATGGAATACAAGGCGGCTGTTGACAGCGGCGTTGTTGTGCTTGCAAAACGCGGCGGCGTTGTTAGCAGAGTAAGTGCCGATAAAATCGAAATACTTACCGAAAACGGCGAAACCGATGTTTATGAGCTTATTAAGTTTATGCGCTCAAACCAGGGCACCTGCATCAACCAGAAGCCCGTAGTCGAGCCCGGCGAAACCGTTAAAGCGGGCGATGTTATCGCAGACGGTCCCGCAACATCACAGGGCGAAATTTCACTCGGTAAAAATGCTCTCATCGGCTTTATGACATGGGAAGGCTACAACTACGAAGACGCCGTTCTTCTTAACGAGAAGATGGTACGCGACGATGTATTTACCTCCATCCATATCGAAAAGCACGAAATAGAAGCAAGAGATACAAAGCTCGGTGCTGAGGATATAACCAGAGATATTCCCAATGTTGGTGACGATGCTCTTGCAAACCTTGATGAAAACGGTATCATCAGAATCGGTGCCGAGGTTCATTCGGGCGATATTCTCGTAGGTAAGGTCACACCTAAGGGCGAAACCGAATCCACTCCGGAAGAAAGACTGCTTCGTGCAATCTTCGGTGAAAAGGCGAGAGAATTCAGAGACACCTCGCTGCGTGTTCCTCACGGTGAATACGGCGTTGTTGTTCAGGTCGATGTATTTACCAAGGCTGACGGCGCAGAGGAGCTCAACCCCGGCGTAAATAAGGTCGTTCGCTGCTACATCGCCCAGAAGCGCAAAATCAGCGTAGGCGATAAGATGGCCGGCCGCCACGGTAACAAGGGCGTTGTTTCGCGCATCCTTCCGCAGGAGGATATGCCGTTCCTTCCCGACGGTACTCCGCTTGATATAGTTCTTAACCCCCTCGGTGTTCCCTCGCGTATGAACATCGGTCAGGTTCTTGAAGTACACCTCGGCTATGCCGCAAGAGCACTCGGCTACAAGGTTATGACTCCCGTATTCGACGGCGCTCACGAAAAAGATATTCGCGAGATGCTCGAAGAAGCCAACCTTTCAACCGACGGTAAGACATGGCTTACCGATGGTCGTACCGGCAGAAAATTCGATAACCCCGTAACAGTCGGTATAATGTACTTCCTTAAACTCCATCACCTTGTTGACGATAAGATTCACGCCCGTTCAACAGGCCCGTACTCTCTCGTTACGCAGCAGCCTCTCGGCGGTAAAGCTCAGTTCGGCGGTCAGCGTTTCGGTGAAATGGAAGTTTGGGCACTTGAAGCATACGGCGCGGCTTACACTCTTCAGGAAATACTCACAGTCAAATCGGACGATGTTGTCGGTCGTGTTAAGACTTACGAATCAATCGTTAAAGGTCTTAATATTCCCAAGCCCGGCGTTCCCGAATCATTCAAGGTTCTCATTAAAGAACTTCAGTCTCTCGGTCTGGATGTTCGTGTTCTTGATAAGGACAATAACGAAATCGACCTCAGACAGAACTTCGATGATGAAATGATTTTGCCCGTTGTTGAAAATACCGGCACATTTGAAGATGACGAAGCATTCAGCAATGTGAATGATGCTGAAGATGCTGACGGCTATTCGGTCACTGACGAGGATTCGGAAGATTACTATGACTCGGAGAATGAATCCGATGATTACGACGAAGAATAAGTCCGAAAAAATCCGATTTTGATTAGGAAGAAGGGTAATTCATATATGGCATACGATTCGGTTAATGTTCCCGTTGAGGATAACAACATAGATTTTGAATCGATTAAAATAGGACTCGCTTCCCCTGATCTCATCAGGGAGTGGTCATACGGTGAGGTCAAAAAACCCGAAACAATCAACTACCGTACTCTCAAGCCCGAAAGAGAAGGTCTTTTCTGCGAAAAGATTTTCGGGCCTACCAAGGATTGGGAGTGCCATTGCGGAAAGTATAAGAAAATCCGTTTTAAAGGCAAGGTATGCGAGCGCTGCGGCGTTGAAATCACCAAATCAAAGGTAAGACGCGAGCGTATGGGTCACATTGAGCTTGCGGCTCCTGTTTCACATATCTGGTATTTCAAGGGCACACCCTCCAGAATGGGGATGATTCTTGATCTTTCTTACCGTGACCTTGACAAGGTCCTTTATTTCGCTAACTACATCGTTACCGATCCGGGTGACACACCACTCGAGAAGAAGCAGATTCTCAGCGAAAAAGAATATAACGAAATGGTCGAAAGATACGACAGCGACTCTTTCAAAGCCGGTATGGGCGCAGAAGCCATTAAAGAGCTTTTGCAGGAAATCGACCTTGATGAACTCTGTGCAGAGCTTCGCACAGAGCTCGAAACCGCTGCCGGTCAGAAGAAGGTACGCCTTCTTAAAAGACTTGAGGTCGCAGAGGCATTCAAGGCGTCCGGCAACCGTCCCGAATGGATGGTTCTTGATGTACTGCCCGTAATCCCGCCTGATATTCGTCCCATGGTTCAGCTTGACGGCGGCAGATTTGCAACATCTGACCTTAATGACCTTTACAGACGCGTTATCAACAGAAACAACAGACTCCAGAAGCTGCTTGAGCTCGGTGCTCCGCGCATCATCGTTAACAATGAAAAGAGGATGCTTCAGGAAGCTGTTGACGCCCTTATAGATAACGGCAGACGCGGCAGAGCCGTTACCGGTCCCAACAACCGCGCTCTCAAATCACTTTCACACATGCTTAAAGGTAAGCAGGGTCGTTTCCGTCAGAACCTGCTCGGCAAGCGTGTTGACTATTCGGGCCGTTCGGTTATCGTCGTAGGTCCCGAGCTTAAACTCTACCAGTGCGGTCTTCCCAAGGAGATGGCGCTTGAGCTGTTCAAACCGTTCGTTATGAAACGCCTTTGGGAACTCGGTATTGCAAGCAATATCAAGTCCGCAAGAAAAATGGTCGAAAGAGCACGCGGCGAGGTCTGGGACGCTCTCGAAGTTGTTATTAAAGACCATCCCGTAATGCTCAACCGTGCTCCCACGCTGCACCGTCTCGGTATTCAGGCGTTCGAGCCCATCCTTGTTGAAGGCAGAGCGATAAAGCTTCATCCCCTCGTTTGTACGGCATTCAACGCCGACTTCGACGGCGACCAGATGGCTGTTCATGTTCCGCTTTCCGCAGAAGCGCAGGCAGAAGCAAGATTCCTTATGCTTGCCGCCAACAACCTGCTCAAGCCTTCAGACGGCAAACCCGTTGTTGTTCCCACGCAGGATATGATACTCGGCTCGTACTACCTCACCCTCGTTAAACCCGAGGAGATAGGTAACGGCAAGGTTTTCAGAAATGTTGACGAAGCTATGATGGCTTACGATGAGGGCGACATAGGACTTCATGCTCCCATAAAGATTCGTTTGACCAAGGAAGTTGACGGCGTTACCTACACCGAACTGCTTGACACCACTCTCGGTAAGGTCATATTTAATAACCCCATCCCGCAGGATCTCGGCTTTGTTGACAGAAGCGATCCCGCAAATATGTTCAAGCTTGAAATCAATGAGCTTGTCAATAAGAAAGTTCTCGGTAAGATCATCGAGCGCTGCATAAGAGTTCACGGTACCTCAAAGTCCTCCAAGGTGCTTGACAGCATCAAGGCTCAGGGCTACAAATACTCAACTCGCAGCGGCATCACCGTTGCAGTCTGCGATGCCACCATCCCCGAGAAGAAGGCACAGTATATTCAGGAGACCGAGGCTCTCATCGACGGTATCGACGATGACTACCAGATGGGACTTCTCAGCCAGCAGGACCGTTCACGCTTCGTAATCAAAGCGTGGGAGGACTGCACAAAAAAGGTTTCTGCAGAGCTGCGCAACTCACTTGATCCTTACAACCCGATATTTATGATGCTTGACTCCGGTGCCCGTGGTTCCGACTCACAGCTTCGTCAGCTTGCAGGTATGCGCGGACTTATTGCCAATACCGCAGGTAAAACGATTGAAATTCCCATCAGAGCCAACTACCGTGAAGGTCTTAACATCATCGAATACTTCATTTCTTCGCGTGGTGCGCGTAAAGGTCTTGCCGATACCGCTCTTCGTACAGCCGACTCCGGTTACCTTACCAGACGTCTTGTCGATGTTTCGCAGGATGTTATCATCCGTGAGGAAGACTGCCATTGCCACGACGGCCTTGAAGTCTACGACATCAAGGACGGCAACGATGTGATCGAACCCCTCAGCGAGCGTCTTACCGGCCGTTATCTGCTTGAAGATTTTGTTGATGATAAGACGGGCGAGGTCATTTGCGATACCGATACAATGGTCAGCGACGAGCTTGCGAAGAAGATCGCAAATATCGTAAATGCACGCGAAAATCCCGACGACAGAAAAATCAAGATCCGTTCTCTGCTCACCTGCGAATGCGACCACGGTGTCTGCATTAAGTGCTACGGCTCCAACCTTGCAACATCCGGTCCCGTTACCATAGGCGAGGCGGTAGGTATTATAGCCGCACAGTCAATAGGCGAGCCCGGTACTCAGCTTACGATGAGAACATTCCACACCGGCGGTGTTGCATCGCAGGCGGATATCACGCAGGGTCTTCCCAGAGTTGAGGAATTGTTTGAAGGCAGAAAGCCCAAAACACTCGCAATGCTCAGTGAGATCGACGGCGTTGTATCCTTTGAGGATATCAAAAAGAGTAAGCATGTTGTTATTACCGGCGAGGATGATGTAAGAAAATACCTCATCACATTCGATGCAAGACTTTGCCAGGATATCGTTGAGGGTGCTCAGGTTAAAAAGGGTCAGCATCTTACCGAAGGTGCCGTTAACCCCCACGATGTGCTTGCAGTTCTCGGCGTAGAGGCAGTTCACAACTACCTTATCAAAGAAGTTCAGATGACCTACCGTATGCAGGGTGTTGATATCAACGATAAGCATATCGAGGTTATCGTTCGTCAGATGATGCGCAAGGTCAAGGTCGAAGACAGCGGTTCCACCGACCTTCTTCAGGGTGCCGTTGCCGAAAAGAGTGAGTTCGCGGCAGCGAATGCAGCAGCAAAGGCTCGCTGCGAAGCGGAGGGTATGCCCTTTACACCCGCTACCTGCTCACCGGTACTTCTCGGTATCACCAAGGCGTCACTTGCCACGGAGTCATTCCTGTCGGCAGCATCGTTCCAGGAAACCACCAAGGTTCTTACCGAGGCTTCCATCAAGGGTAAGGTCGATCCGCTTCTCGGTCTTAAAGAGAATGTCATTATCGGTAAGCTTCTTCCCTCCGGTACGGGTATGAAGTGTTACAGCGATGTTGAGGTCGTTCCCACATCCGTTCCCGCCGATGCATTCAATGCCATTGAGATACCCCTTGATTAATAAAAATCGGCATTTTTAACGATTTGCATATAAAAAGTTTGTGAAAACTGTTGACAAACCGTTTATTAAATGTTAAATTATTTCTTGTTGTGTACGGGAGAGGTATGTCCTCTCCCTGCATATAAATTTATTTCGGAGGTGAAAATACTTGCCAACCTTTAATCAGCTCGTTCGCAGTGGAAGACAGACTCTCGAAAAGAAGTCAAAGGCTCCTGCTCTGGGTAAAGGCCTCAACTCTAAGAAGAATGTTATGACAGATAACAACTCTCCTCAGAAGCGCGGTGTCTGCACAGTCGTTAAGACCGATACACCCAAAAAGCCCAACTCAGCGCTCAGAAAACTCGCCAGAGTTCGTCTCACAAACGGAATCGAAGTTTCTGCTTACATTCCCGGCGTGGGTCACAATCTTCAGGAGCATAGCGTAGTGCTTATCCGCGGTGGTCGTGTTAAGGACCTTCCCGGTGTGCGTTACCACATCATCAGAGGCACACTCGATACTCAAGGTGTTGCCAACAGGATGCAGGCCCGTTCAAAGTACGGTGCAAAGCGTCCCAAGGCTGCTAAGAAATAAGCAGCAGATTCAGGACAATCTTCTTGCAGGCTGAATTAATTCAACCAATGGTGAGTATTTCATACTTATATAGGCCATTGGCGCCACGGGAAGCAAAGTCACTCGAGTACCTATGATATCATTATTATGAAGGAGGGAAGCGAAGTGCCAAGAAGAGGCCAGATAGCAAAACGCGATGTTTTGCCGGATCCGCTTTACAACTCAAAGCTTGTCACCAGGCTTATCAACAATGTTATGTGTGATGGTAAGAAGGGCGTAGCTCAGAAAATAGTCTACGACGCTTTCGATATCATCAGAGAGCAGACAGGTAAAGATCCCCTTGAGGTTTTCGAAGCCGCTATGGAGAATATTATGCCTGAGCTCGAGGTTAAGGCTCGCCGTATAGGCGGTGCTACCTACCAGGTTCCGATCGAGGTTCGTCCGGAAAGACGCCAGACACTCGGTCTTCGTTGGATCACCGTTTATTCCCGTCAGCGTTCCGAAAGAACAATGAAGGAAAGACTTGCCAACGAAATCCTTGATGCTACCAATTCACTCGGTAACGCATTCAAGAAAAAAGAAGACATGCACAAGAACGCAGAAGCAAACAAGGCTTTTGCACATTTCAGATGGTAATCTGATTTTATATCTATTTTTCGGAGGAAATTATGCCAAGACAGGTTCCATTAGAGCTTACAAGAAATATCGGTATTATGGCTCACATCGATGCGGGCAAAACCACCACGACAGAGCGTATCCTATTTTACACCGGTATAAACCATAAATTAGGTGAAACTCACGACGGTTCCGCAACTATGGACTGGATGGCACAGGAGCAGGAGAGAGGTATTACCATAACTTCTGCAGCCACCACTTGCTTCTGGAACGGCCACAGAATCAATATTATAGACACTCCCGGTCACGTGGACTTCACGGTTGAGGTCGAGCGCTCACTCAGAGTTCTTGACGGTTCTGTTACCGTACTTTGCGCAAAGGGCGGCGTTGAGCCCCAGTCGGAAACCGTTTGGAGACAGGCGGACAAGTACCGTG
This sequence comes from Acutalibacteraceae bacterium, assembly GCA_045616765.1. GTDB lineage: Bacteria > Bacillota > Clostridia > Oscillospirales > Acutalibacteraceae > DTU089. The sequence goes on from JAZLHL010000071.1 coordinate 43,810, forward strand.
TTCCCAGAATGATATATGTCAATAAGATGGATATTATGGGCGCGGATTTTTACAATGTACTTAATATGGTCAAAGACCGTCTTAAGTGCAACGCAGTTCCCATTCAGCTTCCTATCGGTGCGGAAGCCACCTTCAAAGGTATTATAGATCTTGTTGAAATGAACGCCGTTATGTATTACGACGATCTCGGCAAGGATATAAGAGTTGAAGAAATACCCGCAGAGCTTAGAGAAACAGCCGAAAAATACCGTGCTGAGCTTATTGAACACGTAGCTGAGCAGGACGATGCATTGCTTGAAAAGTACTTCTCAGGCGAAGAGCTTACAGTAGAAGAAATCAAGACCTGCATCAGAAAATCAACTATCGCCAATGAGATGGTTCCCGTTGTCTGTGGTACTTCCTACAAGAACAAAGGCGTTCAGAAGCTTCTTGATGCTATTGTTGACTTTATGCCCGCACCTACGGATGTTGAGGCCATTAAAGGTGTCAACCCCGTAAATGACGATCCCGAGGTCCGTCATTCATCCGACTCGGAGCCGTTTGCTGCGCTTGCTTTCAAGATCGCAACAGACCCCTTTGTCGGCAAGCTCTGCTATTTCAGAGTTTATTCGGGCAAGGTGGAAACAGGTTCCACCGTATATAACTCGGTTAAGGATGACAGCGAACGCATAGGCAGAATTCTGCAGATGCACGCTAACTCCCGTAAGGATCTGGATTGCTGCTACGCAGGCGATATAGCTGCCGCGGTAGGTCTTAAAAGAACTACCACAGGTGATACTCTCTGCGACAAGGGCCATCCCGTTATCCTTGAATCCATGGAATTCCCGGAGCCCGTTATCCGTGTTGCGATTGAGCCTAAGACCAAAGCCGGTCAGGAAAAGATGGGTATTGCTCTTCAGAAACTTGCTGAAGAAGACCCCACCTTCAAGTGCTACACCGATGAGGAAACCGGTCAGACCATTATCGCCGGTATGGGCGAGCTTCACCTTGAAATCATAGTAGACAGAATGCTGCGCGAATTCAGAGTTGAAGCAAACGTAGGCAAACCTCAGGTTGCTTACAGAGAAACCATTACCAAGCAAGCCGAAGCTGATACGAAATTTGCCCGTCAGTCGGGCGGTCACGGTCAGTACGGTCATGTTAAGATTCGTATCGAGCCCAACGAGGGCAAGGGTTACGAATTTGTCAACGCCGTAGTCGGAGGTGCAATTCCCAAGGAATTCATCGGTCCTGCCGAGGCAGGTATCAAGGGTGCAATGCTTTCGGGTGTGCTTGCGGGCTATAATGTAGTTGACTGTAAGGTAACTCTTTACGACGGCTCTTACCACGAGGTCGACTCGTCCGAACTTGCTTTCAAAACCGCCGGTTCTATGGCGTTCAAAGAAGCAATGGCAAAGGCGGCACCCGTGCTTATGGAGCCCATTATGAAGGTTTCGGTTACTGTTCCGTCAGAGTATATCGGTGATGTACTCGGCGACCTTACTGCCCGCCGCGGTATGCCGCAGGGTCAGGAGGACAGAAACGGCGCCACCGAGATTTTCGCTCATGTTCCGCTTTCGGAGATGTTCGGTTATGCTACCGACCTTCGCTCCAAAACACAGGGCAGAGGCCAGTATGTTATGGAGCCCAGTCATTATATGGCAGTTCCCAGAAATATTGCCGAAAAGATTATGGACGAAAGAGCAAAATAACAAAAATCCTGCTTTTTGCAGGTGTTTTACACAGATATTTTAAGTTTTTTAAAAAATCTATTGAATTATTTTATTTAATTTGATAAGATAATACCGTGCAAAATATGCTTATTTAAGGAGGATATTTCAAATGGCAAAACAGAAATTTGAAAGAAGCAAACCCCATGTAAACATCGGTACCATCGGCCACGTTGACCATGGTAAAACCACTCTTACTGCTGCTATCACCAAGACCCTCGCTATGAAGGGCAGCGCAGACTTCGTTGACTATGCTAACATCGATAAGGCTCCCGAAGAGAGAGCTCGTGGTATCACGATCAATACCGCTCACGTTGAGTACGAGACCGACAACCGTCACTATGCTCACGTTGACTGCCCCGGCCATGCTGACTATATCAAGAACATGATCACCGGTGCTGCTCAGATGGACGGCGCTATCCTTGTTATCGCTGCTACCGACGGCCCCATGGCACAGACCAAGGAGCACCTTCTCCTTGCCCGTCAGGTTGGCGTTCCCTACATCGTTGTTTTCCTTAACAAGTGCGACCAGGTTGACGACCCCGAACTCCTTGAACTCGTTGAGATGGAAGTTCGCGAGACTCTTGATTCTTATGAATTCCCCGGCGACGACACACCCATCATCAAGGGTTCTGCTCTCAAGGCTCTTGAGTATGCAGGCGACGATATGAGCGCTCCCGAGCTTGCTCCTATCTTCGAGCTTATGGATGCTGTTGACAGCTACATCCCCACTCCCGACCGTATGGCAGACCTTCCCTTCCTTATGCCTGTTGAAGACGTATTCACGATCACCGGTCGTGGTACCGTTGCTACCGGCAGAGTTGAGCGTGGTCAGCTCAGAGTCGGCGATGAACTCGAAATCGTTGGTCTTACCGACGAAAGCAAAAAGACCGTTTGCACAGGCGTTGAGATGTTCCATAAACTTCTTGACTACGCTGAGGCAGGCGACAACATCGGTGCTCTCCTTCGTGGTATCGACAGAAAGGGTATCGAACGCGGTCAGGTTCTCTGCAAACCCGGCACGATCAAACCCCACACCAAATTCAAAGGTCAGGTTTACGTCCTTTCCAAAGATGAAGGCGGCCGTCACACTCCCTTCTTTAACAACTATCGTCCTCAGTTCTATTTCAGAACTACTGACGTTACCGGCACAATCGCTCTTCCCGATGGCGTTGAGATGTGCATGCCCGGCGATAATGTTGAGATGAGCGTTGAACTTATCACTCCCATCGCTATTGAAAAGGGTCTTCGTTTCGCTATCCGTGAAGGCGGCAGAACCGTTGGTTCAGGCGCTGTTACCGAGATCATCGAATAATTTCGGCTTTTTTCGCAAGAGCAGCTTCGGCTGCTCTTGTTTTTTATGTTTATGCGCCTGCAAGTCATTGACATTTTGAGTTATAAAGTGTAAAATGAACGCATAGTTTAGAAATGCTATATTGCATTTTACGGAGGCAGATTATGAGTTCTATTTTCGCAAGCGACTTCATTATCAATTTCGACTGGTCGATTTTCAAATTCTTCGAGCAGTTATGGAATCCGGTGCTTAATGTTATTATGAGCGTTATTACCTACCTCGGTGATGACGGCATTTTCTGGATAGTGCTCGGTCTTATTATGCTCATCCCCAAAAAGACGCGTAAATACGGTTTCTATATGCTTGCAGGTATTGCGGTCGCAGGCGCGCTCAATAATATTGTAATTAAAAATATTGTATGCAGACCGCGCCCGTTCAATTTCACCGATTGGCCCGAAGCGTTCAATTTCCCGAACATTGTCGCTAAGCCGGATAGTTGGTCGTTCCCGTCGGGACATACTTCATCTTCATTCGGCGCAGCATTCCCAATGCTTATGAGAGCAAAGAAGAAATACGGTATTCCCGCAATGATTCTTGCGCTGCTTATCGGTATTTCGAGGATTTATGTTCATGTTCATTACCCCACCGATATTATCGCGGGTATTATAGTAGGTATTCTTGCAGGATTTGTTTCCACAATTCTCTGCGATAAAATATTCTTCCCGATCATCGTTCCGTTTGCACAGAAAAAATGGGAAGAATTTAAAACAAAAAAAGCTTGAGGAGATGTTGAATTATGTCAAAAGAAATGTTATTTGAAAAAAACGCGGTAATTTTCAGAGAGGGTACTCTTGACCTTACAATGTACGATATTATCAGCGGTAAGGTCGGCATTTATGCTAATTTCGGCGCAGAAAACGAAAAACTGCTTACCGAACTCGGTGCAGGCAGATATTTCGGTGAAATGGGTGTTATTGATGAAATGCCCCGTTCCGCCACCGCTGTTGCACTTGAAGATACAAAGGTCGCGGTTATCGATAAGGCTGAGCTCAATTCTTACCTTGTTGAAAATCCAGAAAAGATAATTGATATTTTCCAGAATCTTTCAAGACGCTTCCGCGAGCTTTCAAAGGAATACCTTGACACCTGTGCAGCTATTGCGGAATATGTTGAAAATAACGAAACCAAGAAGCCGCAGAAGGAAGGTCTTCTTAAAAAGATAAAGAATATTATCGACATCAGCAACGAAGCTCAGCAGCAGGCAATTCAGATGGGCGCATATTCTTACATTAATCACATAGGCTTTTATTACTGAAAAATCGGGGGCTGAAAAATCAGCCCCTTTATAATTAAGGGAAAATATGTTACTTACTCAACCTTTTTTCTATAACAAAACAGAATACGAAGCTTTGTGCGAAAAGTACGGTTTCGGTTACGAGGTGCTTGAGCTTTCGTTTGAAAATGCCGCTGACGGTGCATTGGCGTGGTATGAAAATTGCGGCAGGGTAAAATCTTTGCACGGCGCATTTATTGATGTAAACCCCGGCAGCTCGGATTCGGCATTTCGTGAGCTTTCGGAAAAGCGTTATACTGAGAGCTGCGAGCTTGCGCTGAAATGCGGTGCCGAAAATGTGGTGTTTCACAGCACTTGCTTTCCGTTCTTGCGCGGTGAGTATCTTGAAAACTGGGCATCGCGCTGCGCGGATTTCTATACGCGCCTTGCCGAGGAATATCCTGCGCTTTCGATTTATATTGAAAACAGCTTTGATATTGACCCGCAGCCCATCAAGGTTCTTGCCGACAGAATAAACGCAAAGAATGTAGGTGTTTGCCTTGATATAGGGCATATCAACTATTCGCGCGCTTCGCTCGATGAGTGGTTCTGCGCTTTAGGCGATAAGGTGGGCTGCCTGCATCTGTCCGACAATCTCGGTGTTTATGATGACCACATGACTCTCGGCAGCGGAACGGTTGACTGGGAGGGAGCTTCGCACCTTGCAGAATATTTACCTGCCGGAATGCCCGTAACTCTTGAGGTCGGCGGCGTTGAGTCGATAGAAGCCTCTGTTGAATTTCTGAAAGCAAACGGATTTTTCGGAGGTCTTATATGAACAATCTTGAATTTATAAGGCAGAGCGTTATACGCGATATGTCCGAGGGCGTTATGACGGTGGGACTTGACGGCAAAATAATGGATATAAATCCTGCTGCATCCGAAATACTCGAAAAAAGTGCGGCGGAGCTTATCGGCAAGCCGTTTGCCTCCGCATTTTTTGAGTATGAGGAAAACGATGCTTTCAACCAGACGGTGCTTGATGCCGTTTACGAGGCTGACAGAGAGCATAAGAATATTGTGCCGTATTATACGGGCGAGCGCACGAAGCAGGTGAGCATTACTACATCATATCTGCACGACGGCGACAAAAAGGTTGCCGTGATTGCCGTTTTAAGCGATGTAACAGAGCTTTATGAGCTGCGCGATGCGCTTAAAGCAATGGAAAAAATACGCGCGCTCAACAATCAGCTTGAATTGAGAAATAAACTGCTGAATGAAACATTCGGCAGATACCTTTCCGATGAAATCGTCAAAGGCTTGCTCGATACGCCCGACGGACTTGCCCTCGGCGGC
>JAZLHL010000072.1:0-3397 GCA_045616765.1 Acutalibacteraceae bacterium
TATATTGCTTCATAATATATGATTGATTGACTCTTTAAAATTCTATGATATAATATTACCAAAAGCACATAGCTGTAAATAATATTATCGTTCTGAAATATAACGGAGGTTGACAAAATGAAAACATACGCAGAAAGAAAAGAAGAAGCCCGGATGTGCCACGCTATTATTATAATTATAGTATAGCTTAATAACTTATATTTTCCCGCTTCGGCGGGATTTTTGAAAGGATAAAACAAAATGAATAATAACACAATTAAACCGAACAAACCCGACAACGGCGAACCGCTGCCCGAATTTATTTTAAATACTTTGAGACTTTGCGCCGCCTGCGGAACGCCTGCAACCTTCAACGGCGGACAGATTAGTTATCAGACTACAACCGCGAATTTTAAGCTAATTAATTTAGCAGATTTTAAACGGCTGCAAACAACTATAAAAGCAATAACAACCGCGACAGGCGGAAAGCCGACAGAGCCGAAACCGGGCGCAGACTTTGCAATAATTTATAAAAATGATAAATCAAACAAAAAATATTTTAAATTTGAAAAATGCGGCAACATTCAGCCGCTATTAAAGCCGGGGGACGTTTTCTTCGGCTACGATGTCAAAACAAACTCCGCTATAATTAAAAATATAACAGATGTTAAATCTATTTTCATCGGCGGCAGTTCGGGCGGCGGGAAATCTTCTCTAATAAATAGCATAATATTCTCCTTGATTATATCGGGGGGATGTTACTTTGATATGATAGACTTAAAAAAAGTTGAACTATCCTTGTATAATAACAAGTTGAAAAATAAAAAATATATCACGGCAACAACGAAGGCGGAAGCAGTCGCAATGCTTCGCCGAATCAAAGAAGAAATTTTATCACGGTATGAAGCTATGCAGGCAGAAGGCACACGCAAAGCAGATATAAAAGAGTATCCGCCGCACATTTTATTTATCGACGAATACGCAACGCTCGAAGCCGTGGAAGGTTCAGAAATTGAAAGCTTAATTTCATTTATAGCTGCAACAGGCAGGGCTTGCAACTATTTTATTGTGGCAGCTACGCAACACGCGACAAATCAAACTTTCACAACTAAAGCGCGCGCAAATTTCCAGAGCCGCATCGCGTTAAGGTGTATGACGGTTCAGCAGTCAACTAACATCATCGGAACACGAAATGCCGTTGACCTTTGCGGAGCAGGTGACGCTCTCGCCCATTTTGACGGATGCGCGGATTTAATCAGATTTCAGGCGCCGTTATTCGACGATGACACCGCCGCCGCGCTTTTTTTAAAATAAAATATTGATTTTTAACCCGTGGATTTTTCCGCGGGTGTTTTTTTATGTTTTATACCTTGTATTGTAATATATTAAAAAACGCTTACAGACAATCCGTGCAAAAAAAGAACTCACAGATGAATGGCAGGCTCACGGTGTTGAACAAGGCAAAGAGTATGCTATTTTAACCGACGAGGTAACAAAAGCTTGGTCGGGAATGAGTACAAGGCAGTATAAAAATCTTAAAGGGCTAAAAAAGGAAAATCTCCGCGATAATATGAGTACCCTTGAACTTGCGCTGAACATGCTTGCCGAAGCAACCACAACAGAGCTTACAAAGACACAGAATCCTTTCGGATTGGACGAAAACAAAAAAGTTGCACAAATCGGCGGCAGAATTGCCGGTGATGCAAGAAAAAGCATTGAAGCACAAACGGGCAAGTCGGTTGTAACCTCCGATAATGCAGCTAAGCTGAGTGAAGCCGTAACGGAAATGATTGAAAATGTTTCAAAAAAGGATGTAGAACAAAAATAAATTTTACATTTTATGATACGGAATAATTATATGAAATTTTTAAAAACCTCTCTAATTTGAGATTCCCAAGTTAGAGAGGTTAAAATCGTTATTTTATTTCAAACAGTAATGTTGAAGCAAGCTTAAAGCCGAATTTAAATGCTTCGACTTCAGCGACAGAGTGCATCTCGTTGATAATGTCATCGTATTTTTCAAGCCACTCGTTTTGGTCTGCGGTGAAATTTTCGGAGAGCTTTTCTCTGTCGGTGGCCATAACAGAAACCAATTCTTTGAAGTGTGTGTTGCCTATTAAAAACTGTTCGGAGGGGCTGATGTTGCCATACCATAAATCATCAAGAACAGTCATACATTAATCAGCTCCTCGTTTACGATTTCAGTTGCACGATTTCGGATATTGTTCATTTTTTGCACCCAAAGAAGCTGATTTTCGGCTTTGATCTGTTCGGTAACACCTTCGTTTTCGGCAAGTTGTTTTATGATCCGAAGAAACATGTCCTCTGCTTGCTCATTCAAATCGGCGAGGTAGGTCTGCAAAGTGCCGTTCATCTGCATAATTGTAAATATTACTCTCTTATGCTCCATAAGATAACGCTTGTGTCTTTTACCCCATACGCCGATTGGCCGTTGTTCTTTTTCGGGCGGTAATGATAAATCAGGTATGAGGTAATCGCCGACTTTGGTGTATGTGATTTCCATAAAGATAACCTCCTTGAATTTGGTGACTTGATTGTACCAATTTCAGGGAGGTTTGTTAATTGTGCGAATTTCAAAATCGCATATTTTCAGATTTATTATTATTTGAGCATAACAGTTCTTGCCTGTATCAATTCGGCAAGGGTTTCTTTTAATTCATCAGTCAAATAGGAATTGCGGCACTCTTCAAGCAAAACATCTTTTTTATTGACAACCTTATCAATGAGTTTTTCTGCAACTCTTCGCTGAATGCCGGAGGTATCAGCAAATTTAAGGAAATCACCCCGGTGAAGATTTCGCTTTTTACCATTCATAGTCAGAGCAAACTGTTCCTTATCGGCAGGATTGACCGTATTAACAGGGAGCATATCGTATGCTCTTGAAAGAACATAGCTTCCGCTGTTTTCAGCTGTTTCTATCAGCGAGAAATTTTTGAGGTGCATATCGGAATTTCCCACAACAAAAGAAAGCACAATCCTCAGGAAAAGCTCTGTCATATCAAGTCCCGACTGAGAAGAAAATTCGGAAATAATTTTGGCGCATCTCTCATATGAGCCTTTGTATTTGTCTTCCGTCAGACGCCCGTCAAGCTGACAGAAATCCTCCATTGCAAGCATTTGCGTGTCGATTCTGTCAATTCTCTTGGTAATATATGCGAGCTTTTCTTCGCTCATTTTCACAAGGGCGTACGGAACTGTTTTAATTCCGACTTTTTCAGCCATTCGCATTGTCAGATACTCTGCTTCGGGCAGTGAAGGATATTCTTCCGTCTGCGGCTTGAGAATGTATCCTGACGGATAATTTATCAGCGTAAGGCGCGGCTTTTGGTTCCTCTCGGCAGAAAGGTGCAGGGATATTTTCTTCTGAACGCCGGGAACAGTAAAGCCTTTGTTTGTG
>JAZLHL010000073.1:0-4179 GCA_045616765.1 Acutalibacteraceae bacterium
GTGGTGGTGGTGGCTATGGCTTTTATGGGATTTTTGAGCTTTTCAACGCACAAAACCGCACCTTTTTTGCCGCTGTTCACGGCTGCGGCTCTTATGTAAAGGCGGCGTTGACCGTCATCCCTGAGCAATCTGTTAAAGGACTCGTCATAAACACCCGTATCGCCTGTGGAAACATAGTAAATTCCGTCGGAATCCAAAAGAATAACGTTGAGGTCTTCATCCTTTATGTATTCGTCAACATTTGCTATAAACGAAACAACATCGGATTCGCTGTCATACTTTTCGCCGAGCGCAAGAAGCAAAAAATCAAGGTTCTCGTTTATTGCATCGATGTGTGTATCTATTATTCCGACAGAACGCTCGGCAAGCGACGAAACGCTTTCGGTACGCTGGTCATACATTTTTCTGTCGATATAATCCGAGACACTTTTATAAAAAGTAAATGCCACACCCGTTGCCGCAATTACGCCGCACAGCACAAGCGCAAGCACTCGCCAGCTTTTGAATTTGAGAAACTCTTTCTCCGTTGAAGCTGCCTTTTTTTCTTTTTTTGCCACCGAAAAACCACCTTTTGGAAATAATTGCAAGCCCCTATAAAAGCGCAAAAAGACCGATGAAAAAAATCATCGACCATTTGCATTGAAATTATTACAGTAACATTTTATAAGTAGTCAGCGCTGCGGCTACTTTCTTATAGCTCTCGTTCATCTTTTCAACGAGATTGTTTATATCGTTTGACGGGTTGCCGTCTCTTAAATCCTCGGTAACTGCGCTTGCCGTTGAAAACAAATCCGTAAAGCCGAGGTTTGAAGCAACACCCTTCAATGTGTGCGCCGCCCTGAAGCTTGTTGTGATATCGCCTTTTGCAAAGGCTTCGTTAAAATCCTTGATAGTAGTATCATCCAGGAAACGCATCGCAAACTTTTCCACACGCTGCTCTGTCATAAGCCTTGACATAACACCGTCAAAATCACCCGCAATGCGGGCGTAGCAATCTTTAATTGTCATTATATATTACCTCACATTTCATCATCAAGGCTGAGCGTCATAAACTGAATACCGCCGTTGTCGCCGGTGCTGCCGGAAAAAAGCATAATGGTGTTCTGCACTCTGCGGCGAACAACCGATGCATCGAACGGACGGCTGATAAAGTCGCTTACACCAAGTTCATAAGCACGGTCGATATGTTCAAGCGAATATTCGGATGAAATAAGCACAACGGGTAATTTGCTTATCCAGTTGTTTTTATTCATAACATCAAGCACACCGAAGCCGTCAACATTGGGCATAACTATGTCGAGCAGAACGAGTGAAAACTCAAATGAACGCCTTACAAGAATATCAAGAGCCTTCTTGCCATCCTCGGCACATTCAATATCGTATTGATCTTCAAGAATATCGGTAAGCAGCTCACGGTTCATTTCGCTGTCATCAACTATAAGTATCTTTTTCTTTTTCATAAATTCATCTCCCGAAAACCTACTTCTATTTACATTAATATGATATCACATCTATTACAACAATAAAACCCTCAATACTGCACACCAATGTACGCATTTTACTCGCGAACTTCCCAAAAATGCGTTTTTTACGCAATTTGCGCCAAAAATGCGCAAAAATACGCACCGTTGGTTTTTAACCGCAGGTGCATATCAACATAGTGTTATAGTTGTTATAAATATTTTATATGGGATTATTTTACGGCTTTAAAATCCTTCCACTCGGATTTAAACTCGGCATAAACGCTGCGCGACGGGTAAAGAACCGTCTTGTTATTCAACACCACACCCGAACTGTTCACAGACTCAACACACGCAAGGTTAACCACCGTACTCACCGAACTGAATGCAAATCGCCCGGACGCCGCAAGGGCGCTCACAGCCTCGCGGAATGATGTACGCATCGTTTTGCCGCGCACCTCTGTACCGTCAGCAAGGTGGTAACTGAGTGCTCTGTCGGCAATATCGACATAAAGAATATCCTTTGCCTTGAGTTTGACCTCGCCGCTGTCGGATTTAACGAATATAACATCGTCAGTTGTACGGAACTCCGCAGTAGCTTTATCAAGCACAGTGTAGAGCTTTGTGCCGTTGATGGGCTTAAGCATATAGTAAAACGCTTCCACATCGTACGAAGCGACCGCATAATCATGCGATGCTGTAAGAAAAATGATTTTGCCGTCATCCTTCATCATACGCAGAGTGGTTGCAGCCTCAAAGCCGTTGATATCCGGCATAACTATATCTATAATGTATATGTCGCACCCGCCGTTTGCGCGAACATACTGCAAAAGCGCACGCCCTTCAGTAAACGGCAGAATTTCAGCCTCAAGTGAACGGCTCTCAACATATTCGGTTAAAAGCTCTTTCATAAGATCAAGCTGCAGCGAGTTGTCATCGCAGACTGCAATTTTTACCATAAATATTTACCCCAACTGTTTTATAAAGAATAGTATAATACATCCACTTAAATAAATCAATGTTTTTAGCAAGTTTTGTATCCAATCAATTCTTCAACGATGTAATCGGAACGACAAACACGCCGTCCGCACGCACATATGCCGCATTTGACAAACCGCAAACAACGCATTTCACCTTTGGCTCCTTGCCGCCGTTATTCACAATATTGTTGCACACTTTTATGAGATTCTCGGCACCCTCATCAATCTTTTTGGCACCGAGCTTTATCTCAAAGGCACACCACTCACCATCTTCAAGCTCAATCACGGCATCAATTTCATTATCCCTGTAATCCTGATAATGATATAGCTTTCCGCCAAACGACTGTGCATATATTCCCAAATCGCGTTCCGCAAGCGATTCAAACAAAAAACCAAACGTATTCAAATCGCTCATTAGTTTTTTCTCGGTCATATTAAGCATGGCAGCCGCCAACGACGGATCGAAAAAATGCCTTTTTGCCGACTGTTTCACACGAAGACTTGATCTGAAATTCGGAGAAAACGGCTCCTGATTATTAAATATGAATAATCTTTCCAATGCCGCAAGATATTTCGTCAATGTGTTTCTGCTTAATGAGTCATCATCATTTGCGGCAATATCCTTCAGCACCGACAAATCGGCAGCCGTTGTCGACTCATTGCGAGCAAGGGATTTGAGTATCAGCCTTACCTTCTGCTGATTGTATTCAACGCCGTCATCAAGCTTGTTCAAATCCTCCTTAATGATACCCTCCATATATGCACGCGGCATAATGTAAGATTTATCCTGTGGTGTCGAAAGATTTTCGGGAAAGCCGCCGCGCACAATAAAGTACGCTAATCTTTCGAGTGAAACCTCGCCCGTCATCTGCGCTTCGATATTACCGTTGCACAACTGCTCCAAAGATATGCTGCCCGAAGAATCTCCGGATTCGTAAAGCGACATCGTGTTCATTCGCACGCTCACTATTCGCCCCGTACCGCTATGCAGAACGCCCTTTGTTTTCGGCGTTGATGAGCCTGTCAAAATGATCTGCCCTTTTTCACGCCGTTTGTCCACCTCTGCTCGCGTTGCATCCCACAACGCAGGCACCTCCTGCCATTCATCAATCATCCTCGGTGTTTCGCCCTGAAGTACGAGTGTGGGGTTAAGTTCCGCAAGCTGTCTGTTCGAGAAATTATTATCGGCTGCGCCCACAAGAAACTCACTGTTTGAGTGGTATGACGAAGTCCAGGTTTTACCGCACCATTTCGGGCCTTCAATGCAAATCGCCCCGCTTATTTGAAGCATTGACTGTATTTCCGAATCAATTATTCTTTCTTTGTACTCTGTCGTTTTTGCAACCTTTTCCAAGCCCGGCACTTCCTTTCAAGCACATTATAACGAAGTGAGCAGTTTTTGTCAATGATTTTGAGCAATTTTAACGCACTCTTTTGAACAATTTTAACACACATTATTGAGCAATTTTAACACTTGTTTTTGAGCAATTTTTCCAGGTTAATCAAGCAAAGCATAATACAATATTATTATATGTCTGCCGTAAAACAAAAAACGCTTGTTTTCGGAATTAAAACCGCACTTATTCATAAACTATTTACAAAAATCTTTGCAAAAACGGTTGACAAAGGCGTAATTGTGTTTTATATTATTAACAGAGTTAGCACTCGCACACACAGAGTGCTAACGCTGAAAATGAGGTGACGATATGGCAGACCTTTCCCCGCGCAAGCAGCAGATA
>JAZLHL010000074.1:0-44957 GCA_045616765.1 Acutalibacteraceae bacterium
CTGGTATCTGTTTTCATTGAACGGCTTTACAGACGCAGTTAAAGATGCTGCAAAAGAAAATAACAATATTAGGCTTGTTACACTTGATGATATGTTAGATCATCAACGCAATTTATCTTGACGATGACAAAATGGTAATCACTATTAATTTCAAAGACGGTTCAAAAACAATAACCTTTGCCGAGATCGAAGCGGCAGATAAAGGTTCGGATTTCACCGATTTCGGTGCATCTCATATTTGAGCGAAGCGAGAATATATCATACGGCTTTGCCATATATCATATCGCGCAGTGATATATCATTTATCCAAGCCGCAGCTTTCTTATCATCACGCTGTAATGCGGTATATCATCGAAAACAGATTATTAAAACTGCAAATCTGTATCTAAACGCAACCACACCGCCGCGGCGGTGTGGTTGCGTTTATAACTGTTAAATTATTTAAACATTCCGAGGTCAACAAGACCTGCAAGGTACCTGCCGCCGAATGCGTTGGGGTGAAGCTTGTCGGGGCCTATGTATTCGGGCTTTGAGCGGTAATCGTCCTCGGGGTCTGCCGCAGCACCTGCCACATCATAGTAGCCGTCAAAAATATTCTGATTATCGTCAATCCACTTATTTACCACGCGGCGTATGGCATCCTTTTCGCGCGTTGCATCGGGTGCGGAGCCGAATGCCGGGATATTGAACATAATGACCTTCATACCGCGTGAGTGTAAATCATCGGTAATGCCCTTGATTGCGTTGCATATATCCTTCGGGTCGGGCTTTTCGCTCGGCAGCGCGTTTATGCTTGCGTACTCAAAAACATCGTTTACACCCATAAACAGTATAACATGAGAAATGTTATCGTAGGGGTAAATATCATCCCTGATTCGCGTGGTGGCTTTGTTGCCGTAAAGACCGCGTGCCGGGAATATGGGAGAGCAATCGTAAAGCAGACGGTTGCCCATAACGGATTTATTTATAAAGGAATATTTGCCGGGGTAGGCTTCCCTCAGTCTTTCCTCAAACGGACCGGTCCAGAAGCCCTGCTGGCTTACTGAGTCACCGAACACAACGATTGCCGAAGCGTTTTCGCTGTTGAGTACCTCAACGGAGTCGAAAAGGGGAATGGGCTTCGGGAAATGCATACCGAGAAGCTTACTTACCACGCCGCGTACGGCATCCCTTTTGCGTGTTCGGTTTGCCATAACGGGAGTGATGCTGTAATTGCCGGGAACGGTGATAAGCTCGGCATTGTCGAGCAGGTTGCCGCTTTTAAGGTCACCGGATACAACATAGATATTTATGCAGAAATAATCACCGACATTGAGGTCGAAATCAATTTCATCGGACCTTAATCTGTCGCCTTTTTTGATGGTAAGTTTATTTTTACCGAAGAATGTTACATTCTTGAATGCGGTGGTTGCGGTGCCGTTTTCGTTGCATTTTGCAAGTGTGACCGCGCCGATTTTAACATTGTCATTGCCGTAGGTGTTTGAAATCCACAGTCTGAGCTTTTCGCCTGAAATTGCGGTGTTCATAACAAGGCGGAAGGTTTTGGGCATTGACGGATACTTGAACAGCGAAAGTGATGAGTGTGACTGACCCCAGGTCTGAATCCATTTCTTTTCTGACATAATATCATCTCCTTAAAATTACTTTAATACATTTTCCCGAATGTTGCAATATAAATTCGGAATTATTTTATAAACAGTCTGCGCGCATTTTGTGCTGTAATATCGAGCAGAGCCTGCGTATCGGTACCGCGGATTTCGGCAGCCTTCTGCGCCACAAATTCAATAAGGCTCGAATCGTTGCGCTCGCCCCGGTGTGGTACGGGCGCCATATACGGGCAGTCGGTTTCAAAAAGCAGCCTTTCAAGCGGAATCGCCGCCGCGACCTCAACCGCTTTGCGTGCGTTTTTAAATGTGAGCGCACCGCCTAAACCGATATACATACCGTCTTTAATCAGCTGCAGAGCACTTTCCGCACTGCCCGAAAAGCAGTGCAGAACGCCTTGCGGTTTGTGCTTTCTCAGTAATTCGTAGGTGTCCTCGTGTGCTTCGCGGTCGTGCACTATTACGGGCAGCTGCTTTTCATCGGCAAGAATAATCTGCTTTTCAAAAATCTCTTTCTGTTGCTCGCGGTCATCGCTGCGCCAATGGTAATCGAGCCCGATTTCGCCCACGGCGACACATTCGGGCGAATCAAGCAGAGCGTTGAGCTCCTGCTCCCAATTTGCCGAAAGCTTGTGGATTTCTTCGGGGTGAACACCGCAGGCGGCATAAATGTAACCGTAATTCTTCGCAAGAGTTACCGACTCGTGCGAGCTGTCAATATCAAATCCGCAGTTTATAATACCGCAAATGCCGCGGTTTTCGAGCGAGCCGAGCAATTCTTTGCGGTCACTGTCAAACGCGGCATCGGTATAATGTGCGTGGGTATCAAATATATTCTTCATCAGTGCAGTTGAGTGCCTGCCGGCATATCGACGAATACGACTTTAACATCATCTTCGCTTACATCGCCTGCAAGGAGCATACCGCGGCTTTCAACACCGCAGAGCATTCTTGGTTTAAGGTTTGCAACGATTACTACCTTTTTGCCGATAAGGTCTTCGGGCTTATACCACTGTGCAATGCCGGAAGCGATGGTGCGCGGTTCCTTGGTGCCGTCATTGAGCGTGAGCTCAAGCAGCTTTTTGGCGCGCTTTATGGGCTTACAGTCCACTACCTCGGCAACACGAAGCTCGACTTTGGCAAAATCGTCAAATTCGATTTCGGCAAGACCTTCGATTTCCTTTTCCTCGGCGGGAGCTTCAATATCGGGCAGAGAAGCCTCGATTTCGGCAAGTGTTTTTTCAACATCAAGGCGCGAGAAAAGGGGAGTGGCTTCGCCGACCTTGCCGCCTGCCTTGATTGCGCCGAACTCGTTGAGAGAATCAAATTCTGCAATATCGCAGTTGAGCTGGGCAAGGATTTTGTCGCTCGTTTCTGGAGTGAATGCTTTGAGCATTACCGCTATGAAGCGGATGCTTTCAAGCAGATTGTAAAGCACGGTGCCGAGCCTTGCCTGCTTTTCCTCATCCTTTGCAAGAGCCCACGGCATTGTTTCGTCAATATATTTATTGCAGCGCTTTGCAAGGTCAAATACCTTTTCAATCGCGTCGGCAACGCGGTAAGTATCCATACACTCGGTAACTGCCGCGGGCAGAGCAAGAGCACGATTTTTAAGTTCTTCGTCAAGCTCCTCTGCGGCAGAGGGTGCCTGAATAATGCCGCCGAAATATTTGTTGTTCATCGCAATAGTACGGTTTACAAGGTTGCCGAGAGTATTCGCAAGGTCGGAATTGTAGCGTTCAATAATCGTTTCGTAGGAAATTGAGCCGTCCTGTGCGTGCGGCATTTCGGAAAGCAGATAATATCTTACCGCATCAACGCCGAAGCGGTCGCAAAGCTCATCGGCATAAATAACATTGCCCTTGGATTTGGACATTTTATCGGTGCCGGAAAGCAGCCACGGATGACCGAACACCTGCTTCGGAAGCGGCTCACCGAGCGCAAGCAGCATAATCGGCCAGTAAATTGTATGGAAGCGCAGAATATCCTTGCCGATAACATGAACATCGGCAGGCCAGTATTTTTTGTAAAGCTCGTCATTATCGCTTAAAAAACCTAAACCGGTTGCATAGTTTGAAAGCGCATCTATCCAGACATAGATAACATGCTTATCGTCAAACGGAACGGGGATGCCCCATTTGAAGGTGCTCCTCGAAACACATAAATCCTGAAGACCGGGCTTTAAGAAGTTGTTTATCATTTCTTTTTTTCGGCTTTCGGGGTAGATGAAATCGGGATTTTCCTCGATATACTGTTCAAGCTGCTTCTGGTATTTGCTCATTTTGAAGAAATAGGATTCTTCCTTTTCCTTGCGGACTTCTCTGCCGCAGTCGGGGCATTTGCCGTCTTTAAGCTGGGTGTCGGTAAAGAAGCTTTCGCAGGGTACGCAGTACCAGCCTTCATATTCGCTCTTATAGATATCACCCTTATCGTAAAGCTTCTGGAAAATCTTTTTAACGGCTTCCTCGTGGTCGGCATCGGTAGTGCGTATGAATCTGTCATAAGTGGTGTTGAGCTTGTCGCAGATAGCCTTGATTTCGCCTGCGACCTTGTCAACATATTCTTTGGGTGTAACACCTGCGGCGTTTGCATATTCTTCGATTTTCAGTCCGTGTTCATCGGTACCGGTCTGAAAACGAACGTCAAAGCCCTGCATTCGTTTGAATCTGGCAAGTGCATCGGCAAGTACGATTTCGTACGAGTTGCCTATATGAGGCTTGCGCGATGTGTAAGCAATTGCAGTTGTGATGTAATAGGGCTTTTTCTCCATTTTAACTTACTCCTTTGTTTGAGAATAACAAGTATTATATACTTATTCCGATATTAAGTCAAGTTTCGCCTTGCCGAGCTCGCCTGCATCGACCGTAACGGTAACGGTTCCTTTTTCATCTGTGGTTCTTACCCAGAATGCTCTGTCGCCGCCCACAAGCGGGAATGTTGACGGACCTATGACCTTTGCAGGACCTTTTACGGTCACTTTTACGCTTGCATCGGCAAATGTTGCACGGTTGCCGTTCTGGTCGCGTGCAACGATTTCAATTCGTGTGGCATCGTATGTGTCGCCGCTTTTAAGAGTTTTGCTGTCGGCGTTAACATCAATGTGAAGCTCGGTAACGGCAGTTCTTACTACCGTTGCAACACATTCGCCGTTCTTGTAGCCTTCAAAGCGGTAGGTGACCTGTTTGTCGCCCCAGCCGCCGACATATTTAGTGACTATATCAAACATAGTGCCGAACGGGATTTTACCCACGAGCATAGCTGCGCCCGCTTTAAGATAATTCTGCGGCGGCATCTTGAACTGCTTCATTTGTGCGGCAACGAGCGCATCTTTAAGAAGCGGCGCTGCCTTGGGGTCAATATGGTCGATTTCTTCAAGCATATCGCCTATAAAGTCGGAAACGACCATGGGCGGATGCGGCAGGTGACGGAATTTTGACTGATCGGGCGTGACGGTGCTGGTGTATCTGCCGTTTTTATAAATCTTGACATAATCGCAGTTTGTGAAAATCCATACCTTGCCTATAACTCCACCGGGATGTTCGCCTATATCCATAGATGACGAAACCTCAAGGAAAGAAGTGTTCTCCTGCTGTGAACGGTAAATAGCCGCACCGAGCTTGGGCACGCGGAACATATCCGTAACGCCGTGGTAGCAGATTCTGTCGCCGCTGCCGAAATCCTTGTGGGTGTTGTAATCAGCCATGCACCAGCCGATCGCGCCGCTTGTGCGGTGGTTTTTATATGCCGCTTCAAGCACGCGCGTGTGCCTTAAAGCGTGCTCGGTACGCAGTGCTTCGCGGTCAAAGCTCTTCGTGGGATACATATGGCCGTTGTGCTCGGTAACAAGGTACGGTGCAAACGGACCGCAAGCCGCAACCGCAGGTATAAGAGCCATTTTGCCGCCGGAATGAATGAAATCGTTGTAGGTGTAAACATCCTCAAGCAGATGGCTCTGCGGCATATTCCTTACGCCGCCTGTCTGACGGGTATTGTCAAGCTCGCGGGCGATTCTGTTTGTTTCAAGGTACATTTCGTCGCAGTCCATGCCCTCGTTGACGCGCACGCCCCAAAGCACTATGCAGGGGTGATTTCTGTCACGCAGCACCATTCTGCGAACATTATCCTTTGCGTGCTCGCGCCATTCGCCTTCGCCGAGGAATTGCCATGAGGGCATTTCGGTGAAAACGAGCAGACCGATTTCATCGCAGCGGTTAAGGAAATGGATGCTGTCGGGGTAATGCGAGGTTCTTACAAGGTTTACACCGAGAGTGTTTTTGAGAAGGTCGGCATCGGCTTTCTGCACATTTGCGGGCATTGCGTAGCCTACATAGGGGTAACTCTGGTGGCGGTTAAGACCGCGTATCTTTATTTTTTTGCCGTTGAGGTAGAAGCCGTCGCGCTTGAAACGGCACTCGCGGAAGCCGAAACGGACGGAAATTTCATCCGCAGAGTCGAGCTTTATATATATAGTATAGAGATTCGGGTTTTCGGTATCCCAAAGAGCGACATTTTTAAGAGTCCATTTGGCATTTATAACTCTGCCGTCAAAGTCGGTGCTCTTTTCGCCTACGGTATTGCCTGCGGCATCTACAAGTCTGAAATTGAGCTTACCGCTTGAGATTTCGCTGAGAGTTACATCAATATCAAGCACCTTGCGCGGCTCAAGAATATTGAGAGTTCTTACAAAGACATTATCAATATACACTTCGCTTACTTCTTCTATCCATACTTCGCGGTAAATGCCGCCGTAAACGAGGTAATCCACAACATTGCCGAACGGGGGTATCTCCTCGCGCTCGGAGGAGTCAAGCTCTACTACGAGCAGATTATCTTTTTTATTCAGGTTTTCGGTAATATCGAAAGAAAAGCGGTTATAAGCACCCTTATACTCGCCTATGAATTTGCCGTTGAGGTAAACCTTGGAATAGACCGCAGCACCCTCAAAATGCAGCAGGTAACGCTTGCCATCCGCTTTTTCAACGGTGAATTTTTTGCGGTAGCAGCTTACGAACTGATATGATTTTTCATCAAAATAATTCAGCGGCAGTTCCTTGTTGGCGTGAGGAATATCAACTGTTTCAAATTTGCTGTCATCAAATGATTTTTTGACCATTTCGTCTGAAAAGCTCGGGGAGTATTTCCAGCCGAAGTTAAGCGGGTAGGTTTTACGCATATCATTACACCCTTTCATTAAAATCCTTTATTATTCTATACTATTATAATATGTATGTCAATAAATCATCCTTGCGGTTTTTCACTTTTTCGGTTATGACCGCTTCAAGCAGAGTGTTGAGCGCCGTGCCGATTTCGTTGGATTTAATGCCTGCCGCAAGTAAATCGCTGCCGTTAATATCAAGTTCTTTCAAAGTGCAGCATTCACCGTTTTCTTCGATTTCATTGAGCCAATTAAGGCAGCGGCGCGTACCTTCGGAAATATCGCGGTATTTTTCGCTTAAAGCGCCGCGGTCGCTCTTTTTAATTGTGAGCAGAGTGCGGATATCTTCGGGAGTTTTCGTGCCTAAATGACGTTTGAGCTCCGTTTTTGTTTCAGGCGGCTCAAAATCGTGGTTGGCAACAAGGAACGAAACACGGTTTACGGTCTTTTTATCGAATTTAAGGCGTGTGAGTATATCCTTTGCCATATCGCCGCCGACTTTGGCGTGATTTTTAAAGGTGCTGTCGCCCTTGTCATTTAGCGCGTGAGTGGGGATTTTGCCTAAATCGTGCAGAAGCATCGTAAGGCGCAGTATTCTGTCGGCGGGTATTGTATCTACCGTATGGCAGATATGCTCCCACACATCGTAGGCGTGCTTTTCGCCGTACTGCTTAAATCCGACCGTGTCTGCAATTTCGGGGATGAATACCGAAAGCACATCGGGGAATTCCGTAAGGATATTAAAAGCGTTTTTACCGCACAAAAGCTTTATAAGCTCTGTTGAGATGCGCTCTGCGGAAATGTTTTTCAGGAGGTCTTTGTTGCGGTGAATTGCGGCGGCGGTGGATTCTTCTATTGTGAAGCCGAGCGTTGCCGAAAAACGCAGCGCGCGCATTATACGCAGGCCGTCCTCATTAAAGCGCGTGTCGGCATCACCGACGGTTTTTATTATACTATTATATATATCCTCTCTGCCGCCGAAGGGGTCGACGATTCCGGTCTTTTCGCTGTAAGCTATTGCGTTTACCGTAAAGTCGCGGCGCGAGAGGTCATTTTCGATTTTTTCGGTAAAACTGACGGCAATGGGGTGGCGGTTGTCACCGTATTCGCCGTCAATTCGGTAGGTGGTGATTTCGTACGGGGTTTTATCTATTATGACCGCAACGGTGCCGTGCTTTTTGCCTGCGGTCACAAGACGGTAACCGGAAAATACCGGTTCGGTTTCATCCGGTAAAGCGGAAGTTGCAATATCCCAGTCCGACGGAACAGCACCCATTAAGGTGTCGCGTACGCAGCCGCCGACGCAAAAAGCCTCAAAACCTGCTTCTTCGAGTTTACGGATTATTTCACGCACAGGAGCGGGGATATTTATCAGCATTTTATTAAAACCCCTTTCAAATAAGTAACATATTCGTATCAATTATATAATATATTACAACAGGAAACAAGTTGTTATTGCGAAAGGTTGATTAAAATGCTTTAAAATATTACAAAATGAAAGCCGAATTTGTATAAAAAATGCGATTTTTCCAATAAATAGGGTGCGAATGTTACAGTTTGTAATTTCTGCAAATGTTACAAAAATTGTAACACATAATTTGGTCAGATAAAGAGAAACACCCCTATATGTTGGGGGCATAGTAAATTATTGCTTATATCATTTGTGAAAAGTGCACAAAATTCGGTTGCTATTTATGTTTGACATTTATTTTTGGATGGTTATAATACCAGGTGCCATAAGATAACCGGGGTTTTTGTACCCTGTATTATGCCGAAACTTTGGCAATTCGGCGTAATATGAGGCACAAGAATTCCTATCACGGTGACTTTTTTGTGTGTCCCTTTTTTGAAAAGGTCACCCAATCAGGAGATTTATATGACAATCAGAAAAATAGGCGAAACAGCAGTTTGTTCGCCGCTTAAAAGGGCTTCCCTTTTAGCGCTTGCCGTTGTATTTTTTATTTCGGTTACTGCGTTCGCCGTGCCGCCTGTAATGTATAATGTAAACATTAGTGACGGCAGCTCGGTAGAAGTATATTCTACATCACAGACCGATGCTTCGCTTATTCTCGAAGAAGCGGGCTACACGCTCAACGAAGCATACGGCGACAGTCTTGACCTTTCCGCATTTACCGCAGAGGAAGGCAGCACCATCGTAATCAACAGAGGCGTAAAAGTCAAAATCGTTAATTTTGACGGTACGGCGCATACGGTTTATGCCTCCGGCACAGTTAAAGATGCTCTCGCAAAAGCCGGCGTTACCATTGCACCCGAAAACGCATTAAGCGTTAAAGCGGATGAAAAGCTCACCTCCGGTATGGTTATTGAGGTTTACGGTGTTTACAATATCACCGTGAAATATGACGGCAAAACCGTAACCAACAGGATTTCGGCTGCTACCGTTAAAGAAGCCGTTAAGCTCAGCGGCGTAAAGCTCGGCGTTTACGATTACACCGAGCCCGCACTCAGCGAGGCGGTCAAGGGCGATATGAGCGTTACGGTGTTCAGAGTTTCCGTTAAGGAACGCACCGCAGAGGAAGCCATCCCCTATGAAACATCCTACACATACACAGACGAACTCTTTAAGGATCACACCCATACACTTGTTGAGGGCGTCGATGGTAAAAAGAGCGTTGTGTATAGAGATTTAATAGTTGAGGGCGAGCTTGTTTCAAGCGAGGTCATTTCCGAAGAAGTTATTTCGGAGCCTTCGGAAGCTGTTGTGGAAGTAGGCACGAAGGTCAATCCTTATCCGTCGCAGGTGCCCGTAGGCACACCTATGAGCGAGCTTAATGTTCCTTCTTATGTAAATATCGGCGCAAACGGCGTTCCCACAAGCTACAGCAAGGTCATAAACGCAAAAGCCACCGCATACTGCATCCCCGGCGGCATTACCTCCACCGGCAAAGTTGCACAGGCGGGCTACATTGCGGTCGATCCCAACGAGATTCCCTACGGCACGGAGATGTATATAGTTTCTGCTGACGGCAGATATATTTACGGCTACTGCATAGCGGCTGATACCGGCGGATTTATTTACGATGTTGACTGGACGGTTGACCTCTTTATGAATTCCGAGGCACAGTGTTTGAACTGGGGCAGACGCGATATTATAATCTACGTATTATAATTTAATTCTAAAAAATTATGGATATCAAGGCGAAAATGTGTATAATAGCCTTGATATCCTTTTTTATGTGAGATGGTAGCTGTGATAACGAAAGACAAATCTTTTTACAAAAATCTTATA
Organism: Acutalibacteraceae bacterium; assembly: GCA_045616765.1. GTDB lineage: Bacteria > Bacillota > Clostridia > Oscillospirales > Acutalibacteraceae > DTU089. The sequence goes on from JAZLHL010000074.1 coordinate 10,010, forward strand.
ACCCTTGCAATACCCATAATGCTGCAAAATCTGATTACATATTCAATCGGACTTGCCGACAACATTATGATAGGTGCACTCGGTGACTCGGCGGTTTCGGGCGTATATATGGGCAACCAGATACAAACCGCCCTGCAGGTGCTTTCGGCAGGCGTTGAGGGCGGCATACTGCTGCTTGCGGCGCAGTACTGGGGCAAGCGCGATATCGCTTCAATTAAAAAAGTAATTGCGGTAGGCGTGCGCTTTTCGGCTTGCCTCGGTGCGTTTTTCAGCGTATTGTGCGCTATTATGCCGCGGCGGGTAATTGGCATATTCACAAAAGAAGCCGCAGTTATAGACAACGGCGTTGATTACCTATCCATAGTCTGCTGGTCATTCTTTTTCTTTGCTATGACGCAGGCGCTTATAGCATCTATGAGGAGTGTCGAAAATGCCAAAATCGGCACGGCGGTTTCGCTTTGCTCGCTGTGCATAGATGTAACGCTTAACTATATACTCATAAACGGAAAACTGGGTTTCCCGGTGCTCGGCGTGCGCGGGGCGGCAATAGCAACGCTCATTGCAAGAATATGCGAAACGGGAGTAATATTCTGCTATGTTCGCTTTAAGGATAAAAAGCTTTCGTTAAAGGTGAAAGATCTGCTGCATATCAACAAAAATATAGCAAAGGATTTCCTGCGCTACGGTCTGCCGATAGTGGGCGGTCAGCTCGTGTGGGGTATAAACCTTATGGCAAACAGTATAATACTCGGGCATTTTACCGAGGGCGTTATTACCGCGGTGAGCCTTGCCAATACCGTAAATAATCTTATGTATGTTGCCATGAACGGACTTTCGGCGGCTGTCGGCATAATTATAAGTAAAACCGTAGGCTCGGGCGATGTTTCCAAAATCAAGGAGTATTCGCGCACCGTTCAGCTTATGTTCCTGTGCCTCGGCATTTTAACGAGCCTTGCATTTTGGGCAATACGCGACCCGTTTATTTCGCTTTACAGTATATCGGACGAGGCGGTGCATTACACCACGCAGTTTATAAATGTGCTGCGCGTGACCTGCATAGGCACCTGCTACCAGGCGGCAAGCCTTTTCGGGCTTGTAAAATCCGGCGGCGATGTGAGCTTTGTAATGAAAAACGATACGATTTTCGTTTTCCTTATAGTAATACCGTCGGCAATAATCGCTTCAAAGCTCGGCTGCGCACCGTGGATAGTGTATGCCTGCTTGAAATGTGACCAGATTTTAAAGTGCATACCGGCATTCTTTAAGATAAGAAAATACAACTGGATGAAAAATCTTACGCGCGAGGCTTCGTAATCAGCGGAAAAGGTTTTCGGCGGCATTGTCGGCGTCGACTATGTATAAAAAATCGGAGTTGTCGAATTCGCCTTTTATTAGCTCGCAGTACCACTCGGGTGCGCCGTAATTCACCACCGCAATGCTGCATTTTTTTTGTACGCCCAAAAGCTCGAAAATCTCGCGCAGATGTCGTATGCGTGCAATAACACCGTCGCTTGTGCTGCGCAGTGACAAAACCACCGTAATGCCGTTTTCGCGCCAGCACATAAGGCGAAACATAAGCACAAACATCAGGCAGATCATACCCGTTACGGCAAATATGAGCGAAAAAATATCACAAATAAGCGTAAACATAAAAACACCTCTGCATTATTTTATGCAGAGGTGAAAATTTTGATATAGCTTATTTTAAATCAACGGCAATATCATAATCGGGCAGGAACTTGCCTTTTGCGAAATCCCTTGCGCGGAAAAGCACCTGCGAAGGCGAAACCTCCACAAAGTAGCCTATGCCGTTGTTATTGTATTCGCCGTCTTTATTTTTGATGCCTATTGAGGGAACATTTACGGAATCAATATTGCTGATTTTTTCGTAGCTGAACTGACCGAAGCCGGTGTGCAGATGACCTGTGATGAGAATTACATTGTCGTACGCATTGAGAATTTCAAATACGGTGTCGGAATCTTCGCCTATGCTGCCGGATTCCCAGAGTGAATTGCTCCAGGTGTCGGGCAGACCGTGGGTATCTTTAAGCGGGTAGTGGAGCACCACAAATACGGGCTTGCCGTCAACGGCGGCAATATCAAGCTGCGCTTTGAGCCACTTTGTCTGCCTTATTGTGATGGTGGCATCCTCAAAATCGGAGCGCTCGGAAGCCATAACGATAAATGTGCAGCCGTTCACCGTATAGGTGTAATAGAGCTTGTCAACTGCTTTGTCGGCAGGGTTGAGCGAATTCTGGAAATTTAAGAAACGCTCACTGCACTGCTCATAATCGCGCAGGCGAATATCGTGGTTGCCTGCGGAGAATATAAAGTTTTTAATGCCTGTTTTTTTCAAATCGTCATACACTCTGTCGTATTCATCCTGAAAGCCGTTTTCGGCGATATCACCTGCCACAACAAGTGCATTTACGGGGCAGGAGGAATTGGACATATCTTCAACAGAAGCTATCAGCGCTTCCTCGCGAGTGGGGTTGTAGTTGCATACCTGCGTATCACCGAGGGCGATAAAGCTCATATATGTGTCGCTCATAGCTTGGTTTATCGGCTCATCGGCGGAGGGCATGGCAATAGCCCCTGCCGAAAGCAGAATGGACATAAGCAGAGAAATGAATTTATAGATTATTGAACTTAAACCGAACATTGCATCACATCCTCGTTAAATTATTGCAAGTATAGCATATTTTGCCGTACACCGTCAATTATATTTTAAAACTACTTTGCAAAATCAGCATTTTATAGTATAATATACGCATAATTAAAATAATTCTTTCAGAGGAAATTAAAATGAAATTAAAGGATGTACTTTGCGGAATTTCATATACAGGTAATGTTGATGCGGAAGCAGAAATTGCCGATATTGCCTACAATTCAGCCGCCGCGCGTGAAAATACGGTGTTTACCGCACTTTGCGGTGCGCAGTTTGACGGGCACAAATACTGTGCCGATGCGTATTCGCGCGGCTGCCGCGTGTTTGCCGTGCAGTATATACCCGAGGGGCTCGGCTCCGATGCCGAATTTATAGTGTGTGAGGATACACGCGCCGCGCTTTCGCGTATGAGCGCGAATTTCTTCCGTCACCCGGACAGAGAGGTTAAGGTAATAGGAATTACCGGCACCAACGGCAAAACCACGCAGACATTCCTTTTAAGCAGGGCGTTTGAAAAGGCGGGGGCAAAGGCAGGCGTAATAGGCACCAACGGCGCGGTTTACGGTGATTTGAAAATCCCCACAGGCAACACCACGCCGGAATCGTACGAAACCCATAAAATATTACGCGCTATGGCGGATGCAGGCTGTGAATATGTGTTTACCGAGGTTTCGTCACTCGGCATAAAGCAGCACAGAACAGATGATATTGAGTACCACATCGCAATATTCACGAACTTTTCGCCCGACCATGTGGGCGGACCCGAGCACGCCACGGTGGAGGAATACCTCGGCTGTAAATTAAAGCTCTTTTCGCAGTGCCGCAATGCAGTACTCAACTGTGACGATGCCGAATTTGAACGCTTTAAAAGCGTTTGTAACTGCAAGGTATATTCATTCGGCACATCCTCAAAGGCGGATTACCGCGCCGAAAACATTACTCCGCTGAATAAAAACGGCATTTTCGGTGTAAGCGGCGTGCTTAAAACAAAAACCGAAAGCCGCGAATTTGCGGTATCTATGCCGGGCGCATTTTCGGCATATAACGCGCTTACGGTGTTCTGCGTGTGCGATATTTGCGGTGTGGATAAGAATAAAGCCGCACAAGCGCTTACCGCGGTCAGCGTTGAGGGCAGGCTTGAGCATCTTAAAATACCGAATGGTGCCGATGTGTTTATAGATTACGCGCACAACGGTGATGCGGTTGAAAATATACTTAAAATGCTTAAAGAATATGAGCATAACAAAATAGTTGCGGTAATCGGCTGCGTGGGAGGCAGAGCGCAGATAAGGCGCGCAGGTGTCGGCACTGCCGCAGGCAGATACAGCGATTATACCGTTGTTTCAAGCGATGACCCGGGTTTTGAATCGCCCGAGGAAATAGGCGAGGAAGTCGCAGGCTATGTGCGCGAGGCGGGCGGTGAATGTATAGTGGTGCCCGACAGACGCGAGGCAGTTGCCGCCGCAGTTGAAAACGCACACGAGGGCGATTTTTTGGTGCTGCTCGGCAAGGGCCACGAAACCGCGCAGAAAATCAAAGGGCAAAAGGTGCATTACTCCGACAGAGAGGAAATTGAAAAATATATCGCCGCGGCGAATGACAAAGCCGAGGGCGCGATGATATAAAAAGAACAACTCTTTATTTATGCAAGTACATCGTGCACAAAATTGCGATTACTTCGTTTTTGTGCACGATGCGCTTGCATAATTCATCTTAATATTGTTGATTTCCTTTTGAGGAGAGTCGATTTGATTTTGACATAATTTATCGGAGGTTACATAATGATTAAAAATATAATTCAGCACGAAATCGACCATTGCAACGGGGTGCCGGTATAATGGAGAACGAATTATGAATAATGTATAATTTCGGGGCGCAAAGCGCCGATTGTAAATTGAATATACGACATAATAAACGCCCGCGCTGATTACATAAATCAACGCGGGCTAACATTTGCCCGTTGCGGTTTTCATTCCGCATACCTTTGTATTTTATTTGCCGAATAAGTTAGAGCAAGCGTGCATTGCCTTTGCAGTAAAGCCGTAAACTGCGGTATCGGCACGCTCAAAATCTTTGTTTACAACGCCCGAATAATCTTCGGTAACGGTGTAGGCAAAGGTTTTTTCTTTTAATTTGAAAATACTGTCGCTTTCGCTGTATTTAACGGTTATAACTCCGTTTGTGTTCTTTGCGGAGGTTATTTCAAATGTTATTTTACCGCCCGGCTCAAGCACCGCAGGCAGTTGAGCGCCACCGGCTACCTTTGCACCGCCTATGGTTATTCCGTCAATGCACATTTTGTGTTTATTTGAGGTGTTGGTGATTTCAAGAACGCTCTTTTCACCCTTTGTCAAGAGTGAGTTTGTGTTGAGAAAACGCGCGTGCAGGTCGTTGCCGGGGTCATTCGTTTGCATAAACTGCGGGTATTCGTAACTGCTGAACGCATCTTTAAGCTCGTGTGTGCATAAAAGCTTCATAAGCAGCGACAGCGAACGCTCCGCCATTTCGACCTGACCGTGATTGAGCTCGTTTATTACCCATGTTTTTTCGGGCATAAAGCCGGCGGAAAGGTCTATTGTTCTGTCGGGCGAAATGCAGCAGATGCCGCCCATATCATTTTTCTGAACATAATCTGCAGGGAATGGCTCGTTGCTGCAATATGCGCCGCACGAGGATGTAACATTCACAATGCAGTCGGACTGCGCGTGTGTGCCGGTTGCGAGTGTGGTGCCGCTGCAAGCCAATATCGAAACATTCACTCCGTTTTTTTCGGCATTGCGCAGTAAGCCGGGCACATCTTTCATATAGCCGAGGCGAACTTTGTTAACGGTGTCGACAAGCTCTTTGCTGAAATCGTAGCTTTTCACCGTTTCGTTAAAACGCTCGTTCGGCAGCATTTCGAGGTAGGCGGGGCTGTCCTTGACAAGCGGCAATATGAAATTATCCGCACCGAATTTTGCCACAAAGTTTGCGACCTTGGGCACTACTCCCGCGAATTTTTTGTAATCGACTTCGGTGTGGTTTATATCTGCCACAAGGTCAAGCACGCGTGTGAAATCAAGGCGGTATTCTTCGATTCCCGTTTCAAACACGTCGGCAACAAGGTCGGAGCCGGTGAAAATCGGGTTATCGAAAACAAGATTATCTATAAGTGCCTTGTCGGCATATTTGTAAAGGTATTGTGCCACGCATACGCTGCCCTGACTTAAGCAGTAAAGGTTGACCTTTTTTTCACCCGTGATTTTCAAAACATCTTTTATGTAGGCGTAAAGCTCATCGGCAATAATATCGCTTGAAAGCCGCCAGTCATACAGAAAATTAAAAACTCTGTCTGCACCCACAACATCGGCAATGCAGTGCATATCAAGGAATACCGATCCGGTGTACGGCACATACTGCTCGGCATCGTTTTTCATAAACGCCGCAAGCGAGGTGTCCTCCGCCGCAGAATAAACGGGGTGAATGTCATAATACGATGTGCCGTCGGCATTCATTCTTATGGGGTCGATCACCTGCGCCGCCATTTCTCCGAGAAACCAGAAAGGCTTATCCTTATTGAAGTGGCTCAGATTATCACCTATTGCTTTTTTTATATCGCCGCCGTCGAACGGGAATGCGGTGCTTTCGGTGCCGTCTGCATCGGTTTTTATAAGTGCCGTGGCACCGAAGCCGGAAACCATTACAACGGGCGTATCTTCCCACGCAGTATTATCTGCGGCGGCTTTGCCCGGCAGCGCGAAAATGCCGCAGAGTATTATTAAAGTAAGCAAAACTGAAAAGATTTTTTTCATATTACACCCCGAAAAAGAGAGATTAGTGCTATTGTATCATCAATTTACGGCTATATCAATATGTTTTTCACTTGCAAAATATAAGTATATGTGTTAAATTATTGTTTAGAAAATATAGGGGGTTATCAAAATGATGTCTGCTATTGTTAAGGCTATAAGTCTGTTCCTTGCGGAATTGATTGCTCTGTTCAGTCCTCTCAGTGCGCTTACCGGCGATGTACAGGGCACTATAAAACGCGCCGAGGAAAACTGCAACGCAAGCTTTGCAGTCATTTCCGATACGCATATTACAAGCGTCATTCGCGGCGGTGTGCTTGAGCTCGGACTTATGGATATGGCAAATGCCGAGGAAAAGCTTGATGCCGTTGTATTTGACGGCGATATTACCGACCACGGCGCAACAGAAATGTGGGATGTTTTTGCCGACACCATGGCGAAATACGATATTGCCGAGCAGACTATTCTCGTTGAGGGTAACCACGATACATGGGGTCCCGTTGACGGCGACCTCGAGCTCACCACCAAAACATTTATTGACTACAACAAGAAAATCAGCGGCAGGGAGCTTACAAACAGATACTATACTACTGAAATCAACGGCTACCCCGTAATTGTGCTTGCCAGCGAGGGCGACAATACATACGCCGATGTTTCCGATAAGCAGATAGCCTGGTTTGCTCTGGAAATGGCAAAGGCTTCGCTTAAAGGTTTGCCGATTTTCGTATTTATGCACCAGCCCATAAACGAAACACACGGTCTGCCTTACACCTGGGAAATGGATAAGTCCGACCCGCCCGAGAAAGGCGGCATAGGCGATGCGAGCGATGCGATTTTCGATATTATTAAGCAGTATGATAATGTGTTTTACATTTCCGGTCATATTCACGCGGGCTTCTCGGTGGGCGGTCTGTTCAGCACAGCCGTTTCGGTCGAAAAGTACGACGGCTACACGCTTGTAAATGTGCCCTGCTATATGTACCCCGATGTACAGCGCGGCGGCAATATTACAAACGGTACGGGTTATGTGTTTGAAATGTACGATGACCATGTGCTTATAAGAGCAAGAAACTTCTCTACGGGTACTTGGTGCACAAAGTTTGATGAAGTGATTGAGCTCGTATAAGCGGAGGCGATAATATGAGCGATGATTTCAGTTCCCTCACCGGCGGAATGGGCGACCTCAACGGCGACGGCAGGGTGAGTTATACGGAGTATGTGAACGAAAATCACGATTATAATGCCATAATGAAGCCGAAAGGCGCACCGCAAATGCGCAAAAGTCATACCGATGTTGAAAATATCGGTTGGGGCGAAATCGCTATAATCGCTTTTTGCGGTCTGTGGATGCTTGCGGCAGGTCTGCTTATGTCGACAGATGAGTTGTATAGGCTCGGCATAATAAAAGAAATGCTTACCGCTCAAACGGAAAATACCTGCGCCGCGATAGGCTTCGGAATGGTCGGTACTTTGATTATTGCCTATATAATTGTAAAAGTATATGTAAAACGCCGCAAAAGAAAATAACAGATAACAAAGAACTGCGGAAATTGAATTGATTTCCGCAGTTCTTTATTTATGCTTATTTTAATTGATGCCCATTTGCGCTTCATTCTTTTGGTTCTGCAAGACCTTTGCGGTGTCCTTGACTTCAGCCGCGGGCTGCTGCTCTCTCTTTTCGAATACGGTAACTATTTTACCTTTTTCGTCAGACCATATATTCATATTGCAATTTTTACTTAATGCGCAGTTTGCAGTACAGCTGTTGCCGAATTCACGCAGCATGGCAAAGGAATTGCTTGATTTTATGTGGCCGAGTGAGCCGGGTGCATCCTTATGCTTGGCGCTGTCATGCATAAGGAAAAATCCGCCTGATGTAATGTAACTATTGGAGGCTTCGGGGTTGCTGTATTCAGACAGGGGTTTGTTGTTGTTTTGTGCTTCGGCAAATTTAGTGCGGCAAAGCTGACCGGTGAGTATATTGGCCATTTTTTCGCCGACTGCTTTTGTGTTGCCGGTCGCAAGCTGTGATGCCGCGTATGTTTCAAGCACCAGAGATTTGGTTGCCGAAAGCACCTGCGCCTTTTCGGTGAGTTTTTCCGAAATCTCTTTTGTTTTGGCTAAATCCTCGGGTTTGGTTACATCAAGATTATTCTGCTTTGCAACAGCCTCCAGCACCTCCTGCTTCATGTGGTCTTTTTCCTGCTGTAAATCAAAAGCCGTGTGAGCCATACTCAGGTATGGCATCGTTTCTTTGTTGAAAACGGATTTATTGTCATAAAAATCAACATTTTTAAATGCTTTATCCGTTTCTTCTATAATTTTCTGCTGCGCTTTGACATTGACCTCCGCCATCCACTTTTTGTCGTGGTCAAGGTAGCGCTTCAAAGCCTCCCTGCCTGCGGCATCCTTTTCCTCGGCGAGCTTTGAAGGGTCACATATATCCTTCATGCTGTGCCCCTGCGTAATAAGGTATGCTATTGCGTGCGAGGGTATGCAGCTTCTGTCGGAAGTGAAGCCATCATAAGATTTTACGGTTTTCAATCCCTCTTTGACGGTGGTGTGACCGTTTTCCTTTGCCCAGTTGCCGAGAAGTTCGTTCTGCATTGAGGCAAAACCGCAGGTGGATGAAAGTACGGCATTGGCTTTGTTTAAAGTCTGAATATTTTTGCAGGTGATATCGGTTTGCCTGAGCAGCTCCTTGCCTTCGGCAAGACCTGCAAGGGTTACATTTGTATCCTTTTGAATCAGTCTGTTCAGAGCTGCGTGGTCGGGTGAATTGATTTCGATATTTGCAATTTCACTCGGAACTTTTAATTCTGTAAAGAGCGCGCCTTTTTCATCGGCAAGCATTTCGCCTGTTACGGGGTCAAGCTTTGCGGTTTTAACCGAAACGCCGTTAATCATGGCTTTGGCTATTATGCTGTTGCCTATGGCGTGTAATTCGTCCGGTGTTTTCTTGTTATACAGGCGCATGCCTTTATCGTCGAACAGAGTTTTTCCGTCTTTATCAATTTTGGCATCGCAGACATTTTCAATCACAAGCTGACGGAGCGATTTGCCGCCTATAACTATATTGTCGAGTCTGTCGGAGACATTGGCGGTTTTCTTTTCGATTGCGCCGAAACGGTCATCAAGATTGCGGCCGATTTCTCTTAAGGCAGGGTCTAAGGTGTGCTTTTTCAGAGTGTCTTCCTTAACATTCTGTGCTTCGAATTTCTTGTTTTGCTCCTCACGGAAGCGCTGCTGCCTTGCCGCCGCGGGATTTTCAAAGAATTTTCTGCGATTGTTATATATATCAAGCTTGTGATTATATTCTTCTATTTCTCTGCGGTAACGGTCACTGAAATTCTTGAAAAAGTTCTTCCAGCCGAAAGCGGCGGGCTTTTTTGGCGGCTTGAGCGAGATGTTTGCAGGCTCGGAAAGAGTCATTTTTTTGGCATTTTTGTCATACGAAAGCTCACGCGGATATTGTTCGCCCTTTTTGTAAACGTAGATTCGGGCTTGCTTTTTGTCGGCGGGCTCCTGAAGCTGATTTACAAACTGATAAAGATAATATTGCCAGTTTGTATAAGACATATGCGTATCTGTGGGAACTTTGGTCATATCCTTGTCGCCGAAAAAGAATTCGTTGGGTTCGTTGTAGTTGGGCAGGTCAAGTTTGCTGCTTGCTCCGAGACGCAAAACATTCTCAAGACCGGTCTGCTTTTTAATATTGATATCAATACCGTTTTCATCAAAAAAGCGCTGAACTTCGTCGGGATTCATTTTAAAATGCTTCATCTGGTTATATAACGAGTTATTGTCTTCGTATATTTCCTTCGACATAACAATACCGCCTTCCGATTGTTTTTTTCTTCAACCGTAATACCCTGCAAAACGGCTGAAAATTACATATATACATTAATAATTATATTTTTATATTCGGCAAAAGTCAATCACCGGGCGAAATAAAACACTTTATATTTGACTGCCGGGTTTTTCGGATGTATAATGAGGTGAATATTGAGGAGCGTGGTAAATATGTTTATTAAAGCAACACCCGAAAGTGCGGGAGTACCCTCAAAGGGAATTCTGAATTACCTGAAATTTTTGAATAAACGCGAGCTTTCGCTTCATTCGGTGCTTATTGCGCGCGGCGACAAGCTGATTTGCGAGGCATACTGGGCGCCGTTTAATGCCGATGTGCCGCACCGTATGTATTCACAGACCAAAAGCTATGTGGGGCTTGCGGTGCGCCTGCTTGCCGATGACGGACTTATCTCGCTTGACGATAAAATTATTAAATATTTCCCCGATAAGCTGCCGGAGAACATTCACCCGTTTCTTGCGGAGCAGTCCATACGCAATATGCTTATGATGCGCACTTGCTTCGACGGATGCCCGACCTGGTTTGCGAGCGATACCGATGACCGCGTAAAATACTATTTTTCGCACACACCGACGGTTTACCCGGGCACGCAGTACCATTACGATTCGGAGGGTACATTCGTTATGGGCGCACTTGTTGAAAGGCTTACGGGCAAAACATTCCTTGATTACCTGCGCGACAAATGCCTGCGCGAAATAGGGTTTTCCGAAACCGCATACTGCCTTAAATGCCCCGGAGGGCATTCGTGGGCGGATTCCGCGCTTATCTGCACACCGCTTGATATGCTTAAATACGGCCGCTTTGTCGGCTGCTTCGGCAAATGGGAGGGCAGGCAGATTATTCGCCGCGGCATTTTTGAAGAGGCGTTTGCCGACTGCTCCGCCACATACGAAAGCGGCTTCCGCGCTTATGCCGACAACGGCTATGTGAGCCAGTTCTGGCGCTCATACGGCAAGGCTTTCGGCTTTAACGGTATGCACGACCAGTTTACCGTTTACGACCCCGAAACCGATATCACATTCACCTGCACCTCGGGCAACCGCAGAAACACCTCCTCGCGCGAGATTATGACAGAATACCTGTTAACCGATGTTTTAGAGCAGGCGGCTGACGGCGCTCTGCCCGAAAACGAAGCGGATTATCGCGACCTTGAAGATTACATAAGCGGCCTAAAGCTCATTGCCTCCACTGGTGCAAAAAGCTCCGCGGTTGAAGCCGAAATCAACGGCAAAATCTTTACCGCGGAGGAAAGTAAAACCGGTATAAGTGATTTTTCGTTTACATTTACAGACGATAAATGCGAATTCAGCTTTGCAAATGAGCAGGGCAGCAAAAAAATAGTCGCCGGCAGGGGAGAGTATAACATCTTTCAGGACTTTCCGCAGACGGGGTATTCAGGTGAAATCGGCGGCAAGGTCTGCCCCGGCCACACTTATAAATGCGCCGCTTCGTTTGCATGGGAAAGCGAAAACCAGATGCTTATGAAGGTGCAGATAATTGATGAATACATCGGTAATCTGTATATCTCATTCGCGTATCGCGACGGCTATGCGCGCGTGCGTATGGACGGCGATGCCGAGCATTTTCTTAAAGAATACAACAGTTCGTTTACGGCGAAACTGAAAGATTAAAACACTATTGCGTGACCGCCGTTAAGGATACCGAAGCAGTCATATTCGCGCCACGAATCGGAGTTGCGGTATGAATCGGTGTGCGCACCGAGCGGGTTGCCGAAATAGCCGTTGTTTTTGTAAACGGGTCTTTCGGATATAAGGTTTGCCTTGACCGAAAATCCGAGCCACGGGATAAAATCAAATGTATCGGCAACGCGGTGAAACGGGCAAATTCTGCTTTTCACCTTAACATAAGGTGAGCCGATTGTCAGAAGATTTATGAATGAATATTTAAGATTGAGTTCTCTGTCGGCGGAAATCTGCTCCAAAATCATACCGCCGAGGCTGTGACCGATAAGCACGAGCGAAGCACCCTCGGGAATTTCGGTGAGAATGGCGTTTTTCACCTTATTAAAGTAAATGTTCGGCTTTGCGAGAAAGCTTCTCAGGCATACGGGTATGCCGAGCACATCGTTTTTGTCCCACGACTGATCAGTGCCGCGCAGAGCCACGAGGTATATTTCTCTGCCGTCGACACCGCCGCCGTAAAGGTGCGCTTTGCGGATTTCGTAGGTTTCGCGCGATGAAGCATAGCGCATGGCATCGTTTAATGTAACGAGTGCGTTCGGGTATTCGGGGAATTTGTTTGACATAATACCGCCTCCTGTCTCCGGTATTATACCATAAAATTTAATACCGTACAATGAAAAAACAAAGGTTTTGCGAAAAACGGTTTTCGCAAAACCTTTGTTGTCGTTTATGATCTTTGATATACGGGGCATTTTTTGTATTCTTCGCCGTAATCGGCTTTGCAGGTGTATTTTACCTTGCTGTCATCAACATCCATACGCTGTCCGCATAATTTGCAGACGGATTATTCATTTTTAAAAGTTTCTTAAACCGATAATTACAATTTTATTTTTATTGCCGGACGAATGCCAAACCTCTTTGGTTCATTATAATCAGTGTAATTAACACTTATAAAACGAGATCGCAACCCCGTTCGATGTAATAGATTCATCAATTGTTTCTTCAAAATTCACTCTTAATGCCCACGGGCAAAAACCGTTGGAAATATCAACACCGCAGGTTTTGGCATACATTGTAGGCGTACAGTATCACTCATATATGCTTCAACTATTGTGCGTACAATATACCTAATTACATTTTGTCATCTAATACCCTGTCAATTAAATCATGTTTGTATTTTAGTAAAACAGGACAATTTGCACATGAGGTTGCACAGCATTTTCTTTCTTCGGGATTAACAGGAGTATGTCCGTCTATACAACAACTGCCTCCATATGTATAGCGATTATTACTCCCGTGCTTTTGCAGAAATGTATTAAGTTCATTATCGGAAAAAACAAAAACATTATATTTACTTTCAACCGTTCTTCGTAAAGATTTATTTTGTGTTTCATTTTTATCTATACGACTATACCACTCAGTATCACTTATATTCACAAACATGAACAACAATATTAATGCTATAATCTGTATAGCAAGTACCATTAAAAATATAAATCTACTGCCTAACCAAAGAGCTCGGAAAAACGGCGATTCTTCACCGGCATTGCACATCCAAAGCAGAATAATAATTATTTGGGAGAATATGGGTATAAAAGAAACATAGCAACATTTATATGTTATTGGCGTTTTAGTTTTTGATTTTAATTCTTTTCCGATCTCATCAATATCAGGGTGTCTTAAAAACCTTTCATAATACCCAAAGGCCTCTTTCACAGTGCCTTCGCCTCTGTCTAATTTTGCGTGAAGATAGTCATAATTCTCCGCCATTTACTATTACTTCCTCCCTTTTAAGGCATGTGTTAACCGGTTTGTACTTTATAACGATTATAAGTCTGTATAAGGCGTGTTTTCGGTTCCGTTTTCAACAAGCTTTTTTACCATTTTGTCAAGCGGTTTTTTCCACAGCTTGCCAAACCATTTGCAGTTGCCGAAATATTTAACGATTGTCGGACTGAATGTGTAATAAATCAAAATAAAAAGACGACCGAGCAGATGTTTGGAGAGAATAGTATCGCGGAATCTTCTGAGTGTCCACACTTCGGGGCAATCATAAGAGCCGTAAACACAGGTTGCAACATAGCAGCCGTTTTTCTTTTCGCCTGTTGTAGCGGCGGCAGGAGCAGCAGACGGCGCATCTTTATCGTCCTCATAATTTTCTTTTATGTCTTCAACAATAAAATCAATATGCTTTCTGTAATAACCGCATTTTTTATATAAGTCCGCTAACTCTGTTACACCGCCGATTCTTTTATGCCCGGCAGTTCTGGCAAAATCACAGTAAACAAGTTCTTCGGCGAATTTTATTTTTCTTCAAGCGGAACAGTAGTGCTTTTATAAATCTCTTCAAATTCCGCAAGTTTTGCATTGTATGTTTGTTCATCGTTAATTATAGCCATTTTTATACCCCACTTTTTTCAATGAATTTAATATGAAATAAACTGTTTTTTGACAAATTGTACACCACATATGGTGTAAAGTCAATATGTATTTTCTCATGTTTATTACAATGCGTATGAGGTGTTTTATTGTGAAATCTTATATTGACCGCATACGGGAACTGAGGGAGGACAGGGATATTACCCAGAAAGAAATTGCGGCAGTGCTGCAAACAACTCAACAAGTTTACTCGCGCTATGAACAGGGCGTGAATGAAATACCGCTGCACCATTTTATTGCTCTTGCCGATTTTTACGGTGTCAGTCTGGATTATCTTGCAGGCAAAAGTGATAAAGCTTAAAAAAGAGATTGTGACAAACGATTTGTCACAATCCCCAAAATAAAGATTTTGTAAATATCAGAGCAGCTTGAGAATCCTTGCCGTATTCGTTCCCGTTATTATCTGCGGTGTGCCGTTCGGCAGAGCTGTTTCAAAATTTTTGTGAATATGGCCGCAAAGCACCAGCTTTATAAGCGGCTCCTTGAGGATGAAGTCATACATTCTGCGTGTGGCGGCATCCTCTTTTTGCTGCTCACAGCGTTTTTGCGGGTAAATCCGCATTTCGCTTTCGGGTACGCATACAAGGCTCGCATAGCGGCGCTTTTCGGTGATCATAAGGTCGAAGCAGGCGCGTGTATAAAGCGGTACGTGCAGCGCGAGAATTATCGGCAGACCTTTTTGCACCTCCGCTTTAAGCCTTTCGAGCTGATATTCTTCAAAACGGTAGTAGGCATTGTCGATACCCACAATGTTTACGCCGTTTATTTCTTTAGCAAAGAAGCGGATATCGTTATTGAAAAGCGCGCTGATATTCGCAAGATTCTTTTCGCGGCTTGACGGTACATCATATTCCATACCGCCGAAAATTCTGAAATCGTGGTTGCCGGCAACAAAAAGGCAGTCGGTGCTTTCGGTGAATTCCTTTACCGCCTTTGCGCTGCCGTGCGAATAGCAGTCCATAATATCGCCCGTAATCAGCGGCAGAGCATTTTCACGCTTTGCGGTCTCAGCCGTTTGGGCAAGAATGTTTACGGAAAACGGATATTTTTCGCGCCGCTTTTCTTCAAGCTGAATTATTCTTTCTTCGTCGGTTTCATCGGGGCAGGCAACGTGTAAATCCGTAACGTGCATTATTTTAAACGGAGCCTGCGCACCGATATTAAAGCTGTTATAAATGAGGTCTATTGTCATCGCCTCTTTACTTAAAATACTTCCTTAATTGCTTCAAGGTAGCCGTAGCCGTAAAGGTCATCGGGCTCAAGGTAGCTCGTTTCGGTCCACTCGTTCCAGCTGTTTACGGTAATAAGCGGCGCTTTGAGTTTGCCCGCGGCAAGCTCTTTGTCGGTAAATTCTTTGATTTTTTCGCAGGCGGTTTTAAAGTTTTCGGGTGTGTTATTTGTAACTACGCCGGGTTTAAAATCGTTGAAACGCAGGTTATTGTCCCAGCCGATAGTGAGGTTGGGGTAATAGGTGATTTCCTTGCTGTCAGCCTCGATTTTCTGCATATATTCATCGGTAATGCCGTTAAAATCGCCGTCAAGGTGCACAGAGCCGCCCCAGTTGTAGTTGGTGACGGAATCAAAGCCAAGGTAGTTAAGCAGCTCAATGAGCGTTTTGCCCTTGCAGGCATCGCCGTCCTGAAGCCAGTTATACACTCTGCCGCGCCACATTACGCACTGAAAATGCACGCCGTTGAAGCCTGCGTTTTTCGTTTTCAGGCGAAATTCATCAAGACCTGCTTTTAAAGCCTGAGTTGTGCCGAATGTGCGGATAAGGTTGTCGATTTCAAAAATCATATAAACGGGGCAGCCGTCTATGCAGTAGTAGTTAGGCTGCTTAAAATACTTTTCGATGGTTCTGTCGGCAATATTCGAGAAAATCTGCGGTGTGACGACCGCGCTCCATATAACCTCATTTACATTATCGGAATTGCGCTTGTCCCAAAGGTGGTTTGCATCGTGGTTTGCCCACATAAGGTAGAAATTCATCTCTTTGTTGTTGCGCGCTTTCAAAAAGCCGTCATTCAGGCAGTTTTCAAGGAACGGGCGGTTATCGTACCAATACCAGTCATAAATAAAGGTGTTTACGCCGTGGTCGAGCGCGCACTGAATCTGCATTTCCATAACGCGTGGGTCGGCTTCGTTCACATAACCCCAAAGCGGCTTGCGCGGCCATCTGCAGCCCTCGTAGCCTTTATTTGTCATAGCCTTTACGGTCTGCCATTCGCCGTAGCCCTCGGGCCAGAAAATTCTTGTGCGTGGCTCATCACCTGTGTATGAGGGCCATATAATAGCGGCAACATCGTATTTGTTCATTGTCAGCACTCCTTTATTTAAGATAGGTATCTATGTATTTGTAAGATAGCTGAATATATCTTTCAAATGAGTCTTTGTCCTCGCATTCGTGATTGGAATTCGGGAAAGAAATAAATATATGCTCTACATTGTGCTCGGTAAGCTTTCTGTCAAGGTCGAGCGCGTTTTGATACGGCACGATATCGTCGATTTCACCGTGACCGAACACGGTGGGTACGGTGTTTTCATCAATAAAATTCACCGGCGAATACTTTTTCATATATTCGGCAGCGGCGCCGTAATTTTCCAAATCAATCTCGAAGCCGATGCCGTTGCTGATTATTTTGCGGAAATACTCCGTGCCCACGGATGCGCCCACGCGGTTTTCCTTTGAGCAGAAAAACGGATTTTCAAGGTCTGTGGGACCGCAAAGCTCGACCACCGCAACGGGCTTGATCGGTGCAGTATCCTTTCTCGTATATGCGTAAAGCAGCGAGAGGTGACCGCCTGCCGATATGCCGGTAAGAATCACCTTATCAAACTCCACGCCGTATTCGGCACCCTTTGCCTTTATTGCTTTGAGCGCGGCGGTTATATCGTCGAGCAAATCACCGTAATTCACGTTTTCGCTCACATAGCGGTAGTTTATGCTTGCCGCGGCAACACCCTTTTTTTCGCTGAACTGAAAAAAGTTTTTGGTGTAGGATTCCTTGCGCCCCTCGACCCAGCCGCCGCCGTGAATGCACAGCACAAGACCGAGTTTCCCTTTTGCGCTTTTGGGGATTACAAGGTCATATTTCTGCCGTTCGTTTTTTTCGGCGGTGTAGTATTCATCAAGAAAAATGCGGTTGCCGCGCAGGTGACTTTTGTAGCCTGCGCGTATTATGTGAAAAAATGAATTCAAAAACATAGCACAAACACCTCAATTGTAAATATTGTAGCACGCTGTGCATTGACAGTCAACTTTTGATTGTGGTAATATTGACTTACCGAAGAAATAGGAGGAATTACAATGCTTTCAAAACCCGAATATATAAAACAACTTGACGAAACACGCGACAGCCGTATGCAGTGGTGGCGTGAAGCGCGCTTCGGTCTGTTCATACATTACGGACTTTTTTCGCAGATAGGCAGAAACGAGTGGGCGCAGGCTTGCGAGAATATTCCGCCCGAGGAATACGAGCAGTTTGCCGAAACCTTTGCCCCCAAGGAGGGCTGCTGCCGCGAGTGGGCGAAGCTCGCCAAGGAAGCGGGTATGAAATATGCTGTTCTCACCACAAGACATCACGAGGGCTTCTGCCTTTGGGATTCAAAGGTCTGCCCGTTCAACTCGGTGAACTACGGTCCGCACAGAGATATAGTGCGCGAATTTGTGGATGCCTGCCGCGAATATGACCTTAAAATCGGCTTTTATTCAACTCTTATGGAGTGGCACCACCCCGACAGCGGAATATGCGCTTACGATACCGAGGCGCGCCGTCGCTTTACAAAATATATACGCGACCTTAACGAAGAGTTGCTTACCAATTACGGCAAAATTGATATTCTCTGGTACGATATGCCGCATCCCATGGAATCTTGGGAGGGTTGGGATTCGCTTGAACGCAATCAGTTCCTGCGTTCGCTGCAGCCGGATATAATCATCAATGACAGAAGCCGTCTGCCCGAGGATTTCGGTACGCCCGAGGGCGAAATCAAGCCCGTGGAGCGCGACTGGGAAGCGTGTATGACCTTTAACGGCATCAGCTGGGGTTATATAGACTCGAAGCAGGCAGCACCGTACAGCCATTCCGCGCAGCAGATTTTAAGTATGCTTCAGACCTGCTGCGAGCGCGGCGGCAACCTTTTGCTGAACATAGGGCCCACACCAGACGGCTCCGTGCCCGCCGAGGCTTTTGAGCCTTTGAGAAAAACGGGCGAATGGCTCAAGGTGAACGGTGAAGCGGTTTACGGCAAGCTTAAAAAGACGGGCGGCAACACAAACCAGGCAAACGGCGTTTCACGCCCCACCACAAAGGGCAATACCGTTTATATGTGGAATAAAATATGGGCACCGTGGAACGGCACAATGTACCTCGGCGGCTTTATGACAGAACCGAAAAAAATCTCATTTACGGACGGCACACCCATTAACTTCTACATGAAGGGCGACCGCATCGTGCTTACCGATTTACCGCAGGAAAACCCTGATAAAATCCTTAATGTTCCGCTTATAAAGCTTGAATTCGACTGCGAGCCCGAGTACAGATTTGCTTCATATTTCCCGCAGCTCAACAACGGCAGAGATGACCGCGAGGTCGTAACACTTTAATATTAAGGTGATAAAATGCGTCTTGAATTAAACGGCAAATGGAATATGGTGCGGCAGAGTGACGGCAAGGCGTTTTCGGCATATATTCCCGGAACGGATTTCGGGGCACTGATAAAATGCGGCGCAATTAAAAATCCGCTTATCTCGGGCGATGAAAACGAAGCGCTTGCCACCGCCTCCGAAAATTATGCCTTTTCGCGCAGCTTTACGGTCGATGCGGCTATGCTCGAAAAAAAGCTTGCGCTGCTTAAATGCTCGCGTGTGGATACGCTTTGCGAGGTTTACATCAACGGCAAAAAAACGCTTTCGCTCAATAATGCCTTTGTGCCGCTTGATGCCGATATTAAAGGCTTTTTGCAGGCAGGCGAGAATACCGTTTCGTTCTGCTTTTCATCGCCGTACTTACTTATTAAAGAAAAGTACAAGGCAAATCCGCTTTTGCCGAATCCGAATGGCGTGAACGGTATTCCGTATATCCGCAAGCCCGGCTGCCATTTCGGTTGGGATTGGGGTCCCTGCGTGCCGTACTGCGGAATTCTTGACGATATTTATATTGATTTTACCGATTCCGAAATAACCGATATCAAAATAAAACAAAACACCGCATCCGAAAAATCCGTTGTTGCCGTAACCGCCGAAAATGCGGATAGTATAGAGTTATACTCACCTCAGGGCGAAAAAATAACCGGCGATAACGGCATTTTCACCGTGGAAAACCCTGAACTGTGGAGTATTCGCGAGCAAAACGGCAAGTGTAAGCAACCGCTTTATACCGTGATTATTACGGGCGCAGGCGAGCGGGTCGAAAAGAAAATCGGGCTTCGCACCGTTACGCTTGACACCTCAAAGGATGCTTACGGCAGTAATTTCTGCTTTGTGCTCAACGGTGAAAAGGTGTTTGCGAAGGGCGCGAACCTTATACCGTTTGCTGCTCTGTTTGAGGATTGCAGTCGCGAAACAGTCGACTACTACTTAAATCTTGCCGTAAACTCAGGCTTTAATATGCTCAGAGTGTGGGGCGGCGGCAGCAATGCCGATGAATATTTCCTTTCGCGGTGCGATGAGCTCGGCATACTTGTGTGGCAGGATTTTTGCTTTGCCTGCCAGCTTTACCCGTTTTACGATGAGAAGTTTGCGGCGAATGTCATAAACGAAATTAAGCTTAATGTTTCGCGTATGGCGCTGCATCCCTGCGTGGCTCTGTTCTGCGGCAACAACGAAGCGGAGCAGATGTTTTCATATCTTCCCAAAAAGGCAAAGCTCGTTTCCTCATACATTGACTTTTTCTATAAATGCCTGCCGCCGATATTGGCGGAGCTTACGGATATAAAATACATTCCGTCTTCACCCGTGGGCGAAGCGCCGTTCAAAAAGACGGGCAGCGACAGTGTGGGCGATACGCATATGTGGCACGTGTGGCACGGCTTGAAGCCGCTCGACTATTACGCGAGCCGTTATACGCGGTTTATGTCAGAATTCGGGCTTGAATCGCTGCCCGGTGAAAAGGCGATAGCGAGCTTTGCGGGGGCGGGGGAGCGCTCGATGTATTCAAAGCCGTTTATGAGCCACCAGAAATGCAGCGGCGGCAACGAAAAAATGCTTTATTATTTAACTGAAATGTTCGATTTCCCCGTTTCGTTTGATTCGCTGCCGTACCTTACGGGCATTGTGCAGGCTGAGTGCGTAAAAAATGCCGCGGTGCATTTCCGGCAGAACAAGGGCAGGTGCAACGGCTGCCTTTTCTGGCAGTATAACGATGTGTGGAACTGCCCGAGCTGGTCGGCGGTGGATTTTGAGGGCGAGCCCAAGGCGCTTATGTACTATGCAAAGCGGTTTTTTGCACCCGTAACCGTAACATATAAACGCGAAAACGGCAAACTGCGCATTTTTGCACATAACGATACACTTGAAAATAAAAATTTTGAGGTTTATATTGATTATTATAATATAAACGGCGACAAGCTCGGCGGTGCAGCGCTTAACGCGGAGCTTGAGAAAAATACTGTGCGCGAAATCGGCTTTGTGCCGTATGCGAATGAGCCGATTGTGAGAATAGCGTTCGGTGAAACCGTACTGACGGAGCTGCTTGTGCCGCCTTATGCCGCAGGGCTTGAAAAGGCAAAAATCGAGGTCGGAAAAGCCGACGGCGGTATTTTCCTTAGCGCAGATACTTTCGCGTATAATGTGTGCATTGATGAAGTCTGCGCGCCGTCGGATAATTACTTTTCGCTTGTGAAAGGTGAAAGGCGGTTTGTGGCGCTCGGTAATATCGGCGATGAAATAAAAATAACCTGCGCCAATAACATTGATTTTTGCGGCGGCGAAAAAGAGCGCAGAAAATTCAGGTTAAAATACAGGCTCAAGCCTGAAAATATAGCGAATACCGTAGTGTATTCATTTATGTAGAGGGGTATGGAAATGATCAAAAATCTTTACAACAGAATTACCGCAACAAAACCCGGCTGGTCTACCACGCAGGGCGAAAGAATGACATATTACTCATATTTTGCGGGGCAGAATATTATTTACACGCTTGTTTCAACATACCTTGTTACATACCTTATGTTCCAGGGAATATCGCCCGTAAAATCGGCAACGGTTATGCTCATAGTGAAAATATGGGATGCCGTGAACGATACGATTTTCGGCGTGATTTTCGACAAGGTGAAATTCAAAAGCGGCAAAAAATATCTGCCGTGGATAAAGCTTTCCACAATACTCATACCGATTTGCACGGTGCTTATATTCTTCATTCCGTCATCGTTCGGTGAGAACGCAAAGCTTATGTGGTTTGCGGTCGCCTATATTCTGTGGGATGCCGCCTACACGCTCTGTGATGTGCCCATTTTTGCAATTATAACATCTATGACCAACAACCTTGACGAGCGCAACACCGTTATTTCATATAAGAGTATATGGACATATATAGGCGTGGGTATTACAACTGTTGTGGCAACCGTGCTTGTTTCCGAAAGCATAGGCGCGAGCTACTCAATAGTGGCGGTCGTGCTTTGCATTATGGCGTTTGCTACGATGCAGCCCGCTTCGTTTAAGCTTAAAGAGAGGTATCACTCAAAAGAGGAGGAAACATTTACCGTTCGTGCAATGTTCAAGTACCTCATTCACAACAAATACCTGCTTATTTATTACCTCGGCTACTTTTTCTACGCCGCGCTCAATATTCAGGGCGCGCTTAATCTGTATGTTTCTTACTATCTCTTTAACAGCTCGCTGTTCTCGCTTGTGGTTTCGGCGCTCGGCGTTGCGCCGTCGGCGATCGTTTCGCTTCTCATACCGCATCTTATCAGAAAATACGACAAAATGAAGCTTTACCGCGCATCCATGGCGGCGGTTTCAGTACTCGGCGTTATTATGTTCTTTGTTGGCTACAACACGATTATCGGCTTTATAATCCTTTCGGTGCTTCGCAGCATTCCGCTTGCGGTCGTCGCTATTGCAATGGCACTCTTTACCCCCGACTGCGCCGAATACGGCAAATATAAAACCGGAATCGAAGCAAAGGGCATAACATTCGCAATACAGACTTTTGTTGCAAAGCTCACCGCCGCTATTTCGGGCGCGCTCGGTCTTTTCCTGCTCGGTCTTAAATCGGTCGGCTGGCAGATGGTCGAGGTCGAAAGCTTCAAGGAGCTTGAAGAATCGGGTGTTACGCAGTCCGCGCACGCTCTTGATTCGCTGTGGTTTTTCTATGTGTTCGTTCCCACCATAGGCTGCATACTCGCGTGGATAGTTTGGGAATTCTACCGCCTTAAAGATAAAGATGTGCAGATTATGGCTGACTGCAACTCGGGGCTTATCTCGCGTGAGGAAGCGGAGCAGAAGATTTCAAGAAAATACTGAGCCGTAAAGGGTGAACAGAATGGAAAAGCATATTACGGGCGCGTGGTTTGAATTTCGGCACCATTCGCCTGCCGAGGGCAAGTACTGGAACGATACCTGCCGCACCTTTACCGCGGCACAGTGGCGCGAAAAGGTAGCGGAGGCAGCATCGTGGGGGCTTAAATACCTTGTGCTTATGAATACCGCCATTGTGTATGACGATGACGAATACTGCTACTTTGATACCGATATTTTCCCGTTTGCCGATATGGAGTGCAAGGACCCCATAGGCGAGCTGCTGACCGCGGCGGATGAGCACGGCATAAAGGTCTTTATTTCCTGCGGATTTTACGGGAACTGGCAGAAGCCTGCGGAGAATATGAAATCGGAAGCCGTGCGCGAAAGAGCATTTAAGGCGATGCGGCAGCTTTGGGCAAAATACGGCGTGCACCCGTCATTTTACGGCTGGTATTTTCCCGATGAAACCTGCATAATAGGGCATTTCGGCAAGGATTTTGTGAAATATGTGAATGACTACTGCGCCGAAACGCAGAAAATCGCGCCCGGTACAAAAACGCTTATTGCACCGTTCGGCACGAAAATTGCCATACCCAACGACAGATTCGTGAAGCAGTTAAAAGAAATGAATGTGGATTTTATAGCGTATCAGGACGAGGTCGGCGTAAAAAAATCCACGCCGAAGCAGACGGCGCGCTACTATAAAAGATTAAAAAAAGCCCACGATAAAGCGGGCAAAAGCAAGCTGTGGGCGGATATTGAACTGTTTACATTTGAGGGAATGGTGTACCGTTCTGCGCTTATACCCGCGCCGATCGAGCGCATCAAAAAGCAGATAGAAGCCGTTTCGCCCTATGTTGACGAAATACTCTGCTACCAGCATATAGGGCTTGTGAATGCGCCCGATTCCGCCGCATTCTGCGGTCATCCCGATTCCGTAAAGCTGTATGAGGCTCTGCGCGAAATGTATGAGCAAGCAAAGTGATGAGGCGAGTTGTATCCCAAATTTATGGAAAAATCAACAACAACTCGGAAAAATATTGATACGCGAATATTTTTACCGGGAAAAATATTGATGCAACAATAAAAATCTTTATAACATGGGGCGGTGGGGATGAATAATATTGTATTGACAGGTATGCCGGGTTCCGGCAAAAGCACCTGCGGAGTGCTGCTCGCGAAGGCGCTCGGCATGGATTTTGCAGATACCGATCTGATTATTCAGCGCAGCGAAAAAATGACGCTTCAGGATATTATCAACACACGCGGAGCGGATTATTTCGCCCAAGCCGAGGAAAGAGCAGTTTGCGAAAGCGATTTTTCAAATTGCATTATTGCCACCGGCGGCAGCGTGGTGTACTCGCAAAAATCTATGCGGCATTTGGCTGACGGCGGAAAAATCGTTTACCTTAAAATATCTTATGATACAATGCTCGGGCGCATAAGCAATATAAAAACGCGCGGAATTCTTTTGAAAAACGGCGAAACCCTTGAGGGAATGTTCAAAGAAAGGCAGGCGCTTTACAGCCGCTATGCCGATATTACCGTTGAGTGCGACGGGCAGGATATTGAGCAGACCGTTCAGGCGATTGTAAATGCGGTGTGAGTGTGAGGAAAAACAGAAAAAACAAAATCTTCGTATCATCGAAACGGTACGAAGATTTTTTATTATATCATATTTCAAAAACCTTGCCGGAATGCAGAGCAGTTAATCTGTCGCCTAATACTTCTTTCAACCACCGGAAAGCGATTAACCCGGTGCAATGCCCGGAGTAAAAGACGGCATCACTTGATTCGAGAAGCTTATCGGCAACAGCTTTTACCTCTTTTTCATCATAGCTGCATGAGGTTATACCGTCAGCTCCCATCATATGAAAACCGCCGATGTATGCCTTGATAGTTTTATCGGGAAAAGCCTGCCTGACCTCATCGATCGCAATATCCACACCCGAATGCGAACAACTGTTAAAGCATACAAGTCCGTCGGATTCTTCAAAAACAACAGTCTGCTCGTGTCTGAAATCATCGGGCTGCATTTTGCCGTCTGTCAAAGCATACATATGCGTATGCTCGGAGCGTTCTTTTATTTTTTCACTACTGTGCGCAACTATGTGAATTTCGTCATCAATTTCAGCAGAACCGTCAATAAAAATGAATCTGTCGGGATATTTTTCAAGTATATTATCGGGTATTCCTATATTCTTTGTGACCGAATCTGTGATTTTAAAGCATTCTATGCTCGCGGCGGATTTCTGCAAATAGACCTTTGCGTGATTGTTACGCCTGAAAAATTCCGAATAACCGCCGGAGTGGTCGTAGTGGGCATGGGAAAGGAATGCCGCGTCAATACTGTCAAGCTTCACACCCATCTTGTCGGCATTTGCCGCAAAAAGTCCGCTTGCTCCGCTGTCGATAAGGTAGCGTTTGTTTCGGTATTCAACATAGAAGCACAGACCGTGCTCCGCACATATTTCACCGCTTTCGGTGTTTTCAACAAGTACTTTAATTTTCATAATAAACTGCTCCGTGTATAAGGAAAAATAAGAACTCAAAAAATCGGATGCCTTGAACGGCACTGCCCGAACATCACACTTTAATATTATAGTTGAATTGTGTGAAAAAACAATACATTCACAGTCGATTACGGAAAAATAGCGCGTACGCAATTCATCCGGGGATTATCTTTTACAACGGCATCTGCATTTAAAACCGATGCCGATATTGTTTTTTCGTCAGCCTTGTGTTATGATTAACGGGAATAAGAAAAGAGGCGGAGAAATGGCAAAGAATTCTTCAATCAGAAAAAAACTCGCCGAAAAAGGCGTTACGCTTTCGGCAAAGGTGTATTTTATAGATGCGATGAGCTCCATGGCCATGGGACTTTTTGCGTCTCTGCTGATTTCAACCATTTTCAGCACACTTGCGGTATGGACAAAGCTGGAGTTTTTCAAAGAGGTCTCGGGTTTCTGCCAGTCGGTAACGGGGGCGGCTCTGGGCGTATCCGTAGCCTATGCACTTAAAGCGCCGCCTCTTGTTTTGTTCTCTGCCGCCGCCGTAGGTTATGCCGGTAACGGACTCGGCTGGACATTTTTGCTCGCCGGTGAGGAAAAGGCGCTTACTGCAGGGCCTGCCGGTGCATTTGTTGCCGTACTTATTGCGACCGAGCTCGGCAAGCTCGTTTCCAAATCAACAAAGGCAGATATTCTCGTTACACCCGTTGTTACAATTCTGTCGGGTACGCTTGTTGCGAAGCTGACCTGTCCGGTAATCGCATTTGCTATGTACGAACTCGGTTCATTCATCAATATCGCTACGCAAATGCACCCGTTGATTATGGGTATTATCGTGTCGGTGGTGGTAGGCATTGTGCTGACGCTGCCTATAAGTTCTGCGGCGCTATGCGCTATGATAGGCATTTCGGGGCTCGCAGGCGGCGCGGCGGTTGCCGGGTGCTGTGCGCAGATGATAGGCTTCGCCGTTATCAGCTTCCGCGAAAACAGCTGGGGCGGACTTGTGGCGCAGGGGCTCGGCACATCCATGCTGCAAATGGGCAACATCTGCAAGAAGCCTGCCATCTGGATTGCCCCGACTCTTGCCGCTGCCGTTACGGGCCCTGTTGCGACATTGGTTTTTAAACTTGAATGTGTCGGAGTTTCCGCAGGTATGGGGACCTGCGGCTTGGTGGGGCCGCTTGGCGTAATCAGCGCCATGGACACAAGCAACGGTATGATGTGGCTCGGTTTGCTTCTGGTCTGCTTTGTGCTTCCCGCCGTTCTGGCATTTGTTTTCAATGAACTGCTGCGTAAAATCGGTCTTGTAAAAGACGGCGATATGAAGCTGAATCTGTAAAAATCACACCTCTCCGTATCATTGCAAAAACAATGGTGCGGAGAGGTTTTGCTTATATTTTTGACAATTAAAAGTCAATTATCTGATTATACTAATTTTTCAGGCAGCCTATCGGAATAACAAATACACCGTCATCTCGTCTATAACCGTATTGACTGCCGGTGATAACGATTTTTAAATCGGGCAGACGAAGCGGACATTGTTTTTCCTTTTCGTTATATTCTTTTATCAAATTTTCAATTTCACACAAATGCGTTGCGCCGGTTTCGATTTCTTTTGAACCGAGTTTGAATTCAAGCAGTGCATATCTGCCGTCATTTAAGTGTAAAACGCCGTCCGCTTCAAGTCCGTATCTGTCGTGATAATATGATATTTTACCGTCAAATGCCGATGAATATATTTTTAAATCGCGAATGCAGAGAGATTCGAATAGAAATCCGAGTGTTTTGAAATCCGTATTGAAATATTCGGGTGAAAGACCGAGTGCAGCAACAGCAACAGACGGATCAACAAGATTTCGTTTTTTCGAGGAACGGAGATTGCTTTTTGAACGGATTGCAGGACACCACGCATCAATATCCTCAATAATATACAGTTTTTCAAGAGCATGAATATAATCATAAACTGTTACAGGGGTAACATCGTAATTTGCGCGAACATCACCAATTATCGTTTTTGATTCAGCAAGTGTGCATATATTTCTGCTGTATGATTGAAGCACTGCCTGCGCACAACCGGCATTCCGCTTTTTGCCATCGATATTCGAAATATCGACCGAATATGTCTGCACATATAAATCTCTGGCAATTTCAAGCTTTGCTCGCGGGGTTTTATTCAGCAATGCTCTCGGCCAACCACCGCGGCATATTGCAAAAATCAGGCCATCTATCGTCAAATCAGATTCACAACCCTCAAATGAATCCGGGTTGTTAAAAAGTTCAAGCAGCGATACAGTGCCGTTGGATTCTTCGCTTTCGAAAAGACTCATTGGGTACATCTGCAGTTGACTTATACGCAGTGTACCGGTGTGTGGCACACTTATTTCTTTTGAGGATGAGCCTGTTAAAATATACTGACCGTTTTCACCGCTGTCGTCAATATCTTTACGAATGGTTCCCCACAGTTTCGGGGCATCCTGCCATTCATCAAACAGTCTCGGTCGAGCGCCGATAAGCAACTTTTTGGGGGCTGTTTCGGCAACCGCCAAAAGGTTATCACGCACATCTTCATCTTGAAATTCAACAAAACTTTTTGCTTTCTGTTTTGCTGATGTTGTTTTACCGCATCCTTTGGAACCTTTTATAAGAGTTGCTCCGAATGATTCAAGTTTTAAATCAAGCAAATCGTCAATAATTCGTTTTTTATATTCCGTAAAACCACGACCTTTCTGATATTATTTTAGCATTGTTTGAGGCTTTTGTAAAGTGTATTAAACAAATTCGTTGTATTTAATTAAACATTTTCGTTGTGTTTCATTAAACAAATTCGTTGAGTTTTATTAAACACTTTCGTTGTGCAAATGTCATTCTATCCATTATTTATAATATTACTGTTATATTCTTCAAAACTGCATATTGACAGGACACTTAACTTGTGTTATATTTTTCTAAATTAAATTTGAGGTATTGCTATGATGAACACATATCTTTTCGTAAAATCTGATATGTATGACCAGCAGCTTGCACATGATCCTGTGTGCAGGTCTATACCTCTATATTCATTTTTGAAACCTTAAGGTTATAAATGATTATAACGGTGTAGGCTTGAACAGGAGCTTACACCGATTTTTTATTTAAGGAAGTGATATTTATGAAATTATTTAAAAGGAAGCACAAGCCGGCTGAACACAAAACGACAGGGAACGCAGTTATTGATTTTTACACCCGTTACGACGAGGACGGCAGGCTGCTGAGAAAAAGCAGAATGCCCGAATACCTGAACACAATGCAATACATCGAAAAATATCTTACGCCCGATGCAAAAATAATAGAAATCGGCGCAGGCGCGGGGCGGTATTCCTTTGCCCTTGCCGAAATGGGCTATGATGTTACCGCGGTGGATCTGACACCGAAAAATGTTGAGATTATGAAGAAAAAGGTTATGCCGCACCACAACATAAAAATACACAAGGGCAACGCCTGCGATTTGTCGGCGTTTGAAAGCGAAACATACGATATTGTTCTGCTGTTAGGACCTATGTACCATCTTTTCACCGAGGAAGACAAGCACAAGGCTCTCGGCGAAGCGATAAGAATCGCAAAAACGGGCGGCGTGATATATGCTTCATACTGCAATAATGACACAACGGTTTATAAGTTTTTTTACAAAAGAGAAATACTTGATTATGTTGAGAGAGGTATGATAAAAGAAGATTATCATACGATTTCGTCTCCGAATGAGGTCTTTGAACTGTACCGCAAATCCGATATTGATGAACTGATGAAGAATTATCCCGTTAATAGACTTCACTTTGTGGGCGTTGATATGCTGTCATATATTTATGAACATAAGCTTGACGACCTCGGTGACCGTGAATTTGAGGAGTATATGAAGTTTTTGTCCAATCTCTGCGAGCGTGAGGACTGTGTAGGACTGTCAATTCACATGCTTGATGTTTTCAGAAAGGAGTAATAAAATGAAAATTTATTTGGTAAAACCAGACTTGACCTATTTTGAGGATTATAACGATATGATGCGTGAATGGGGCGATCCGAATACTGCAGCCCCGTGGTTTCTTGACTATCCCGCTGCGACAATTGAAGAATTTGCAAAGTATGTTAAACACCTTGATGACTGCTCTTACGGCAGACTGCAAGAAAGATATTGCTCAACGACCTCATATTTTGCGGTTGATGAAAATGACCGCCTTGTAGGTGCAGGAAGCCTGCGGCACTATCTGACGGTGGAGGGATATAATACGTGGGGACACGTCGGCTACGGAATACGCCCCTCGGAAAGACGGAAGGGCTATGCAACGCAGGTGCTTAAATTACTGCTTGAAGAGGCAAAGAAAAAAGGTATAAGAAGAGTACGCACCGGCGCATACGCAAGCAACATCGGCTCGTGCAGAACTATTGAAAAATGCGGTTTTACATTTTTTGAAGAAATACCGAGCCCGTATGACGAAGGCGAAGTGATAAGAAAATATAAATTTGATAACAAGTGATTTGTTCTGATATTTTCAGAAAGGAGCCGGCAATATGATAAAATATCCCGAATATGACAGAAGTATACTTTCAGTTACTTCTTCTGTGTTAAATCATTTCGGCGTAAAGGACTGTCCACATAAGTCTTTACCCGAATTTGATAAACTGTTAAATAAAAACTGCAAAAACGTTATTGTAATGCTGTTTGACGGCTTGGGCGTATCTGCAATCAATGAGCATCTGAGCGAAAACGACTTTTTGAGAAAATATTTTGTCTGCCCGATTTCATCGGTTTATCCGTCAACCACCGTTGCCGCCACTACTGTAATTGAAAGTGGCTGTTCACCTGTCGAAACTGCATGGCTTGGATGGGATTTATATTTTGATGAAATTGGCGAAAATGTTGCGGTATTCAGAAACACTCTGCAAAAGAACGGAGAACCTGCAGCAGATTATAACATTGCCGCAAAATATATTCCGTATAAAAGCATTTTTCAGAGAATTGAAGAAGTGAACGGTAAAAAAACGGCATATTGCGTATCACCGTTTTCAAAATATCATTCTGAATCTGTTGCAGAAATCTGCAAAACCGTTTACAGACTTTCTAAGAAAAGAAAGCATAAATACATTTATACATACTGGTATCAGCCCGACAAGGCGATGCACGCTTTCGGTGTGAGCAGTCAGCAGGTGCACGAGCAGATTCTTATGATAAACAGTAAGGTGGAAAAGCTATGTAAGAAGCTTAAAAACTCGGTTGTTATCATCACCGCCGATCACGGACATATTGACGGCACGAATGAATACCTTGAAGATTATCCGCAGCTTGAAGAAATGCTGAAAGTGCCGCCGTCAATAGAGCCAAGAGCATTAAGTTTATTTGTAAAAGACGGAAAGCAGGACGAATTCAGAGCGGAATTCAACCGGCTTTTTGGTGATTCATTCAGACTGATGACAAAGGAAGAAGTGTTCAATTCAAATCTTTTGGGTCTCGGCAAACCACATAAGAAAGCAAGCGATTTTGTCGGTGATTTTCTTGCCGTGGCAACGGGCGAAAAATCAATTTATATAAAGCGTGAAAAGCGTGAATTTATCGGCGTTCATGCAGGACTGACCAAGGATGAAATGACCGTTCCGTTTATTGCAATAGAAAATAATTCCTGACTGCAGAAAGAAAAATCATTGTAATTTTTAAGGAGGGATAAGAATGAAATTCGATAATATTGATAACGGCAACAGCTTCGATTTCGGCAAAACGAGTGAAGCCTATGCAAAATACCGCGATATTTACCCTAAAGAGCTTTATAACAGACTGCGTGAGCTTGGCGTGGCTGCTGACGGCACATCGTGGCTCGATTTAGGCACGGGAACAGGCGTATTTCCGAAAAATTTATACAACGAAAAGGCAAAAATCACGGCGGTTGACATTTCGGCAGAGCAGATTTTCTTTGCAAAAGCCGAAGCCGAAAAGAATGGTTGGAACATTGATTACATCGTTTCTCCCGCGGAGGAAACGGGTTTGTCCGACAACAGCTTTGATGTGATAACGGCGGCACAATGCTTCTGGTATCTTGACCGTGAAAAAATGAAGTCGGAAATAAAACGGCTTCTTAAATCCGGCGGAAAATTCATCAAGGTTTATCTTACATATACGCTTGATGATAAAATTGCCGAAAAAAGCCACAAACTTGTAAAACGGATGAATAAAAACTGGACTCCCGGTGCATCGGGCTCAAAGGATATGTACGACGATTTATTCACCGACAGACATACCGAAACTTTTTACTGCGATATTCCGTTCACCCGTGAAACGTGGCATGGCAGAATGTGTGCGTGCAGGGGAACGCTCGCCTCTATGGATGAAAATACACTCAAAAAATGGGATGAAAAGCACCGCAAATTTCTCAGTAAATGCCCCGAAAGCTTTACAATAAAGCATAAGGTTTATATTACTTATTTTGAGATGGAGTAATAAAAGTCCTGCTTTTAAGACGGCGAATTGCGGCATTCATATTCTCAATATGGATACAATGAAGTTTGAAGCCGAAAATATTACGGACTTTTTGACAAATTCAATTCATTAAGGAAATAGGTTTTCTCTTAAATCTAAAACATCTCCGTATCATTGCAAAAAGAATGGTACGGAGATGTTGAATTTTACATATCCAAAAGCTCGGCGGCTCTTGCTCTTATGAATTTTTCAATAACACAGGCTTTATCAAGGCGAAGCCTTGTATATCATCAGCACAAAGTGCTGTATATCATCCATTTCGTAAGAAATAGTATATCATCAAGCCGCGGGGAATACACGCTGAAGCGTGATGATATGCAACAACGGCAAAGCCGTTGTTGATGATATACACGCCTTGCGGCGTGACGATAAGAAAGCTGCGGCTTGGATAAAAAATCGAATATCCTCGCATAACACTTAAAACCACAAATAAAGCGGATAAGGTTAAAAAATCCTCCGCCTCTGATTTCTCTTACGAGATGGATTGGTCATATTTAAATATGCCGTTGGAAGCCGGCGGAGATGTTTTTGTTCCGCAATTATTACTTTTGATTGAAAAAAAGAGCGGATTTATCGTAACCGGTGAACTTTTGTTTCCCGAGCAGAATAAAATCGGAATAGTATTGAGTGTCCTTGAGGATGTGTTGGAAAAATACGGCAAGCCGAAAGAACTGTTTGTATGCGATAATGAAATGATCTCTTTGACCGAGGATTTTTGCCGCAAATTCGGAATTAAACTGACAAAAGCCAAAACTCTACCGGAAATAAAAAAGGCAAGAAAATCATTTCTGAAGGGAATCAGATAAAAATAAAGCAACGCCGGTTGCCAAACTTACAAACATAGTTGCTTAATTTCAGCAATAGTTGTCAAACTCGTTGACATTTTCACAAAAACGGGTATAATAAAAGCATATAGATCCTTTGGGGGTTATCAAATGCAAGCTGAAGAGCTGAAAAATCTTGTAAATGAAATCATTCACATAAAAACAGAAAAGCAAAATGTTGAACTGAAAGCAGCTAATAAGGGCTGCCCTACCCGGTTGTTTGATACATTATCTTCTTTTTCCAATCAGGATAGCGGCGGCGTTATTATTTTCGGAATAGACGAAAACTCTGATTATGAGTTAGTAGGTGTTTATGATGCACAGGATCTTCAAAAGAAAGTGACAGAACAATGCAAGCAAATGGAACCGCCTGTCCGCGCTCTTTTTACTGTCGTTGAAATTGACGACAAAACAGTTGTATCTGCCGAAATTCCCGCGGTTGAAATTTCTGAACGCCCCGTATTTTATAAGGGTGTCGGAAGAATAAAAGGTTCATATATTCGTGTAGGTGAATCGGATGAGCCGATGAGTGAATATGAAATTTACAGTTACGATGCTTTTCGCAAAAGAATTCGTGACGATTTACGAACAGTGGATAACACAAAAATGACTTTGTTCGATAAAGAGCGTCTGGGAAAGTATCTTTCTGCCGTTAAGCACGAACGCAAAAATTTAGCGGATAATGTAACAGACGATGAAATTCTTGAGTTGATGGGTGTTACCGTTGAAGGTGTTCCTACCATAGCAGGATTGATGACATTTTCAAAATATCCGCAGGCGTATTTCCCGCAATTATGTATCACCGCCGTTTGTGTTCCCGGAACGGAAATGGGTGCGATAGGCACCGAAGGGGAGCGTTTTATTGACAATAAACGAATTACCGGGGCAATTCCCGATATGCTTGATGATGCGGTTGAATTTGTACGAAAGAACGGCAGAACAAGAACGATAATCGACAATGACGGTCAACGCTGTGACAAAGAAGAATACCCAGTGAAAGCAGTTCGCGAAGCGATTTTGAATGCACTTGTTCACCGTGATTATAGTATCCACACGGAAAATGTTCCGATACGCATTGAAATGTACCGCGACAGAATCGTCGTTATCAACAGCGGCGGATTGTACGGCAGAATCACAATAGATTCGCTCGGAAAAGTACGCCCTGAAACAAGAAATTCATCTCTTGCGAATATGCTGGAGCTTCTCAATATTACCGAGAACCGCTATTCCGGTATTCCGACAATGAGATATGAATTAAAGAACGCCGGACTTCCGGAGCCTGTTTTCTCCGTGCGGAGGGGAGAGTTTCGTGTTGAATTCAAAAACAATATTTATCCGTCATTACCGAAATTGAATAAAGATAATTACGCCGAATCCATACTATCTTTCTGCGAAACGCCGAAAACAAGGGCAGAACTGATTGAATTTACAGGAATGTCAAGATACTACACGATGTCTGCAATAATCCAGCCGCTTGTGGACAGCGGCAAGCTCAAACTTACCATTCCGGATAAACCCAAAAGTTCAAAGCAACAATATGTCAAAGCGTAACAAAAGTGATGTTATATTCTTCAAAACTGTGTGTGATGTTATATTCTTCAAAACTGCATAT
This sequence comes from Acutalibacteraceae bacterium, assembly GCA_045616765.1. Lineage (GTDB taxonomy): Bacteria > Bacillota > Clostridia > Oscillospirales > Acutalibacteraceae > DTU089. Next base: position 44,325 of record JAZLHL010000074.1, read on the forward strand.
TGACATTATTTATATTATTCTTTATAATTAAGCAAACAAATCAAAGGAGGCGGACAAAATGACAGTAACGGTATATGAACAGCATAATATTATTACCCGAAGTGCCGTTGTTTTGTCTGCTTTGTTATAATAATCGGACAAATTTTATTTAAGGCACTTCCGTTTGCGGAGGTGCTTTTTTATTGTTTTGACAACAAGGTTCTGAAATGCAAAGCATTTCAGGTTCTTATTTCAGGAGGGATAATACCGTGTTTAAGTTTTTCAAAAAAGAAGCACCGCAGACAGCAGACACCGCACTCGAGCAGAATATTTTCGACAACGAAACATTTTTTGATGGCTACAAGAAACTTCGTGACAGTGACACAAATTCAAATGACTTACTTGAACAGCCTGCCATGCGAAAGCTGCTGCCGGACTTGACGAACAAAACCGTTCTCGACCTCGGCTGCGGTTACGGGCATAACTGTGTGGAATTTGTCAAAAATGGTGCGTCAAAGGTCATCGGAATTGATATATCCGAAAAGATGCTTGCAGTCGCAAAGAAAGAAAGCGCAGATGAAAAAATCACCTATCTCAATATGAGTATGACAGATATTGAAAAGCTCGGTGAAAAATATGACCTTATTTATTCTT
>JAZLHL010000075.1:0-22448 GCA_045616765.1 Acutalibacteraceae bacterium
CCCGGAAAGGTAACTATATACGGATAGGCGGTTAGCCCTCATCAAAAGAGGGCATTTTGCCCTCTTATGTAATAAGGGGGTGATGTGCTATGGAGTATTACTTTTTATTGGTATTAATCCTTGTTGTAGCTACAGGCTACATACTGAGCATAAAAAAATAACCGCCCCGGCCAAGGTAATGGTTATTTAATCAACCACGGCTAACCGTCTATCGGTTGCCTTTCTGCTTTCATTATATCAGATATTATTTGTTTGTCAACCGAAAATCGAAAAACAATCGCTGCGATGATTTTGTTTATATAACACAATGTTATGTTTATATAACAACTTGTTTATTGCAAACGACATATTATAGGTATATAATCCATTGTTGTAAAAGCTATGACGAAGACGGAGAAAACGGCGGTAATTCACAGCGAGTCGGGGGCGGTGCAAGCCCGGTAACGAAAGCGTTTTCAATTCCCATCACTTCCGAGCCGAAGAATGAACGCCTTTTGGTCAGTAGTTACTTCCGCAGACGCTGCGTTACGGCGTAAGGCTTGTCAGAGCCTGAGTGGTGCTTTTTGCACAATTTGAGTGGTACCGCGGGTATCGGATTTAATTATTCGGCTCGTCTCAAGTTATTTGAGACGGGTCTTTTTATTTTACGGAGGGTGTGTTATGAGCGAAACCAATACACAGTTGCAGGATATTGCCAAGCGTATAAAAGAAATGCGCGAAATTCTCGGCTATTCCGTTACCGAAATGGCTGCCGCCACAGAGGTCAGCGCCGATGAATATGTTGCCTACGAAAGCGGCGCTGCCGATATGCCGTTTACTTTCATACATAAGTGCGCCCTCACCTTCGGTATTGAAATAACCGAGCTGCTCGAGGGCAAGACTGCAAGGCTCACAAGTTACACCGTTACCCGCAAGGGGCAGGGTATGCAGACCGCCAAGGAGGAAGGCATAGTCATTCAGGACCTTGCGCCCAAATTCAAGAATAAAATTGCCGAGCCTTACTGGGTAAAATATGAATTTTCGCAGAAGCAGCAAAACGAGCTCATACACCTTACCCGCCATTCCGGTCAGGAATTTGACCTTGTTATTTCCGGGTCACTTATGGTGCAGGTCGGCACAAATAAAGAAGTGCTCCACGCAGGCGACAGTATTTACTACAACAGCTCCACTCCTCACGGCATGATCGCCGTTGAGGGCGAGGACTGCGTGTTCTGCGCCGTAGTTCTTCCCGGCGACGAAACACCCGAGGCGGAAATCCGTCAGAGCATTGTTTCGGCAAGACCGTCCGAAAAACTCATCTGCGAGGAATTTGTTAAAACCGTTGAAGATGAAAACGGTGTTTTACAGAAAATCAGCTTTGAAAATACCGAAAACTTCAATTTCGGTTTTGATATTGTTGATAAAATTGCCGATAAATACCCCGACAAGCTCGCAATGCTGCACATAAGCAGGGATATGACCGAGCGCCGCTTTACTTTTAAGGATGTAAAGCGCGAATCCGCAAGGACGGCAAACTATTTCAAATCCCTCGGCATCGGTAAGGGCGACAAGGTCATGCTCGTTCTCAAGCGCCACTATCAGTTCTGGTTCAGTATGATAGCGCTCCATAAGCTCGGCGCGGTTGCAATTCCCGCAACATATCAGCTTAAAGAGCACGATTTTGTTTACCGCTTCAATGCCGCGGGCGTTAAGGCGATCGTCTGCACCGCAGACGGAGACACACAGGCTATCGTTGATGAAGCTGCAAAGCAGTGCCCGAGCCTTGAGGTCAAAATCTCCGTAAACGGTACCCGTGACGGCTGGCACGATTTCAATACCGAAAACGCGCTCTTTACCCGTAAGTTCGAGCGTCCCAAGGATTCCGCAGGCGGTAATGACCCGGCGCTTATGTTCTTCTCAAGCGGTACCACGGGCAATCCGAAAATGGTCGAGCACAAGCACACGTATTCACTCGGTCATTTCATCACAGCTAAATACTGGCATTGCTGCGAGCGCGACGGACTTCACTTCACAATTTCCGACACGGGCTGGGGCAAATCCCTCTGGGGCAAGCTTTACGGTCAGTGGCTTTGCGAGGGTGCGGTTTTCGTCTATGACTTCGACCGCTTCAATGCAGCAGAAATCCTGCCGATGTTCAAAAAGTACAATATCACCACATTCTGCGCACCGCGCACGATGCTCAGAATGATGATAAAGGACGATCTTTCCAAATACGATTTTTCATCGCTTCACCATATGACAACCGCGGGCGAAGCGCTTAATCCCGAGGTAGCAAAGCAGTTCAAGAAAGCTACGGGGCTCGATATTTACGAGGGCTTCGGTCAGACCGAAACCACTCTGAGCATAGCAAATCTTTACGGCACGCCCGTTAAGGTCGGCTCTATGGGCCTTGCTTCACCGCAGTATGATATCGATATAGTCGATGCAGACGGCAATAAGCTTGCAAACGGCGAAACCGGCGAGATCGTTATCCGCCTTGACAACGGCGCACCGGTGGGTCTTTTCAATCAGTATTACCGCGATGAGGAAAAAACCAACGAATGTATGCGCGGCGGCGTTTACCACACCGGCGACACCGCATGGCGCGATGAGGACGGTTACTTCTGGTATGTCGGCAGAGTGGACGATGTTATCAAGTCTTCGGGCTACCGCATAGGGCCGTTCGAAATCGAGAGTGTCATTATGGAGCTTCCCTATGTTGTGGAGTGCGGCGTTTCCGCTGCGCCCGACGAGGTGAGGGGTCAGGTCGTAAAGGCGAGCATAGTGCTTACCGAAGGTACCGAGCCCACCGATGAACTCAGGAAAGAAATTCAGAATTATGTCAAGCAGCATACCGCGCCGTATAAGTATCCGCGAGTGGTCGTGTTCAGAGATTCTCTGCCCAAGACCGAAAACGGTAAAATTCAGCGCAATAAGCTGTAAAATAATATTGACAAATCATAAAAGTTGGTTTACAATACCTACATAAAGGCTTAGACGAAGAGAGCCGTTGCAAAACGCGCATACAGAGAGGCAGAGTTGGTGCGAACTGCCGGCAGCGTTGTTTCGGTTGTAGCTTCCGAGCCGGGAGGAAGAAAGCGTTAGCGATTAGACCCTCCCCGTAATTGCTGCGTAAAATGCATACGGCTTGTCAGAGCCTGAGTGGCGCGAAAGCGCAATTTGAGTGGTACCGCGGGTAAAAATATTTACTCGTCTCAAAGTAATCAACTTTGGGACGGGTTTTTTCGTCCCTAAAAGGAGAATTATTATGGCACAAATCACCGGTCTTGATTACAAAATTCAGGAAATGGCAGCAAGAATCAGGTACCTTCGCGAAATCGAAGGTCTTACAACCTATGAAATGGCATCCAAAACCGATGTAACAAACGATGAATATGTTCAGTGCGAATCCGGCAACAGCGACCTTAACTTTGCATTCATTTACCGCTGCGCACTTGCGCTGAATGTCGATGTTACCGATATTATCGAGGGCCACAGCCCCACGCTTAAATCATTTACGGTAACACGCGCCGGCGCAGGGCAGGAAATTGCCAATGCTCACGGTATGACGTATTACAACCTTGCATACGCGTTCCGCAACAGAATTGCCGAGCCGCTTTATGTTAAAACCAAGTTTGATGAAGAAGCGCAGCATAACGACATTGAGCTTACCACACACGAAGGGCAGGAGCTTGACCTTATCATAGACGGCCATCTGCTTGTGCAGGTCGGCGAGCACCGAACAACTCTCGGACCCGGCGACAGCATTTATTTTGACAGCTCCACCCCTCACGGTATGATTGCCGTAAACGGTGAGGATTGCAATTTCTATGCAATAGTTCTTAACCCCACGGGCGAGCCCATTCCCGAGATTTCCGCAAAGCCCGAAAAGAACAAGGGCGTTGCAATTAAAAAGGATACCGAAAACAGAATTTATCAGAAGTTTATTGATGTTGAAGAAAACGAAAAGGGTACGCCTACATCAATCAGCTTCAAGAATACGGAGAATTTCAACTTTGCGTTCGACCTTATCGACGCTCTTGCCGATAAATCACCCGACAAGCTTGCTATGCTCCATATATCCAAGGACAAGACCGAGCGCCGCTTCACATTTAAGGATATGAAGAAGGCGTCAAGTCAGTGTGCAAACTACTTCAAATCCCTCGGCATCAAAAAGGGCGACAAGGTAATGCTCGTGCTTAAAAGGCATTATCAGTTCTGGTTTGCAATGCTCGGTCTCAATAAGCTCGGCGCTATTGCCATTCCGGCAACCAATCAGCTTCAGACTCACGATTTCGAGTACCGCTTCAAAGCGGCTGGCATCAATACCATTATTTGCACAGCAGACGGTGACACCGCTAATCAGGTCGATGAAGCCTGCAAGAGCTATGACGGTATGGTAAATAAAATAATCGTCGGTGAGCCGCGTGAGGGCTGGCGTGATTTCAACAGCGAATATACTCTTTTCAGCTCGCACTATGTCCGTCCCGACGATGCTCCCTGCGGCGATGACCTTATGCTTATGTTCTTTACCTCCGGCACATCCGGCTACCCGAAGCTTGCAGCGCACAATTACAAATATGCGCTCGGTCATTTCCATACTGCAAAATACTGGCATACCGCAGACCCCGACGGTCTCCACTTTACCATAGCCGAAACAGGCTGGGCAAAGGCGATGTGGGGCAAAATGTACGGTCAGTGGCTTTGTGAAGCGGCAATATTCGTTTATGACTTCGACCGCTTCGATGCCTCCGATATTATGCCGATGTTCGCTAAATACCAAATCACCACCTTCTGGGCACCGCCAACGATGCTCAGAATGATGATAAAGCAGGACCTTTCCAAATACGATTTTTCATCCGTCAAGCATATGACCACAGCCGGCGAGGCACTCAATCCCGAGGTTTACAGGCAGTTTGAAAATGCCACGGGCCTGCAGATAATCGAAGGCTTCGGTCAGTCCGAAAGCACTATGATAATCGGCAACCTTACGGGTACCAAGCACAAAATCGGCTCTATGGGCAAGCCCGCACCGATTTATAAGGTTGAGCTTATGAATGCCGACGGCGGCGCCGTTCCCGTAGGCGAAACAGGCGAGATTGTTGTTAATGTCAAAGACGGCGCTCCCTGCGGCCTTTTCACCGGCTATTACGGCGATAAGGAAAAAACCGACGAAGTCTGGCACGACGGCTACTACCATACCGGCGATGCCGCGTGGTGCGATGAAGACGGCTACTACTGGTATGTCGGTAGGGTTGATGATGTTATCAAGTCCTCCGGCTACCGCATCGGGCCGTTTGAAATCGAAAGCGTTATTATGGAGCTGCCCTATGTTCTTGAGTGCGGTGTTTCCGCGGCGCCCGATGAGGTCAGGGGGCAGATAGTCAAGGCGAGCATAGTGCTTACCAAGGATACAAAGCCCACCGAGGAGCTTAAAAAAGAGATACAGAATTATGTCAAGAAGCATACCGCGCCGTATAAATACCCGCGACTTGTCGTGTTCAGGGATGAACTCCCCAAGACCACCAGCGGTAAAATTCAGCGTAACAAGCTATAATTATGAAAAGAATTACCATTTTTTGCGGCCACTACGGCAGCGGCAAAACGAATATTGCGGTCAATTACGCATTTTACCTTAAAAAGTGCGGCAAGGATGTTGCAATAGGCGATGTTGATATTGTAAACCCCTATTTCAGAACAAAGGACAGCGAAAAGGAGCTTACCGATGCGGGGATAGGCGTTATTTCGCTTCCGTTTGCAAATTCCAATGTCGATTTGCCGTCGCTGCCTTCCGAGGTTTATTCGCTCGTGCAGAACAGAGCGCGGTATGCCGTATTCGATGTGGGCGGCGATGACCGCGGCGCTTACGCACTCGGCAGATACGCGCCGTATATACTTGAAGAAAATTATTACGATATGCTTTTCGTAACCAATTTCTACCGGCCGCTTACAAAAACGCCCGAAGATGCTCTTACGGTGCTTCGTGAAATCGAAGAAGCCTGCAAGATACCTTTTACGGGCATAGTAAATAATTCAAATCTCGGTACGGAAACGACCCTCGCGGATGTTCACGCAACCGATGAAAAAGCAGCGGAGCTTGCAAAAATTTCCGGTCTGCCGCTTGTTATGACCACCGCGACAGAAACGATTTGTGCAGACGGAATGTTTCCGCTGAAATTACAGAAAAAATATTTTTGAGGAGATGACGATATGGCAAAGGTTACCTTTGATACTGACAGATGCAAGGGCTGCGGTCTTTGCGTAACTGCTTGTCCCAAGGGGATTATCACCATCGCAAAAAGCAAAATAAACAAAAAAGGGCATTCGCCCGCGGAGATGACCGATCAGGAAAAGTGCATAGGCTGCGCATTCTGTGCCACCATGTGCCCCGATTGTGTTATAACCGTTGAGAAGTGAGGTGCTTGAAAAATGTCTGAAAAAGTTTTGATGAAAGGTAACGAGGCTATCGCGGAAGCCGCTATAAGAGCAGGCTGCCGTCATTACTTCGGTTACCCCATAACGCCCCAGACAGAGCTTGCGGCGTATATGGCAAAAAGAATGCCGAAAATCGGCGGAACATTTTTGCAGGCTGAAAGCGAAATTTCAGCTATCAATATGGTTTACGGCGTTGCCGGAACCGGCAAAAGAGTTATGACCTCGTCTTCAAGCCCCGGAGTATCGCTCAAGCAGGAGGGCATCTCCTACATAGCAGGTGCCGACCTCCCCGCACTTATTGTCAATGTTCAGCGCGGCGGTCCCGGTCTCGGTGGCATTCAGCCCAGCCAGTCCGACTATTTCCAGGCAACAAAGGGCGGCGGCCACGGCGACTACCACCTTATAGTCCTCACTCCCGCATCCGTTCAGGAAATGGCTGATATGACGGCGCTCGCATTCGACCTTGCCGATAAATACCGTATGCCCGCCATGCTTCTTGCAGACGGCACTATGGGTCAGATGATGGAGCCCGTTGAGCTTCCCGAGGAAAACAACAATACAGTTGCAAAGCCCTGGGCGGTAACCGGTACCAATATGGAAAGAGAGCATAATATAATCAACTCCCTTTACCTTGTGCCCGAAGAGCTTGAAAAGACTAACTTCGAAAGATACGAAAAGTATAAATTCATCGAAGAAAACGAAGTAAGATACGAAAGCTACCTTATGGAGGATGCCGAATATTGCCTTGTTGCATTCGGTATTGCGGCGCGTGTTTCCAAAAACGCCGTAAACGAGCTGCGCAAGCAGGGTATAAAGGCGGGTCTTATTCGTCCCATTACCGTTTGGCCCTTCCCCGCAAAGCCCATTAAGGAAGCCGCCGATAAAGTCAAAGGCTTCATCTCCGTTGAGCTTTCAATGGGTCAGATGATAGAGGATATCCGTCTTGCAGAGGATTGCAAAAAGCCCGTAGTGCTTTGCAACAGAGCCGGCGGTATGATCCCCACACCCGAACAGATTATCGAAACCGTAAAAAATATGCAGGGAGGTAATGAATAATGGCAGTTGTATTTGAAAAACCCAAGAGCCTGACCGATGCCGAGCTTCATTATTGCCCCGGCTGCACTCACGGTATAATTCACAGACTTGTTGCCGAAGCCATCGACGGCTTGGGCATTGAGGGCAAGACCATAGGCGTTGCGCCCGTCGGTTGTGCAGTGCTTGCATACAATTACTTTGCCTGCGATATGGTTGAAGCTGCCCACGGCAGAGCACCCGCAGTTGCAACCGGCATCAAGCGCTCCTTACCCGAAAATATCGTTTTCACCTATCAGGGCGACGGCGACCTTGCCTCTATCGGTATGGCTGAAACCGTACACGCCGCTACAAGGAACGAGAATATCACCGTTATATTCGTAAACAATGCAATTTACGGTATGACGGGCGGTCAGATGGCTCCCACCTCGCTTCCCGGTCAGATCACACAGACCTCACCCTACGGCAGAGATGTTGCTACCGCAGGTTATCCCATCAAGGTGTGCGAGATGCTTTCCACACTTGACGGTCCCGAGTACATTGCGCGCGTTGCGGTAAACAACGTTAAGAATGTAAACGCCGCCAAGAAAGCAATACGCAAGGCTTTTGAAAATCAGGTAAACGGCAAGGGCTTCTCACTTATCGAGGTCGTTTCATCCTGCCCCACAAACTGGGGTATGACTCCCGAAAAGGCGCTTCAGTGGGTCGATGAAAAAATGATTCCCTATTATCCGCTCGGCGTTTATAAGGACAGAAGCGCAAAGGAGGCTGAGTGATATGACAAATAATATATTACTTGCAGGCTTCGGCGGTCAGGGCATACTTTTTGCCGGCAAATTCATAGCATATAAAGGACTTATCGAAGGCAAACAGATAAGCTGGCTGCCCTCATACGGCCCCGAAATGCGCGGCGGCACGGCGAATTGCAGCGTTATTGTCAGCGATGACCCCATCGGCTCGCCCATAGTTGCAAACCCCGATGTGCTCATAGTTATGAATCTTCCCTCGCTCGACAAGTACGAGGATGCAGTCGTTCCCGGCGGCAAGATTTTTGTTGACAGCACTCTTATTGAAAGAAAAGTCAACAGAACGGATGTTGATGTTTACTATATCCCCGCTACAAAAATGGCGAAGGATATGAACGCTCCCACTCTTGCCAATATGATAATGACAGGTAAATTCATAAAGGAAACCAAAGCCATTGATTATAACGGCATAGAGGACGGACTCAAAAAGGTCGTTTCCGCAAAGCACGCCGACCTCTTTGATATAAACCTCAACGCAGTTAAAACCGGATACGAGTATTAACAGGCAGATAAGCAGAATAATAAAAATTAGGGCTTTACGGCGATGTTCTCGATGCCGTAAAGCCCTTTTTTATGTAATGATTGACAAATCACAAGAATTATTATATTATAGTATAAATTCATTGTATAAATTCATACTATTACGAGGCGATTTTATGTTTATTGATACAAATACAATGTTTTCAATGACTCAGGCAAATCAGAATTTTTCCGCGATATCCAGAACGGTTGACAAAAAAGGGCAAGCCGTTATATTAAAAAACAATAAACCTAAATATATGGTCATTGATATCGAAAACAATGACTGTATGTTTGATATGACAGAAGAAGAAAAAATTGATGTAGTAGCGGCGCGAATACTCAAAAAATATCTTCCCGCATTTAAGGAGCTGGCAAAATGATAAAATTATGCTTTCGTTTTTGGAGATAAACGGAATACATCTTGATGCAACGAATGAGGATGTAATTAAACTCGGCCTTTCCGTTGCGGCAGGCGAAATGAAATATTCGGAAATCCTTGAATGGATATATGAGCATAAAAAGCAGTGATGTAACACATCACTGCTTTTCCCATCTGTCTATTCCTCCGCGCTGTAACGCGCCGATTATCTTTTCCGGCACATCGCCGTATTCCGCCGAAAGCGTTTTCAGAAGCGTTTTCGCATCCTCGCGGCGCGTGTGCTCATCCTCGGGGCAAAGGCTTTTTAGCACAGGTAAGCCGAGCCTTTCGGCAGCGGCGCTTACTTCGCTTTCGCGGGCGTAAATAAGCGGCCTTATCATAGTGATATCTTTTCTCGATAAATATGTAACGGGGGCAAAACAGCCGATCCTGCCCTCGTTTAAGAGGTTCATCATAAAGGTTTCCGCCGCATCGTCAAGGTGGTGCCCCAAAGCTATCTTATTGCAGCCGAGTTCCTTTGCCGAATCGTGCAGAATGCCGCGCCTCATACGCGCGCAAAGGCTGCAGGGATTTGTCTCTTTTCGAACATCAAAAATAATTTCCGCAAGCTGTGTGCGCTTTACAATATACTCTATTCCGTATTCATCGCAAAGCGCCTGAATCTGCGAATAATCTCCGTCAATGCCGTTAAAGCGCATATCGAGCGTAACAGCAGTGATTTCAAAATCGACAGGGTAGAAGCGTTTCAACTCGCACATCAATTTCAGCAGCACAAGCGAATCCTTGCCGCCGGAAACTCCGACGGCAATTCTGTCGCCGTCACAAATCATATTGTAGTCATCCACCGCCGCGCGCATACGGCTCAAAAGTCTTCTCATATCGGGTTATCAGTAGCCGAAACCGAAATTACCGAAGTAACTGCTGAAGGGATCTTCCGTTACGGGTTCTTCCTGCTCCAAGGTGTTTGTGCCGTCATCCTCCACAAGTTTTACTTTAGCATCAAATGTTGTGTTTACGGTGCCGTTGTTGTTGAGTCTGCATACCGTAAGGGTAATTGTATCACCCACTTTGCCGTTTTCAATGACTTCAAGCAGAACATCGGTAGTATCGAGCTTTTCGCCGTTTACGCCGGTTATAATATCGCCGACTTTAATAGAACTGTTCTTCACATCGCTGTTTTCGTTTATTCCGGCAATAACTATTGAGCCGTAGGGCAGATTGTTCTTCCATGCAACAGCTGCATAGGTGTAGTCACTTGAAACTGCATAGTAGTTAATGCCGAGTATCGGTCTGTTTGTTACATAACCGTGCGTAATAAGCTCGTTGTATATATTGAGCATTGTGTTTGACGGAACGGAGAACCCCATACCCTCATAGTCGGTATCCGCGATTTTCGAGGAATTAAGCCCTATTACCTGACCGTATTCATTTACAAGTGCACCGCCTGAGTTGCCGGGGTTGATTGCCGCATTATGCTGAATGCAGGGCAGGTCGTAAGCGCTGCTTGTGCTTGCGATGGGTCTGTCAATGGCGCTTATCATACCGCCGGTGAATGAGCCGAAAAATTCGGTGCCTCCGGGGTTGCCGATAGCGTAAACCTTCTGCCCGACCGAAAGCTTGTCGGAATTACCGAATGTTGCTGCCTTGAATCCGGTTTTGTTGACTTTAAGCACGCCGACATCGGTTTTGGTGTCAAAGCCCACAACGGTTGCATCAACCTCGGTTTCGTCATAGAACTGTACCTGAACACTTGTGCCTTTTGTGGAAATAACATGCGCACAGGTAATGATGTAGGTGTAATTACCGCCTTCATCTTCGCCAACGATAATACCGCTGCCCTCGCCGACCTTCTGATTCTGCGAGTAAACGAGCACGCCCACATTTATTTCCTTGATCGTGTCATAAATCTGCTCTGAGCTCATAGCGCCGCTGCCGGAATATTCTTCAAACGAATAGGGCGAATCCTCAGTATAGGGCTTTGCGCCGGTGCCTTCAGCCGCCGTATTGTTCTTTTTGCCGCTATTGGCAGGTGTGCTTTGCTTAAATGACGGCACTATGACCGCTATCAGAGCTGCGACTATACAAACGCATACGAGAACAATAAAAACATTTCTGCCGGTTTTGCTTTTTTCCTTCTGCGGCTGAACCGGGGTGTTGCTTACAGGCTGGTACATCTGCTGTGGCTTTTGACCGTATGCCTGCTGATTATACGCGCCGTATTGAGACTGCTGATTATACCGATTGGAATCGTTATATGCACTGTATGGGTTCGCATTACCACCGTTATACTGCGCCGAATACTGCGTCCTGTTTGCGGAATACGGGTTGGCATTCGGTGTGGAATAAGCAGATGAATACTGCTGTGCATAGCCGGCGCCGGTGTTCTGTTGCGATGTTGCCTCTTCAGCAGCATTTTGCGGTATTTTTTCTGCAGTATCGGCTTCGATATTTACTGTTTCGGCGTTGCTTTCAGATTCCGATTCCGGAATTGTGGGATTGAATTCGTTATCCATATATATTGCCTCCGTTCATAACAGAAGTATAAGCTTCGATTATGAATAATATTATATATTATTTTGAATTATTTGGGAAGTTTAACTGTAAAACGCGTAAAATCATCGGGTTTACTTTCAACTGTGATTGTGCCGCCATGCAGTTCAACTATGGTGCGCACAAGGTAAAGACCGAGACCGGTGCTTTTAACATCGGTACTGCGTGATTTATCGCCTTTGAAAAATCTTTCAAACACTTGGGGCAGATCCTTTTCGGGAATACCTCTGCCGGTGTTGGTGACTGAAAAATATACATAATGCTTGTCGGCTGCACCGTCAATGCGGATCTTGCCGTTTTCATCTGTGAATTTTACGGCATTGTCTGCAAGGTTGTAAACCACCTGGTCAATCATTGCGGAATCGCCGCGTATTGTAAGCTGCGGCAGTTCTTCAAATCCGCTTACATCAATATTTTTCTTTGAAATAAGCTGCTCAAAGCCGAGAAATACCGTAACGAGTTTTTGTGAAACATCAAGCTTTTCCGGCTTTAAATCAATGTTTCCTGTTTCGATTTTCGAGATATTGAGCATCATATTGACCATTTTTGAAAGTCTGCTGATTTCAGAGGAAACTATTTCAAGGTAATAGCTCTGTTTTTCCGGCGGAATGGTGCCGTCAAGTATGCCGTTTATAAAGCCGCCTATTGTGGTCATTGGGGTTTTGAATTCGTGCGAAACATTTGCCACAAAGCTGCGGCGGGAATCCTCGAGCTGCGAAAGTGAAACAGCCATGGCGTTGAATTTTGTGATGAGGTCCGCAAGCTCATCGTTGGTGTTGAGCTCGGGCACTTTGTAACTGAAGTCGCCGGAAGAATAGCAGCGCGTGGCGGTTTCAAGGTTGCGTATCGGTTTTGCGATTTTTTCAGTCATAAAGAATACGGCAACCGTAACAAGTATAAGTGCTATGGCGGCGGCGACTATAAACATAATCATTACATCGCGCATAGAAGTCCACAGCCTGCCGGTTATGGGCGTGGAAACAACTGTAAATCCGAAAAATTCATTGTTCAGCGTAATGGGGTCAAGAGCAACTGCGTGCAAGTCATCATAAATCTGCCCGAAATCCGAAAACTCAGCGAAGCCGTGCGAGCGCACTTGCTTTATATAGCGACTTCCGACTTTAATGGCTTTGTGATTTTCACATTCCGATGCCTTGTTTACATCAAATATTCCCGAAACCGAGTCGGCGCAGGCAATGACTTTGCCTTCTTTATTGCATACGAAAATATCGCAATCGGTGCTGGATGCCATAACATCCATTGTTTTGTAAATGGTAATGGCAGCACCCTCCGGGTTGCGCTCGGTGAAAGGGGAGCCCACCACCTGCATAATTGTAGCCGAAACTTTAGATGCGTTATCCCTCATTTCCGCAAGCAGCGAATTTCTGAGAAATCCCGCAAAGAAAAGCATCAGCGCAAAGCCGAGCACAAGGAAACTCACAAGTATTATACCTGAAAAAATGAAGAAATATTTAAAGAAGAACGCACCTTTTTTACTGTGCAGTCGTGCCATATTACTTTGTTTCAAACTTGTAGCCTACGCTCCAAACGGTTTTCAGTTCCCATTTATCGGAAACGCCTTCGATTTTTTCACGCAGACGCTTAATATGAACATCAACGGTTCGTGAATCACCGTAGTATTCGAAGCCCCACACTTCATCAAGCAGCTGATCGCGCGTGTAAACTCTGTTGGGGTTTGAAGCAAGGTGGAATAAAAGTTCAAGCTCCTTTGGGGGAGTGTCAACGGTTTTTCCGTCTATTTTCAATTCGTAATTCGTAAGATTGATAGTGAGTTTATCGTAAGAAACCTCTTTGACCGAATTGGCTTCGGCGGATTGTACGGATGAAGAACGGCGCAGAACCGCCTTGATGCGTGCTACGACCTCTTTTGTTTCAAACGGTTTTGTAATGTAGTCATCTGCACCGAGTTCAAGGCCGAGCACCTTGTCGAATGTTTCGCCCTTGGCGGTAAGCATAATTATAGGTGTCTGCGAGGTCTTGCGTATTTCGCGGCAGATTTGCCAGCCGTCAAGCCCGGGCAGCATAATGTCGAGCAATACCATATCCGGCGAAACACTGTTGAATGTCTCAACAGCTTTTAAACCGTCGGTGATCACCTCGGTGGTGTAACCCTCTTTTTCAAGGTAAAGCTGCAATAATTCGCAAATATGGATATCGTCATCGATTATAAGAATTTTCTCGGATGCCATAAAAATAACCTCCTGTGAACTTAATCGTCATATTTCCATTAATTACATTATATACCACTTTTTTACGGAATATATGAACAGATTTAAAATAAAATATGGTATTTCTTTAAAGAATGAATATGAAAAAGTATGGATTTTGAATATCTATCCTCAAAATCCATACTTTTGTTTATTTAGATTTTTTGGCTTTTCTTGCTTCTGCTTTTTCGCGCTTTGCTTTTTCGCGCGCTTTGCGTGCTTTCATTTTATCGGTTTTGCTCTGCGGATCGTTTTTGCCGTTCTTTAAAACAACTATAAGAATGATTATAAGAATTGCAAGCACGATTATTGATGCGGGTACGCCTATGGTGACCCAATTCGGTGCTTTCTCTTGAACGGGCTCGGTTATCGGTTCGGTTGCCTGCTCAACGGGGGCTATTGCCACATAGCCGTTTTCATCAATAACATAGCGAAAACCGTCGGGCAGAGCCTCGTACTTGGCAGCACTTATAATGTTGCCGTTGGCATCTACAAGCTGTCCTTCTTCGTTCAGGTGCAATATGCCCACAACATTACCGGCAAGAGTTTCGGCGACGCCGTTTATGCCGTCAAGCGCAGGGTTGAGAATATCCGGTACCTCAACCTGAACGCCGTTTATATTGATGGTAACACTGTTGTTATTGATGATATGCGGGTGACCGTCGGGACCGGTGTAGGTTTCCCATTCATCGATCTCCAAATCACCTATGGTCGGTACCTTCCCCGTAATATCACTTTCGGCGGCTTCGGTGCGCCCCTGGTAAATCTTAACAACATACTTTGAAGCGGAGCCATCAGCAGCAACGGATTTGATTTCAACCGCTTGCATTGCCTGATTTTCCGGGTCAAGCTCTATCTTGGAGTATGCGCCTACGGGGTGTTCGGTATCATTTATGTATACCTTTATGCCGCTTGCGGCTATGGGCGTCGGATTTACATTTATTGCGGTTCGGCGGTTGTTGAGGTGCAGTTCGTATTCATAAATATCCGAATAAAACTCATTTTCCAAATCGAAACGGTGAGTTTTTCTTAAAACCGTATCAAAACATTCATCGTAACTGTAATTCGTTTCGGAAATTGCGATTTTCGCATCCTCATAAGCCATTTGCTGCAAAATATAGTAAGCGACTCTGTCACGCTCAAGTGCTCTGCCCACTGCATCCGGGTCAAGTGTGACATCATAGTTGCTGTTGAGCATTGCGGTCAGATATTTTATGGTAAGCTCTTCATTTGTGGCTGAATCAGCATCAACTGCAATACCGCTTTTGGTAATGGTCATAATTGCCATTCGGCGCGAAACCTCGTCCTCGCCGATTTCGGGGATTTCTTTGTATTTAACATAACCACCCGTATAAAGCGCCATAAGCGAAACATAGTAAACATATTCATCAAGGTTGCCGTAGTC
Source organism: Acutalibacteraceae bacterium (assembly GCA_045616765.1). Taxonomy (GTDB): domain Bacteria; phylum Bacillota; class Clostridia; order Oscillospirales; family Acutalibacteraceae; genus DTU089. The sequence goes on from JAZLHL010000075.1 coordinate 15,337, forward strand.
AAGACCCTTGCCGAAATGCTCCTGAATAAAACGCGAAAGCGCCGTATCCTGCCCCGAAAGCGCAACAAGGTACATAACATTTGCTTCCTCAAGAGTTGTGCCCTCGGGAATAACCAGCTGTTCGCCTTTGTAAACATAGTAAAGGTCGTTGCGCATAAGGGCATACAGTGCGCTTATGTAAACTTTGCCGTTTACATCCTGTTCTTCCTCCCGGGTAACAACTATTCCACGCTCGCGCAGCCAGTCAGCCTTTGTCTGGCCCTCGGCAGGCGGCTCCGAAATAAGGCTTATAGCACCGATTTGCTCAAGCACATAAAGGTATGTGGCTTTTTGTGTGTTTTCATCAAGTGTAAAGAGTTTAACATTTTCGTCGACCTCTTTTTTGAAGCAGGCGGCATCGGTGGTGTAGGGATACGGTGAAAGGGGCGTGAGCACACCTTCATTAATGAGCCCCTCTATTGAGAGCATATCCTCTTTGAATACGAGCTTTCTTAACCACGAGGGAGCATTTTCATCATACAAATACTGCGTGTTTACGCCTAAATTCTGTGTATTTACCGACGGCGCAAAGGTTTTGGCGAATACTGAAGGCATAAGACTTACAGCGGCAATGATACAAGCCGTTGCCGTTAATAAAAATCTTTTCGTTTTTTTCATAAGTCCGCCTCCTTTGCATTTCAGAGTATTATATCAAATAAAGCGATCGATGTCAATTAAAAGCGAATACTGTTGTGGTGGCGTATTTTTCGCCTGCTTCATAAACACATTTACATTCTTTCCATTCCGGGTGATTGGGGGAATCGGGGTAAACCTGCGTTTCAAGGCAGAAACCGCAGCGGCGGGTGAGGGGAATGTCGCCCTTGCCGATTACCGAGCCGTTAAGGAAATTGCCCGTGTAAAGCTGAATACCCGGTAAATCGGTGAGTACCGTGAGCGTAATGCCGCTTTTTTCGCCTTTTGCAACAGCGGCGGTTTTTAGTGTTCCGTCAAAGTCATTAAGGCAGAAATTGTGGTCAAAGCCACTGCCGTTTTTAATTTGCTTGCAGTCCGCATCAATATCTCTGCCGATTTCCTTTGCAACGGTAAAATCAAACGGAGTACCTTTAACGGCTTTAAGCTCACCCTTGGGGATGCTTGTTTCATCAATGGGGGTGAAGCGGTCGGCATTTATTTTAAGAGTGTGACCGAGCACGGAGCCGTTTTCAACGCCGTTGAGGTTGAAATAAGCGTGGTTCGTAAGATTGATAACGGTTTTCTTATCTGATATCGCTTCGTAATCTATTTTAAGCTCGTCATTGTCCGTAAGTGTGAATAAGACCGTAACATCCACATTGCCGGGGAAGCCCTCTCTGCCGTCGGGACTGAAATATGAGAATTTTACGGCATTCTCGCCGGCAGCCTCGCCGTGCCATATCTCTTTTGAATATTCATCGCCGCCGTGCAGGCAGGTGATGCCCTTTTCGTTGCGTGTCACATTGTATTCAACACCGTCAATGCTGAATTTGCCGCCGCAAATTCTGTTTGCATACTGACCTACGGTAACGCCCTGGTTATCACTGAAATTTATGTGGTCTTCGATTTTATCGAAGCCTACGAGTACATCAATGCCCTTGAAAATGAATTTGTCGAGCGTAGCGCCCAACTCGATTATCTGTGCTTTGGTGCCATTCTTGTTTTCCATAACGAATGCAAAAACATCCTTTTCGCCTTTTTTGCCGTAAAATGATTTGGTAACTGCCATAATAATACCTCCTTATTTATCCTATTTAAATATACATTTCAGCAGGTGTAAAGTCAAGGAATAAAATGCCTTACTCACATAATTAACCGAATATTTCTAAATCGTTTACAATTCGTTTATTATCTTCATTGAATATTGCTTTTAGATATGGTATCATATAATAAGAAAAATGTATTTACGGGGGTGAGAGCTTGGAGCTTGCCGCATTTTTTACATCGGCACTGCGTTATGTAATGCTTGCGATAATACTTTTTGTGAGCGTGCGCGTAATCGTTGCAATGTTCGCAAAAAAAGTAACAAATCCCGTTCGCGGTAAGCTTACGGGCGTAGTGGCGCGCGGCTCGGTTAACCTGTATGACCGCGAAACTTCTGTCGGCAGGAATAAAAACTGCGATATAGTGCTGCCGTTTGAAACTGTTTCGAGGCTGCATGCTGTAATAGCTTACCGCAACCGCGGCTTTGTGGTGTTTGATACATTTTCGCGCTCGGGTGTTACCGTCAACGGCGAAAAAATAAAGAAAAAAGCCGTTATAAAGGATGGCGATACCATAGGCTTCGGCGGTGTGGATTATGTTCTCAGCGAAGCGAAATACCGCTATATTAAAGATAAAAGCGGCAGAGCCGGTTCTCCGCTTTACGGCTTGCTGCTGATGCTCATTTCCGTGTTCAATCTTTGTTCGATGCTTCTTGATATGTTCCCGGGCGGCGAAGTGAATTGGTCTGTTGCGGCATCGTTCCTCGGCTTTATTGCTTTTATGTGGGCGTATTTCATATTCGCTTCGCTTGTGATGAGAATGACCAATTTTGAACTTGAAATTCTTGCGTTTATGTTTTCATCGATTGGTCTTGCCGTGGTCGGCAGTATTTACCCCGATAAAGTATTCAAGCAGTTTCTGGCGGTTGCGCTCGGTGTAGTCTGCTTCTGCATACTGCTGGCACTTCTGCGTTACCTTGATACCGTTAAAATTCTTCGTTGGCCCATAGCCTTCGGTGCAATAGGACTTCTGGCGGTAACGCTCGCTTTTGCCGAGCCGCAAAACGGCGCGTTGAGCTGGCTTTCGTTCGGCGGTTTTTCGATTCAGCCGTCGGAGCTTGTAAAAGCGGCGTTCATTTTCGTTGGTGCCGTAACGCTTGAAAAGCTGCAGTCCATACGCCACCTTACTATGTATATCATTTTTGCGGCGGCTTGTGTAGGCGAACTGTTTTTAATGTACGATTTCGGTGCGGCGCTGATTTTCTTCTTTACATTTATTGTAATCGCGTTTATGCGCTCGGGCGATTGGCGGACTCTGCTTCTGATATGTGTGGCGGCGGCGATCGGCGCGGCTGTCATTATATTCTTCAAACCCTATGTTGCAAACCGTTTTTCCACATATCTGCGCGTGTGGGAGTTTATGGATGAGGGCGGCTATCAGCAGACACGCACACTCATTTACTCAGCATCGGGCGGACTTTTCGGTCTTGGCTTGGGCAGCGGTATGCTCCGTTATATTTTCGCATCGGCGGAGGATCTTGTTTTCGGTGTGGTGTGCGAAGAATTCGGTATAATAACAGGTTTTGTTATACCGCTTTCATACGCAGCGGTAACGGTGATGGCGGTGCTGAACGCAAAAAAGGCTCGTTCTTCATTTTATGCCGTTGCCTCTGTGGCGGCTGCGGCTATGATGCTTTTCCAGACAATGCTGAGCATATTCGGCATAACCGATATTTTGCCGCTTACGGGCGTAACGCTGCCTTTTGTAAGCAAGGGCGGCTCGAGTGTAATATCCTGCTTTTTACTGCTTGCGTTCATAAAATCTGCAGATGTTCGCACATACGCGAACTTTAAACCTAAGCTTGAAAGGGGCGGTGAAAATGAAAACCACCGCTAAACGCGGATATATAGTGTTTTTGCTTGTTGCGGCAGTTATTGCCGGGCTTGCATTTCTCGGTGTGAAATTTGCACTTAACGGCGAAAAGTGGGCAACGCTAAGGGCAAATGAACACCTTACCGTTGACGGCAGCTTTATAGCTGCGGGCGATATTTATGACCGCAGCGGTGTTTTGCTCGCATCAACCGAGGGTGACGAGCGCATATATAACGATTCCGAGCGCATAAGGCGTTCCACGCTGCATATAGTCGGCGATACCGAGGGCTTTGTTTCCTCCGGCGTGCAGACTGCCTATAAAACCTACCTTACCGGTTACAATGCCGCTACCGGTATATATTCACTCAAAAAATACGGCAGGGGCAACGATATAACCCTGACCGTTGACAGTGCTCTTTCCGCCGCGGCTTATGATGCGCTTGACGGCAGAAAAGGGCTTGTTGCCGCATATAACTACCAGACGGGCGAGCTGCTTTGCTCCGTTTCGAATCCGAGCTACGATATAAGAAACAAGCCGTCAGCCGAGGAAATTGAAGCAAATGCCGATGAATACGAGGGCGTTTACCTCAACAGACTTATTGACGGTCTTTATACCCCGGGCAGTACATTTAAAATAGTAACCACGACCTGTGCGGTCGAAAAAATGCCCTCGCTCAACAGTTGGGAATATGAATGTACCGGTGAAACCGTAATCGGCGGCGTGAAAATCACCTGCCCGCATATTCACGGCGAGCTTGATATAAAAAGCGCCTTTGCACAGTCCTGCAACTGCGCCTATGCCGCGCTTGCCGATAAGCTCGGCGCCGAGGCGCTTACCGCTACCGCCCGGCAGCTCGGCTTCGGTAAAAACTTTGATTTCGGCAATATGAAGACCGCAGCCGATTATTTTGATTTGTCGCAGGCTTCTGCGGGCGATATTGCCTGGGCGGGAGTGGGGCAGTACACCACGCTTGTAAACCCGTACCATATGTTGACTGTCGCAGGCGGCATAGCAAACGGCGGTACGGCGGTTTTGCCGTACTGCGTGCAGTCTGTTGATTCGCCGTCAGGCAGAAATATAAAGACATTTGCCGCGCAGACCGTCGAGCTTCTGCCGCCCGAAATCGCTTTGAAAGTCAGCGACCTTATGCGCTCAAATGTAACCGATAATTACGGCGATAATAATTTTAACAGCCTTGATATGTGCGGCAAAACCGGAACCGCCGAAATCGGCGATGAAAAAGAGCCGCACGCGTGGTTCTTGGGCTTCTCGCGCAATCAGTCCTGCCCCGTGGCAATAGTTGTAATCATCGAAAACGGCGGTTGGGGCGCATCTGTGGCACTGCCGGTGGCAGCCGAAGTGATGCAGGAAGCGTACAAGGCTCTTTCATAATTATTTAACGGATTTTTATTGACTTGTTAATAAAATTATTTTATTATATATAATTGGTATTTAATGTGAATTAGTGTACATTAAAAAATATTTGAAAGGCTGAAACAAATGAGCTTTATTGAATTCGATTCCGTTTACAAGCGTTACAGAATGGGCGAGGTCGTTATAAATGCGGCTGACGGCATTAATTTTAATATCGAACAGGGCGAGTTCTGCATCATAGTCGGCGCCAGCGGCGCGGGTAAAACCACCGTGCTTAACCTGCTCGGCGGCATTGATGACAGTGACGACGGCAAAATCCGCGTAGGCGGCGACCTTATAAATGAATATGACAGTAAAAGACTCATTGAATACAGGCGTTACGATGTCGGCTTTGTTTTTCAGTTCTATAACCTTGTTCCCAACCTTACCGCGCTCGAAAATGTTGAGCTCGCTACACAGATCGGCACCAAGGCGCTCAATCCCGCAAAGGTACTTGAGCGTGTCGGTCTCGGTGAAAGGCTTGATAATTTCCCCGCACAGCTTTCGGGCGGCGAGCAGCAGCGTGTTTCCATAGCGCGTGCCCTTGCCAAAAACCCTAAAATCCTTCTTTGCGATGAGCCTACGGGCGCACTCGACTATGTAACCGGCAAACAGATACTCAAGCTTTTGCAGGATACGAGCCGCGAAACGGGTATGACAGTTATAGTTATTACTCACAACCAGGCAATAACGCCTATGGCTGACAGAGTTATCACTCTTAAAAGCGGCAAGGTCGAAAAAATCGAAACCAACGATAATCCCACATCAGTAATGGATATTGAGTGGTAATTACCGAATCGAAAGGAATTTTGTAATGAACAAAGCCTATATTACAGACACCTTGCGTTCGGTAAAAGGAACATTCAGCAGGTTTGTGTCTATAATTGCAATAGCGGCACTCGGCTGCAGTATTTTCTGCGGCTTTAACGCCGTGTATCCCGATATGCTTGAAACGGCTGATACTTACTATAAGCAGTACAACCTTATGGATCTGCGTCTGCAGTCGTATATCGGTCTTTATGAAGATGATCTCGATGTTATCCGTCAGATGAAGGATGTCAAGTCCGTGCAGGGCGTCAAATTTGTTGACGGCTATGTTCAGACTCCGTCTGAGGAGAAAGAGGGCGAGTTTGAGGGCGTTGTTGATATTGACGGCTCCGAGTTCACCATTCGCGTTATGGGGCTTGACCTTTATAAAGCCGTGGATTTTCAGAACGGCGGCAATGACCCCGAGTATATCAATCGCTTGAAACTCGTTTCAGGCAGGTATCCCGAGGCAGACAATGAGTGCGTTGTTACTTGCAGTGACCTCGCGACCCCCGAGGAATTTATCATAGATAACACCATTCGCATTGTGGGCGATAATGAAGAAATAACCTATTATCTCAAAAACACCGATTTCAAAATAGTCGGTATAATTCAGACACCGTACTGGCTTTCCTACGAGCGCGGCGCCACCACCGCAGGCAGCGGCAAGCTCGGCGACTTTATATATGTTAAAGATACCGCATTTACCGATAAAATCAATTATTACAGTGAAGCGTATGTAACACTTAAAGATTCAAAAAACTACACTGCATACAGTGATGAATACAATGACTATGTTGACGGTGTGCGCAAGCAGATTCTTGATGTATCCGAAGGTATAGCCGCCGCACGCAGAAAGACCCTGAGCGTAGGTCTTGAGGAAAAACTCAGAGCCAATAAGCCTATTATCGAAAACGCCGAGGCAACCGTTCAGAAAGAGCTTGACGAGGGCTATGCAAAATTGCAGGAGCTCTACGAGATGGAGAAAACGGGCGCCGATCAGATAGATGCGGCACAAAAGGAGCTTGAAGAAAAATATAATGCCGCGCAGGCGGAGCTGGACACCGGCAGTGATGAGTATATTGCCGCAGTCAACGAATACAACCAAAAGTATTCCGCCGTTTCCAACAGTCAGCTTGAGCAGGCAAACAGAAAAATCGAGTATAACAAGCGCCGCACCGAGGCTGACCTTGCAAAAGAGCAGCTTGATGAAGCGAATACAAAGCTTGTTATAGCCAATGCGGAAATTGCCGCTACTACCGTTCTTATAGACAGTACCGAATCAACACTTCTCTCGCTCAAA
>JAZLHL010000076.1:0-19207 GCA_045616765.1 Acutalibacteraceae bacterium
GACCCCACAAGGACTATGTGGTTGATAGGCTGCGTGTGTAAGCACAGTGATGTGTTCAGCTAAGCAGTACTAATAGGTCGAGGGCTTGACCATTTCTTTTGGTCCTTCGCTTTCCTTTGTTCAGTTTTCAGGGTACATACCCTGATAACCAGGAGTTAATATGCACCTTTAGCTCAGTTGGTAGAGCACCTGACTCTTAATCAGGGTGTCCAGGGTTCGAGTCCCTGAAGGTGCACCATTTTCTTCGGAACGTCCCACTTATATGTGGCCCGTTGGTCAAGTGGCCTAAGACTCCGGCCTCTCACGCCGGCAACAGCAGTTCGAATCTGCTACGGGTCACCATTTTATAGCATTAAACGGCGAATAACCGTTTATATAGTCGGTGTTGATGGCGTTGAGGGTCCACCCGTTCCCATCCCGAACACGGTAGTTAAGCTCAACAGCGCCGAAAATACTCGGAGGGCAGCCTCCCGGGAAGATAGGGCGATGCCGACACAAAAGCCGAACATCTTGTTCGGCTAATATGCCTTAATAGCTCAGTCGGTAGAGCACGCGGCTGTTAACCGCGGTGTCGTAGGTTCGAGTCCTACTTGAGGCGCCAAACAAATAACCACCCGAATGGGTGGTTATTTGTTTGGCATTTCAAATGGATTCAAACTGCGAAACCGTGTTTCGGCAGACGCGTAGCGGCTGTTAACTGCTAAATCGCTTTGCGCCGCCGGGGGCGGAAGCAGCAAAGCGATTTTGGTGCAGCGGTCAAAATTTGCAGCGAGGAACGAGCGCCCGCAAATTTTGGGCATTGACGCCGAGCGCCGCCGGGGGCGGAAGGCAGCGAGGCGTGAATGGTGCCGCGGTCAAAATTTGCAGCGAAGAATGAGCGCTTGCAAATTTTGGGTTACCGCAAACTGGGTAATGCGTATAAATTCAACACCGCAAACTGAGGTGTCGTGCATAACCTCGCGTTGCGCGGAGGCTCGCTTCGCTCGTCGGTACGCACGCAAGCGTGCGATATATTCCATATATTTTTTCGATATTTTTAAGTCGATTGCGGCGCGGGGCGTATTATCAAGTTTGCCATAATACGAAACTCAACAATGTGTAAAATAAAAAATCAACCGTCGATCAGTTCAGCTGATCGGCGGTTAATTGGTTTCATCGTCAATATATGTCATAATGTCTTCGACATTACATTTTAATATCTTGTAAAACATTTCAATAGTGTGAGTACTTACGCTTTCGTTCCTTTTCAGGCGCGTGATTTGCCCGGGGCTGATATTATTCCTATACAACAACGGCTCCAAAAGCAAGCGCGACTAAGCGCGCAGTTGTAGGAGGACTTATAGGTGGTCCAACAGGTGCAGTGGTCGGTGCTGTCAGTGCCAATGAAGCAAATGCAAAAGGCGCGGTGGAAAAAACGCAAACCGGATATTTTAATACATATTATAATTGTCTTGATATCAACGGTGGCTCATATTACGAATTTTGTGTTGCAAAAAAATGTATGAATATATGAAATTACCGGAATTAAAAAGATTTAAAGTTGACGAAAAGGATAATTATTATCTTATTATGGGGAATTTTACCCATGCAGGTATTTTAGAAGAAGACGAATTAAATCTGATTTGCGAAAAATTTAAGAAAGCTTGGTCAACCATGAACTCATAAACAGTGCAAATGGCGAAGATAAAGCCATTGTCTTTTATTATTCTGTTTTTCGTTCTGCGCTAAATGCGACAGCCCTTTTTGTATTCATCGCCGGTTATAAGGTAATCAACGGAAACGCCGAAATATTCCGAAAGCCGCAGAAGCGTAAGCGTGTCAGGCGAGCGCTTTCCGTTTTCATAATACGAAATGGCTTCGCGGCTGATGGACATATCCATAGCAACTTTTAATTGACTCAGCCCTTTTTGCTTGCGTATCTTTTTTAGACCGACCATTTTTACGCCGTTGCCGTCAGGCATAAAACCACCCTTTGTCTGAAAGTTTAATATTGACTTTATTGTAACGATTTGTTACAATGATTTTGTAACAGTATGTTACGAAAATGACTTAAATGGACATTTTTTGTCTTTTTTCGTTAGGGAATCGAAAAAAAGAGATAATACCCTTTATTTGTCCTTCAAATGTGGTATAATTATTCCGTAATAACATTTAGGCGGGGATGAATATGCCTTCTGATTTTTCCGGCGGAGAGAATAAAAGTTTTCGCGTACTGAATATTTACGAACGGCTGATAAAGGGCGAGTGCGTGAGTAAGGAGCAGCTTGCGAACGAGTACGGGGTTTCGCAAAAATCAATTCAGCGCGATATTGATGAACTGCGTACGTATATAGCCGAAACGCATTTTGCCGATGATGAGCTGACCGTAAAATATAACAAGGCGGGGAATTATTACTATCTTGCGCGGCTTGAACGCGAATGGCTCACCAATAAGGAGGCACTTGCGCTTTGCAAAATTCTGCTGGAAAGCAGAGCGTTGCGCAAGGACGAGCTTTCACACATCATTGAAAAGCTGATAATGCAGATTTCCCCGAATGACCGCGCGGTTGTCGAGGCGATTATCCGAAACGAACTGTTTAATTTTGTGCCGCTTCAGCACAATAAAGCGCTGCTTGAACCCCTTTGGCAGCTTTCGCAGTACATAAAAAATCAGCAGAGGATAGAATTCAACTACACACGGCAGGACGGCAAGCCGAGCCATTGCGTAATGAAGCCCGTTTCGATTCTGTTTTCCGAATTTTATTTTTACCTTATTGTGTTTGACGGCGAGGATAAAACCGATTACCCGATTATTTACAGAATTGACAGAATGACGGATATTAAACCGACCGGCACTACATTCGATATACCGTACAGAGATAAATTCAAGGACGGCGAATTCAGACGGCGCATTCAGTTTATGTATTCGGGTGAGCTGAAAAAAATCACATTTGAATATACGGGCGTGCTCGAAGCAATGCTCGACAAAGTCCCCACGGCAAGAGTTGTATCGGAAAAAGACGGTGTTTATACCATTACCGCCGAATCGTACGGCAACGGTATCCTGATGTGGCTCGGCGCGCAGGGGGAGAAAGTGAAGAATGTCAGATAAAAAACATAGTACAGGGGGACTCGATATATGGGGAAAAATATTTTGGATTTTAGCTTTGAAGAACGAGATGCTGATCTTCTTAAAAGAAATAAATGCGATAAATATGATGTGTCGATTGCTTTGGCTTGTGGTGTTATTGCGGGTTTGGTAGATTCATTCTTCGTTGGTATGCCAGGTAATTCAAAGTTAGGCAATTTGACCGACAAAATGGCGGATGATCTTGTTATAAAATTTGCAAAGAAATTGGGTTGGAAACCCAAAAACGGAAAAAGCGAGATTGCAGGCGCAATAGGTTACCTCGAAAGAAAGTATAAGGTTAATTATGATGCAAGATATGCAAAGGATGTGGGTATGGATTTTGCTATGGATGCATCGGACCATCACCTTAAATCGCTCGGGCATTCCCCGGATATTGTGGGGTTGTTTTTTTCTATCCTCGCGCAGTTTACGAATGTTGCAGGCTATGTTTCAAACGGCGAAATCATTTTAGCCAAGGTCGACGGTGAGCCTATGCTTGTCGGCAAATCATTTATTTCAAAATTGTTTTGCGGTACTGCAAATTGGTTCGGCCATATTATGTCGGATGTGGCGGGTTCTTCCGGCCGCAGGGGTCATAATTCCGATAACAGAGGCAGCGGTGTCGGGGCTCCGTTTTTTGAGTTCTTTCAGCTGCTTGATTTCGGCAGCATTAAAGACGGCGATGAAACAAAAACCATTGCCGAATTTTCTACAAAGCTTTTTGAAAAAGGATATGATTTGCGGTTTTTCGCTGCAATGAAGATTCCCGAAATATTATGCAATCTTCTTATTAAGCTCTGTTGGGCATTAAAAAAGCATTTTTATGAGAAATTTGAAGTATCATATTGCTTGAAATCGGTGCTTTTTTCTTCATTTGCTCCTGACAGCCTTCGCGTTATGCTGCTGTGGGGGCACGGAACACTTTGTGTTGTTGATGCTGCCGATGCCTTTATCCGTTCTGATTTAAATGCTGTTAATTTCTTTTTACATATTAATCTTCCGGCATGGTATAAGCTTTATGCGCTATCAATGAGGGAACTGTGCATAAGGATGAAACTGAATTCAATTGAACTTGAAATAGAAAGGATGGATTATTTTCACGAGCAATTGAAGCAATATTTTGAAGAACTGAAAAAAGTTGATGTTGAAAAATGGAAGAAAGAAACCTCCGAATTAAAAGCCTTTTCGGATTCGATTAAAAACATTTCCGACGAGAGCAAATTGTCGGAAATACTGATTGATGAGATTCATTTACTCGGCGGTACTGTTCCGTGGGGCGAGGGCAGAGATCTTGATGAGTTTATGAATGATCCCGAGTCTGTTTTGGTGTTTGAGTGATGTTTAAATGTGATATGTGCGGTGAGTGCTGCCGCAATCTTGATAAATCCGAATTATATTCAGAACTCGATCGCGGTGACGGTGTCTGCATTTATCTTGACGGTAATAAATGCACCGTTTATGAAAACAGACCGCTTATTTGCCGGGTGGATGAAAGTTATGAAGCCTTTTTTAAATCGTATATGTCACGTGAAGAATATTACAGTTGGAATTATGCTTTATGTGATTTATTAAAAAAATCAAAAATCAAAAGGAGTGTTAAAAATGCCATTACCCCTTATTCTTGGAATAGGTGCGGCAATTGCCGGTGTAGCAGGCGTTGGAACGGGTATCAGCGGTGGTGTAAAAATGAAAAAAGCCGGTGATGCGGTAAAATCTGCCAAGGAAGAGAATGAAAAACTTCAAAGAAAACTCAGCAGAACTACCAAAACTACCAACTCATCTCTTGATGCACTCGGTAAAAAAGAACTTGAAATAATAAGCACCTTTGAGCATTTTTCGAATCAATGGGAAAAAATACAAAATATACCTTCGTTTGCCGAAATTAATGCTTTTGACGCTTCTCTACCCGAGTATGATTTGGAGGAACTCAGAAAGGTTTCTGTCGCCGCAAGTATTACTATGGGCGGTCTCGGCGGCGCTGCTCTCGGTACGGCAGGCGGCTTTGCGGCTGCGGGTGCTACTACCACGGCGGTTATGGCTTTGGGAACTGCATCAACGGGAACGGCAATTTCAACCCTTTCGGGCGTTGCAGCAACTAATGCAACACTCGCAGCTTTAGGCGGGGGCTCGATTGCGGCAGGCGGAGGCGGAATGGCACTCGGTTCGGCGGTTCTCGGCGGTGCGACCCTCGGCGTGGGACTTCTTGTCGGCGGTATAATTTTTAATGTTAGTGGTTCAAAACTCGAGAACAAAGCCAACAGGGCACTCGAGCAAATGTACGAGAACAAAGAGGTTGTCAACAAGGCCTGTGTGATTTTAGACGAAATAACTGTGGCTGCAGATAATTATTATTGCTCATTGCTTGATGTGGAAATGATGTATGAGGATTATATGTGTTTTCTTGATGAATTGATTGCCGCCGGCAGATGCGATTGGAACGGATATTCGTACGAAGAACGTAAAAAATTGAAGAATCTTGTGCTTTTTGTCCAGCTTCTTTATAAAATGTGCAGTATTTCGTTGGTTTTGCGTGACGGCGATGATATTAGTGTAAATGAAGAAGAAATCAGTCAGGTAAATGCTCAGGCTGAGGCTGTTCTTGAAACAACCGAAAATATATAATAAAACCGGATAAATTACAGGAGGAATAAATATGTATTTAAGCAGACTTTCAGATAAACAAAAAGAGTATTTTATGGATCTGTGCATTATTGCATCTAAGATCAATAGTGAGTTTTCCGATGATGAAAAAATATACATTAGACAATATGCTGATGAAATGAATATTGAGCCGAGATATAGTACTGAGCTTGATCTTGATAAAGTGTTAGATTCGTTGAACGATATAAGCACATCATCCGAACTTAACGGTATTTTTATTGAGTTGATTGCATTGCTTATGTGCGATGGTTCTTATGATGTTGAAGAAAATGATATAGCAAAAACTGTAGCGAAAGTTTTCAAAATATCAGATGAAGAATTTGACGGTGCAAAAGAAGCGATATATAAAATTCTCGAAGGCTATGAAGGACTTGCGGCTTTTGTCGGATAAATAAATTTCATCAGAAATCATTTCAATTATTCTTTATTGAATCTTTAATAGCAATAAAGTTACCCGCATTCTGTCCATCAAACCTTGTATAATCAAATTGCAAGGTGCGATGGATGGGTGCGGTTTTTTGTTCCTCGCGCTGATAAGCTATGCGCGGAGGTGATAATTTGAGAAAATTCAAAAAAATTCTTGTGTGCCGCCGGTGCGGCAGGCGCTTTACGGTTGAAAGCGGCGATGCCGTTATGCCGAAGACAGCGGCGCTTTTAGAAGCGCCGATTTGCCCGAAATGCCGCATTTGCGAAAGGCTCGGCAGCCGTAGGCGCTGAACGTTCGGTTTTGCCCGGCGCGGAATTTTATAAAGAATTATTCAGATGAAAGTTTTCACCGGTTGATATATGATGTAAGCAAAACAATATTTTGTTACTGAAAGGTTGAGCAGTATGGAAGGGAATATTATTTTCTGCGGAAATTGCGGAGAGAAGCTTGATACCGATTTGAATTTTTGCCCACATTGCGGCGCTAAAATTGTGAAAACCGGCGTCAAAGACGAGTCGGATTCAGCACAAAACGGTAAGAATACCGATATTCCGCAAGCTTCTGCATCTACTAATAAAAACGGCAAGTTTAGCTCTGCTATATTGATAGTTTTGATTATTGCGTGCATTGTTTCAGCTGTCGGGTTCATTGCCGGCAGAAAGCAGGCGAAAAGTGAAAAAACGGATGTAGAAATACAGATAAGTGAAGAAAACACCATTGTTGTTCCTGAAATTACTGGCACAGATGTTGAAACGGCGAAAAATATACTGACTTCACTTGGAGTTATTCCTAAGGTAAGCGAATGTTACAGCACAAAATATACGCTCGGGTTGGTTGACAGTTCAATGCCGCGTCCGGGGGAAAGTGTAGCAAAGGGCTCAGCGGTAGAGGTGTTTGTGAGCAAAGGCTATAAAAGGATGATAGACAACACGGCTACTGCTTCAATGCATTGTGATGCGGGATTGTTTGCTATAAAAGATTACTTTGAACTTGGTAAAGTTGAAATTAACGAAGGCGTTTTTACTGCCGATATATCCATAAGCGGAATGACTTATTCTTCGCTATATAACCTTGTGTTTTGCGATATGATCTCAACGGGTGTCTATGCTGAAATAAACGGCAATTCCGAAAGAGTAACTGCATCATTGAGCGTTGCAGAGCCGTTGGAAGATGAACTTATATTTAGAAGTACGGTGAAGACATATTCGCAAAATGTAACATTTACGGCAGATATCAGCAGCCTTCCCGGTGCGGATAACCCATCTTCAATTACAATTTACTTTCCTTTAATGGATATTTATTTGGCTACTTTCAGCGGGGGTTGGCAGAGTGATTGGTACGAATATGCAGAAAGTGCATACATTACATTTACGGTCGAAAATTGGACACCGATAGATCAATGAACGGGGTGACGAAAATGACAGGTAAATCATCGGGGAGATTCATTTTTATTATGGTATCCGCACTGCTGATTTTGGCATGCGGCATATCTTCGTTTTTTATCGGTAAAAGCAGTGTTAAAAAAACGCCGCTTGCCGAAAATGGCGGCAAAGCCGAATCGTCGCCGGATGACAATGCACGAAACAGCATTTTTGAATACTGCGGTTTAACTTTGTACGAAGTCAGAAACATTCTGGGAGAAGATTATAAGGTCGATTATTATGAAGGTGCGGTTATTGTCTGCAATTCTTCAAAATGCAAATATGGGTTCGTGTTTCAAAACAAAACGAAAGAAACTTTGCAGGGCGACTCTGTAGCGAATTGTATTGTTGCTTTAAAAGATGCAGAAATATATAACGGTGTAAAAATGGGCGATTCGTTAAAGAATCTTGAAGCGGAATTAAATGTCACGGCAAAGGAGTACTTTGATGAAATGAATGATGTAACTGTGTTTACCATCAATTACGGCAGTTATGTTGTAAGTATTAAGACATCGGACCAAACCGCAGAGGGCACCATTACATCGTTGCAGCTTAGCCAAAGCACATAAGCTAATAATGGATTTGCGTTAGTGAGAACGCCGTTTTGCAGCAGTGCGAATATGCAAAAGCGCCAAAAAACGGCGGAGAAAACGGAATAATATTTACATCGGGGATGGTAATGTCAAAATACTTTGCCATCCCCGTAAAATTATTAAAATCAAATAAAAACTGCGAAAATGGCATTTAACGGGGGTGAAGTCGGAAAAAATCGTACAATACACCTGTTAACTTGACATTTTGAATGGTTTTTGTTATATTACATTCGGAGGTGGATTTATGTTGAATATAAATACTGAAAAACTCTATCCGCGGGAAAAATACCTCTCTAAGCTTCGCGGATTCTATCACGAGTGTGAAATAATAAAGGTGATTACAGGAGTCAGACGATGCGGCAAATCTTCTATAATGAAAATGATTGTCCGTGAACTTGCGGAGCAGGGCGTTGCACAGAGCGATATTTTGTATTTCAATTTGGATAGGCGCCCTTATATCGGTATTACACAGCCGGAGCAGCTTGACGCATTGATTGAAAAGAATTATTGTCCGCATACGGTTCAGTACCTTTTCATTGATGAAGTGCAGAATGTGAAAAATTATGAAACCGTTATCAATTCTTGGCGAGAGGAGGGAAATCTGTCAATTTTTTTGACGGGTTCAAACTCATATTTACTCAGCGGCGAGCTTGCCACAAAATTGACCGGACGTTATCTTGAATTCAATATTTTACCGTTGACATTGGATGAATTTGTCGGGATCAAGAAGTTTTTCGGCAAAAATATTCCGTCAGATACGCTTAATTTGTTAAATGATTATATATACGAGGGCGGCTTTCCTTACACGGTAAAGCTTGATTCGATTGCGGACAAGCGCACCTATGCGCAGGGGCTGATTGAGGAAATCTATAAAAAAGATATTAAAAAACGCATAAGAATTCGCAACAGAGTGGTTTTTGATGCCGTGATGAAATACCTGATCGGCAATTTTGGCGCAACAACGAGTATAGTCAACATTGTCAACGACCTTGCCAAAAACGGAATAAAAACTAAAGCAGATACGGTAAACAGATATATTGATGCATTGATCAGCGCCAAAATCATAATGCCGTGCGAACGCTTTGATATGAAATCAAGAAAATCGCTGAAAGGTGAAAAAAAATATTATCTTTCGGATTTGTCATTCTACTATGCCATGAGTACCGATAAACGCATAAATTACGGGCAGGCGTTGGAAAATATCGTTTATAATTATGCTGTCAGCAAGGATTATAAAGCAAGTGTAGGCAGAATCGGAAGGCTGGAATGTGATTTTATTTTTCGTGATAAATCACTTGAATATGCGTATGTTCAGGTTGCTTATACTATTCTTGCAAGTCAAGATACCGAGGATAGGGAATACAAGAGTCTTGAGGATATCAGAGGCGACAATTATCTGAAGTATGTTGTTACTACCGACAAACTGCTTCAAAGCAGAAACGGAATCAACCATGTCAATTTGATGGATTTTATTCTATCGGAAAGTGATTTCTAAAATGCAGATAATAAATATCATAAACTTTGTAAGGGCGGTCGAGCCGCGCAAAAATGACGATTCGTTTCTTCCGCTGACGCTTAAAGAGGAATTGAAGCTTTGTGCAGACTACGGCTTTCCGTCGACGGTGCTGCTGCAATACGATGCGCTTATAAGACCCGAATACATCGAAATAATCAAAAAATACGGCAAAAATGTCGAAATCGGCTTGTGGTTTGAAATAGTCGAGCCCCTTGCCGCCGCCTGCGGAATCCCGTGGCGCGGCAGATTCGCGTGGGACTGGCATTCCGATGTGGGATTTTTGGTCGGCTACACCCCTGCACAGAGAATTAAGCTGATTGATGCGGCTTTTGAAAAATTCAAAGAGATTTTCGGGTATTATCCGAGTGTGGCGGGCTCGTGGCATATAGATGCCGTTTCGCTTAAATATATGAGCGAAAAATATCATATCGTCGCTTCGTGCAACTGCAAGGACCAGTGCGGCACCGACGGCTACACTATGTGGGGCGGTTATTGGAACGGCGCATATTATCCCTCGGTAAACAATATGTTCTGCCCTGCAAATACCAAGGAAACGCAGATAAATGTTCCGGTTTTCCGTATGCTCGGCTCCGACCCCATTCACCAGTACGACCTCGGACTCGGCGAGCCGGAAAAGGGGCAGTCTGTTATGAGCCTTGAGCCCGTTTACGGCAATTCCGGCGCAGATGCGCGGTGGGTAAATAATTTTTTGGATGCTATATTCAACGGAAAAGGCCTTGCACTTGAATACACACAGGCGGGGCAGGAAAATTCTTTCGGCTGGGAAAGAATCCGCGGCGGACTTACAATGCAGTTTGCGGAAATCAAGAACCGCCTTGCAAACAGCGAGATAAAGCTGCTCACCCTCGGTGATGCGGGCAGACTGTTCAGTAAAAATTACGCCATAACTCCCGCTTGCGCCGTCTGTGCGGATAAGGACACCACCGGGGGAGATCTCAAAACCGTGTGGTATATGAGCAGATACTACCGTATGAATATTCTTTACGGCAGCGGCGATTTTCATATACGCGATATTTACCTTTTCCGCGACGGCTTCCGTGAAAAATACCTTGAATATACCGAAAAAAGCCATGTCTGCTTTTTCTCGAATATACCGTTTGTTGACGGCTTCCGCTTCAGCAGCAGGGAAAAAACCGCGGGCGCGTATTTCAGAGCCGCGAGCGAAAATATTGTATTTGACGATAATGTTGAAACATTTGCCGAAAATGATACGGTTACGGTCACAGTCGGCGAAAAGCTGCGCATAAACGCCGAGCCCGAAAGACTTGTTATAGAATACGGCACACAGGATTATACGCTTCATTTCGCTTTTGTGCAGAATGAGGATATTTCTTTTGAGTTGAAGTCAAAGAAAACACTTGATATTATATATCTCGGGCACAGAGAATCGGTTTCGCTTTCAGCGGGCAGCTTCAGAGCAGCGGGCGGTGAGTTTGAAATAATATCCGAAAAAGGTAAAATTATAATTGAAACGGTTTGATATATAACAGAAAAAGCTTATAAACGGGGGGCTTCTTATGAAAAACGGCAATGGTTTTCGCTGGGCGTACATAGGCAGCGGCAACATAGCGAAGCAGACTGCGCGGCAGATAACAAAGGGCGGTCATAAAATCACGGCGGTTTACAGCCGCAGTTATGAGCACGCCTGCGAATTTGCGAAAAAATACGGTGCAGAGGCGTTTCGCACAACCGATGAGCTGTTTAATTGCGGTGAATTTGACGCGGTCTATATCGCTACACCGCATAATTCGCACACTTTATACGCCGTTGAGGCGATGAAGCACGGTTTCCCCGTTCTGTGCGAAAAGCCGTGCGGCGTTTCGGCAAAGGATTTTGCAGCGGCGCAAAATGCTGCAGAGGAAAACGGCGTTTACCTTGCCGAAGCTATGTGGACATGGTTCAACGATGTTGCACTAAAAGTAAAGGAATGGACGGACGGCGGCAGAATAGGGGAGATAAAATCGGTTGAGATAACCCACGCATTCCCCGGTATGCTTATGTCGCGCGGCTCGCGCCTTTTGACACCCGCGACCGCGGGCGGCGCGCTGCTCGATATAGGCATATACCCCATAGCATACTGCTGCTACCTTTTCGGCAGACCGAATAAAATCGAGTGCCGCGGCACCGTTAAAAACGGCATAGACACCGCCGAAAAAATAATTTTATACTATGACGGCTTTGAGTGCAGGCTGAATATGTCGTTTTATTACCTTGCCGAAAGCGCGGTGATAAACGGCAGCAAGGGCAAAATCACGCTGCCGCCCATTTACCATGTGGCGAATAAATGCACACTCAAAAATGAAAGCGGCAAAGAAACATTCCGCAAAAAGACCGATTATACCACCGAATTTTCAAGAGCAGCCGAGGAAATTCGGGTGGGACTTACGCAGTCGCGCTATGTTCCGTTTGAAAAGACCGCCCTCGTGCTTGAGGTAATGGACGAATGCCGCAGGCAGTTGGGACTCAAATATCCGTTTGAATAAATCAAAATATATGTATTTTTACGGTGGAGAGTTACAGTGAATAAAGCGTTAGTTAAAAAATGAATATTATGTGTATGATTTGGAGTGTTTTGGCATTGAAATTGCAGGCAAGTCGGAGCATTATGCAGAAATAAGCGTCTTGTTAAATGCCGATGAAAGCGAGGCGGATGTTTTCGGCGCAGATGTTGTCGCCGAAAGCCCGTATTCTGTTAAAGGCGAAACCCGGCTGAAGTCGGCGTTGAATGATATATTTTCGGGAATAGTACATATTTTCCGGTACTTTTAAGTCAGTTACGGCAGTCCTTTTCGGGCTGCCGTTTCTTTATAGGTACGGTACTCGGTGAGAGTGCAAACTGCAAGAAATGCTTTTCAGCTGCGAAAAAACAATGGTGTAGTTACAATGTATTGACAATATCGGGCGGAATGGTTATAATATAACAAGGAGATGATTGTACTATGGAAAATATCACAACAGCACCCAAAACCGCAACCTTTCAGATGAGAATAAACCCGGAGGTTAAATCGCGCGTTGAGGAAATCTATGCCAGATGCGGTATGTCGCTTACAGATGCGATAAATGTTTTTATTCAGCAGTCCATAAATGCCGAGGGTATGCCGTTGGTAATTTCCCCCAACACCAAAGAGATTATGAAGCAGCAGGCAATAGCCGTTTTGATGAGTGAGATTAAAAAGGGCAGAGATTCTGTAAAATCCGAAAATGACTGGATATCCGAGGAAGATATACTTGCAGAATTCGGGGTAGATATATGAAAATAGTTTACACACCTGCGGCAAAAAATGATTTAGCGGATATTAAGCGGTATATTTCAAGTGAATTAAACAATCCATCTGCCGCAATGAATGTAACTGCAAAGGTAATTAAAGAAATACATAACTTGTCCGATTTTCCGAAACTTGGTATAAGCATTCAAGAAAAGACAGACTGTAAAACGGATGCGCGATGTCTGATTTGCGGTAATTACGGCGTCATTTATACCGCAAACCACAAGATTGAAGTGTTGCGAATAATAGATATGCGAACCGATTATATGAGCTTAATATTTAATACAACAAAAGAGTCGTGAATACCAGCACGACTCTTATTAATTTTAATTATAATATGGTGTGGTGCGTAAGGCGTGCCGAAGATCAAAATGTTTGAATATTACGCTGAAAACAATTTTTACAGAGTTGTAATATTAATGGATGTAATCAACAAAAGCAATTTCATCGCTTCGCATATTATTTTCTCCTTAAATATTCTAATGCTTTTTTGTTCGTCGGGTCTATATCCAAAACAAGTTTGGCATATCTATTTGCACAATAAGGATTGGATTCGCATTTTTCTAATAATCTTTTTACATCATCGTTTATTGCTATCTCTGATGTTTTAATGGGCAAATCTTTCTTTTCAATTACAAATCTTGAATCGCAAAATGCACAAACTCTGTACCCGTTTTCGTCTTTGAAAGAGCTGGTCGCTCCACAGGATTTGCGAGTATAATCACAAAATAAGACCTTAACTTTTCATTGAATACGTTATATAATCACCTCAGAAGCTTCTGAAAAAGTTTGATTCGAAGGTGATTTTATGACTGACAATGTATTTTTTGAAAATCTTAAAAAGTACCGGCTTGCGAAAAATATGACGCAGGAAAAGGCGGCGGAGCAGCTCGGTGTGAACGCGCAGACCGTTTCACGCTGGGAATGCGGCACCACGCTTCCCGATGTGCTTACGCTGCCCGAAATCGCAAGGCTTTACGGCGTTACGGTGGATGATTTCTATAAAGAAACATCGGTCGGTTACGAAAATTATGCGCAAAGACTTTCATCCGTCTTTGAAAATTCACGCGATCCCGTAGATTTTATGCGCTGCCGTGAGGAGTTTTTGAAGCTCATTAAAGACGGTAAAATGTCCACAGCGGATAAGTGGCAATACGGTTGGATTCATATGTTTATGATGAATTACTGCCGTGATGTTGCACTTGATTGGTACCAAAAAGCCGTTGACGACGACCCGTCAGAGAACCCGAACGAGTATTCAATTGCCTGTATGCAGAGAATCTGGATGTATTTTCTGCTTAAACGCGGCGATGAGATTATCGCGGAGTGCAAAGAAAAGGTCAAAAAAGCACCGAACGATTCCGTGCTGACCGATAATCTGCTGATTGCGCTCATTTATGCTGAAAAACTTGACGAGGCTTATGAGCTGTTTCAGTCAATGAAAAATAAGTTTTGTGATAACTGGCATTTGTTTATTCACGGCGGCGAAATCTGCGAAAAGCTCGGTAAATATGACGAAGCCGAAAAATACTACAAAACCGCAGGCGAAATCGGCACATATTTCTGCGATGACCTCGACAGCCTTGCTAATCTTTATAACGATACCGGCAAATATGAAAAAGCCGCCGAGTGTTATAATAAAATGGCGGAGATTTACCTGTCGCGCGGCTATGATGTGGAAGCCGAAAGAATGAAGCGCTTTGCAAAAGAGGTGCAAGAAAAGCATATAGTATGAACAACGGCTTCACGGTGAAATAAACCGTGGAGCCGTTGGTTTTTTATGGAATTATCTTTTTGCGCTTTCCCGATTGTTTTTTCGACCGCCCGAAAAACATATGCTGTCAGAGCGAAAAAACAAGGAAGGTTTCTGCATTCGAATGTGACAGTTACTGCATTTATGCAGTTTGGTTTATTTCCATATAAACCAGATAAGCAGGTAGCCGGTTATAACGGCAGCGAGTGTGAATGGAACACCGAATTTCATAAATGTGCCGCTCTTGACCTCGTAGCCCTCTTTACGAAGGATACCGATACCCGCGATATTTGCGCTCGCGCCGATGGGCGTAAGGTTACCGCCGAGCGTTGCGCCGCAAAGCAGACCGTAGTAAAGCACCTTCGGGTCAATGCCGATATCTGCCGCAATAACGGGCATAATCGAAAGCATTGTTGCGGTGTAGGGGATGTTGTCGATAAATGCCGAAAGCAGAACTGACATCCAGACCACTATGGTATAAACCACGAAAACGGAGCCGGATCCGAGCTTTGCTATTGCCTGACCGATAACATCAATAACGCCGGCATTCTTTATACCGCCTATTACTATGAAAAGTCCGGTAAGAAGAACGATGGTGTAGTAGTCGATTTCCTTGAAAGCATCCTTGACGACCTGTTTGTTCTTTTTGAAGAACAGCTCACGGATGATGCCGACAAGGAAGAAACCGATACAGATAATGCCGTTTGTGATGTCGGGCTTATAGAACTGACCTTCCGCAGCATTCGCCTTATAGGGAATGAACGAAACGGCAATAAGCATAACTACCGTGCCCACAAGTAAAAATGTGGGGAATTTATCTTCGACAACTGTTTTCGAGTCAAAGGATATTTTACCTTTTTCCTTGCGGAACATAACAAGAATTATAAGCGCGCTTACAAGAGCACCTGCCTCAACCACCCAGAACATACCGGGCTTGCCGCTGTCCACAAAGAAGTCGGAAAAGTCGAGGTTTGCCGCTTTTGCGAGCAATATCGAGGTGGTGTCGCCTACAAGGGTAGCGGCACCCTGCAGGTTTGATGATACCGCGATGCAGACGATGGTGGGAACGGGCGAAATGCCGATTTTGCCGCAAAACGCAAGTGCTACGGGTGCGATCATAAGTACGGTAGCCACATTGTCGACAAATGCCGAGATAACACCTGCGAAAAGCGAAAGGCAAACTACCGCCCACTTAACATTCGGCATGTGCGAAATAAGCACATCTGACATAAGCTGCGGCATCTTGGACTCAATGAAAAGGTAAACCGTGCCCATAGTACCGGCAATCATCATAATTACGTTCCAGTCGACCTCTTTGAGAGCCTGAACTATTCCGTAAGAATATTCACCGGCAACGGTTTGGAAAAAGCCTGCTCCGAAAAGGTCTGGGCTTGCCGAGGCAATAATGCCGAGCGCTACGAATATAACTGCGCTGCCTACGGCAACATAGGGGCGGATCTTCTGAAACGCCATCATAAGTATATAAGTTACGGCAAATATAACAAGAGCCGCTATTGTTATTTTTGTCATGGGTAATTCTCCTGTCAGTCTATTTTTGCCGCGTTGCTTATTTTGATTTTTCCTACGAACGGAACTTTAAGGAAACCGTTGCAGACATCGCCGTCGAAGGTGATATTTACATCGATTTCTTTGCCGGGGAGCAGCGAAACCTCTGCTTTTGCAAGCAGGGTGTCACCGTCTTCCTCTGCGGATATGATGTTGATTTCCGGGATTTCAAGGTCGGAATCGGGGAGTTCAAGATTCATACCGTACTTGCCGCCGTCATCCTTGATTTCGAGAATTGCTTTGCCGCTGAAGAACATATTTTTTACATCAGCCTGCCATTTACCAATACCTAACATAAGAAAAACCTCCGTTTATATAATATAAATTTACAGCGTTTTGTTTAATTTGGCAACATACATCAGCAGTAACCTTGCATCGTTGGTGGTTATTTTGCCGTCGGCGGAATTGTCGATATTGCCGGCGGTTATCTGCTGAGGTATCAGTGTTATCGTGCCGGTTGCGGCGCGCAGCAGAATATCGACATCGAGAAGATCTATGCTGCCGCTGCCGTTGATATCGCCGCGTTTATAGGTTATGCTCTGTTCGCTCTTTAAATACTGTCCCTCGGGTATGCCGAGCGCCTTGACATAATTATAAGAATATGTTCCGGGCACGCAGTAAATGCCGTAAATCTGGTAGTAAACCTTGTGGCCGTTTGAATCAAGATATGCAAGCAAGGCATCGGTGCCTATTGAAGCGAGTGATCCGGGTAGGTGCAGCTGCTTGATTCCCGGGTTATAAGCAAGAGCCTCTTTGCCGAGCGTTGTAAGGTTGAGGCTGAGCTGGATTGATGTTATATTCCAACAATATGAAAAGGCGTTGGCTCCGATTTCGGTAACGGAATTATACATACTTACCGATGTGAGCTTGTAGCAGTGGTCAAAGGCATAATTGCTAATGGATGTTACTCCGTTCGGTACGGTGTAAGCACCGCTTTTGCCGCCGGGGAAAGCAATGAGCTTGGTGCCGTCTTTACTGAAAAGCACACCGTCAACGCTTTTAAAATTCGGGTTGTTCTTATCAACATCAATATATGTCAGGTTTGAGCAGAAATAAAAGCATTTCGGAATAATACTTGTAACCGTTGCCGGCAGCTTGATATATTCAATAGTCTTGTTGCCGGAAAATACTTTCATAAATATTGAAACCGGGTAACCGTCAATAGATTCGGGTATAATTATTTTTTTTGCGGAGCCGGTGTATTCGGAAAGACAAATTTTGCCCGAAACCACAGAGTATTTGAACATGGATTTATCTGCGGTAACCGCACCATCGGAAACAGCGGCGAAAGCCGGGATTACCGTAACGACCATCAATGCTGCAACAAGCAATATTGTTGTAACAACATAAATAAAGCTTGGTTTTTTCATAGCAAATCTGGAACTCCTTTCATAAAGTCGGATTTTTGCGGTATTTTTTGCCGCAAATTATTTCATAATAATTATACTGTAAACAGTGTGTGTTTGCAATTGTCTAAATATACAATAATTAATTGTTGTTTATGGATAACATAAATAAAATTTATAACATATAAAAACTTTGCGGTAAACGGTAAACCGCAAAGTTTTTTATTGTGATATTTATTTATGATTTTTGAAAAACATTATAGTACATATCGCCGTCAAAGACATAGGCGGTATGGTCGAATTTTTCTTCTTCAAAGATGATTTTTATTAGCTTGCCTTCAACGGAATAGGTGCCTTTGACCGTCTTTTTTGCCATTAACAGTACATGACCTGTGGCTTCGCAGGTGCCGTCATCATTGAACACAATATCGGGGTTGTATAATATCGCGGTTTTAAACGATAAGCCCGAAACCGTGGTGCTCGGTACAGTACCCGTTACGACCGCACCGCTTACGGTAATATCGCTGCATTTGGTCGAAACCTCCGCAAGATACTCTCCGTCAATATCAAATGTATGCACGCCGTTTATAAATACCTTGCTTTCATCAACATACCACGCATCTGTTCGTGCGAGCTTGCCGTTTTCGTAGTATTCGCAGCTGCCGCCGTAATCGCCGCTTGATTTTTCGCCGAGTGTGAATGTGTAACGGCGGTCATCATTCATATCGGTAAAACTGCCTTCAAGCTTCGGCGCTTTAAGACAAGAGCAAAGCGACAGCAGCATAGCGCTGCACAGCAAGAAAGAAATAATCTTTTTCATTATTCATCACCTCTGTGTAAATGTTATATTTATTTTATCATAAAAAGAAATTATCCGCAAGTGAAAATAAGAACAAAAAGCAAAGCTCCGAAGCGAACTTCGGAGCTAAACAACAAAGTGTTTTTGCTTTTTGCATCAGACTGCGCGGGTGACCTTACCGGAGCGCAGGCAACGAGTGCAAGCATATACTCTGCGGGGAGAGCCGTTGACGATTGCCTTTACTCTCTTAACATTGGGTTTCCAGGTTCTGTTGGAACGCCTGTGTGAGTGAGAAACCTTGATGCCGAAAGCAACATCTTTGCCGCAAAATTCGCATTTTGCCATTGAGCTGCACCTCCTTCTTAATACATTGATTTCTGCCTGCTGACAGAATAACGAATGTATAATATCACCTTTGTTCTGCAAATGCAAGCATTTTTTTCGTGAAATCCGAAGATTTCGGCAACTTTCCCAAGCCGTTAACAGAATATTCAAATATTTTTTTGAAAATTGCTTGATTTTTCCGAATGTATCATATATAATAACTCCCGTAACCGAACATTTGTGCACTTAGAAGGGAGTAAATACAATGGCAGAAAAATCAGAAAAAGCAAAAGCTCTTGAAACAGCTATATCTCAGATAGAAAAGAATTTCGGCAAGGGTGCCGTTATGCGCCTGGGCGAAAACAAAGTCGGAGGCCAAGCGGTCTTAGGAAGACAACATTCACA
>JAZLHL010000077.1:0-22262 GCA_045616765.1 Acutalibacteraceae bacterium
ATAATCCCTTTAAATTTCTACTGTTGTAGATCGAACGGAAAGTGAAGCTGAGGATGAGAATAATAATCCCTTTAAATTTCTACTGTTGTAGATATTAAAAGATTTGCGTAAGCAATACCCTGAATAATAATCCCTTTAAATTTCTACTGTTGTAGATCCGTGAAGACCGTTGTTAACAAGTCTGGAATAATAATCCCTTTAAATTTCTACTGTTGTAGATCGCTCATCAAACCATACCTTACCCACTGAATAATAATCCCTTTAAATTTCTACTGTTGTAGATCGTCTATGATTTCAGCGAAGTAATATAGAATGATAATCTGTTCAAATTTCTAATATACAAATTACACCGCTTCGGCGGTGTTTTTCATTTATTACCCCTTAATTCTGAATTATAATCCGGCGCTTGCTGCCCCTCAATTATTCATTATTCGTTATGCATCATTCATCAATTCTGTAACCCTTTCCGCCCAAGCCCGTATAATGTACTGAACTTCAAAATTAAAGGAGCTTCAATATGGAAAAAACATTTGATATAGCCGAAGCATCTGCCCGTATCGCCGCCGTACAGAACGGCGTGCAGCGACCCTGCGTTGCATCGGCATTGCCCGATAATGCCGTGCCCGCCATGGCATTTGTGCCGTTTCAGCTTGACCGCACCGCGTATCCGCCCGAAAAGGCGCTCGCCGCGGGCACGCTTTTTACGGTGCTCGATAAACCGTTTAAGGGAAGAATGATTGGTAATGGATGAACGAAAAAAACTGCTCGCCGCAATTCAGGCTTCGCAATTTGCCGCTTGGGAGCTGCACATGTATCTTGACACGCACCCTTGCGACTCTGCGGCAAGCGAAATGCACAAGAAGTATATGCGTGAAGCATCTGCCCTCAAAAAGCGGTATGAAGAAAAATACGGCCCGCTTACAACTGAAAATTCAGAGGAAGCTGACTGGCTCAGCGACCCGTGGCCGTGGGATTATCAGGGGAGGGTGCATTAACCTATGTTCAGTTATGAAAAGAAACTTCAATATCCGGTAAACATCAAAAATCCGAATCCCGTCTATGCACAGATAATTCTCAATCAGTATGGCGGACCCGACGGCGAGCTCGGCGCCTCGCTGCGCTACCTTTCGCAGCGCTATACAATGCCCTACGCCGAACTGAAAGGTCTGCTGACCGATATAGGTACTGAGGAGCTCGGACACCTTGAAATGATAGGCGCAATAGTCCACCAGCTCACCCGCGAACTCTCGCTTGAAGAAATCGAGAAAAAAGGTCTCGGCGTGTATTTTGCCGACCACACCGCCGGCGTGTACCCCTCGGGCGGCACGGGCGTTCCGTTTAACGCCGCCGCCATCGCTGTAAAGGGCGATGTGCTGACCGATCTGCACGAAGACCTCGCCGCCGAGCAAAAGGCGAGAACGACCTATGACAATATTCTTCGTCTTGTGGATGACCCCGATGTGCGCGACCCCATAAAATTCCTGCGCGAACGCGAAATCGTGCATTATCAGCGCTTCGGTGAAGGTTTAAGACTTGTTACCGACCGACTCAACAGCAAAAACTTCTACGCAGTTAACCCGGCGTTCGATAAATAAATCAAAGTGAATTAAGAATTAGAGGTCAGAATCAGAGTCAAATGCTCGAAATTCCGGCCTCTTTTATTGCGTTTATTCAAAGAAAGTCGGCAGGGCCGCATAGTATGTAAAGCCCGGGTCAGGCAAGTAGCGGCATTTTGTGTGTCCGGGCGATCGACAATTGGCGCTTCGCTTTCAAAAACCGAGAACGATTTTCATGCGAATTTTAGTATTCCAAATAGATGCCCTCAAACACAAAAACATTGCAATCGGCAATTTTTGTGTTATTATATATTCGGGAAAAGATTTATAATAGGGGGAGTAAATATGCTCAATGCCGCGATTATAGGCTACGGCGGTATCGCCCGTGTGCACGAATCAAGTTACCGCGAGCTTGAGAAAGCCGGTAAGGTAAAGCTCGTTGCTGTTTATGACAGAAAAGAAAAATCATTTACCGAGAAAAAGGATATAAATATCAACGATGGCGATAAATCTGTTGTCTCGGATTTTAACAAATACACAGACCTCGACGAAATGCTTGCAAAGGAAGATATAGATATTATTGATATCTGCCTGCCTACAAATTTGCACAAGAGCGTTAGTATTGATATGCTCAGGCGCGGCTATCATGTGCTTTGCGAAAAGCCCATGGCAACCACCTATGAGGATTGTATGGAAATGCTCGGTGAAGCCAAGAAAGCCGGCAAAAGACTTATGATAGGTCAATGCCTGCACTTTTTCCCCGAGTATGAATATTTGAAAGATGTTGTTGCGGACGATCGTTTCGGCAAAGTGAAATCCGCATTCTTTCAGCGGCTCAGCTCGCCGCCTCTGTGGAGCTCCGAAAACTGGATTATGAAAAAAGAAAATTTCGGCTCCTGCCTGCACGATTTACATATTCACGATGTTGATATGTGCCTTTACCTTTTCGGTATGCCCGATAAAGTTTTCTGCAAAAGCAAGGACGGTTTCAGCGCAATTGACGGCGTAACCTCTATGTTTATGTACGAAGACTTTGCCGCAACCGTTATGGCTGACTGGTCGCTTATGAATTATCCATTTACATCCGAATACCGTGTTTGCTTTGAACAGGCAACTGTTACGGATCTGAACGGCAAAGTTACCGTTTACCCGCTTCAGGGTGAACCGTTTTCTCCCGAGCTTTCAGGTGAGGACGGTTATACATCCGAGATTGCTCATTTTTCCGATATTGCGCAGGGCGAAAAGGACCGTCACAAAAACCATGTGAGAGGCGCCGCACAAACCATTAAGGTAATAAATCTCCTTGCCGATTCTGCCGGAAAGGGCGGCAGAGTTTTAAAAGTGAACGAGTGAAAAATATTAATTTAAGCGAGGTATTGGTAATGAGGTGTAAATCCCCAAGTTGTATTTATTCAAAAATATGTAAAAAAACGGTTGCATTTATTCTGTCGATTATTATGATTTCGGGGAGTGTATGCGTAATGAGTTCGGCTGCAAATTCTGTTACGGTTTCTACTGCCGAAAAATTGCTTGAAGCGGTTAAAAATGCCGAAAACGGCAGCACAATATACCTAAAAGGCGGCATTTACCGTTTCGGTGAGCCGATCGATTTTAAGAATATAAAAAAGAATATCACAATTTCCTCCGCCGAGGGCGAAGCGGCAACCTTAACAAACGCCTGTCCCGTTACGGAATGGGCGGAATGTACCGTGAACGGCGTTAAGGCACTTTGTGCCTCGGCAAACGGTAAAAGAGTGTCCGCGCTTTTTTCGGGAAACGGTCAGCTTTCTGTTACAAGGTTGCCTGAAACCGACTACTATTACATAGATAAACCCGATTTGACCGATACAAAAGGCGAGGGCAATGACCTTGCCTCAAATGGTTTTTATGCCGATGACCTGAAAAAAGCACCGTCAAATCTCAGCGATGTAACAGTCGAAATCCTGCACCAGTGGGTGAGTGAAGTCGAGAAAATCGTTTCTTTCGATGAAAGCACGGGGCTTTTCAAACTTGCAAGATATTCGGGCAGACCGATAGAAGCCGGCGACAGATACTTTTTGCAGAACATTCTTGAGGGACTTGATAAACCCGGTGAGTGGTGTTTCGACTCCAAAGCCGATAAGATTTATTATGTTCCGTTTGAGAGCGAAACGGCGGAAACACTTACGCTTTACGCTTCCACAGATGCGCTCCTTATGAACATTGAAAATTCATCCGGCATTACATTTGAAAACATCAGATTTGCCGATACCGGCTGGGATTATTCAAACGATAAATACCTCAATATGAATATACATACCCGTTTAAGGGATTACGAAACCTCGGCGGTTCAGGGCGCGGTCGATGTCTGCGGTGCCATTGATGTTATTTATTCCGACAATATCAATTTCAAAAACTGCGATTTTGAAAATCTCGGAGTTACCGCAATTCGCTACTATACGGGGGTAAAGAACAGCACGGTCGATTCCTGCTATTTCAATAATATCGGTGCTAATGCGATTTTTGCGGGCGGCAGATTTTTTGTTGAGGAAAAGCCGGATGAAGTCCGCGACAATATTGCCGAAAATATCACCGTCAAAAATTGCGAAATCGAAAATTACGGCAGGCAGTTTTTCGGTGCGTGCGGCATTATCGTTACCTATTGCGACGGTGCCGAAATCGTAAATAACGAAATCCACGACGGCTATTATACCGGTATTTCCGGCGGCTTTATGTGGCTTTTCGGCACTAACCCCACCGAAAACCTCCAAATTAAAGATAATCTTATTTACAATATCGGGCTTGATACACTTTCCGATTTGGGCGGCATTTACCTGCTCGGCGTTCAGCAGGGTACTGTTGTGAGCGGCAATGTAATTCACGATTGCACCTGCTATACCGGCGAAAGCGGCTATGCCGGCAACGGCTTGTACCTTGACTCCGGCTGCGAGTTTATGACGGTTGAAAATAACCTTGTTTTTAACTGCGTGACTTCCTGCTTTAACACCACACTCAGCAAGAATAATATTATCAGGAATAATATCTTCGCGCTTTCGGGGCAGAGCACAGCCTGCCTCGGTGCAGAGGAGTTCGCGGCATTTACCGATTTGAACAATGCGTATATCAATAATATATTCCTCACAAATAACAAGGTGCCGGTTGTTGAAAGCATAAATCATACCGGGCATTTCGGCGGCAGCGGCAATATCCTCTGGGATATGACTTACGGCGACGGGCTTTATTTCACCATAGGCGCGTATACCGATGGTGCCATTATCCGCCAAAATGCCGAAGCGCGCAATGTCCTCGGCTCTGCGGTCTTTGTAAATCCCGGCTTCAACGATGCGCTTAATTACGATTTTGCACTCGATGAAAATTCGGCAGCCGTAAAGCTCGGCTTTGAGCCGTTCAACTATACCGCGGCAGGCACATTAAAGGGCACAAAGGTCGGTCTTACACGCGAGGGCGGTTTATCGGCTTTCAATGCCGGTACAAAAGAGTACGCCCAAAGGCCTGCGACCGTGCCGTTCGGCGAAAAATTCAAACTCTTTTTCAATAATATAGGCGATTGGTTTAAGGACACATTTGCAAAAATCTTTAAGGTGAAAGAGCCGGAAATCAACGATGTTTATAAAACCGATTTTACGGCGAAAGAAAAGAACGCAAGCTCCGCAGAGCTTGCCGCGCTTATAGATAAGGTCAAAGAGCACACGCCCGCGTACAGAGTGGATGAAAGCCGCAAGCCATTTGCAGACGATGAAAGAATTTCGGCAATCTACTTTGACGGCGAAAAATGCGAGGGCAGGGAAACCGAGGTGTTTGCGTATATCGGCTTCCCCGAAAGCGCAAGTGCCGAAAATCCCGTTCCCGCAATGGCGCTCGTTCACGGCGGCGGTGTTCACGCGCAGGCGGATTGGGTTCGGTATTGGGTGGACAGAGGCTATGCCGCCATTTCGTTTGACGGTTTCGGTCAGCAGCCCAAGGTCGGTGAATATTCCGAAGCGGGCGGCAACAACCCCGACTGGACCGTGCACGAAAAAGCACATTATGCATTCAGCAATTTCGATGATATAGATAAAGACTATACCGAGCAGTGGTTCTATTATTACCTTACCGATATTGTGCTTTCCAATAATATCTTACGAGCCGACAGCAGAATAATTCCCGATCAGATCGGTGTTTCGGGCATATCGTGGGGCGGTCTTGTCACTACTGTCGCGGCCTGCTACGATAACCGCTTCCAATTCGCAATTCCCATTTACGGCTGCGGCTGTTGGGAGCTTATGGGCGGCTTCTTCACCAATGAAAAGATACTCGAAAAATGGGACCCCACACCGCTGCTTTCGGAGGTCGAAATGCCCATGCTTTTCGTCAGCGGCGACGAAGACCCGTTCTTCCCGGCATCCGCGCTGTCATCCTCGGCGGCACTCTCAAAGAACGGCAGAGCGCTGCTTATAAGCGGACTTCAGCACGGCGATTTCCGCATGGAAGAAACCGTTCGCTTTGCCAATGAATTTACCGGCAGCGGCGACTGCAATATAAATATTCTCGGCGTGGATAACGAAAACGGCAAGCTTACTGTTAAATTTATTCTGCCCGACGGCGTTAAGCGCCCCAAGGTCACGCTCTATTACAGAAGCACTCCGCTTGAATACGACGGCCTGCAGCTCAAGCAGAGCTGGTCTACCGACTCCGCAAAGGTCTACGGTGATAAGGCAGTAGTGAGCATTCCCGACGGCACGACTATGTATTATATTGCCGTCAGCGGCAAAACGGACGGCGGCTCGATAACCGCATCCACGGGCATATTCAATTCTAAATAAAAGGTGTAAATATGATTGGCGGATATTCACTTACAGAACTTGTGAAAGAAGAAATAACCGAACGCAGGCAGGAAGGCTGCATTGTGCCCGATTACAATACGGATGGCTTGACCGAAACCGAGCTTGAAGCCGTTTATGACGAGCTCGATAAACTTAAAGTCAGCGACACATTCGGATATACCGAGCCTAACGGACTTAATAATATACTTGCCGCATCTTCCGGCTGCACATATAAGTGTGAGCCGAACGCCGAAACGCTTTTCGGCAAGTTTCACGGCGCGTGGCTCGGCAGAATAATAGGATGCATTATGGGTAAACCTCACGAGCGTTACCCTTACGGCAGCGGTAACGGTACGCTTGAGGGTTGGGAGTGTATCAGGCTCTGGCAGCAGGGAGCTGGCGACAGTTTTCCGCCTGCCGATTACATCAGCGCATTTTCAAAAGCCGAAAAAGAATACGGCTTAACGGTCGGGTGCGAGATGAGCCTGCGCGAAAATCTGAAGTTTGCCGAAAGCGATGACGATATCCGTTACCTCGTTCTCGGTCTGCTTGTAAATGAAAAATACGGCAACGCTTTTACCGCCGCCGATATTGCGGATGTGTGGCAGCGTTATCTTGTGCCGGCCATGACCTTTACCGCAGAAAGAATCGCTTATGTAAACAGCCTTACCTGTCCCGACACCACACCCGAACAAAAGGCGGAATACTGCCACAGCCACAGAAATCCGTTCCGCGAGTGGATAGGCGCGCAGATACGCATTGACCATTACGGCTACTATAACGCAGGTGACCCGTTGAGTGCCGCCAAGGCTGCATTTAACGATGCCGACCTTTCGCACACTAAAAACGGCGTGTACGGCGCAATGTTCTTCGCCGCGCTTATTGCCGCCGCGTTTACCGAAAAAGATATAAGAAAATGTATTGATATTGCACTCTCGGTAATTCCGCAAAAATCAAGATTATATGCGGATATAAATTTTGCAATAGACAGCGCCGAAACTGCCGCCGATGAAACCGAGCTTTATACTAAACTGTGGGAAAGATTCGGTGCTTTAAGCGCTGTTCACACCAATAATAATGCCGCGGCTTGTGTTGCCGCACTGATTATGGGCGGCGGTGATTTTACGCGCTCGGTCGGTCTTGCAATAGGCGCCGGCTGGGATACCGACTGCAACGGTGCAACAGTGGGCTCATTTATGGGCGCTCTGCTCGGTGCGGATAATATCCCTGAATATCTTTCTGCACCGCTTAACGATACTTTGTATTCATCGGTAATTGAGTTTCATCCCACAAGCATCAAAGCTTGTGCCGAAAGAACATACAATGCTTTTATGAAAAAACAAAACAGTAAGGAGTAACATTATGGAAAACAAAATTTTACGCATAGGTGTAGTCGGTACGGGGCGCGGCGCCGCCGTTGCCGCCTGCGGCTTCGGTAATCAGAAATGCAAAATAGTTGCGGCTTGCGATCTTAATGATAAAGTTCTTGCACACTGCAGGGAATATTTTGAATCTTTAGGACAAAACGATGTTGTGTATCTGTCTGATTACGACGAGATGCTTAAAATGGATATAGATGCGGTGGTAGTCGCAACGGAGGCGACTCAACATGTGCCGATAGTGAAAAAAGCGTTTGAGGCGGGCAAGCACGTTTTGAGCGAAATCCCGGCAATTACAAAAGTTGAGGAAGCATCCGAGCTTAAAAAAATTGTTTCCGAGCATCCCGATTTAGTATATATGATTAGCGAGAACTGCTGCTACTGGGCATTTATTGAAACATGGAAGAAGATGCGCGAAAACGGCGAATTCGGAGATGTCGTGTTTGCCGAGGCGGAGTACCTGCACGCCAAGAATCCCGAAGAATTTGCGCCCGATAATTACCCCGAGGGACATTGGCGCACATTTAATCCCGCAATTAAATATACAACTCACGAGCTCGGGCCGCTGCTTTATGTTATGGATGACCGCTGTGTGAGCGTATCGTGTATGAATGCCGATATTGAGTATAATCCCTATTTCCCGAAAAAGAATGATACATCCATTGCGATTTTCAAAACCGAAAAGGGCGCAGTTATAAAGCTGCTTGTGAGCTTCGGTGCATATACAAGCTACGACCACAATTTCCGTCTGTGCGGCACTCGCGGCTCCATTGAAACAGACAGGCTTAAAATAGTTGACGATGCTCACAGCTTTGCAAACCTCGCGAGCGTGCCCGGCACATTTGCAAAGAAAATCGAAATACCCGTATCCACGGCGTATACCGATGACTACGGCAATGTCGACAACTCCGGCCACGGCGGCGCGGATGCGAAAATATTTTCGGAATTTGTTGATTGTGTGCTTGAAAACAAAAAAACCGTACTTGATGTTGACTTCGGAATCAGAATATCGCTTCCCGGCATCATCGCAAGTCAGTCCGCAGAGCAGGGCGGCGTAAATCTCCCGATACCCGACTTTTCAGAATAAAAATTTCGAGGTAGTAATATGACAGATAAAGAACTCGTTCAGCAGGCGCGTAAAGAGTGCAGCACTCAAACCGCACATCACGGCGGCGGTCCGGGCAGACCGTTCTGGAATGCCGAGGCGTTTCAGTTTATGTATGTTCCGGCATTTCAGTTTCAGTCAATATCCGGTTGTAAAAAATACAGATTTACCGCCAAGGATGAAAACGGTGCTTTGCATACTTTCTATGCTGCGACACCGTCAGTGCCGCTTACGGATATATGGGCGGAATTGCCCGAAGGCATTGTTGAACTTACGGTAAGAACGGTTAATGCCGATAACAGCGAAGGGTATTTGGTCGGCGCAAGAACATTCTTCAAGCTTTCTCCGTTTTGTGAAGGCTTGCCGAAAGCAAAATACAGCTATAAGGAGTGTGCTGCACGCGCGTATGATTATTTAATGAATCTCGGCTTTATACGCTATTGGCTTGAGAACGGCGTGCCCGATCCCGATTATCTTCTTAATGCTTACCCGAGCAAAACACATTCCGCCGTTATCGGTGCAATGCTCAATGCGGCAGTCGTCTGCCCCGATAAAGCGGAAGATGCGCTTAAAATCGCAGTTATAATTGCAGATTATCTTTTAAGCATAACCCCCGGCAGCGAGAGCGCTTTAAACGGCGTGCCGCCGACTTACAGGCTCGATTTAAGCGAAGCCACGAAAAAGCATTGTTGGGGCCCGGTCGTTATGAGCAGAAGCCAAACGGTTATGATGCTGTACCCATCCTATGTCGGCAAGGCGTATTTACTGCTTGAAGAAAGAATCAAAGAGCAAAAGTACCTTGATGCCGCAATAAAAATAGGCGAATTCTATCTTAAAACCGTTTGCGGTAACGGCAGCTGGCATCTTATAATAGATAATCGGACAGGTGAGTCGTTGAGCGATAATTTCTGCGATCCGCTTGCAAATATTCTCCCGTTTTTGATGAAACTGTATGAGCGCACCGGCGATGAGAAGTGGAAAGCACTTGCCGATAACGCGATCAGATTCGTCGAAAATAACGCACTCGCAACTTATAATTGGGAGGGGCAGTTTGAGGATAGCGGCCTGTCCGCCAACTATTCAAATCTCACACATTTCGGAGCGTCGGCATTGGTAAAGCATTATGCAAAATATTATTCCGATGATGAAAGCAAAATGCAGATTGCCGATGATGTTGTAAGATATATCGAGGATCAGTTCGTGGTGTGGCACAGACCTGCCCCGTGGAATAAGGATAGTGAAGATACTTCTTTTTGGCCGATACCGTGCGCACTTGAACAGTACAACTGGTATGTGCCCATTGATGCAAGTGCCGCAAGTATAGCGATGACTTTCCTTGCTATGTATAAAGCAGGCAGGGGCGAGCTTTACCTTGCAAAAGCAAAGGCGCTCGTGGATACCATAACCCGCGTACAGCACGAAAACGGATTCATACCGACTCATTGGATGAATGAAGAGGTGTTGGCAGGCGAAAACTTTTGGGTGAACTGTATGATAGCGAGCGCCGATGCAGCACAAGCTTTAGCCGGACTGCTTGAAAATAACTGAACTATGAACGAATTATCCGAAATATTCAAAATCGCGGTAAGCGAAACCGAGCTTGCTGAAAGAATTGCACTTAATCACCGCCGTATGAGTGAGCCGTTTTACGATATCGAGAATGTTTTTGCACCCGTTGATGCCAAGTGGCCCGGGGATAAAGAGGGCAGGGCGCTGCTTGCGTTCGTGAGCCTTGTGAATGCAGGCGAAAGCGAAATCGAGTGTATGGAAAAGCTTATTGCTCTTTTGCCTGAAAAGCTCAATTCCAAAGGCTACCTCGGTCCGGTTAAGGACGAGTTTTTTGAGCAGCAGCTTTCCGGCCACAGTTGGCTTTTGCGCGGACTTTGCGAGTATTACGAAAAGTACGGCAAAGCCGAAATTCTTGGTACAATAAACGGCATTGTAGAAAATCTCTATCTGCCGCTTTGCGGTAAAATATGTGATTACCCCGTTTCACGCGATACGGAAAACGACGGCGGCGTAGACGGCCATACCGCAGAGACTTGTGACGGCTGGCTGCTGTCCACCGATACCTGCTGCGCGTTTATGAGCATTGACGGGCTTTCGCACGCTTATAAAATCACACGCGATGAGCGCATAAAGGCACTGCTCAGAGAAATGGCGGAAACCTTTATGAAAATCGACAAACGCGCTATAAAAGCCCAAACTCACTGTACGCTCACCGCTGCGCGCGGAATGGTGCGGCTTTATAATATTTGCAGCGAAAAAAAGTATCTCGAATACGCACAGTCAATTTTAAAAATCTATGTTGATTACGGTATGACCTATACTTACGAGAATTACAACTGGTGGGGCAGACCCGAAACCTGGACGGAGCCTTGCGGCATTATAGATTCTCTTATGCTCGCCACAGAACTTTATAAAATAACGGGCGAGTTCAAATATCGCACACTTGCCGCGCGTATTTTCCACAACGGCTTTGCCACTTTGCAACGGTGCAACGGCGGCGCGGGTACACAGAAAATAGTCTGCGAAACGCGCGATATTCTGCGTATAAGCGGCTTTGAAGCGAAGCAGTGCTGCACTATGCGGCTTGCCGAGGGCTTGCGCTATATTAAAGAGAATAAGGAACTTTTATATGCCGAAATAAGCGGTATGATCGAAAAGGATGAAAACGGTATTTACCGTGACAAAGATATAATCTATGCCGAAACGGTAGGCGATACCGAGCATAAGCTGCACCCGCTTATAAAGTATTATAAACTCACCGAGAATGAAATTATGAATACTGAGCAGCGCATAGTTTTCAAGAATTAAATCATTTGAAAAAAGTGCGTAAATTTGTGTTTTTTGTTGAATGTGCGGTTTTCGTGTGTTATTATTATTCCATTATCAGATGTGGGGAATTGTTATGTGTTATAAGCAAATCGAAAATTGCACAGTCTGGCAGTTTAAAGGAATACCCGAATTTTACGGCGGCGTTATGGACAGATTCTTCTATAACTGCGGCGCCGGCTTCACCGTAGTACCCGATACCGAGGCGCAGGATTGCACCTTTATGCACTTTTTCAAAGAGTGCAGTGCGGCTGATGTGCTCGCTTATGCCGCCTCGCTTGAAGCAGCAGGTTTTAAAAAGGTTTATTATAACGAAAATGACGGCAACCTCTTTTATCAGTTCACAGTTTTTGAGGGCCTGCTGTATGTTTCGCTCATGAAAGGCACCGGCGTTGTAAGGATTATTCTTGACAGATGCAAAACCGCAAAAGCCTCCGATTTCGGTTATGCCGATTACGAGGATTTGCGCGGAGATACCGTTTTTGCTCAGTATTCACTGCATTATGATGCTATGATTAAAGGCACTACCTGCGACTGTGGTATGAACTATGTTTACCGTTTGCGCGATAACAGCCTTATTATTATTGACGGCGGCGAAATGGAGCAGTCCACCGATGTTGCCGTTGCCGATTACCTCGATTTTCTGCATACGCTTACCGGCACAAAAAGCGGTGAAATAATGCGTGTTTCGCTTTGGCTCTGCACACATCCTCACAATGACCACACCGATTTTGTTGCAAAGCTTATGCGTTTCCATTCGGATGAAATATCAATCGAACGCACCGTATTCAGTTTTTGCTATTCACAGAATACAAGGCATTCTCCGTCTGTGCTTACGGCTGAGCAGCGCTTAATGGAAAAATACCCCGATGTTGAGTATTTAAGACTACACGCGGGCAATAAGTTTTATATTGCCAATGCCCTTGTCGAAGTGCTTGTTTCAAGTGAAGATACTGTCGATGTTGACGATGAGGATATTATACCCGGCACCAATGATACATCTGTGGTGTTTAAAATCACTGCCGACGGCGCATCCGCTTTATTCCTTGCCGATTGCGCGTGGGTAAACGGCGATGTGTTAAGATTGAATTATTCCGCAGAAACTCTCAATGTCGATTTTATGCAGGTCGCTCACCACGGCATAAACGATTTGCACGAGGTCTATGAAAGCATAAAAGCAAAATTTGCATTACTCCCGCAGTGCAGAATGAATATGAATACACGCTTTGGCGCAAATTACACTCATCTCTGTGAGCTTTACGGTGAAAGTAATATACTCTTTGCCAATGACGCGACCGATATTTTCACATTAACAAACGGCACCGTTACGCACACCCAAAGGGTGCATATCGGTACCGCTTACGATAATTCTGAATATTAAAGAGTTTTTTCCATTGTTCTGTGGGGAATTCCGGCATCGTCAAAAATGTCTGAAACCACCGTAAGACCGCATTTTTCATAAAAAGGTATCGCTTGGCACTGTGCGCCGAGCGTTATTTTTTTCATTCCGGGGTAATAGCTTTCGGCAAACGCGAGCGCCGCCCTGCCGTAACCGCAGCCTCGCTTTGCTTTTTTTATGCAAAGCCTTTGCAGGTGAATTGTATCGCCGTTTTCTATTGTACAGCGGAATGTACCTGCCGCACCGTTTTCATCTTCTATTATAAAGTGGTCGCAGGCGGCATCGGGCAAATCGTTTTCATCCTTTTCGAGTTCAAACGGCACTTTTTGCTCATCCACGAAAACTTCATAGCGGATTTCAAGGCAATTTTCAATATCTTCGGTTTTATAAATTCTCATTTTACTCCTCCGTTCAAGTGGATTATACCGCACAATAATCTTCTTGGCAATAAAAATACCGAAATTCTTGATAATGCCGGAAAAATGTGGTAGTATTCTCTGCGGAAGTGATACTATGTTTATTTATGAAATGCACCAGCATACCGCACCCTGCAGTGCGTGCGGCAGGGGTGACCCGGCACAAACCGTTTACGCATTAAAAGAAGCGGGCTTTTCGGGTATGGTGCTTACAAACCATTTTTACCACGGCAATACCGGCATAAGCAGAGATTTGCCTTGGAGGGATTTTGTTGCCGCATACGAAAAAGACTATCTCGCCGCCAAAAAAGCGGGGGATGACATCGGATTTGATGTTATATTCGGTATAGAGGAGCATATCGGTAAGGGTAAGGAGCTTATTCTCTACGGAATTACGCCCGAATTTTTATATCAGCACCCCGAACTGCGCGACGGCACGCTTGAAAGCATAAGCAAAGCGACCCGCGAATTCGGCGCACTTGTGATTCAGGCGCATCCTTACCGCAACAGAAGCTATGTTGAAGACCCCGATGAAAATCTGTCAATCGAATATCTTGACGGTTTCGAGTCCTACAATGTCTGCAATGTGGGGGATGAAAACGAGCGCGCTCACGCATACGCATTAAGGCACGGTTTAATAGAAACAGCCGGCTCCGATGCTCACGCCGAAATTCAGACGGTTCGCTACGGCATAAGCTGCTCTCATCGCATTAAGACTGCCGCAGAGCTTGTCGAAACACTCAAATCCGGCGATTACGAGCTTTATTTGGGTTAACTCCCGCGCTTTATGCCGTCAATGGCGGTTTTCTCTATTCTTGAAACCTGCGCCTGCGAAATTCCTATTTCCTCGGCGACCTCGGTTTGAGTCATACCGCGCATAAACCTCATGGAAAGTATCTTCTTTTCGCGCTCGGGCAATTTCTTGATTGATTCAATAATTGACATTTCATCTATCCAGTCGCCGTCGCACTCGTCGTCACCGAGCTGGTCCATAAGGTAAATGGTGTCACCGCCGTTCTGGTAAACCGGCTCGTAAAACGAAACGGGGTTTATTATAGCTTCAAGCGCTATAACCACATCCGTTTCCGTCTTGCCTATTTCCTTTGCGATTTCCGCAGGTGTAGGCTCTCGGCCTTTTTCGAGGCTCAGCTTTTCGCGCGCCTGCATAGCGTGGTATGCCGTATCACGCATCGAACGCGAAACACGCACCGGGTTATTATCTCTCAGGTGCCGGCGTATTTCGCCTATGATCATCGGTACCGCATAGGTCGAGAAACGCACATCCTGTGTCAAATCGAAATTATCGATCGCTTTTATAAGACCTACGCACCCGACCTGAAATAAATCGTCAAGATTTTCGCCGCGATTTGAAAAACGCTGAATAACACTCAGCACAAGCCTGAGGTTTCCCGTAATCAGTTTTTCCCGCGCCGCCTTGTCGCCCTTTTGTGCCTTCGCAAGCAGTTCCTGCTTTTCCTTTTCAGTCATGGTTTTAAGCTTTGCGGTGTCAATACCGCATATTTCAACTTTGTTAAACTGCATACACCCGCTCCTTTATTGAGTATGTAGCAGGCATATTAAGTGTTGCCAGAAAAGGCAGGTTTAATCGTTTTTTATTTTAACAATAATGAATAATGTGTGAATTAACCACAAAATTTGCAAAACCGATTGACTTTTATCGTATATGTGGTATAATCTGTTTGTAAGTTTGAATAAAGGAGGACTTTTTTATGAAAAAGGTTTTAAAGGTTATCGGTATTATCGCCGCTATCGCTGCTGCAGCCGCAGCCGTATATGTTGTTATTGAAAAAATCAAAGCTAAAAATGCTCCCAAGGGCTATGATGAGGACAATTATGTTTCCTGCTCCTGCCTTGATGAGGATTTTGTCAGCGAAACAGTTGCGAAATAATTTGATTACCGTTGAAAAGAGTGCCTTCGGGTGCTCTTTTTGTTTTGTGATTTTGAATTTCCGTTAAAACCTCGGCAATAATAAAGCCGAGGTGTTTTTTATGATGTATCTTAAAGCTTTTATTGTGGGCGGAATTATCTGTGTTATAGGTCAGCTGCTTATTGATAAAACAAAGCTTACCCCCGGCAGAATACTTGTGTTTTATGTTATCGCGGGCGTTGTGCTCGGTGCACTCGGCGTTTTTAAATATATTGAGCAGTTTGCGGGTGCAGGCGCAACCGTGCCGCTTTTGGGGTTTGGTGCTCTGCTTGCCGACGGCACAAAAACCGCCATTGCAGAAAAGGGTATAACAGGTATTCTCACGGGTCCTCTTACAGCAGGTGCCGGCGGCATAATGGCAGCGGTTATATGCGGCATAGTGATGTCATTTTTAGTAAAACCCAAAGCAAAATAATCTTTCATTTTAACAAAATTTTAACATTGTTGCATTATTTTTATGGAGGTGATTATTATGGTATGTGTTCTGATTGTAGAAGACGATATGCGCTTTAATAAAATGCTTTGCTCGTGTCTTACAAATGCAGGCTATAATCCTGTTGGCTGCCATAGTGCCGCGGATGCTTTTTCACAAATGGAAAAGCTGTCTTTCGATATTATTATTTCCGATATTATGATGAAGGACACGGATGGCTTTGAGTTCGCCGAACAGGTGCGCCTTGTAAATGATAAAATACCCATTCTGTTTCTCACGGCGCGTGACGATATCAAGTCCAAAGAGCGCGGTTACAGAATCGGTATAGATGATTATATGGTCAAACCCATAGATTTCAAGGAGCTTATTATGCGTATTGAAGCGGTGCTGCGCCGCGCAGGCATCGCCAATAAGCGCAAGCTTGTTATAGGGGAGCTCACACTCGATTCCGAGGAGTGCGCCGCATACCTCAACGGTAAAAACATCGACCTTTCCGTAAAGGAATTCAATGTGCTTTTTAAAATGCTTTCATACCCCAAGCGCACCTTTACCCGCGCAAATCTTATGAATGATATCTGGGGCTATGACAGCGAAAGCCTGCCGCGCACCGTTGATGTGTGCATTACAAAAATCAGAAGTAAGCTCGATGGCTGCAGTTCTGTTGAGATCGTGACCGTTCACGGTCTCGGTTATAAGGCGGTGATTACTGAGTGAAAAGTCAGAGTATTCCGCGAGAGGAACGCAAACCGTTCATACGCAGTATTCTCAATGAGTTTTTCTCTGTTTTTATAGTTGTATTCGTCAATGTTTACATAATGGTTTTTCTTTACAACAAGCTGCTCACTACGGATTTCAGCGTGATGGTAATTTCCGTTTTTATGCTTTTGAATCTCATCTTTGCGTGTGCGCTTGTCAGCGTGGCGATTTATTTTTTCAGAGTGCGTGTTTTAACAAGGGGAGTGCATGAGGTCTGCCGTGCCGCACAGAAGGTTGCAAGGGGCGATTTTTCGGTAAGAGTAAAAACCCGTTCCGAGAAAAAAACCGTTAATACCGAAATCGATCTTCTTAAACTCGATTTCAATAAAATGGTCGAAGAACTCAGCTCCATCGAAACCCTGCGCGATGATTTTATAGCAGATGTGTCGCACGAAATCAAAACACCGCTGAGCGTTATACAGGGTTATGCCGATTTGCTTCAAAGTTCCGGCATTTCCGAGACCGAGCGCGCCGAATACACCGAGCTTTTAGATGAAGCCGTGCATAAGCTCAATTCACTCGTTACCAATCTTTTGAAGCTCA
The DNA here is from genome assembly GCA_045616765.1 of Acutalibacteraceae bacterium. GTDB lineage: Bacteria > Bacillota > Clostridia > Oscillospirales > Acutalibacteraceae > DTU089. The sequence continues at coordinate 17,174 of JAZLHL010000077.1, forward strand.
ATAAGGTCGAAAACAGCGGGATTATCAAATATTCCGAATTTGAGCTCGGTGAGCAGCTTCGCGGCTGCGTGCTTGAAATTATTGATAAAGCCGAGGAGAAGGGCATATCATTCGATATAGATATTGAGGATGCGGTAGTTGAAAACGAACAGACAATGCTTGAGCTTGTTTGGAAAAACCTTTTGAGCAATGCCGTGAAATTCACCGAAAGCGGCGGCACGATCAAGATAGGACTTAAAGCCAACAATTCGTCTGCGGTCATAACCGTTGCAGATACCGGCTGCGGTATGAGTAAAGAAACGCTTGAACACATTTTCGATAAATTCTACCAGGGGGATACATCACATTCACAGGAGGGCAACGGTCTCGGTCTTGCCATAGTTGACCGCATAGTGAGTTTAACGAACTGTAAGCTTAAAGTTAAAAGCAAGCAGGGGGCAGGTACTCGCTTTGAAGTCGTCGTTCCGTATTCACCGGGTGCTTAACATTTCTTTAACAATTTCGGTTTATTATCATGTTTAAAGGCGGTGATATAATGAGAAAAAAAGGCAATACCGATGAAAACGAAAAAGCTACCGGCAAAAAATCGGTACTGTTAATTCTTGAAATTGCTGCTTTAGTCACAATAACAGTAGGCATTATCATTGTTTTCAGAAATAATGCAGGCAATAAAATCGTTTATGAATCGCAGCCGTATATTTACCATTCCGTTATCGCAGAGGAAACTACCCGTAAACGCAGCGACCTCACTTCTGCCGACCCGAGCAACAAAAGCACTACGGGCTCGGGGCTTGATTTACATCTTGATTATAATGCCGGGCAGTCGGTCAATGCTTTGCCCGATCCGTCGGGGTGGAGCCGCGCGCAGATTTTGCAGACGGCAAGCGATGCCATAAGAAAAACCAAGGCATATATGAATCCCGTTACCGTCGAACACAGCGAAGCATTCGTGGCAAATATCACCGAGTGTACGGGCGGAGCAATCGTTAAAACCGTTGCAAATCTTATGATGGGGTGGATAGTAAAACCCGTAAACGAAACCCTGCAATTCAATAACGGTATGGCTATGAATTCCGAGGGGGAAAACTTTCAGCTGCTTTTGCCGAAACACGGCGGTTTTACCCTTACCGAATCGGGCATTTCCGATGCCGCGGTATTCATAAGCAATAACGAATATGTTATCAGACTCAATATAGTCCCCGAAAGCGTCGGTATGTACGATATCCCCGTTCATAATGCTGCTTCTATCGGCTATCTTGATGTTGCAAATTACGACATCAGCTTTTTAACTGTTGACTCTGCCGATATCGTTTATAAAGGTTCATCAATAGAGCTTCGTATAAATTCCGACGGCTATGTTACCGCTGCCACATATAAAATACCGCTTAATGTTAAGGGTACGGGCCACCGCGGAGAAATCAGCGGCGCTCTCACATTTGACGGAGAGCAGTCCGAGATCTGGAAATTCAATTGGTGAAAACCAAGGAGGAATAAAAATGGGTGCATTAAAGGAGAAAGCAATCAAGTATGCCATTAAACAAGGCATACGCTATGTCCGCAAGGATTATGACACAAACTCGCTCAAACTGATTGATTTCGGTATGCGTCATGTCAAAAAGGATATTTATATCCGTGTTCTCAAAAGACTCAGAGAGGGGCTTACCCGTCCCGGCAATATGTGGGCGGTTTATTTCAAAAAGCTCGTTACCGAAACCGACCCCGGAATTATCGAAAAGCTCGTTTCTCCGTTTGTCAATGCCGTTCTCAAGAGCTACGACCGACGCTTTGAAGCAATGAAAAAATACGACTGCAATATTCCGTGGGCGATTCTTATTGACCCGACTGCCGCCTGCAATCTTAAATGTAAGGGCTGCTGGGCTGCGGAATACGGCAAAAACACCCAGCTTACATACGATGACCTCAATAAAATCATAACCGAAGGCAAAGAACTCGGTACATACGCTTACCTTTATACCGGCGGCGAGCCGCTTATGAGAAAGAAGGATATCATCCGTATCTGCCGTGAAAACCCCGATTGCGTGTTCCTTGCATTTACCAACGGCACCCTCTGTGACGATGCGTTTGCCGATGAGGTCAAGAGTGTCGGTAACTTCTTCCTTACATTCTCTATCGAAGGTAACGAGGAAACCACCGATTTCCGTCGCGGTGAAGGTACCTATAAAGCCGTTGTCGAAGCTATGGGCAGGCTCAAAAAACGCGGCATCCCGTTTGGCGCTTCACTTTGCTATACCAAATACAATGCAGAAGTCATCGCTTCCGATGAATATGCAGATTTCCTTATCGACCTCGGTGTAGCGTATGCGTGGTATTTCACATTCGTTCCCGTCGGCAAAGGTGCTTCGGCTGACCTTATGGCAACCGCCGAGCAGCGTAAGCTTATGTATGACCAGGTGCGCAAATGGCGCTTTACCGAAACCAAACCGTTCTTCACTATTGACTTCTTTAACGACGGCGAATATGTCGGTGGCTGCGTTGCGGGCGGCAAGCAGTATTTCCACATAAGCGCAAACGGCGATTGCGAGCCGTGCGTGTTTGCACACTATTCCAATGCCAATATTAAAGATGTTCATCTTATCGATGTTCTCAGAAGCCCCATATTTATGGCATACAGAGCACATCAGCCGTTCAGCGACAATATGCTTCGTCCGTGTCCCGTTATGGATAACCCCGGCGCTATCAAGCAGATGGTACACGAAAGCGCTGCAAAGCCAACCGATCTCGCAAATCCCGAGGAGGTTGACGAGCTCTTTGCAAAGACGGTTGATGTCGCAAAGCGCTGGAAAGAAACTGCCGATAAAATGGCGGATGAACACGGTTTTGTACAGTTCCATATCAGAAGCGTAAAATTCTACGAGGATGTAGAAGCCAAGAGATTGCGCGACTTTAAAGAATTTGAATAATCAATTATTTCGGAGGAATCGTTTTGACTGTTGAAAACAAACTGCAACGGGCAATAAACGCTGAATCCGTGGGTGTTTCTTCCCCGGTCATTCAAAAGATGATCGGGGATATGTATTCTCACGGCATCAATATACATTCAATTATGGTGTTGCGGCACGGCAAGGTCGCCTGCGAGGCCTGGAGCGCACCGCTTACGCAGGAAATGCCTCATCAGGTGTTTTCCGTCAGTAAGAGCTTTCTTGCAACCGCATACGGCTTTGCGCTTGATGAAGGCAAAATTGAAAAGACCACGCGCTTTCTCGATGTCTTTCCGGAGCTTAAACCGAAAAAACATGATGAAAACCTTGAAAAACTCACAATACACCATTTGCTTACAATGACCTCCGGTAAAAAAACCGCTTTAAAAGCAGACCGTAACGGAGATTGGCTCGCGCAGTTTGTGGATCTCGGGTGGGATTTTGCCCCCGGCGAAAGCTGGCGCTATGTAAGTGAGAACTTTTATGCAGCATCGGCAATGCTTGCCAAGGTGCTCGGTATGTCGATAACCGAGTATCTCACACCGCGCCTTTATGAGCCGCTCGGCATAGATGTGCCGTTCTGGGAAACCTCGCCCGACGGTATAGAAGCAGGCGGTTGGGGCTTGATGCTCAAAACCGAGGATATGGCAAAATTTATACTCTGCTACCACGACGGCGGCAAATATAACGGCAGGCAGGTAATTCCCGCTTGGTTTACAAAGGAAGCAACCTCTAAAATCAGCTCCAATGACCATTGCGAGCGCAACCTTGACTGCCGCGCGGGTTACGGTTGTGGCTTCTGGCGGTGCGGCGGGCTTCAAAACACATATCGCTGCGAGGGAATGTTTTGCCAGTATGCTATATCATTTGACGATTACGATGCCTGCCTTGTAATGACCTCAGACCATTCCGATTTGCAGCAGACGCTCGATATTATGTGGCAGTATATTCCGGCGGCATTTATTGAGCCCTGTGAAGCGCAGGGGATAAGCATTTCGCTTCATCCCGACGATGTTGACCCCGCGCCGTCTGTAAGGCACGATATCGAAAACCGTATAAGCGGCAAAACCTACAAAATGCGCAGGTGCAGATTTGTGAATAAAATCGGCTTTCCCGTCAGTATGCTGCCGATGCCCGTTGTTTTCTTTGCCAAAAACAGCGGCGGCAATATGGATGATATTAAGTTCGATTTTGAAGAAAGCGGTTTTTATATGAGTTGGAAAGAGGATGGCGAACAGCGCAACCGTGTATTCTTTCCGCTTGACGGTACCACGCGCATGAATACCGTTTCAATAGGCGATTTTAAACTTAATTGTCGTTGTTGGGCAAAGTGGGAGACTGACAGTGTTCTGTATTTGCGCCTTCGCCCGCTCGAGGGCGTTGCCGAGCGAATAATTCATTTCGAGTTTAACGGCAAAAGAATTAAAATGCACCCGTATTCAATTCCCGGTACTAAGGAGAAAGCGGAAAAAACAGGCGAAAAGCTGAAATGTATTCTCGTAGGCGGATTTTTCCATTGGTGGATTGATGTGCTCGTGCCGCAGGTCAGTAATATTCTCAATCCCACACACTACGGCAAAATAAAATAATACCGAACAGTGTATCCGATGAATGCAAAATGAACACTTTGCAGTCATCGGATATTAATATTTAATGAATTTAAAGTTATTGTGTGTGTTAAAATGATGTGACCCAAAAAAATAATGAGAAGTAAACCTCAATGTGATATAATGAGTTTGCTACAAAACAAAACATCACAAGAAAGGTTACTTCTCATGAATAGAATATCACAAGAAGCAAGAAAAAAGCAAGCGATAGTTAAATATTCTTTGAAAAATGGAAAAAGTAAAGCGGCAGAACAGTACGGAGTAAGCCTTTCAAGCGTAAAAAGATGGTGCAAACGCTATGACGGTACATGGGAATCATTAAAAGATCTGCCGCACACGCCGCATTCTCATCCGAAAAGACATACGCCGTCAGAAGAACGGAAGATAAAAAAGGCGTTTAAAAAGTGTTTTGAAAGATACGGATGGGATGGAGTGTACACCGAGCTGAAGAAAAAGCACTACACCAGAAGCTTCTCGGGAATGGTGTATGCAGCAAAAAGGATGGGCTTAACAGAGAAGCCGAAAGCAAAGAAAAAGAACAAA
>JAZLHL010000078.1:0-5126 GCA_045616765.1 Acutalibacteraceae bacterium
CAAAGCCGTATGATATATTCTCGCTTCGCTCAAATATGAGATAATATCCGTTCCTTAATATGCCGAAGGCATATATCATCGCACGAAGTGCGATATCATACCGAAAGTATATCACCCGTTCCGTAAGGAACGGATATCATTCTAAAAAAACACTTTTGTCTAGTTGACAAAAATGGTTTTTACATGGTGGGGACGACAGGACTCGAACCTGTGACCCCCTGCACGTCAAGCAGGTGCTCTAGCCAACTGAGCTACGCCTCCAAAGCAGGATTATTGTATCACGCATTTGAATATAAATCAAGTCTTTTTTGAACAATATTTAATATTAATTAAGTATTACAATTAAAATATAACTTGACTGCCGACCACATAAGAATATATAATACAGATGTATTGTTATATTCAGAGGTGATATTTATGATATGCCCTAACTGTGGCGGTGAAATCGGCAGGTTTGAGCTTGACCCGAACTGTAAGCACTGCGGCGTAAATATTTTCTATTACACGCAGGATAAAATGCTTGCCCGTGATGCTAAACGGTGTGAGCTTGAAAACGCATCGCTTCGCATATTTGTTTCTAAACTTAAAACTGCCTTTATTTTAGGCTCACTGCCTATTTCTCGTATTGTGTTTTCTCTTCTAACACTTTGTGCGATTCTTGTTCCTTTTGCCAATGCTGAGCTTATTCTGCCCGTTGTTTCCAAATCTCTCAGTTTCGGCGGCATCGGCTTATATCAGGCTTTTTCGGATGGAACGCTCAATGCGTTTTTAGCATTTAAAGAGTGTGCAAATGTTGATACATTCTTTATAAAATCCTTTATACTTGTTGCCGCTATGGTGCTTATTGTGCTTGCCGGCGCAGTAATTCTTGTTACCGAAATACTCTCATTTATTAATATCCGAAAAACAGCTCGTGTTATGCGAACTACATCACTTTTCGGAATTATATTTTCTGTATTCGGTGCGGCTACGTCTTTTATTGTCGGCAGTTCTGCCGATGTCAGTGTAATTAAAACATCGTTCGGCTTCGGTGCGTTTGTTGCGCTCGCAATGTTCGTTGCGGATTTTATTATAAATAATCTTTTCATTAAGCGTAATATTCAACATATTGCAAAAGAGGTCGATTTGCAGAGAATTGCTATGCGTAAGCGAGTTAAAGCGGGAGAGGTGTCGCTTGATGACCTGACACTGCCTGTATTTGAATCCGACGAAGAACGCGAAAAACGCCTTGCCGATGAGAAAAAACGCAGCGCACTTGCCGAAGAAGCGAAAGGCGGTGAGCACCGTGGCTGAAAATAAAAACACCAATACCGATCCAACATCGCGTTCTGAAAAAAATCATAAAAAGATTGTGCTTTTTGCGGGTTCGTTTGTTCTTGCTATGGTTGTGTGCATAGTGTCGGTGCTCCTTGTGGCTTTTGCGCTTGTCACAGAGGGCACTTATGAAATCCCGGAAGAGCCCGTTGCCTCTAAAACTGAATTGCCGGTCGGTGATGATGCCATACTCAAATATGCTGCTTCACTCGTCAACGGTGCAAGCGATAACAAGCTTGTTAAATTCAAATCAAATGTAAGTGTTTCTTTAAGCGATTTTGTAATCACTCCCGAAGAAAACGCCGATAAAGAAAATGTACTTATTGATTATCTGAAAGGTGATATACAGTCATTCGTTGACGGATTATATCCCGAAGACTTCAATGGCGAATTCGGTGCCGAATATGCCGAAAGACCTCTGCTTGAACTGAAAATCGACGATATTGTCGAAAGCGCCTGTGTGAACGGCGTTTTAGATACCGAAACGGGCGAGCTCAAACTTGACGGTGACGGAAAACCTGTTGATGCAGATTATTATAATATCATCTTTGATATCAATACCGCAGGTGCCGAAAATAATGCGGAAATCAGCAAGCTTTTCAGCCTCGCCGATGAAGAACCGGTATTTAACACGATAACCGAAAAATTTAAGGATGTATTTGTTGCAGAGAACGGCAAGAGTGTAACAGATACACTTACTGTTAAAATGCGTGTAAATCGATTGAATGATATGGTCGATTACATTGAACTTGAAAAATCTTATGTGGTTGATGCCGACATTAAATTTAACATACCCGAATTAAAAAATAACGAACAGCATATATCGTTTATTTATAAGATAGTCAGAAAAGTTAACTTTACTTATGCAGGTATTGCTTTTTCACAGAAAGCTCTGACTGTTGCACCCGGCAGCAGCGATACAAAGCTCGGTGTTAATGCCGTTATCAATGATAACAGTGAGTATAAGGTTAAGTTTACATCAGCCGATGAAAGCATACTGAAAATTGATGAGCTCGGTTATATAACGGCTCTGCATGAAACCAACGACCCGGTTAAAGTTTTTGTCGAACTTGAATATCTCGGCAATATTTTCACCGATGAGTGTGAAGTTTATATCAGAAAACCCGTTGAAAAGATCAAAATTTCCAACGATGAGCTTTCTTTGAATATCGGTGAAACCGCAACTCTTACCGCCGCTCTCAAGCCCGTTGATGCTACCGACAAAAAAATACTTTGGTTCGTTGAAGCTGTCGAGGGTTATAAAGCAGACATCGTAACCGTTGATGAAAACGGCAATGTCACCGCAAATGATGGCGGCACGGTGAAAATCGTTGCCGTTTCCGACGACGGTCATTTCAGGGATTCCTGTGTTTTATCAGTAAAAGGAGGTGACTCCGAATGAGTGAAAATAACCGTAAAGAAGTCCCGCGCGAAAGTGTTGCCGCCGTTAATGAGGATGATACCGCTCTTTACAGAAACTACAACTATGTCGGAGTCAAAGAAACCGTTGCCTACCTTTTTAATGATTGGGCCAACACCTTTAATATTGACAGTTTTAAAGAACGCTATATATGGGATGTAGTTCATATCGACTTCACCGTAAGTGCGGTTATGAATCTTGTTACGACAGCGTGGGATGTTATCAACGATACATTTATTTCGGTCATTGTTGATAACACCCGTACAAGAATCGGTAAGTTCAGACCGTACCTTGTCGGCTTGCAGCTTCCTTTGACGGTGCTCGGACTTTTCACATGGCTGCTGCCTTTGTTCTTTCCGAATACCTCCGGTACATATATCCCAAAGCTGATTTATTATTACGCTTTTGCCGTTGTTAACGAAACTGCCGGCACATTCAAAAGCGTTGCAAAAAGCGGTTATATGTCGACCATTACGCCAAACCCCAATGAGCGTGTAAGGCTTATTACTCTTGCCGAGCTGCTTACCGGCTATATGGGCGAGGATATGCCGCGGTACATAATGGGAGTACTTATAGACCTTGTAAACAATAAGGTCGTAAATTGGAAGCTCAGCAATATATTTATGATTATGGGCGGCAGCACCGCGGTTATATCATCGCTTTGCACATTCTGGTTCTTTATGCAGTCGCGAGAGCGTGTGCCGCAGTCGGTTGAAAAACCGAATGTCAAAGCCGGATTAAAGGCTATATTCTCCAATTACCCGGTATTGCTTATGTGCCTTTCCGATTTTCTCGGGAACTTTGCCATAAGCAAAAGTGAAACCAACTATTTTATTGATGTTCTCGGCAGTTATTCGCTTATAACGATTTTAAATATACCGTCATCAATAAACGGAAGCATAAGTTACAGCTTTGTGGCACCGCTGCGCAGACATTTCTCGTCAAAAACTCTCTGGATCGCATCCGATATCTATGGTGATGTGCTTAATCTCGCTGTGTTCCTGTTCGGCATTTCAAAGAAACGCACTATGCTCTTTAAAACCGTGCCTATGTGTATAGCCTTCGGTTTAAAGGAGTGGTTCAATAAATGGTCATGGGGCGTTACCAAGGTTATAAACGCTGACCTTTGGAATGAAGCTATGGACTACTGCGAATGGAAAAACGGGTACAGAATGGAAGCTACCACCGGCGTGGCAAAAGGACTTGTGCTTAAAATTCAATCAGCACTTCTCGGTTCTGTTACCAGCCTTATTATGAAACGCATCGGCTATGTTCAGGGTCTTGAAATCGGTACACAGAACGATACCACCAAATTTTGGGAATTCGCACTTTGCACCGCCGTACCCACCATAACCGGCGCTCTCGGCATTATACCGAAATTCCTTTGGCCGATTTCAAGGCAGAAACGCGAGCTTATGTATGCGGAGCTTGCAAAAAGCAGACAGAAGAATGTTTCCGACTATATGGCGAATTTTGAAAACGGCACTGCCGAATAATACTTACAAGTAGGGGGATGCGGCATTTTTCAGCCGTATCCCCGAGTTTGAATTTTTGTTACAATTTTCTTTAAAATTTTCTTGACATAAATATAGTGTTGTGATAGAATATCCGTTGTTGTGACACACTTGCGGGTGTAGTTCAATGGCAGAATCCCAGCCTTCCAAGCTGGTCGTGTGGGTTCGATTCCCATCACCCGCTCCATTGTATTCTGCGAAATATGCGGATGTAGCTCAGTTGGATAGAGCAACTGCCTTCTAAGCAGTGGGTCGGGGGTTCGAATCCCTTCATCCGTGCCATATATGGTGGATGTAGCTCAGTTGGTTAGAGTGCCAGGTTGTGGCCCTGGAGGTCGTCGGTTCGACCCCGATCATCCACCCCAGCAAAAAAGTCAAACACAAATGGGTGTTTGACTTTTTTGATATAAAGGGGTATCGCCAAGCGGTAAGGCAACGGTCTTTGACGCCGTTATTCGCTGGTTCGAATCCAGCTACCCCTGCCAAAAAAATTACGAAGCTTTCGCTTCGTAATTTTTTTATCAAGGCGAAGCCTTATATGTAATCCGTCGCAGACGGAATGTAATCTTTTTCGCAAGAAATGGTATATAACCAACACGAAGTGTTGTATATCATCAAGCCGCAGGGAATACACGCTGACGCGTGATGAGATGCAAGGGCGGCAAAGCCAACCTTGATGATATACCGCCTTGCGGCGTGGTGATAAGAAAGCTGCATATTGGATAATAAAACAGTGAAATATCGCTGCGCGATATGATATACGGCAAAGCCGTATGATATATTTTCGCTTCGCTCAAATATGAGATAATATCCGTTCCTTAATATGCCGAAGGCATATCTCATCCACCGCAGGTGGATATCATATCGAAGATATATCA